>NZ_FOHF01000001.1:0-803033 GCF_900111635.1 Pseudobutyrivibrio sp. C4 | reverse complement strand
GTGCAAGCACATCAACAAGTACAAGCGCATCAGACAGTGCATCTACATCAGCAAGTGAGAGTGCATCCACAAGTGCAAGTACATCAGCTAGTACAAGTGAATCAGCAAGTGTAAGTACATCAACAAGCTTAAGTAACTCAGTATCAGAGAGTACAAGTACATCGCTTAGTGATAGCACATCAACAAGTTTAAGTGAATCAACAAGTACATCACTCAGTGATAGCACATCAGCAAGCCTGAGCGAGTCAACAAGCACATCACTCAGTGATAGCACATCAGTAAGCTTGAGTGAGTCAGCAAGCACATCACTTAGCAATAGTGAGTCAACAAGTGCAAGTACATCAGCGAGTGAGAGTACTTCAATAAGTAATAGTGAATCAGCAAGCACAAGTGCATCAGAAAGTGCATCTACATCAGCTAGTACAAGTGCATCAGAAAGTGCATCTACATCAGCTAGCGAGAGTGCATCAACAAGTGCAAGCACATCAGCTAGTACAAGCGCTTCAACAAGTGCAAGCACATCAGCAAGTACAAGCGCTTCAGACAGTGCATCTACATCGGCAAGCCTGAGCGAGTTAACGAGTGCATCACTTAGTGATAGCACATCAGTAAGCTTAAGTGAGTCAACAAGTACATCACTTAGTGATAGCACATCAGTAAGCTTAAGTGAGTCAACAAGTGCATCACTTAGCCAGAGTGAATCAGCAAGCACAAGTACAAGCATCTCAATTAGTGAGAGTGTATCAGCAAGCTTGAGTATTTCTGAATCAGTGAGTGAAAGCCTATCAGCAAGCACAAGTGCTTCAGAATCTATAAGTGCTTCTGTAAGTGAGAGCTTATCAGCAAGTGAAAGTGCATCAACAAGCGCAAGTATTTCAGCAAGTGAAAGTGCCTCAACAAGCTTGAGCAACTCAGTATCAGAGAGTGAAAGCACTTCGACAAGTTTAAGCGACTCAGTATCAGAGAGTGTAAGTACTTCAACAAGCTTGAGTGATTCAACATCATTAAGTGAGTCATTAAGCACATCAGCAAGCTTGTCTGAGTCAGCAAGCATAAGTACTTCGCTTAGTGAGAGTGCCTCAACATCAGAAAGCCTTTCAACAAGTGCTTCACTTAGTGAGAGTGCCTCAACATCAGAAAGCCTTTCAACAAGCGCTTCGCTTAGTGAGAGTGCCTCTACATCAGAGAGCCTTTCAACAAGTGTTTCAACATCAGAGAGTATTTCACTCTCAGAGAGTGCAAGCATGTCACTTTCAGTTAGCCTTAGCTTGTCAGAGAGCATGAGCCTTAGTGCTTCAGAGAGAGCAAGCTTGAGCAATAGTGCATCAGCAAGCACAAGTGCATCGACAAGTGCAAGTACATCGGCAAGCGAGAGTGCATCAACAAGCGCAAGCATCTCAGCAAGCGAGAGTGCATCAACAAGTGCAAGCACATCAGCAAGCATAAGTGCATCAGAGTCAGCAAGCGCATCTGCAGCTGCAAGCACAGCAAATGACAACACTGGAAATGGTGGAACAAGCACTCCTGCTTCAGCAAGCGAGACAAACGGCACTGCTACTACAACAACAGAAACAGCAACTTCTTCATATAATGAAGTTTCAACAAATGCTTCATCTACAAGCACAGTTTCATCATTCAATGAGATTGGTGGAGCAGAGACAACAATCGAAGAACAGCAGGTACCACTTGCTGTAAGATTAGACTCAACAGATGATTTAGCATCAGAGTTTGAGGATGAGTACACAACAATCCAGGATGAGGAGACACCACTTTCTATCACAAAGAGCGGTTTAGGTGGAAGAGTTTGGTGGTATTGGATCCTTATCATTATCACAGCAATATCAGGAAAGGTTGCTAAGGATAAGAGAAACATTGTTGAAAAGGAAGTTGAAGATACAGACAAGTAATTAAAGTTACAAATTGTATACAAATGAGAATAAAGTCACATATATTGTGGTCACTGTGTGGTATTTCACATATAAAACACAATATATGTGATTTTTTTGTGTGCGTGGCAATATCATACAGCGAGTGGCAAGAACAGCTCTGAAAAAACACTACTCGTTCACAATTTCCCCGTAGTATGACATTACAAAATCAAGAACGTTACAGAGAATAATGTTAAATCCCGGACGGAACCGGAAAGATGTATTGGAGATTCCACGAAAGGAGATGGATATTATGACAAAGAGAAATATGAAGGTTAGAAGCTTATTACTTGCAGCAGCTATAACAGGTTCTTCCTTAGGAGGAGCTTATGCATTTAATGATGCAACTATAGCTTATGCAGCAGTAGAAGGTGAGGCACCAGCAGAAGAACAGGCAGAAGCAGAAGAGTCTCCAGTGGAAGAAGCACCAGCAGAGGAAACACCTACAGAGGAGCCTACAGTAGAAGAGCCTGCAACAGAAGAACCTGCAGCAGAGTTACCAGTAGATGAGCAGGAAGAAGAATTGGCAGAGGCTGAGGCAGAAGCAGAAGAACTTCCAGAAGAAGAGATGGCAGCAAGACCTGAATTAGCAGTAGCTCCTATGCAACTCAGAATGATGGCTCCAGCGCCAGCAGAAACACCAGCAGAAGATGAAGACAATGAAGAAGACCCAGTAGTTACATATGGAAATGAAATCAGAGATGCAGGAGAAGGAGCAGATATTACAGGTTCAGCTACAAATCTGTTAGGAGCATACTTTGAAGGTTCTACAGTAACAACAGATACTACTGATGGTAATACCGTATATGCGGTAACAGATGCTGAAAATAATACAGTATATTATACATACGGTGGTGTAGATGAGAATGGAACAATAGTATTTAATCAAGTAGAAATAGCAACTGTAGTAACTGTGACAGAAGAAAATTTAAATCCTAATCAATTCCATGGTAAGGTGGCTGGTTTAGAATATGGTGTTGACTACACATTCACAATGGATGATAAGGAAAGAGAAGACTTAGCTCATGCCACAGATACACCTGAAGGTTTGATAGATACAGTAAATAAATTTGAAGGAAATAAACATTACAAGAGCTATTATGGATATGAAACAGCCGCAGAGCCAGATTTATGGATTTATCCAGATGGATATGAGATCCAGAAGAGAGATAAATTACCATTGGCTTGCTTAGCTGATCCTACAAAAGCATATTTAGGAATGTGGAATATTGGAAATAATTATTCATGGTGCATTTGGGACGGAACAGTATGGCGAAGCATAGTTATTGATGGTGATACTGTTAGCACACCTGAGTTATATACAGGCGGTGATGGAACATATCATCCAATCAAAGTTATAGGATATGCGGAAGGAAATAATATTTATAAATTTACGAAGAAGTATGATTTACAATATCTTGGAACACAGATTACAGGCACAGATGTAACAATTAACTTTGATAAACCAATTATTCCAGATCCAAATCCAACACCAACACCAGAACCAGAGCCACAGCCAGAACCAGAGCCACAGCCAGAACCAGACCCAACACCAGAGCCACAGCCAGAACCAGATCCAACACCAGAGCCAGAGCCAGAACCAGAGCCTGAGCCAGAGCCACAGCCAGAACCAGAGCCTCAGCCAGAGCCAGAGCCAGAACCAGAGCCTCAGCCTGAGCCAGAGCCACAGCCAGAACCAGAACCTCAGCCTGAACCAACACCACAGCCTGAACCAACTCCTACTCCAGAAGAGCCTACGGAACCTACAGGTGGCGCGCCAGAAACTCCTATAGTACCTGGTGTATATGTTCCAACATACGTTACAGCTACAACACCTATACTTCCAATAGTTCCTACATTTGCTCAGACAGTACTTCCAGTAATAATCGATGATGGACTTGTTCCTCTCGCTGGCGGTCTTGAAGAAGTAGCAGATACTGTTGAAGAGGCAGCAGTTGTTGAAGAAGTAGTGGAAGCTCCTGCTAATGATACAGAAGTAGATACAGTTTCAATTGCTGATGAAGAAACAGCTAAAGGTCTTGCGGACCTTGGCGCAGGAAGAATTTGGTGGTATTGGATTCTCATTATCATCACTGGCATTTCAGCTTTAGTATCATATGATAAGAAGCGAAGATTGGCTAAAGAAATAAATAATGAGAAATAATTCACAAAAGTGTGTGGAATGTAACTAGAAAGTGAACTATAATATGAGAGTGGAAGATGTCAGACATTTTCCACTCTTTATATTATGCGCAGGAGGTAATATATGAACAAAAATCTAAAAAGATGCTTAGAATTCCTTGCGATTGTAGTAATCACTGGAATCGTTGCAATATCAAGTCCATTTAATCCATGGATTGCAAACGCCTTTACTGAGGTGCAGGAAGAGATTCTTAATATTGCGTACTCAGTAAGAGAAGGATATCTAGCATATGTTGAATTGGATGGTCACTACGGACCAGTTGTATATGAGTTCTTTGGACTTGGTTATTTACCAACAGACACTCATTTGGTTCAGTTCATCATGGAGACAGCTCTCAATTTTGTGTCTATATTATTCTTATATAAGACAGCAAAGCTTTATACATCTAATATTTTCGCCTGGGTTGCAGCAGCGGCAATAGCAATTTTCGAATGGGGTGCACTTACTCATGCTGGTGCAGAAGAGATATTATTCTTCGTAATGTCTTTGACATGCTACCATGTGGCACGCCAGCTAAAGAGCGGTATGCTTTCACATCACACATACTTACTTGCTATTGATTTAGGATTAGTTATTTTCCTTCAACCAGGATATGCATTCTTCTGGGCAATATTAATTCTGTTCTTTGCAATCAAATTCAAGGTTGATGGAATAGATGGAAAAGGATATAGAACATTCTGGTTTTCAACAATTGAAGGTTGGATAACTGTAGCAGTTCCAATGGGATTATATTTATGGTATTTCAAAAATGGAGCAGCATTTTTACAGAATGTAGTTTCATACAACATGAGCAATATTGGTTCATTTGGCGAAGGACTAAAGCTAGTTCTTGCAACACCTTGGACTATCGCAATTGCGGTACTTGTAATTGCAATTATCATCAAGGTTGTTATGAATGAAAATGTTGCTGATTTATGTATTTGGCTTGGAGTAGTAATTTGTGCAATAATAGTGGTAGCACTACAGGGGGAGAATCTTGATTCATTCAAGGTAGCAGTTAAAGCACTCTATATTGTTCCAGTTGCTAGTATCCTTTCACTTTTGGATAAGCCACTTGGATTGAAAATAGAGGAAAGAGATAATTAAGATTTATAGGCCCAGCTCGTAGTAATGCTTGCTGGGCTTTTATTTTGCACGAAGGGCTTAAATTTACATGGATAAGATTAGGATTTTACAGATAGGTACAGCAAGCTGGGCAACTAAATATAAATGTCCGGACAATGTAAAGATTATCTTTGCAGGTGGAACAATTGAAAAGAAAAAGGATATTTATGAAATTGTTGTAGTTGAAAGAAATCTGGATGATGAAGAGGCAGAGATAGTTCGCCAGATGTCAATGTCATACTGCGTTTTCATAGTTGGTGATTTCAAGCTTAATAGACCTACTACGAGATTGTTCAACCGAAGAATGGCTAATAACTTGGCAGTGGAGGATATACAGGACTTCCTGACAAACGAGACGAAGAAATATTTCCCACATCCTTATGGAGAGAAGTTTAAGCCAGAGAATGTTGGCGTAGCTCAAGGTTTCAAGGGCACCATTAGATGGAATGGTCAGTACGCTGTTGAATTGGAAGGTGATTACGGCAACCAGTTTACCCAGGTTGCGTTCTGGAAGAATAATATTCCAATAGTAAAAGACCAAGGATTGGAATTTTGGCTAGAGTACGAGAAGGATGACACTGTAGAAATAGCATTATCAATTACTCAGTTTGTGCCAGGCTCTCTATCTGACGTTCGAGATTCCTGGACATTTAGCGAAGAAGAATTAAAAGAACCTGTCCTTATTGAAGGTCGAAATGGTGATGGCCAGCTGTTTGTATCACTTCGTGCAGCAGGTCAGGGAAGGCTGAATATTATAGCTTTACACGACCGAGTATCTAGATGGGATTTAGGAGCATTTTTAGTAGGTGGCAAGCGATATGTCACATCTGAGCGAGAGGAGATATTTTCTTATTTTGATCCAGGTGATTTCAAGCCACCCCTTGCAGTTTATTTCTCAGGATATAAAACTCAGGAAGGTTTTGAAGGATACTACATGATGCGAAAAATGGGATGTCCATTTTTGCTGATTGCAGAGCAGCGCTTTGAAGGTGGCGGATTTTACATGGGAAGCCCAGAGTTTGAAGCACTGATGGTTAAGATAATTGACGAGCATCTAAATAAGCTGGGATTCTATCCGGATCAGCTAATCCTTTCTGGAATTTCCATGGGAACAATTGGCTCATTATATTATGGTTGCAACATGAGGCCTCATGCACTTATTCTGGGAAAGCCATTGGCTAGCCTTGGAGATATTGCTGCTAATGAGACACTGAAGCGACCAAAGGGATTTCCTACTTCACTGGATATCCTAAAGCGATATGGTGGAGGAACAGATAAGGAAGCAATTGAAAGACTTAATGAGAGATTATGGAATAAGATAAGAAACACCGACTTCGGTCATACCAAGTTTATTGTTTCTTATATGATAGAAGATGACTATGATTCAACTGCCTACAACAGGCTAATCACAGAATTGAATTCGGCAGGTGTGCAGGTTTATGGTAAAGGATTACATGGTCGCCACAATGATAATACCGCTGGAATTGGTGCCTGGTTCAAGGGGCAATATGAGCGTGTTTTGAAGGAAGATTTTGACAGATAATTCTTGCAGTTTGAACATTCTGTGAACTGGCAAGAAGTGTGAAAATATGGCAATAATCGGCCTTAGGGGAGCAAAAAAAGTTCACAATTTACCGATAAAATATATACAAATAAATGAATAGGAATTTGTGAAAGAGAGGAATGAAAAATGGGTGAAAAGAAAGTAAGAAGTTTATTAAAAGGAGTAGCCATTACAGGTGCTTCAGTAGGTGGAGCAGCTTTACTTGGCGATGCCGATTTAGTATATGCTATGGAAGAAGAGGCAGCTGAAATCGTTGTTGATACTACACCACAGACACAACAGACAGTAGAGGCACAGGTCCCAGCAGCAACAGAGCAGGTTGTAGAAGCTCCAGCACCAGCTGCAGTAGAGGTTGCGACAGCGCCAGTAGCAGAGACACCAGCAGCAGAGGCACCAGCAGCAGTGGAAGAGACACCTACTACACCAGTAGAGGAAGCTCCAGTTGAGACACCAGCAGCTCCAGTAGAGGAGGCTCCAGTTGAGACACCAGTTACTCCAGCAGAAGAAACTCCTGTGGCTCCAGCTGAGGATACAAATAACGATGTATTCACCATTCTTAGAGGGGCTTATAGAGATGAAACAATCGATGAAAATGAGTTAACTGAAAACAAGGTTGAGCTTAAAGCTATGAGAAAGGCAGCTCCTCTTGCAACTGAATTAACAAATGATGCAGAAACTGATGCAGAAACTGATGCTAGCCTTTCTGATACAGCAGAGGCAGCTACCGTATATACGGAGGAACAGATTTCTGAGTCAGGAGCATCACTTTCTACAGTTGAAAGTGAATTATCATCTACATCTGAGAAACTTTCTACTTCAGTATCAGAGGCAGAATCTGAGTATGAAAGCTATTCAGAGACAATGACTACAACATCAGAAGAATATGCATCTAAGAACTACAACATTGCAAAGCTTGATAAATTAGAGCAAGATGTTAAAGATGCTCAGGCGATTGAAAAAGCAAAGAGAGAAGCATTAGCTGCTAAGAACAAGAGCTTAGATACTGATTATTTTGAACACGCTGGCAGACCTCTTGCAATTACAATGATTAAATATAACCTTGTAATTGACGGAAAAGCTGATCCTAATTATATTGATAGCGCACAGATTAAATATTACACACCGGATGGATATGATAAAAAGCATTTCTGTACAATTTATTTAGGAACTGATGGACAGGTTCATGAGGAATATTATGATTATGTAACAGCTAATGCTAGAGGAGAAAGTCTCTTTAGATGGTCTGAGCTTTCTGAAGAAGATGTTGCTGCAGGTATTACAATTCCAAGAGGTATTTCTATAGAGAATTATTCTCCTTATGTTTCAGGAATCAATATTGTTGAGAAGTTTTTACAAGACAATGGCATAAGAGCGGGCGGCAATCTGTTTTCATATACATTTACTGATGATGATGGTAATGAAAAGACATTCAAAATCACAAGACAGAGCTATTCTATGGAGGCAGATGAAAACGGACATTATAAAGGCAAAGATTACTATGGCTACGCATTCATGAATAACCAGATCGATGAGCGATCTGAATTAGCATCAGAGATGTTATCGTTATCAGCAGCAATTGCATCTACTGGTTCACAGGTTGAGGGATACCAGTCAATGGTAGACGAGTATGTAGCTCGTTCTAATGAGCTTGATAGTGCATGGTCAGAGTATGCTGCTAACAGCACAAAGACTGCAGAAAGTCTTTCTAACAGCACAAGCACATCTGAGAGCGCAGCAAGCACAGCAGCAAGCCAACAGGCATCTACAGAAGCTAGTGAGTTAGCATCTAATCAGGCAAGTGAGCAGGCTTCAACAGCGGCAAGCGAGGAAGCTTCTACTGCAGCTAGCACAAGCGCATCAGCAAGTGAGTCAGCAGCAGTTGCAGCAACAGTATCTGCTCCTGTAGCATCTGCATCTACAGCAGCACCAGCAGCTTCTGCACAGACAGTTATGCCGGCAGCAGGTGCTATTGCAAACCAGGCAATCACACCTATCGATGATGCAAGAGTTCCACTTGGTGTTGTAAATGACGACACAGTTGGTGGCGAAGAAGTGACAGGTGGCCGCGAGTTAATCGTAGAAGGCCGTACAATCGAGGCTGTAAATGAGGCGGAAACTGAAGTAACAGAAATCGCAGATGATGATGTTGCTAAGGGCATTACAGTCACAGAAGATGAAAGTCTTGCAAGAAAAGGTTTCTGGTGGTGGATTATTGCTCTTATTACCGGAAAGGTAACATACGATAAGGTTAAAAAAGAAAAGGAAAAAGAGAAAGAAAATAACTAAGACACTTTTCTAATAGTTGGAGGCAACCGAAAGGTTGCCTCTATTTTTTCTACTTTCAGTGTAGTAAAATAAAAATGCATAATGGGGGGAGGATAATCAGTTGAGACAAAAATTTTTTCCCAAAACACTTATTCAAAAATTAATATTTACCTTCATAATAATGGGAGTTTACCTTGTTGGTAGAGAGCTTCCTTTATATGGAGTTGATTTAGAAGCTTACAAAGCATTCCAGAATACTTCTGGAGATCTTATCATGGAAACAATCGGAGGAGATAGATACAAAACCAGCTTATTGGCCCTTGGTATTTCTCCTTTTATGTTTTCCATGCTCTTTGTTCAGGTAATAGTTGCTGTTAAACGTGCTGATTCAAAGGCACACACTTCTCCTAAAAAAATCACCATGGCAACTCTTATTTTGATGTTTGTATGGGCTAGCGTTCAGGCATATCTTACTGTTAATTCCACAATTTATGTTTTTGATGGTGGGCTTCAGCTTATCATTGCAAAAATCATATCTGGATTTCAGATGGTGACAGGAGCTTTTGTGATTTTATGGCTTGCCACTCGAAATGGTAAATACGGTATAGGTGGTCAGACAGTTCTTATTTATGTAAATATCCTGGATAGTGTGGTTCACACAGTCAAGAATTCCGGCCTGTGGGAAATGCATGTTATTGGTGGAATTGGATTTTTGGCAGTGATATGCACAATCATATTTGAAAACAGTGAATACCGTATTCCTATGCAAAGAATATCTATTCACAATATTTATTCTGATAAAAACTATATCCCAATCAAGCTAAATCCAATCGGAATGATGCCGGTTATGTTTTCTACTGCGTTTTTCATGCTACCAGTGTACGTGTCTATGGGACTTAGTATGCTGTTCCCTAATGACAAAAACTTACAGTGGGTATACGAAAACATGGATACAGCACATACTCTTGGAATTGCTGTATATACGGTAGTGCTATACGTAATTACGATAATTTTCTCATTCGTATTTATCAGTCCAAAGAATCTTACAGAATCTTTGCAAAAAGCAGGAGACAGTATCACAGGTCTCAAATCTGGTAAAAATACACGAAGATTCATTTCTATAAGAGTATTTTGGATTGCTTTTTTCTCAGCAATGTTTATGGGATTTTTCATTATTATCCCATTGGTGCTTCATTTAAGAGGTTATGTAGAATCAACAGTTATCAGTTTGCCATCTATTCTTATTGCGCTGGCAAGTATCAACTGTAACTTATATCGAGAACTTAGGGCAGTAAGAGATTACGATGCTTACGTGCCTTTCCTATAAGAGGTAATTGCGATGCTTTATTTTATTCCAGCTTGGTATCAACAGAATGAGTGGAGAGAGTCTGAGCAGAGTTGGCACACGCGAAGAATGCACACAGAGTTTGATGATACGGTAAAACAGGTTCAGATGTTTTATCGTAGTGGTATGCGTGATTTTAAGATTCTTCTTTTGAGTCATGCTCCAAACTTCAGACATTTCTTACATCGCCAGGGAGTTTTTCATGCTCCATACTGGTCTTGTTTTGATGCCATTCAGGAGGTTAAGAAAAAGAAGGCAGCGGTTTTTTCATTTCATAATCTGGATTGGCCAGAAGGAATCGAATTCGTATATACCCCATTTGTTGTAATTGCATATCTGCATAATACCAAGTACGCCCAGATAGATTTCGGCGAAGCAGGCAACCCTATTCAGGTTAGTATGTACAAGAAAGAGGTGCTTAGCCGTCGTAACATCTATGATGACAGAGGTTTCGTTTCATCTACGGAGGTTTATGATAATGGACGCATGCTCTACACCGATTATCTGACGGAGGCTGGTGTTACAAAGCTTCGTGTGTATGCTGAAACAGGTGCGGTGGAAATCAATGCCAGTTGCAACACCTATCAGGTTTTTAAATCTGATGACACAACAGAGACCAGGACTTTCAAAGAGACAATCTACATGAGTCTTACTGATGTAATCCTGGAAGTGCTTGAAGCACATATTGAGGATGATAATGGAGATGATGTTTTCTGTATTGCCATGCACGAGTTAAACTATCTGGCAGCACAGAATATCATAGGCAGAAAAAAATGTATCCTATCTTTCTACGGAGATAGATATCGCATAAAGGATCATTTGGATTCCAGACCACTTGTAAAAAGGGCAGGATACATCATCACGGATTCTGAGGCAACCACTCGTTATTTGAAGCGAGAGATGGAAGAAGAAATCACTAATATCACAGATATTTCTCCTTACGATTCACGTATGGATTTTGGTATCAGTGAAAAGCTGATGGTTCAAAAGGTTCTTGTACCTGTAGATGGCTTGCCAGAGGAACGTTTTAGGGAAATGATGATTGCTTTGGCCAAGTATTTGCAGATGAATGAAAATGCCGTAATCAGCATCTTCACAAGAAATGCCACCTACGATTTGCCAGAGAAGCTGCTTAATAAGATTGCAGAGATTTTGGAAGAGGCTGGTTTTGACAGACGCATGGTAATCCATGAGGAAGAGGATGACACTGCTGAAAATGAAGAAATGGAAGCTGAGGAGCAGGAGGAAGTTCCTATCAGATTCTTTGTGGAGCAGTGTGTGGATGAGCTTTCAGTCAGCAAGTGTATTCGCGAGCAACGTATCATGCTTGATATGCGCCACAATCCTGATTTGTTCCTACAGATTAACTGTATCAGTTCAGCCATCCCTCAGATAGTCAGACGCGAAACACAGTATATGCAAAATGGCTACAACGGATTTGTCATGACGGAGATTGATAGAATACCTGTTGCATTGGATTATTTCCTTGGAAGTCTTTTCAACTGGAATCAGGCAAAGGTTTATTCGTACGATATAGGACAGAAGTTTACTACAAAGCATCTTCTTGAGAAATGGAAGAGTGTAATTGCAGGTTTGGAGAAATAAATGGAAAAGGCAAGTTGGACAATCTATTGGAACGAATACAGTTCAGATACTTATCTGTATGGTTCGCAAATAGATTATAAAGCGAAAAATTACGTACATTTTGAAAATGAACTGATGCCACCAGGAACAGTTATAAAGGAGTGGTATTCTCTGACCAACTATCAGGCACAGCGTATCGAACCATCACTTCCTATAATTGATGGTGAGAGTCATTACCGCATAAAAATCAACGTCAATACACCTACAGGAGGAGGCTATTTGGTGCGTTTGGTTTTCCTGGATAGGTACGAAAGAGAGGCAGGAGACTTTACTGTGAGAGGAACAGAGGCAGAGTTTTCATGCCCACTTAAAACCTACAGCTACAGAATGCAGCTGATAAATGCAGGTATGACGGAATTTACATATCATTCAATTACCATTGAAGAGATTGAGGTAGAGCGATAGTGAAAACTAGAAAGCTTGTAAATAAGCTACGAAAAGAACTGAAAAAGGTAAAGGCATACAAGGAGCAGATGGAGCAGCTTACAGATCAGCAATTGTCTGGGCTGACTGCATCCTTCAAGGAGCGCTATGAGAAGGGAGAGTCCCTGGACAAGATTTTGCCAGAGGCTTTTGCTGCCATGTGCGAAGCCGACAAGCGAGTTCTTGGAATGTATCCTTTCGATGTGCAGATTATGGCAGGCGTGGCCTTACATCAGGGCTATCTGGCAGAGATGAACACAGGAGAGGGCAAGACACTTACAGCCACTTTACCTATGTATCTAAATGGTCTTACAGGAGAAGGGGCAATCCTTGTTACAAACAATGAATACCTGGCTTTGCGAGATGCAGAGGAGATGGGACCAGCATATCGATTCATGGGCCTTTCTGTTATGGCAGGTGTAAAGCGTGATGAGGATGATAGATTCGAAAACGACGAAAAAAAGGAAATTTACAAAGCAGATATCGTATATACGACACACTCTGCTCTTGGTTTTGATTACCTTATCAACAATCTGGTAAAGTCTGCCAGCGATAGATTCTTACGTCCATTCAATTTCATAATTATTGATGAAGCTGATTCAGTACTTCTAGACAGTGCCAGCACACCGCTTGTTATTTCAGGTGCCCCACGTGTTCAGTCCAACCTATATGAATCGGCAGATTTCTTCGTGCGTACTTTGAAGGAAAATGAGGACTACGAAGTAGAAGAGAAAAATGTATGGTTCACAGAAAAGGGACTTGAATATGCAGAAGAGTACTTTGGAATCGACAATATTTTTGCTCCAGAGTATTTCGAAATATATCGTCATTTGGTATTGGCACTTCGCGCCCACAAGATTATCGAAAAGGGCACAGAGTACATGATATCTGAAAATGGTGAAGTTGCCCTTATCGACGCCAGCTCAGGACGTACCTTAAAGGGCGTAAAGCTTCGTGGTGGTCAGCATCAGGCTATTGAGTGCAAGGAGCGCTTGGAGCTTTCACAGGAAAACCGTTCCATGGCATCCATAACATATCAGAATTTCTTCTCAATGTTCCCAAAGATGTCGGGCATGAGCGGAACTATCTACGATGCAAAGGACGAGTTATATGATGTTTATGGCAAGCAGGTAGTAGTTATTCCTACCAACAACCCAATTCAGCGAGTGGATTGTCCGGATTGGTATTTCAGCGATTCGAAAAAGCAGTTCGAGGCTGCCATTCGTCTGGCTGTCAAAAAGCATGATACAGGCCAGCCGGTTCTTATTGTTACAACCATGATTGCAGATACTGAAATCATTTCGCATTTACTGGTAGAAAAGGGCTTACCACATTCAGTGCTCAATGCCAACAACGCATTCTGGGAGGCTGATATTATCAAAGAAGCTGGCCAGATGGGAGCTATGACAGTTGCCACATCCATGGCAGGACGTGGTACGGATATCAAGCTTGGACCAGGTGTAAAGGAACTGGGAGGCCTTGCTGTTATTGGTGTAGGTCGAATGCTTAACATCCGCGATGAGCGCCAGGCAAGAGGTCGTTCCGGAAGACAGGGGGATCCTGGATACAGCAGGTTCATCGTATCTTTGGAGGATGATATTGTTGAAAAGGGTACTGACCTGGAGAAGATTCAGAAATACATCGACGGAACAAAACGTATAAGCGATAGAAAAATTAAGCGAATTGTTAATAACGCTCAAAAGATAAATGAAGAGCTTGGCAGTACAAATAGAAAGACTTCAAAGGACTACGATGTAGTACTTCAATTGGAACGTAAGCTGATGTACGACACCAGAGATATGTTGCTTGACGGCGGTACTGTTGAGAAGGAACGTCTCCTTCGTATTGCAGAGGACAATGTTGATCTGTTTTTGAAGGAGAATAAGGAGTTGGATGTAACCACCCTGAATCGTTATTTGCTGGATAACATCTCCTACAGAATGGAGAAGGATTCGGGCTATCTCAATCTTAAAAACAGAAACAGAGTGAAGGCATATATCATGGCAAGAGTGGAGCAGTCACTTGAGGAAAAGAAGGCATCTATTGACTCAGAAAGTGCCATGAATGACTTCGTTAGAGTTTCAGCTTTATCTGCAATTGATGAGGCTTGGATTGAGCAGGTTGACTATTTGCAGCAGTTGCAGGCTGCGGTTTCAGGACGAAGCAGTGCTCAGCGAAATCTTATGTTTGAGTATCATGCGGAGGCTTTGGAATCATTTAGAAAAATGGAAAACTCCATCAAGCGAAATATCATCAGAAATGTATTGCTTTCGGAAGTGAGCATGGATAAAAAGAACCGATTACACATCATACTTCCATAAAAGTTTGGCAGAAAAGGGGCATATATGATTTACAACTTTAATCTAGGAATAGGATGGGCCAGCTCAGGGGTGGAGTATGCTCAAAGCTACAGAGCAAAGGTACTTCGTAACATAGGGGCTGAGGCAAAGTTTATATTTTCAGATATGTTTTCCAAGGACAATCTTATCGACATGACCAGAAATATTGGTTTTGAGGATGATGAGATTATTTGGTTATACACCTTTTTTACGGATTTTAAGCCGGGCCCTGTTACCTATACCTTGGATGATTTGAAAGGGACACTTGGAGATAAAGCTTTTTCCTACGAGCGGGATGGCAAAATAGGAAAGCTGATTTTTGAGGGGGATAATAATTTCTACAGAGTCTACTTCGTAAATACGGAGGAGGATTTCGTTCATCGTGTGGAAATGGTTTCCAGAGGTTGTTTGGTGCGCAAGGACTATTATATGTCTAAGCGTGTGTTCTCGGAATACTATGCTCCACTTGATGGCAAGGCACATCTGTATCACAGACGATTCTTCAATCAGGATGGTAGCCTTGCTTACGAGGAAATCAATGATGATGACAATGTCATGTACAAATTCCCAGATAAATTAATATGTTCAAAGGAAGAGCTTGTAGGTTATATGACAAGCAAGCTTGGGCTTACCAGCGATGATATTGTAATAATCGATAGAACCACCGGCCAGGGCCAGGCTATTCTTGAAAATGTTGGAGATGCAAAGGTTGGAATTGTCATTCACGCAGATCATTTTAGCGAAGGGGCTACGGATGATGATTATATCTTGTGGAACAATTACTATGAGTATTCCTTCTCGATGCATGATGAAATAGATTTCTACATCACTGCTACGGAAGACCAGCGAAAGCTGTTGCTGCAGCAGTTTGATAAGTACTGTGGGGCCAAGCCTAATATTGTAACCATTCCGGTGGGCGCTCTTACTGAGCTTAAATATCCAGCAGGTGAGAGAAAGCCGCATTCTTTAATTACAGCATCACGCCTTGCCACTGAAAAGCACGTTGATTGGATGATAGATGCAGTGGCAGCTGCACATGATAGGGTGCCTGATATCTCTTTAGATATCTACGGCAAAGGTGCTGCTGAAAAGGATTTGAAGGAAAAGATAAAGTCTCTGGGAGCTGATTCGTATATACGATTGATGGGACAGCATGACCTGACAGATGTATATACAAAGTACGAAGCATATTTATCAGCGTCTACTAGTGAAGGCTTTGGACTTACACTGATGGAGGCTATTGGTTCTGGCTTGCCAATCATCGGTTTTGATGTGCGTTATGGCAATCAGAATTTCATCGACCAGGGAAAGAATGGCTACAAGCTGCCTTATGCCATAGGAATGGAAAAGGGCCGCAGACAGAAGGCCATGGTTGATGCAATTTGTAAATTGTTTACAGAAGAGGATTTGGAAAAGATGCATAAGCATTCTTATTCAAAGGCCAAGAAATATCTTGCAAGTGAAGTGGAGGCAAAATGGAAAAAACTAATAGAAACGACATAGTTTTGTTGTTCGACTATTTTAATATGGGTAGCCAGGATTTGCTTTTCTCATTTCAGAATGCAGATTATGAGGTGAAGGCGGTCACAATCAATGATGATGGCTTTTTGCCTGATGGGGTGGAAAATGTTTTTGAACACTTCCTTGGAGATTTTAAGAAGGTGGAAGGCTGTCCTAAAAAGCCTCTTTACTTCAACCAGATTCAGGTGCCAAAGTATTGGCAAATCAGTGGTAACAATACCAGTGGAAGCATTCACGACAAAGCGAAGGAGAGAGGCAGAATCTTTTACGCTGAACCTAAGAATAAAAGGTTTGTTAAGGTGGTGGATTGGCTTGATGAGGATGGCAAAGTCAGAGCCAGCGACCACTATAATAAATTTGGCATGCTTTACGCTAGAACTATCTTTAATAAAAAGTCACAGAAGGTAAGCAAGTCATATTTTAATGGTAATGGCCAGGAAATCATTGTTGAAAACTTTGTTACAGGAGACATCATTTTAAATATTGATGATCAGTCACTGTTCTTCAAAAATCGCACAGAATTTGTGGTTTACTATTTGAAATCCTTAGGGCTTGAGAATCACAGAATATTCTTTAACTCTTTGTCGGTTCCATTTTTTGTATCAAATGCTTTGCCACCTTTATCAGATGGAAGGGAAGATATATTGTTCTGGCAGGAGGCAACCCATGATGCAATTCCAGGCAATATGCTTTTGATTTTCGATGGTAAGGCTAACAGATGTAAGAGAGTAATAGTGCAGAATCACCCATCCTATGAGCGCCTCAGAATGCTTAATGCCCCTGAGGACAAGATGGATGAGCTTGGCTATATCTATTCATTTAAGAAGAAAAACATGGGTAGACCATCTGCCCTTATTTGTACAAATACAGAAAATGTTGAAAAGCTGAAGGAACTGGTGGAGGCTTTGCCTGAGATGAAGTTCCATGTTACAGCGATTACAGAAATGTCAGCAAAGCTTTTGGCACATGAGAAATATGACAATGTGGTGATGTATCCAAATGTGAAAATGTCTACATTGGATAGGCTTTTCTGGGAGTGCGATTTCTTCCTCGATATCAATCGTGAGGGAGAAATTGTTGATGCAACTAGAAAAGCATTTCTTCATAATCAGCTTATTCTGACATTTAACGAAACTGCCCACGGATTGACGTATACAGCCCGTGAAAATCGTTTTGAGGCGAAACAGTATCTCAAAATGACAGAAAGGATAAAAAGTCTATTAAAAGACGAAAATCAGCTTAAAACCGCGGTTTATAGCCAGCAAAGATATGCTTTGAATGCATCTGTAGATGATTATACATTTTAGCTAATTGAGTCAAAGTTTCAAACAACTTACTCGTTTGATAAAAATGCACAAAAATCACTCCTAATTTTCTACTAACTGTACAACGAATTTGTTTGTATTGGTGTCTAAATTGTGTTTTAATAATAACGGACTGTTTGAAAACCCCGTTTTTTACAGACAGACAAATCAAAAGTTATATATATGTTAGGAGGATTTTGAAATGGCTAACAAATGGGTCTACATGTTTAGCGAAGGCGACATGACAATGCGCAATCTTTTAGGAGGAAAAGGTGCAAACCTTGCTGAAATGACAAGCATTGGACTTCCAGTACCACAGGGCTTCACAATCACAACAGAAGCTTGTACACAGTACTATGAGGATGGTCGCAAGATTAATGATGAAATCATGGCTCAGGCTATGGAAGGTGTTAAGAAAATGGAGGAGATCAACGGCAAGAAGTTCGGAGATCTTAAGAATCCACTTTTAGTTTCAGTTCGTTCAGGTGCTCGTGCATCTATGCCAGGTATGATGGATACAATCCTTAACCTTGGTCTTAATGATGAAGTAGTTGCAGCTATGATCGCTGGTAACCCAGATCCAGCTTTCGAGCGTTTCGTATATGATTCATACAGACGTTTTATTCAGATGTTCTCAGATGTAGTTATGGAAGTAGGTAAGAAGTACTTCGAGCAGCTCATCGATGAGATGAAGGAGAAGAAGGGTGTTAAGTTTGACGTTGAGCTTTCAGCAGCAGACCTTAAGGAGCTTGCTGAGCAGTTCAAGGCTGAGTACAAGAATCAGCTCGGTTCTGATTTCCCATCAGATCCAGTAGAGCAGTTAAAGCTTGCTATCGAAGCAGTATTCCGTTCATGGGATAACCCACGTGCAAACGTTTACAGAAGAGACAACGACATCCCTTACTCATGGGGTACAGCAGTTAACGTAATGCCTATGGTATTCGGTAACTTAAATAATGAGTCAGGTACTGGTGTTGCATTCACTCGTGACCCAGCTACTGGTGAGAATAAGCTTATGGGTGAGTTCCTTATCAACGCACAGGGCGAGGACGTAGTTGCTGGTGTTCGTACACCAATGCCAATCGCTCAGATGGAGAAGGAGTTCCCAGAAGCATACGCAGAGTTCATCAAGGTATGTGAGACTCTTGAGAATCACTACCATGATATGCAGGATATGGAGTTCACAGTAGAGAACAAGAAGCTTTACATGCTCCAGTGCCGTAACGGTAAGAGAACAGCTCCAGCTGCTCTTAAGATTGCTTGTGATCTTGTTGATGAAGGACACAAGACTCCAGAAGAGGCTGTAGCAATGATCGACCCACGTAACCTTGATACACTTCTTCACCCACAGTTCGAGGCTGCTGCTCTTAAGGCTGCAACACCTCTTGGAAAGGGTCTTGGTGCATCTCCAGGTGCT
Organism: Pseudobutyrivibrio sp. C4; assembly: GCF_900111635.1. Classification (NCBI taxonomy): domain Bacteria; kingdom Bacillati; phylum Bacillota; class Clostridia; order Lachnospirales; family Lachnospiraceae; genus Pseudobutyrivibrio; species Pseudobutyrivibrio sp. C4. The sequence goes on along the minus strand of NZ_FOHF01000001.1, from coordinate 783,976 downwards.
GCATGTGGTAAGGTTGTATTCACAGCTGACGATGCAGAAGCTTGGGCTGCTAGAGGAGAGAAGGTAGTTCTTGTACGTCTTGAGACATCTCCAGAAGATATCACAGGTATGAAGGCTGCTCAGGGTATCCTTACAGTTCGTGGTGGTATGACATCACACGCTGCCGTTGTTGCTCGTGGTATGGGTACATGCTGTGTATCTGGTTGCGGCGACATCGCTATGGATGAGGAGAACAAGAAGTTCACTCTTGCAGGCACAACATTTACAGAGGGTTCTGAAATTTCTATCGATGGTACAACAGGTAACATCTACGCTGGTATCATCCCAACAGTTGATGCTACAATCGCTGGTGAGTTCGGTCGTGTAATGGCTTGGGCTGACGAATTCAGAACACTTAAGGTTAGAACAAATGCAGATACTCCAGCTGATGCTAAGAAGGCTAGAGAGCTTGGTGCAGAAGGTATCGGTCTTTGCCGTACAGAGCATATGTTCTTCGAAGCTGACAGAATCGCAGCATTCCGCGAGATGATCTGCTCAGATACAGAGGAAGAGAGAGAGGTTGCTCTTGATAAGATTCTTCCTTACCAGCAGGGAGACTTCAAGGCTCTTTACGAAGCACTTGAGGGTTGCCCAGTTACAATCAGATTCCTTGATCCACCTCTTCACGAATTCGTTCCTACAGAGGATGCTGATATCGAGAAGCTTGCAAAGGCTAAGAACAAGTCAGTAGAGGAAATCAGAAACATCTGCGAGTCACTCCACGAGTTCAACCCAATGATGGGTCACAGAGGATGCCGTCTTGCAGTTACATATCCTTCAATTGCTAAGATGCAGACAAAGGCTGTTATCCGTGCAGCACTTGAAGTACAGAAGGCTCATCCAGATTGGAATGTTAAGCCTGAAATCATGATCCCACTTGTATGTGAGGTTAAGGAGCTTAAGTATGTTAAGGATGTTGTTGTAGAGACAGCTGATGCTGAAATCGCAGCAGCAGGCGCTAAGCTTGAGTACGAAGTTGGTACAATGATCGAGATTCCACGTGCAGCTCTTACAGCTGACGAAATCGCTAAGGAAGCTGACTTCTTCTGCTTCGGTACAAACGACCTTACACAGATGACATTTGGTTTCTCTCGTGATGATGCTGGTAAGTTCTTAAATGCTTACTATGACACAAAGATCTTCGAGAACGATCCATTTGCTAAGCTTGACCAGACAGGTGTTGGTAAGCTTATGGAGACAGCTATCAAGCTTGGTAAGCCAGTAAATCCTAAGCTTCACGTAGGTATCTGCGGTGAGCACGGTGGAGATCCATCTTCAGTAGAGTTCTGCCACAAGATTGGTCTTGATTATGTATCATGCTCTCCATTCAGAGTACCAATCGCTAGACTTGCAGCAGCACAGGCAGCTATAGCAAATAAGTAATTCTTCTAAAATTACTATAAAAACTAGGCCCGGCCCCGAAAGGGGCAGGGCTTTTATTTTTGCGAGGGCACGGAATACGATGTACGGGAATAAAGGGCTATTTTTAAATATTTCTACGGGGAAAACATGGAAATTTGCAAAATCCCCGTAAAATTTGAAAACCGTGTTTCTATAAGAAAATGGATTAGGTATAATTAGAGGAAGTTAAATCAACAAATCGCAATTTTTAGAGGCATATTATATTTCAGTTTTACATTTTATGAAATTTAAAAAAAGTATATTGACTCTCACATTATGTGAGGGATTATCGTTGTAGTGAGCTCAAGAGAAAAACATCCATGGAGGTAGAAGCAAATGCTTAAAATAGGCGAATTTTCAAAACTATCCAGAGTAAGCATCAGGATGTTACGTCACTATGATGATATTGGACTTTTGAAACCGGCAGAAATAGATGATTTCACCGGGTACCGCTATTATCGCGAGGAACAGCTTTTTACCATCGGAAGGATCACATCACTGAAGGATATGGGCTTTGCCCTTGCGGATATTATCAAGATCCTTGACAGCTATGATGATAAAGAAAAGATGGATGCCTTTCTGTCAGAGAGGCAGAAGGAGCTTTCAAAGCTTTCCAAAGAAACGGAGTACAAACTGATGCTTCTGGAAACAGCCAGAAAGAGGCTGAGGAAGGAGCAGAATATGAGTTTTGATGTAATTGTAAAAACAATACCGGAGAGATATGCTGCAACTGTTCAGATGGTGGTTCCTCACTATGAGGATGAAGGAATGCTCTGGAATACGATGATGAGTGAGTGCAAGAATCTTGTGCCGGCCGACCCGTGTCTTGCGGCGGCTGAGTTTCTTGATCCCGAGTACAAGGAAGAAAATGTTGAGATCATTGCGTGGATGACCGTGAGTGGTTCTTATAACGATACGGAACATGTGAAGTTTAAAAATCTTCCTGAAGTAAAAGTTGCAAGTTGTATTATTAAAGGCAGCTACGATCAGATGGGTGAGGCATATGCAACTGTGGCATCATGGATTAAAGCTAATGGATATAAAATGAATGGACCTATGTTTAATATCTATCATGTGAGTCCTGCACAGACACAGAATCCTGATGAGTATGTAACGGAAGCTTGTTTCCCTGTTGAGTAAATACTATCTATGCCAAGGAGCTTAAGTGTTCCTTGGCATATTATTGAAAGGAGCGGTCATGGAATATGTTTATGTAACAAAAGATAACCTCGAAGAGGAGCATATTTGCTGCGCGATATCAAATAATAAGGATGCTCAGGTTTCTTCTAAGAAGGCATGGCTCTTGGAGAGGTTTGATGAAGGACTTGTTTTCCTAAAGAGCGTAGAGCGCGGAAAGTGCTTTATCGAATATATCCCGGCGGAAAACGCATGGATTCCGATAGAGGCAGATGGATATATGTACATTAACTGTCTCTGGGTGTCCGGGGCTTTCAAAGGACATGGATATTCTACTGATCTACTTACTGCCTGTATCGAGGATAGTAAGGAAAAGGGGAAAAAAGGGCTTTGTATTCTTTGCGCTTCAAAGAAGAAACCGTTTCTGGCTGATCCGAAGTTTCTGAAGTACAAAGGATTTGTCGTGAGCGATGAAGCTGATAATGGTATTCAGCTTTGGTATATGCCGTTTGATAAAAATGCAAAAGCTCCGGTGTTTAAGGAATGTGCAAAACATCCGCATATAGAAGAGAAGGGATATGTTCTGTACTATACGAATCAGTGCCCGTTCAATGCAAAATATGTCCCAGTTTTGGAGCAGACGGCAAAAGAAAATGGTATTGCATTCAAGGCAATACATCTTGAAAGCAAAGAAGAAGCACAGAATGCACCGACACCGATCACGAATTATGCGTTGTTCCATGATGGGGAGTATGTTACAAACGAGCAAATGAACGATAAGAAATTCTTAAAACTTACAGGAAAGTGATATTCGTATTAACCGGAATACAATGTAGACCGACAAATCGGCAGTTTGTCGAGCTCTTAATTGAATAATGAACATTACAAATGGCAGTTATCGAAAGATAACTGCCATTTTTTACTTTCAAAAAAATAAATATATTTAAAGTTTTGAAAATGCGGCGTAAAAATTTACGTTGCATTTGCGTCGGGTTTAATAGTTTTCGCCTGTAAAAATGTATTTCTACACTAATTGAAAAGACTGCGCGGATATAAATCGAAATATATGCCGATATATGTTAAAATATAATAGAAAAGGAGGCGGATATTATGACTAATGCTGACGCATGGAATTATGCAATAGGTATGATTAAAGTAGACGGTCTAGAGCCAACTAAAGATTTTAAAGAATACATAGAAAAAGAAAAACGTGGTGAAGTAACAATGGAGGATGCAAAGCGTTTTTTAGATAAGAAATATAAGATGAAGGAGTCCACAAATGCGTGATCCTTATCTTTATGAGGACGTTCCTGTACTAAAAAATATTCTTGGTATAAAATCTCAAGAATTGCTGGATGAAGCTGAGGCTGATTATGTTGTATATCGATTAAAAGATGTAGCAATTAATCCATTGCCGGGAGATTATCACACGGAACATTTTCTTAAGATGCATCAGGTTATCTTTCAAGATATATTTGATTGGGCGGGTTCGCCTCGAACTATTTCGATTTATAAAGAGGAAGATGTTTTAGGTGGACAATCTGTAGAGTATTCTGATCCGTTTGATATTGTTTCTGATATTCATCATGTATTGAAAGACATGAGAGAAAAAGAATGGGATGCATTTAATCATGAAGAATTAGCAAATCAATTCTGCGATTCTTTAGCGGCATTGTGGAAAATTCATCCATTTAGAGAAGGAAATACTCGAACTACAATAACTTTTTGCTGTCAATTTATTGAAGCACAAGGAATAATGATTAATCGAAAGCTTTTTGAAGAAAATGCTGGCTATGTTAGAACTGCTCTTGTTGCATACAATGCATTCTTTTCTGATGGAAGTGATTTTAGCAAAAAAGAGTATTTATATAAAATTGTTTATGATGCTCTTTCTGAGCAATAATGTGAACGTTGCAAAAAGTGTCGTAGGATAGCACACCAGCACAGGCAGCAATTGCTAACAAGTAATTAATCAGTAGGATTCCTCCTTTTTAGGTCCAGGTTTTTGTCCGCACCCTCACTGGTCAACTTTTATAATAGCGTTTACAAACAAGCCTATACTCTTGACAATTTAAATCAAGATGATACTATGAATTTATACTCAAGAAAGGCGCTATTTGTAGCGAAGGTGGAGGAATGATAATTAGATAGTTTAATTCGGTAAATGCAAATGAAGTTTTTAGGGCCCAAAAGGTTCTGTTTGTGTATGCCTAATTAGATTATCGTATTCATTTTGAAGCTTTTGCCATGTAGTAAATTTCTACATGATAATAGTGTTATTTTCAAATATGTACGTTAATCTGCTTTAGGTATAGAGCAGATTTTTTTGTGCTTATTTTTAGTAGAGGGGTGATATTTATGGCACAAATACAAGTTAGCAATCTCACTTTTTCCTACGAGGGAAGTGCAGATGATGTTTTAGAAAATGTTTCATTTAACATAGATACAAATTGGAAGCTAGGATTTATAGGGCGTAACGGAAAAGGAAAGACTACGCTGCTTAGACTTTTAATGGGAGATTACAAGTATCAGGGGAGTATTACAAGCAGCACATACTTTGATTATTTCCCTTATAAAATCTCGCAAAAGGATGTGGAAAAGACAGCCAGTGAGTTGCTTGACCAGTGGAAGCCAGGTATTGAAGAATGGCAGGTTTTAGTTCAGATGAACCAGATTCAGATTGATGCTGAATGTTTGTATAGGCCAATCAAAACCCTGAGTCACGGAGAGCGAACCAGAGTTATGCTTGCTGTACTGTTTTCTGGGGAAAATGAGTTTCTTCTCATTGATGAGCCCACTAATCATCTGGATCAGGTGGCTAGGGATATTGTTAAAAACTATCTGGCTAGTAAGAAGGGATTTATCCTTGTGTCTCATGATAGAGATTTGTTGGATGCTGTTTGCGACCATGTATTGGTAATGAACAGAAGGACAATAGAGGTTCAGTCGGGGAATTTCTCAAGCTGGTGGGAAAATAAGGAGAAAAGTGATGCTTTTGCTAAAGCTGAAAATGAGAAGCATCTAAAAGAAATCGGAAAGCTTAAAGCAGCAGCTGATAGAACTGGCAGGTGGGCAGATAAAAGCGAAGGTTCAAAAATTGGTTTTGACCCCATAAAAGAAACTGATAGAAGCATTTCAACGCGCTCATATATTGGCGCTAAGACCAAGAAGATGCAAGCGAGAGTCAAGGCCTATGAAAAGAGAGTAGACCGCGAAATCGAAGAGAAGGAAGGACTACTTCAGGATATTGAAAACGTAGTGGATTTGAAGGTGATGCCATTGGAGTATCATAAAAATATTCTGGTGGATGTGCAGAAGCTTTCACTTTCTTATAAAGGTTCAACACTCTTGTTTAAAGAACTGACCTTTCAAATAAAACAAGGGGACAGAATTGTAATCTCAGGTCATAATGGCTGCGGTAAATCAAGCATTATAAAAGCAATCTTGAAGAATAACGATGAGGATTTTGGAGATTTTGGAAACTTAGAAATAGTAGATGGAAATCTAAATGTGGGTTCAGGTCTGGTAATATCCTACATAAATCAGGACACCTCATTTTTGAAAGGAACTATCGAAGATTTCTGTCAGTACAGAGGCCTAGATAGAAGTCTGTTTTTAGCTATCTTAAGGCAGCTTGATTTCAAAAGAGAGCAGTTCAGTAAAAACATGGAAGACTTCTCTGAGGGACAGAAGAAAAAGGTCCTTATTGCAGCCAGCCTCATAACACCTGCGCATCTTTATATCTGGGACGAACCTTTAAACTATATTGATGTGTTTTCTAGAATGCAGATTGAAAAGCTAATTCTTGATGCTTGTCCTACGATGCTAATCGTGGAGCATGATGCCAGATTTCAGGAAAAGGTTGCCACAGAAGTGATTAGGTTATAAATTAGTTATGACTATTTTCAAAAGAGAAAAAGATTTACAGTTATGAAAGTGAGATATAGTGAAAAAAGTCGTAGGTTAGCACATCACTACAGGCAGCTATCGCTAACAAGTAATCTGAGATTACTACACTGCGTTGCATAAAATGAAATAATTGGGCTCAGCCCCTTGGCTTTTTGCCGGGGCTGGGCCTTTTTGGTTATTGTGGGCTGTTTGTTGGAGGGGACTATTGGGGATAATTCCGGTCAAATTCAAGTTAAACTCTATAAAATGCATCCCAAATGTTGGACTTGTTGTTTTGGGATGCATGCATATAAGTTGTAATTTTGTATTATGCATCCCAGAGGAGAATTATGTGTTGTTGGGATGCATATGATTTGAGTTGATTTTAGTGATTTTCATCCCGTAGGTGTTTTTTGATTTTTGGGGATGCATATGTATAGAGACTATTGTTTAAGTTAATGCATCCCATAAGCAAGTTTTTGAGATTTGGGATGAAAAAGTATTTGGCAGTATGCATCCTGAATACGCATTATCGATATACGGGATGCATTACTGCTAAAAAACTGCTTCTAGCACTGCTTGAGAAGATGCTGTGTGGCGGTTCTTGAACGCCAGATTGAAGACGTACAGTTATTATTTAAAAGATACATTTTTTAACTGTATGGAAATGCCTAGTTGGAATAGTTTTGAAAGCATTATGACGATATGACAGAGTGTTGCTACTCATGATTAATATTCTGTATAGCAATTTTGTGGAAATAATACACACTAGGAGAGATTTTTTGAAACGGATACAGTTGTTTTCTGAAAGAATACAAATATAACTGTATGATTGATAAAAATATTGCAACAGGACTGCTTAAATATCAGGAATATCGATTTGGTATTCCGTGACGACTAAGGATTCTGTATAATTAAAGGCAGTGAAATATACAAATTAGAGTTTATGGGGCGAGGAAAAACTATGAAAAAATATAAGATAGCAGCAATTATCATGATTATTCATGGCGGATTCATGGAACTGGCTGGTGTGCTATGTATGATACCTGCCTTGTTACTAGGAAATGATAAGTTTGATATTGGAAAGTTTTTTGAATTCAAGCTTCAATAATTCCAAGATAATATCTGCATAATAACCATTACGCTGATGATGTTTTTATTGCCAGCCGGTATTATGGATGGAATTCTTGCTGGAAGTGCATTGATATTGATTTTAATGGGATTTTATGGTGATAGAAAGATAATATGAATACTATAGATGCAATCAAAAACAGACATAGTTATCGTGGAAAATACACTGGAGCAAAAGTGCCTAGAGAGGACCTGGTTACCATCTTGGAAGCAGGGCTTATGGCTCCGCCTAAAAAGAGCTTTGAAGAGAGAGCATGGTTCAATTCTTTTAACGGTAAATAATTGTAGAGGATGTTAATTGCATAAAATCCAGTTTGTAGGAGGCATGTGCTATGAAAGTTTTAATCATTAACGGTCAGAATCATCATGGGTCGACGTACCATATTGGCAAAGAGTTGGCAGACAAAATCGGCGGCGAGACAACGGAGTTTTTCCTTCCCAAAGATTTTGGAGAATTCTGTATTGGATGTACCAATTGCTTTGTAAAGGGGGAAGAGCACTGTCCACATCATGAAAAACTAAAGCCAATCGTCGAGGCTCTTGATGAGGCGGATGTTGTAATTCTAACAAGTCCTGTATACGTGATGCATGCATCCGGCTCTATGAAGGCGTTTTTGGATCATCTTGGTTATCGCTGGATGGTTCATCGTCCTGAGGAAAAGATGTTTAAAAAGCAGGGTGTTTGTATCAGTACTGCAGCCGGAGCAGGAATGAAGTCTACCAATAAGGACATGGCAGACAGTCTTTTTAACTGGGGAATTCCGAAGATATATAAATATGGGATGGCAGTTGCTGCTACCGGTTGGGAGGAAGTTTCCGAAAAGAAACTGGCTAAGATCCATAAGGACCTGGACCGACTTGCGACAGATATCAAAAACAATCATGGTAAAGTGAAGCCGGGAATGAAATTAAAAGGCTGGTTTATGATCTGTCGAATGATACAAAAGAATGGATATAACCCTTTGGATATGGATTATTGGAAGCAAAAAGGTTGGACGGAGGGCAATCGCCCTTGGAAGGCTTGATGGGCCTTGGAAGCTTTATGATGGAGATTGCCTTAGAGCAGGCCAAATAGTTTGAGTTGTTCAAATGATGAATTATATATGAAGAGAGAAAAAATGAAAAAAATACTTAGAATTACAGGGAAGATTTTATTACTACTATTAATAGTGTTAGTTGTTCTTATTGGTGGAATTTTTATCTATAACAAGATTATGCTTGTATCTGAAGAGGCGCTAATAGAGAAACCTATTGGGCAATATGTCGAGGTGGATGGTCACAAGATGAATATATACGCCGAAGGCGAAGGAAAACATACACTTCTTTTCCTTTCAGGTTCTGGAACAGCTGCGCCGGTTCTTGATTTTAAAAGTTTGTATTCTCTTTTGAGTAGCGATTATAAAATAGTTGTTATTGAAAAATTTGGATATGGGTTTAGTGATGTAGTTGATAGTGAGAGATCCTTTGAAACAATTCTTAGACAAGATAGGGAAGCACTCACCAAGGCAGGAATAGAAGGCCCGTATATTCTTTGTCCACATTCTATGTCAGGAATTGAGGCAATAATGTGGGCTCAAAATTATCCGGATGAAGTGGAAGCTATTGTTGGTCTTGATATGGCACTTCCGAGAGCCTACGATAATTGGGACTGGGACAGCACGATTAAAAAGGAAAGGCTTGCAGCTTTTGCTCGTGAACTAGGAATAGTTAGGTTTTTTTATTCTGATAGTCAGCTTCCAGAAAAACTTACAGACAAAGAAAAGAAGATTTATAGGGCGCTTGCTGCAAGTAAAGCAGTAAATACTTGTATCATAAATGAGGGTTTGGCAATTCCGGATGCAGTAACAGAAATTGATAGAAAGCCCAAGCCTGATATACCAATGCTTATGTTTGTATCAGATGGACATGAAACAGGTGTTGAAAATTGGATAGAGATTCAAAATGATTATATTTCAGATCTTACAAATGCAGAAGTTATAGAACTGGATTGTGGTCATTATGTACATAATTTTAGGCAAGATATAATAGCTGAGAAACTCGTAGAATTTATTGAAGAAGATTCAGAGGAAGAGGTAGAGATGATATTACAAATTGATGGAAAAGAAATACCAGTGACCTGGGAAGATAATGCATCTGTGGATGCCTTGAGTGAACTTGCAGCTAATGGCCTAGAAATCCAGATGTCTATGTACGGTGGATTTGAGCAGGTGGGCTCCATTGGCTCAAGCATTGCCAGAGATGATAAGCAGACCACCACAAGTGCCGGTGATATCGTGCTCTATTCAGGCAATCAGATTGTTGTATTCTATGGCTCTAATTCATGGGCATACACCAAGCTTGGTAAAATCAATCTGTCTGAAGATGAGCTGACTGAGTTATTAAGTAATGGGGATGTGACATTGACATTGTCTCGATAATATGGATTTCATAATGCACAATATACACTAGGCAAACTCATCAGTATTTGTTGGGGAGAAGGTACTATAAAAATGCAAAAAAATGGATCTGTGAAAGTTGGTAATACAGTCATGTATTATGTGGCCTTCGGAGAAGGAAAAAAGAATCTTGCAGTTTTACCTGGCTTGTCAGATGGATTGTGGACGGTAAAGGGAAAGGCTATGCTTCTGGCAGGTTCCTACAAAAGGTTTTTCAAGGATTATACTGTTTACATGTTCAGCAGGAAGAATGAGATTCCAGAGGGGTATTCAATAGAAGAAATGGCAGATGATCAGGCAATAGCTATGAGGAATCTTGGGATAGACAGGGCAATGGTTATGGGGGTATCCCAAGGAGGGATGATTTCTCAATATCTGGCGGCGAAGCATCCCGAGTTAGTTGAGAAATTGATTCTCGTGGTCACTGCACCATATGCCAACGAAACAATAAAAAACGTAGTTACGAAATGGATAGAAATGACCCGAAATGCTACTCATACAGAGCTGATGCTGGATACAGCGGAGAAAGTTTATACAGAGGAATTCAACGAGAAGAATAAGAAGTATTTACCATTTCTGGCTAGATTTACAAAGCCTAAGAATTATGACAGGTTTTGCAAAAACGCATATGCGATATTAAACTTCGACGCAAGACCGGTTTTATCAAAAATAAAATGTCCTACATATATTATGTCTGGCGACAGTGACAATACAGTTGGAAATGATGCTCCTTATGAGTTAAAGGCTGGGATTGAGCACAGTGAGATGCTTATCTTTGTAGGCTTGGGCCACGGATTGTTTGAAGAGGATAAGGATTTTTACAATAAAGTATTTGAGTTTTGTGAAAGATAAATTCGGGTAAATCGGCAGTTTGTAGAAAAAGGCTTAACGAATGAGAGGAGACTTCTGTCGGTTTTTCCGATAAAAGTTGTGAAGGAGTATTTATGGTAAAAAAAATAGTTAGAGATCCACTGTTTTTACAACAGAAGTCTGAGCCGGCCACAGAGGCTGACGCGCAGGTTATAGTGGATTTAATTGATACATTAAAAGCAAATTTAGATAGATGTGTGGGCATGGCTGCTAATATGATTGGCGTAAAAAAGCAAATCATAGTTGTGGCTGCAGGGCCTTTCATTTTCCCGATGGTCAATCCGGTGATTACTGCCAAGAGCGGTAAGTATGAGACAGAGGAAAGCTGCCTGTCGTTGGACGGTGAAAGACCATGCGTTAGATATAAGGAAATAGAAGTGGACTATCTTGATCAAAACTTTAAGCCTCAGCATGGCAAGTACAAAGATTTTACAGCACAGATTATACAGCATGAAATCCAGCATTTTAGCGGGGAATTAATCTAGTTATAGTAATATGATTTAAGAGGACTTTATTAAACAACAACTGGAGGATGAGATGGAAGATTTGAAAGCCGGTGAGTTAAAAATGACAGTATCATCTGTTTGCAGGAGTGAACAGGGGGATAAGTATGCGTTTGTTACATTTCAGGATGGTGTTAGGACAGCTGAAGGGAAAATTCCTGACTGTAAAATATTAAAAAATGATGGGTTTGCAGAGATTGAAGTGCAGCAGTTGGAAAGATATTTAAAAGAACACCTTACAGAGCTTAAAAAAATGGCTGCTTCCATAGATATTTTTTCTGCTTTCAAAGGTGAATAAAAGAAGCATTTATATTTATTACTAATCCTTTCAAAAATAGGGAAAAGCTTATGCTTGTTACTCGCTTTTCTCTCAGAGTGAATAGTGCCACAAAAATGACAACTAGCCATTGCTAGATGTCATTTTTTTTGTTAGACTACCCACTTTATGAGAGAAAGGATATTAAAAACATGAAAGGATTGAACTCTAATTACACTCGAGCGGGCCACCAGGCCTGTAGTATTATTTTAATCACATCATTATTATTAATATTGCATTGCTATTGCTATCTCAGAAGCTATGCCATGGAAATGGTAGAGGAAGAAGCGATAATTGTTGAAGAAGAAATAGCAATGAAAAGCACAGAAATAATCTCAGAAATTATTGAAGATGCTGGAAGCTCTATAGAAGAAGTTGAAGAAGAAATTGAGGAAGTTGAAAAAACTGTATATGAGATTCCTAGTAGCTATGTAAATCCTGTATCTGGAAACACAGTTAGCTACAAGGGTGGAAAAACCATCGAGCGTTCAAGCAAAATCACATATGGTGATTTAGGAGATATTAATGACTTAGCTGAACCTGATAGCGATGGCTTTATGAAGCTGGACGATAGATATTTGATTGCAGTCGGAAGTAGATTTGATACAGCGGCTGGTCAGTACATCGATCTCGTTCTTGAAAATGGAGTTATTATTGAATGCATAATGGGTGACGCAAAAGCAGATGTAGATACAGATTCAACAAACACATTCACATATAAATCAAGCTGCTGCAGCGAATTCATTATCGATGAAGCATCAATCCGCACCGATATTTATGAAAGAGGAAATGCTTCGCTTAAATATGAATCATGGGATTCGCCAGTTGTTAGTGTAGTTGTCTACGATCAGTATTGCGAAATGTAGACAATTGAAAAATAATGGGGAAATTGGTAGCATAACAATAGAATGCAAATAAAGGGGGCTAACAGAATATTGTTATGGGGTTTAATATTGGACCAGTAAGACTGACAGAATTATACCGAAAGAAATATGATGCTTTTACAGAAAATTTGGGATTAGCCATAGCAGAAGGCAAGAAGATTACATTTGCAGATAATGACATAACCAATCTTTTAAAGCTTCAACATGAGCGCATCATGGATAAGGGCCTTTCGATTGATTATGAGGTTACCGACAAAGAAGAAGCAGACGAATTAGATTTGGGCCCAATGGTTCTTAGCGATTGGAAAGATGCTCACTATCAGAATTACGTTTGTCTTGAGGAATATGATGTAAAACGAACTGTGAAGCAGGATGGCAAAAAGCAATACAGCGACCGCAGACACAACACTCTTCATACTGTCATTACAGATGTGACAAGCGGAATAAGAGCTGATTTGGAACCTTGTACTTGCCCCAACTGTGGCGCAGTAAGTACCATTTCTAGATTGGTGGATGGCTGTCCATATTGCAAAACCATGTATAAGATGGACGATTTGTTCCCACGTATCACCAGATATTATTTTACCGAGGACGCTGCTCCAAAGGAGCGAGAAGACACCAGGCTTCGCGGAAAGGTGTTGCTTGGCGGATTAATTTTGGGATTCATTATCGGTGCAATCTTGAATCTGTATTCCATGAATGTATACGACGATGAATATAATCTTTTTGAACATTTTGTCGTAACTATTTTTGGTATGCTGATTACTTACTCAGCCTTTTGCGTGCTGGATGTTTTAAATCTTATACGCAGGGGTATAGTTAATAATGCAGGTAAATGGGGCACGGCAGGTACACATGGCAAGTTCGAACACATGATGAAGGCATATAGCCCAGAGTTTTCCTTCGATTATTTTTCAGGAAAGGCTTTATCTCTTATTAAGACTGCCGTGTATTCAAAAGATGAGCAGGATTTGCTTTTTTACAAGGGACCAGCTCTCGATAAAAGATTCAAAGATATTATCGACATGAACTATGGCAATGCCATGAAGCTTATTAGCTTTACGGAAAATAATGGTTCGGTGACCGTTGCCATGGATGTGTTCTTTGATACGCTGTATGCTTTTGATAACAAAATTAAATACAAGCACGAAAAATACAGAGCCGTATTTCGTAGAAGAGTAGATATTCCGTTGAACCTTCAGTTTTCAATGACACGAATATCTTGCCCTAAATGCTCTGGAAGTTTCAATGCAGTCCTCAACAAGAACTGCCCATTCTGTGGAACTGAATATGATATAGAGTCCCAGGATTGGGTATTGTTGGAGCTTAGTCAATACAATTAACGAGGAGTAATTGAGCTATGAACAAAAACGAAAGCAAGTATTTTAAATCGGCAGAAAAGATGCACACTGCACTTATTTTATTAATAGATGAAAAGGATTTTGAATTGATTACTGTTAAAGAGATATGTGAAGTGGCAGGGGTTAACAGATCCACATTTTATCTGCATTATGACAATACGAATGATCTTCTAAAGGAGACCATTGAAGCAGTTTATAAAGATTTCTTTGGCAGGTTTTCTGCAGAGGGACCTAAGGAAGTTAATATTGCTGATAAGACTGATGAGGAACTGTTTTTGGTTACGCCTAAGTATTTGATGCCATATTTGGAATTTGTGGAGGACAATCGCAAGCTCTTTCTTATTATGTATGAAAAGAACGAGATGATGGGGGCCGAGAAAACCTACGAGAAATGGTTTACAGATATTTTTGGACCGATACTTAGTAGGTTTGGAGTATCTGAAGAAGAACAGCCATTCATCATGATATTCTATTTGAATGGTATCATAGGTTTGATTAACGAGTGGCTGGCTAGGGATTGTGCACAGTCGAAAGAGGAAATAATTAGCATAATTCAAAAGTGCATTTTGAGGCCTGCGCATTAGCAACTAAAACTAAATAAATGAAAATACAACACTTTTCATGAATCGTGTTGGGACCTTAGTCCCTGAAATCAACACTTTTCGTGGAAAGTGTTGTTCTGTTTATAGAATCTTTTTCCTATAATCACATCAAGCTCAAAGCAAGGAGCTGAAAAATGAAAGTGATGGAGGTAAAGATAAATGAGCAAGAAGATTTATTTAGTAACAGGTGCAGCAGGTTTTTTAGGCAGCACAGTATGTAGACAGCTTATTGATCGCGGCGAAAATGTAAGAGCGTTTGTATTGGCTGGAGATAAATCGGCACAATTTCTTCCAAAGGAAGTTGAAATTGTATACGGAGATCTTTGCAACAAGGATGACTTGGAAAGATTCTTTACTATTGAAGATGATGCTGAAGTAGTGGTACTTCACATTGCTAGTATTGTTACCGTAAATCCGGATTACAGCCAAAAGGTTATGGATGTAAATGTGGGCGGAACAGAAAACATAGTAGAAATGTGTAAGTCACATAAGGTATCTAAGCTGGTTTATTGCTCTTCAACAGGAGCTATTCCAGAAGAGGAAAGAGGAACAATCAGAGAATGCGAAGGTTCTATTCCACTTGATCCAGAGAGAATCAAAGGTTGTTATTCAATGTCAAAAGCTATGGCTACAAATGTAGTACTGAAGGCAGCAACTGATGGATTAAACGCATGTGTAGTTCATCCTTCTGGAATCCTTGGACCAGAAGATTTTGCAATGGGCGAAACAACAAAGACACTTGTAGATATCATCAACGGCGAAATGCCAGCTGGAATAGATGGCAGCTTCAATTTATGTGATGTAAGAGATTTGGCAGACGGCGTTATTGGAGCGGCAGACAAGGGAAAGAGTGGAGAGTGCTATATTCTTGGAAACGAGCCAGTCAGCTTTAAAGATTTCACCAAGCTTGTCTCAGAGGAAAGCGGCTGCAAGCCATTGAAATTCTTTTTGCCAATTTCAGCTGCAAATTTACTTGCAAAGATGCTTGAAAAGAAGGCTAAGAAAACAGGCGAAAAGCCGCTTATGACTACATTCTCTGTATACAATTTGGCAAGAAATAATCGATTTGATTCAAGTAAAGCAGCCAAGGAACTTGGCTATACAACCAGACCATATAGAGAAACTATTCGTGATGAAATCAGATGGTTAAAAGACACAGGAAAAATAGCGTAAAAATATCAATTATAAATGGAGGAAAACAAGATGAATAATTTAGACAAAGTATATGCAGAAAGTATTGCAAAGGACTATATGCCAAGGGAAACAAGCAAGGTGCGCCAGCTGAAGAAGCTTGATGACAAAGCAAAAAAGCCAGCATTTATTACAGCTTTATCGGTAGGTATAGTAGGTGCTTTGATTTTAGGAACCGGAATGTGCTTTTCTATGGGCGTGCTTGGATCTGGCATAGCAGCAATGGTATTTGGAATAATTCTTGGAATTATAGGAATTGCAATTTGCATCATTAACTATCCACTATATTTAAAACTTTTGAAAAAGGGAAAGTCTATGTATGCATATGAAATTATAGAGTTAGCAAAAGAAATAACTGAAGAATAATAGTAGGAGACAACAAATTCCAGATAGTGTGAATATTTTTCTTTATTTATGAAGCCATAACATATAGAATAGAAACAATAATTAAAGAGAGTAGGGGGAATAAGTCGTGGTTTTTGAAGAAAAAGAAATCATATTGAAAGATGGAAGAAAATGTAAGTTGCGTTCCATTGATAAGAGCGATTCAGCAGATATGATTGAATATTTACGCATTGTCTCTGGTGAAACTGAGTTTCTGCTTCGTTATGCAGATGAAGTGAAATACACTATTGAGGACGAAGCTAAACTTCTTGAGGGCAAGCACAATGCTCCTAGGGAAATAATGATGGCAGCTGAAGTAGAAGGAAAGCTTGCAGGCACATGTTGCATTATGACAAAGGGAGAGATTCGCAGAATTCGTCATCGTTGTGATTTTGCAATAGCATTGGCGCAGGAGTTTTGTGATGCAGGCCTAGGAACTGAAATGATGAAGTATTCTTTATCTCTGGCTAAAGATATGCGATATGAGCAGGTTGAGTTAGGTGTAGTTGATGGCAATAATCGAGCAAAGCATCTTTATGAAAAGATGGGATTTGTTGAAATCGGCAAGACACTAAAGGCACTGAAGTATGATGATGGTAGTTACCGCGATGAATATCTTATGGTGAAAATGCTATAGGATGCACAGGAGAAGGAGAATATATGAAAAAAGTACTGAAAGTGTTAGGGTGCGTTTTGGTTTTAGTCATCTGCGTGGCTTTGATTGCACTGGGAATTACAGGCATTCGCACAAAGCTTACGCAGGATGATTATTCCAGTGTATATACAGATGAAAAATATCAGACTCCTGTGGGGGCTGAAAATGTTGAGGTAATTACCCAGGATATTTCCTGCGGATATGCTGTAATTGAAATGTTTTCAGCCTGGAATGGTGGCGATATTACAGAAGAAAGTTTGTATGACCAATATGGCAAGGTTGTCACTTCTACAGGAAATAAGTTTTGCCAGGAGATGAATAAACAGTTTCCTGAGTACAAAACAGAGATTCACAAGTATGTGAAAAACACCGAGTTCATCGACATCATGTACAATACTCTGGCAGCTGGAAAGCCTGTTCCATTTGAATGGGCAGCTTTGTATGGAGACGAATGGACTTTGCATTATTCATTGATTGTCGCTGCAGATATTCCAAACGACAAAATCACTGTAGCCAATCCATACGGCTACTACGAGGAGCTTACACTGGAAGAGCTACTGGAGCGAACCAGCTTCCAGGCATACGAAAATATGCCACTGTTTATGAGGATGGGATTCGCCATTGGATTGTTTGAGAAGAATACAATTTATTCGGTTGAGTAGGTTTGGTGCTCTGTAGATTGATACATTAATGTGGATTCATAATTCGTGACTTGAGGAGAAATTTAGTTAAGTTAAAATATGAAAACCTATTTTTCACTTAAAAAGTGAATTGGCAGTTAAGTGAATATGGGAAGAATAAAAATAAACTTAAAATAAGTTAAAATATTTTAGATAGAGTTAAGTCAATTATTAGATAATCAAAAATTAACTTAGTAAACAGTGTGATTGAGTTAAGTTTATTTTGCTTATTACATAATAAACTTAAGAAGCGGAGATTTTAGGATGAAAAAGTTAAGTTTATTTTGAGATATTTTTAATACACTTAATGCCATGTTTCATTTTTAAGTGAGATTAAAAAATTTTTAGATTCACTTAACTTTTATTCAATTTGCATGTAAGTGAATTTGGGGATTTCAGTAATTCACTTAACTTGGCTCCAAAATGCTATCTAAAGACTCATTAATCCATCCTGAAGCTAGCAGATAGAGCTTGATAATTGCTAGAAATAATAAATCACTAGAAAGAAGCTACAAATTATAATGGAACAAAGAACAATAGACACAACAAACATAGCTGACGCTATAAAAATATACAATTCAAATACAGATTTTTTAATTCATCATTTAGGGGAAGATCATATAGATGAAAACTTCCTTAAAAATGAGCTTGAAGAAATGCAGGCCCATGGTTTTACATCTAACTATATACTTGTAGACAATGAGCCCATCGGCATCCTTGACTATATGATAAATGGTGAAGGATATGTTTATCTTTCTCTGATGATGATTACAAAGGAAAAGCAGAAAAATGGCCTAGGTACAGCTGTTTATAATTTCTTTGAAGAAATGATACGTAATTCTGGAGCACAAATTATTAGAATTGATGTAGTTGATGACTATGAAAACAATGTTCTTCCATTTTGGAAGAAGTTGGGATTTGAGGCAAAGAGGCGGGATGAATTGACTTGGGGTAATAAGAAATCATCAGTCTCAGTTATGGAGAAGGTATTATAAAATGCCCTACGTATATTATGTCAGGTCACTGCGATTGTACAAAAACGTCTTAAAATGTTACACTTAGAAGTAGCGTCTTGAGACGTTTTTTCTTATGCAAAAGGCAGAAAGGATTGATATAGATGAAAGTAGTATTTATGGGTACACCGGATTTTGCGGTGGAGACTTTAAAGGCAATATATGAGGCAGGGCATGAGGTTATTCTTGCAGTGTCTCAGCCAGATAAGCCAAAGGGACGTAGTGGAAAGCTTCAGCCTACTCCGGTAAAGGAATTTGCAATGGAGCATGACATCCCATTTTATCAGCCAGTTAAAATCAGAGCAGAGGAGTCGGTAGAGTATTTACGTCAGTTCCAGGCAGATGTATTTGTTGTGGCAGCATTTGGACAGATTCTTCCAAAGGTTATCCTTGATATGCCACGCCTTGGCTGTGTAAATGTACACGGCTCACTTCTTCCAAAGTATCGTGGCGCAGCACCAATTCAGTGGGCTGTTATCAACGGAGAAAAGGTATCAGGAAACACAACAATGCTTATGGGACCAGGTCTTGATGATGGCGATATGCTTCTTAAATCAGAGATTGAGCTCGCTAAAGACGAGACAGGCGGCAGCCTTTTTGATAAGCTTGCTCTTGATGGTGGACAGCTTGCAGTAAAGACAATCGAGGCTCTTGATAGAGGAGAAATCACACCAATCCCTCAGGATGAATCACAGGCTACACACGTAGGTATGATTTCAAAGGATATGGGAAATATTGATTGGACTAAGCCAGCAGAGGAGATCGAGCGCCTTATCAGAGGCCTTAATCCATGGCCATCAGCATTTACATTTATTAATGGTAAGCAGCTAAAGCTTTGGAAAGCAACTGTAGTTGATAAGACAGGTGAGGCTGGCACAGTTATTGATGTAAATAAAAACGTATTTACCATAGCTTGTGGCAGCAAGGCTCTCGAGATAAATGAGCTTCAGCTTGAAGGCAAAAAGCGTATGGCAGCTGGTGATTTCCTTAGAGGATATCAGCTTGAGACTGGTGCCAAACTATCAAATAGTAAGAATTAATTAGAGGATATTTGATGTCAGATAACAATAAGATAAACACGAGAATGATTGCTTTTGAAACTCTATTTGAGATTCTTGAGCATGGTCAGTTCTCTCATATATATTTAAAAGCTGTTTTAGATAAATACGCTTATCTTGATAAAAACGAGAGAGCATTTATCACGCGTCTTGTAAACGGAACAGTGGAGCGAAAGCTTCAGCTTGATTACATTATCGACAGCTTTTCAAAAACAAAGGCTAAAAAAATGAAGCCTGTAATTCGCACCATTATGCGAATGGGGGCTTATGAAATCTTTTACATGGATTCAGTTCCAGACTCTGCAACCTGCAATGAATATGTAAAGATTGCAAAGAAAAAAGGCTTTACTGGTTTGTCTGGATTTGTTAACGGAGTACTTAGAAACATTTCCAGGCAAAAATCAGAAGTTAAGTTTACAGATTTGTGCACAAAGTACTCTATGCCACAGTGGATTGTGGACAAGTGGACTTCAGAGTATGGCAAAGAACAGACAGAAGAAATTCTCAAGGGCTTCTACGAGCCACAGGATCTTTGCATCAGGGTTAACCTTAGCAAAGTGGCAAGGGAAGAGCTGAAAGAAAAACTGGAAAGCAGAAATATTTCAGTACGTATATGCGATACAATTGACAGCGCATGCTACATAAATGGATATGATTCGCTGGCAAGTATTCCAGAGTTTAATCAAGGGCTTTTCTATATTCAGGATTATTCTTCACAGCTTGTACCATACAGGGCAGGCATCAAGGATACTGATAAAGTCATAGATGTGTGTGCAGCACCAGGAGGCAAGGCACTTCATGCGGCGCAGATTGCTTCCCAAGGAAGTGTAGAAGCCAGAGACCTTACCGAGGCAAAGGTTTCACTTATAAATGAAAACATACAGCGTACTGGGGCTACAAACATCACTGCCAAGCAGTGGGATGCAACAGAATTTGACCAGGTAGCAGAAAATCAGTATGATGTGGTAATTGCTGATTTGCCATGCTCAGGTCTTGGTATTATCAGAAAGAAGCCGGATATTAAATACAATCAGACAGAAGAAAGCTTGAATGAGCTGGTTCAGCTTCAGGCAAATATTCTAGATACTGTTTGTAAGTACGTAAAGGCCGGCGGAACGTTGTGCTATAGCACATGTACTATTAATAAAGATGAAAACGAAAATCAGGTAAGCAACTTCTTATCATCACATAAGGACTTTACAATGGTTAACATGGAACAGCTATTGCCTGATTCTAGTCACGATGGATTTTTTATATGTGTAATGAAAAAGAACTAGTAGACCTTAGGTCACTAAACTTAAACGAACTAACAGAATTTGTCACAGATGACTTGGGAGAGCCAAAGTTTAGAGCAAAGCAGCTCTATGAGTGGATGCATCAGCATTTGGCACAGGATTATGACGAGATGAAAAACATTCCAAAGTCTCTCAAGGAAAAGCTTGCAGACAGATGCAACTACCATCCATTGAAGCAGATTGATTTGCAGGTTTCCAAAATCGATGGTACTCGCAAATACCTTTTTGAGCTTTATGATGGAGAAATGGTAGAGAGTGTTTGGATGAGCTACAAGCATGGCAACTCTGTGTGTATCAGCTCTCAGGTTGGATGTAAAATGGGATGCCGTTTCTGTGCATCAACCCTTAACGGATGGGTTAGAAACCTGACAGCTTCAGAGATGCTTGGACAGATTTATGCCATCCAAAGGGATACAGGAGAGCGTGTTTCAAACTTGGTTGTTATGGGCACAGGCGAGCCAATGGACAACTATGATAATATAGTTAAATTTGTTAGACTATTATCAGATGAAAATGGACTGAATATCTCACAGCGAAATATCACAGTCAGCACATGCGGTATTGTTCCTCGCATAAAGCAGCTTGCGGATGAGGATTTGACAATCACACTTGCCATTTCTTTGCATGCGCCAAACCAGCAGAAGCGAGCAGAGCTTATGCCAATTGCAAACAAGTATGAGATTCACGATTTAATCGATGCTTGTGAATACTATTTCAACAAGACAGGTCGAAGAATCACCTTCGAATATTCTCTTGTTGGTGGCGTCAATGATAGAGACCAGGATGCCACAGAATTAGGTGAATTAATAGGCCATCTTAACTGCCATGTAAACCTTATTCCGGTGAACCCAATTAAGGAGCGCGATTTCGTTTCACCAAGTATGGACAGGGCTTATGCATTCCAAAAAAAGATTGAAAAATACGTGAATAATGCTACTATTAGAAGGGAAATGGGTCGCGATATTGACGGGGCCTGTGGACAACTTAGAAAGCGAACAATGGACGCAAAAGACGCTTCGAAAGGGACTACTTAATGATAAGCTATGAAAAAACTGATGTCGGTGTCAAGAGAAAGGTAAATCAAGACACTA
Source organism: Pseudobutyrivibrio sp. C4 (assembly GCF_900111635.1). NCBI lineage: Bacteria > Bacillati > Bacillota > Clostridia > Lachnospirales > Lachnospiraceae > Pseudobutyrivibrio > Pseudobutyrivibrio sp. C4. The sequence goes on along the minus strand of NZ_FOHF01000001.1, from coordinate 762,042 downwards.
TCTATGCATCTGACACAAGGGTTGGAAAGCTTCCAAACCTTTACATTGTGGCCGATGGCATGGGTGGAGAATTGGCAGGTGATTATGCTTCTGCAAAATGCGTGGAAATCATAATCGATTCAATTACCAATTCAAATGAGCTTGAGACTGTCAGAATCTTAGAGCAGGCAATTCAGACAGCAAACAATCGCATATTTACAGAGTCTCATAAGGATTCTAGCAAAACTGGTATGGGGACTACTTTGGTCTTGGCTACAGTTTTTGATGGACATCTTTATGTGGCAAATGTGGGTGATAGTAGACTCTATGTTGCTAATGGAGCAATGTTAAAGCAGGTTACAAAGGACCACTCTGTTGTTGCTGAACTAGTTAGAACTGGTGAGTTAGATAAAGACGATGCTAAATATGACAAACGTAAGAACATGATTACTCGAGCTATCGGGGCCGAAGAAACTATTACACCAGATTATTTTGATGTGGAAATCAGCGGTAATGAACACATCCTACTTTGTTCAGATGGATTGACCAACATGGTCGAGGATCAGGAAATCTATGAGATTCTCACATCTGAGGAAACCATTGAAAGCAGGGCAAACAAGCTCGTTGAGCGTGCCAATGCAAATGGTGGCAAAGACAATGTTTCAGTTATTATTATCGAATAAGAAATAGGTTGTATAAAGGAGAATACATGATTACACAAGGCGTATTTATAGCGGATAGATATGAAGTAATAGATAGAGTTGGATCAGGCGGAATGTCTGATGTTTATCGTGCAAAGGATCACATTCTTGGTCGTGAAGTTGCAATAAAAATATTAAAGCAGGAGTTTTCCGAGGATGCTACATTCGTAGCAAAGTTCAGAACTGAGGCTCAGTCAGCAGCAGGTCTTGAACATCCAAATATCGTTAATATATATGATGTAGGTTCCGAAAATGGAATGTACTTCATCGTTATGGAATATGTAGAGGGTATTACTCTCAAGACATACATCGAGAAAAAGGGACAGCTCAATTTCAAGGAAGCTATCTCAATTGCCATTCAGGTTGGACGTGGTATCGAGGCAGCACATCAAAAGGGCATTATCCATCGTGATATTAAGCCACAGAACATTATCATTTCCACAGAAGGAAAGGTTAAGGTTACTGATTTTGGTATTGCGCATGCAGCAAGTTCAAACACAATCCACGCTGATGTGATGGGATCAGTTCACTATTCATCACCAGAGCAGGCTAGAAACGGTTTTGTTGATGGAAAGAGTGACATTTATTCACTTGGTATTGTTATGTATGAAATGGTCACAGGCCGTGTTCCATTCGACGGAGACAATACAGTTGCAATCGCAATCCAGCATTTACAGGAGGAGATGGTAGCACCTTCAGCATATGCTCCAGACCTTCCAATTTCACTTGAGAAAATCATCCTCAAGGCTACAATGAAGTCACCAGATAGAAGATATCCAACTATCTCTGACATGCTTATGGATTTAAAGAAAGCGCTTGTTAGCCCTAATGAGGATTTCGTTACAATCGTTGGTGCAGCAGATCTTGGTCAGACAAAGGTTATGCCTAAGGTTCCTGTTGAGACAGAGGAATCAATCACAAAGAAGGCTGCAGCAGCACTTATCTTCGACGATGATTATGACGACGAAGAAGAGTACTACGATGACGATGAATATTACGATGATGACGATTATTATGACGACGATGACGAGGATGAAGAAGATTCTAAGATGGACAGAATCATGACATTCGCAGGCATTGGTGTTGGTGTTGCTATCGTTGCTATCTTAGTTGCTATTCTTGGAAATGTATTTGGCGTTTTCAACTTTGGCGCAAAGAAAGTAACAATGATTAACGTTGTTGGTTCATCTTATGAGGCAGCTGTTGAGCAGTTGGAAGGCCTTGGTCTTGATACAGAGGACAATATTGTTGTTTCATACGAGGAAAACGACGATTACGAAGATGGCACAGTTATTTACCAGTCGGTAGCAGAGGGCGAGGAGTTCTCTCTCAAAGATACATTAAGACTTACTGTTGCAGGTGAAGATACATCAAGCAGCTCAGGTGATTCATCAAGCTCAGATAGCTCAAGTTCTAGCGACTCAAGTAGCTCTAATAGCTCAAGCAGTTCTAGCAGCTCAAGCAGTTCAAACAATGACAACTCATCATCTAGCTCAACAGATTCTGATTCAACAGTTGCAGTACCAAGCGTAGTTGGTCTTTCACAGGCAGAAGCTACAACTGTTTTGGATGCAAAGGGAATCGTTGTTACAAGCACAACACAGGAGTACTCAGATGATGTTGCATCTGGCTCAGTAATCAGCCAGTCAATCGAAGCAGGTGAAATGGTTGCACCAAACACAAGCATTACACTTGTTATCAGTAAAGGTAAGAAAGAGACTACATACAGCTACACAGTTTCAAATCCATTTGATGGTCCATGTACATACTCAATTGCAGAGACAAACCAGTCAGGTAATATTCCAAAGAATGGTGCAATCAACATTAGCAATTCACCAAAGTCATCACTCACTATTACTTTGACTTACACTCCTACAATTACTGCATCAGATGGAAGTACAGTAGCTCTTGAGGATCAGACTCAGACAAAAACCGAAACAATAAATGGTACAGTTGAGCAATAATGACAGGAAAAATTATTAAAGGTATTGCCGGGTTCTACTACGTATACGTAGAGGACCAGGGTGTATACGAGTGCAAGGCCAAGGGAGCCTTCAGAAAAGATAAAATAAAGCCTTTGGTAGGGGATGACGTTACAATTGACGTCATCTCTTCCGAGAAAATGACGGGCAATGTTATAAGCATTTTGCCACGAAAGTCTGAGCTTATCAGACCGGCTGTTGCAAATGTTGATCAAGCATTGCTCATTTTTGCAACTAAAAATCCTGAGCCAAATCTTAATCTTTTGGATAGATTCCTCTGTATGATGGAAGAGCAGGATTTGCCTATCGTCATATGTTTCAACAAAGAAGACATAGCAGACGATGGCTTTGAAGAGAGAATGCGAGCTACTTACGAAAATGCAGGATACAAAGTAATTTTCTGTTCTGCAAAAAACGACGAGGGCATAGATGGCATTCGAGAAATATTAAAAGGCAAAACATCTACCGTGGCAGGGCCATCCGGTGTTGGCAAAAGCTCCATAGTCAATAAACTGACTGAGGGCCAGACCATGGAAACAGGAGAGGTTTCTGAAAAAATCGGTAGAGGAAAACATACGACACGTCATTCCGAGCTTTTATATTTAGGTGACGACACATTCATTATGGACACACCAGGTTTCTCATCTTTGTTTGTACCAAAGATTGAGCCGGTGGATTTATATACCTTATTTCCAGAGTTTATTGAGCCAGCATCTTATTGTAAATTTACAGGCTGCGCTCACGACAAGGAGCCTAGCTGTGGCGTAAAAGATGCAGTAGCATCTGGTGAAATCGCAGCCAGCAGATACGAGAACTACCTTCAGATTTATTCTGAAATGGTTAATGAAAGGAATAATAAATACAGGTAATGATTATGGAAAAATGTTTAGCACCTTCAATTTTGTCAGCGGATTTTGGAATTTTAAAACAACAGCTAGAAGTCATTGATGAGGCTGGAGCGCAGTACGTTCATTTCGATGTAATGGACGGCGTTTTTGTGCCAAGCATCAGCTTTGGACTTCCTGTTCTAAAAACAATTCGTAAATACACAGACAGAATGATGGATGTGCATTTGATGATAGTGGATCCTGAGCGTTACGTTAAGGATTTTGCTGAGGCAGGAGCAGATATTATTACAGTTCATGCTGAGGCTTGTAAGCATTTGGATGCAACGATTGAATTGATTAAGGCCAGTGGTGCTATGGCCGGTGTAGCAATCAATCCAGCAACTCCACTTAGTGCAATTAGCCATGTTTTGGAAAAGGTAGATATGGTTCTTATCATGACAGTTAACCCAGGTTTTGGTGGACAGTCATTGATTCCATACACACTTGATAAGGTAAGAGAGCTATCACAGCTTTTAAATCAAAAGGGATTAAAGATTGATATCGAAGTTGATGGTGGCATTAATAAAGACACTATTGATGATGCTTTAGATGCAGGAGCCAATATTATCGTAGCTGGCTCAGCTGTGTTTAATGGCGATATTTCAGCAAACGTAGAAACTCTTATGGAGAAAATGCGATGATAGCAATTATTGGTGGCGGTAGCATCAATAAGAATTTCATAAGTGAGTTCATAAGCAAGCTTGATGAAGCTTCGTTAAGTATAATTGCTTGCGACAGTGGCTATGAAAACTGTCTGGATATAGGGCAGGAGCCAGATATTGTTATAGGAGATTTCGATTCCATATCAAAAGAAGCATACGAAAAGCTTCAGCGTAGCAATGCCGAGGTAATAAAGCTCAATCCTGTAAAGGATGATACAGATATTGAAGCAGCGTTAAATATAGCTATTCGCAAGTCGATGGTAGGGGATTATATTTACCTTTTAGGTGCCACAGGCAAACGCCTGGATCACTTCCTTGGAAATGTAAATCTTCTTGGTATGGGTTGTTTGAAGCAGCGTAAAGTTGTAATTGTAGATGAGTATAATTACATTCAAATGATTTCTGCTGGTCAGACTCTAAGCCTTAGCAGAGAGGGAGCGGAAGCCCAATTTGGTCATTATGTTTCAATATTTCCTTATGGTGGCAAGGCGACAGGAGTGACTATGACAGGTTTCAAATATCCTTTGGAAAATGCCACTATAGAAGGATTCAATACCCTGACTGTTAGCAATGAAATTACAGAAGAGGTTGGCAGTATTTCATTAAAAGAAGGATATTTAATAGTGTGTGAAACAAGAGATGCAATTTAGCATCTCTTTTTTTAATGAGAAGATTTCTTAATAAGGCTAAAAGATGCAAACACCTATTGACCTAGTAGGTGTTTGGTGATATCTTCATTAACAGACTAGGTTACTAGGTAAAAGGAGCAACTTAGAATAATGTTAAAGAAAGGTAGTAGTTATGTTTGTATATGCAGATAATGCAGCGACAACAGCTGTTAGTAAAAAAGTAGTGGATGCCATGCTTCCATATTTCACAGAAGTATATGGAAATCCATCAAGCCTTTATTCGGTAGGCCAGAAGGCAAAGGAAGTATTAGAGGAATCAAGAGAAAAGGTGGCAGCTATTTTAGGTGCGAAGCCTAGAGAAATATATTTTACATCAGGCGGAAGTGAGGCAGATAATCAGGCAATCATGTCTGCCGCAAAAGCAGGTGCGAAGAAGGGAAAGAAGCACATTATTTCTTCGAAGTTTGAACATCATGCAGTGCTTCATACACTTCAGGCGTTGGAAAAGGAAGGCTTTGAAATCACACTTGTAGATGTACATGAGAATGGTGTGGTAGATCCAAAGGAAATCGAGGATGCAATACGTGAGGATACAGCACTTGTTACTATCATGTATGCTAACAATGAAATAGGAACAATCCAGCCAATTGCTGAAATAGGTAAGATTTGCCGTGAAAAGAAGGTATGGTTCCATACAGATGCAGTTCAGGCTATTAGCCATGTTCACATCAATGTTGAAGAGCAGAATATTGATATGCTTTCAATTTCAGCTCACAAGTTCCATGGACCAAAGGGTGTAGGAGTTCTTTATGTAAAGGGCGGTATCCCAGTGTCTAACGTAATTTACGGTGGTGCACAGGAAAGAGGAAAGAGAGCAGGTACAGAAAATCTTGCAGGCATTGTAGGTCTTACAGTTGCACTTGAGGATGCTGTTGCAAATATTGACGCAAATAATGAGCATCTTGCACCTCTTCAGGAAAGACTTATCCAGGGATTATCCCAGATTCCATACTCAGAGTTAAATGGAGACAGACATGCTAGAGTTACATCAAATGTAAACTTCTGCTTCGAGGGAATTGAGGGAGAATCACTTTTACTATTACTTGACGATAAGGGTGTAGCAGTTTCATCAGGCTCAGCTTGTACATCAGGCTCATTAGACCCTAGCCATGTACTTCTTGCAATTGGCCGACCACATGAGGTAGCCCACGGTTCACTAAGAATCTCACTTGGCGAGGATGCAACAGAGGAGCAGGTGGACTACATTATCAAATCTGTATCAGAGGTGATTGAGTACCTTAGAAGCTTTTCACCATTCTGGGGTGATTTAATTAGTGGTAAGAGAAATCACGTATTTGCAGAGCACAAGGAAATCGCTTAAACATACTAGAGAGAAGGAGTAGAAAGATGGCATTATATAGTGAAAAGGTCATGGACCATTTTAGAAACCCAAGAAATGTAGGAGTTATTGAAGACGCCGATGGAGTAGGTGAAGTAGGAAATCCTGTATGCGGCGATATCATGAAAATATATCTTAAGATTAATGACCAGCAGATTATCGATGACGTTAAGTTTGAGACATTTGGATGTGGCAGCGCCATTGCATCAAGCTCAATGGCAACAGAACTTATTATGGGAAAGCCGGTATCAGAAGCTTTACAGCTTACTAACAAGGCTGTTACTGAGGCACTAGATGGGCTTCCACCACACAAGCTTCACTGTTCAGTTCTTGCTGAAGAAGCAATAAAATCTGCTGTAAAGGACTACTACGACAAAAATGACATAGAGTACGATCCAGCAGATTTTCCTGAAGAGCATGATTGTGAAGCTTGTCACGTAAACTAAGCTTCGTTTACAAGATCACTGAGTTTCTTCCCATAGAAGAAATCACGTTCTAATAAATAAAACTCGGTCCACATAGGAAGAGTTTTGCATACACCTTCACGAGGGCAGTCTTTTGCACCGTCGGCCAAGCAAGCCACAGGAGCAAGGCTGCCTTCAAGTAATTCTATAATCTCACCAATAGAATATTCCTCAGGCTTTCTGGTAAGACGATATCCACCGCCTTTACCGCTGACACCAGCCACAAGGCCACCTTTAACCAATTCCTTAACTATTATTTCCAAATACTTCTTAGAAATATCCTGGCGCTCAGCAATATCCTTAAGCGGAATATAAGCCTCGCTATCTTGCTGTGCCAAGTCTATCATTACACGAAGTGCATATCTACCTTTAGTACTAAACATAACGTACCTCCTTAATAACACTATAATATCCTAGGTAAATAGGTAAATCAAGGGGGATTAGGTGGATGGTGGTGTTGCTATAGGTTTTGTTGATAACGGTGTATAGGAAACCTTGATTATAAAACCTATTGACCTAGTAGGTAATAAGAGATAAGATATCACACATAACAAGGAAGGAGGTAGCAGATGAAAAACATATCATCCTGGTGTCACCTATTCATTTGGGAGAAAAGGTATGGCAGAACAATTATGATCCTGAATTCAATGAACACTCTGTAGTGATTTCTAAAGAATTGAAAGCAGTCTTTAGAAAGCTCGCCGAGGAGTATGACTGTAAGTTTTTGGCAGCATCTGATGTGGCGGAGCCATCAGAATTGGATCAGGAGCACATGGACGCCAAAAGCCATGAGTTACTCGCGGGAGCAATATATGAAAAGTTGGTAAAAATATAAAGATAGAAAGAGGACGATCAATATGAAAAACAACTTACTTAAGAAATTATCAAGCGGATTACTTATTACAGCACTTACAGCTACAGTATTTGTTGGATGCGGAAACTCAAGTGCAGATGCAGGAGAGGAAGTAAAGGATGCAAGTGTGGAGGCAGGCGCAGATGCTGCAGATTCAAACGCAGGCTTCAGAACACTTGATGAGATTAAGGAAAGCGGAACAATCAACATCGGCGTGTTCTCAGACAAGAGCCCATTTGGTTATGTAGATGAGAATGGCGAGTATGCAGGATATGATGTTTATTTTGCAGAGAGAATTGGTGAGGATCTTGGTGTTGAGATTAACTACGTATCAACAGAAGCTGCAAACAGAATTGAGTACCTTCAGACAGGAAAGGTTGATATCATTCTTGCAAACTTTACTGTAACAGAAGAGAGAGCTCAGGAGGTTGATTTCGCACTTCCATATATGAATGTTGCACTTGGCGTTGTATCACCTTCAGATGCAGTTATCGAGAGCCTTGATGATATAGGTGAGGATGATCAGGTAATTGTTATTTCTGGTACAACAGCAGAGACATACCTTACAAAGAACTATCCTTATATCAAGCTTCAGAAGTACGATGCATATGCAGAGGCAAAGACAGCATTTGAGAACGGCAACGGCGTAGCATGGGCAAACGATAATACAGAGGTTATCGCATTTGCGATAGAGAATGAAGGATACACAGTAGGTATTCCAGAGCTTGGTGACCAGGATACAATCGCTCCAGCTGTAACAAAGGGCAATGAAACACTTCTCAACTGGCTCAACGAAGAGCTTGATACACTTGGCGATGAGAACTTCTTCCACGCTGACTACGAGGCAACTCTTCTTGATACATACGGTGCTGACTACGAAGATACTCTTGTAGTAGAGCAGTAAGATTCCTAAAGAAAATTTGAAAGGCTATTTATTTAGTAATGGATATAAGTATTCTTAGAGAATATATTCCACTATATAAAGAAGCACTTTTACTTACAATGAAGATAGGATGGCAGGGCATATTAATGAGTCTAATCATTGGACTCGTAGGCTCTGCTATCCTGCATTTTAAAGTTCCAGTGCTTAAAACAATAATTGGAATATATATTGAAATTTTTAGAAACACGCCACTTTTGGTTCAACTATTTTTTATTTACTTTGCGTTGCCAAAGGTGGGTATCAAAATAACTGCAGAAACATGCGGTATTCTAGGACTTGGACTTCTAGGCGGAGCCTATATGATTGAAACCTTTAGAAGTGGTCTGGATGCAATTCCTGTAATACAAAAAGAAAGCGCACTTAGCCTTGGCATGAGTGAGTATCAGACCTTGTGGCATGTAATTATGCCGCAGGCAATTTCTATCAGCGTGCCGGGACTTTTGGCCAACGTAATATTCTTATTAAAAGAGACATCAGTGTTTTCAACAATCAGTCTTATGGACCTGATGTTTACTGCAAAGGATTTAATAGGAATGTACGCAAAGACAATTGAGTGCCTGTTCCTTTTGGTTGTATTTTACCTGATTATGCTCCTTCCAGTATCAATCATAGGAGCGATTGTGGAAAGGAGGTTGCGCTATGGCCAGTTTGGGGATTGATGTTCTGTTCAAAGGAACAAACTTCATGAGATTGCTTCAGGGCTTGTGGGTTTCAATTGAAATCAGCCTTATATCCGTTGCAATTAGTATTTTACTTGGACTTGTTGTCGGTGTATTGATGACAGTCGATAATAAGATTTTAAAAGCGGTATTGAAGCTATATCTTGAAACAGTAAGAATCATGCCACAGATGGTGCTTCTTTTCATTGTGTATTTCGGAACTACTAGAGTTTTTGGTTGGGACTTATCAGCAGAAGCTTCAGCAATTTTTGTATTCACCTTCTGGGGCACAGCAGAGATGGGAGATTTGGTAAGAGGTTCTATAAAGAGTATTCCTCGTATCCAATTTGAATCTGCATATGCTCTTGGTATGGATAAGCTTCAGACCTATTTATACATAATACTGCCACAGACAATAAGACGTCTGATTCCACTATCAATCAACCTTATTACCAGAATGATTAAGACAACATCACTTGTAATGATGATTGGTATTGTGGAAGTTTTGAAGGTAGGGCAGCAGATTATCGAGGCAAACAGAAACACTTCACCAAATGCTGCATTTGGCGTGTTTGGGGTTGTTATGCTTATGTATTTCCTTGTTTGCTGGCCAATCAGTAGACTTAGTATTTATTTGGAGAAAAGGTGGACGTAATGAGCGAATTATTAAAGGTTACACATTTACATAAGGAATTTGGAAACAATGTTGTTTTGAAAGATATCAACCTTTCTGTAAAAAGAGGAGAGGTTGTAGTAATCATCGGACCATCAGGCTGTGGTAAAAGTACATTCTTAAGATGCTTGAATGGTTTGGAGGAAATTCAGGGAGGCATCATTACCGTTGATGGACTTCCAGTGGAGGCTGATAAAAGAGATATCACAAAGCTTCGTCAGAAGATTGGAATGGTGTTCCAGTCTTACGAATTGTTCCCTCACAAGACAGTAATTGAAAACATCATACTGGCACCTACTAAGGTTCAGAAGAGAAACAAGGAAGAGGTTACAAAGGAGGCAATAGAGCTTCTAGACAAGGTCGGTCTCTCTGATAAAAAGGATTATTATCCTAGACAGCTTTCTGGTGGACAGAAGCAGCGAGTTGCAATTGTACGTGCACTTGTAATGCATCCAGAGATTATACTTTTTGATGAGGTGACAGCGGCTCTTGATCCAGAGATGGTTCATGAGGTACTTGAAACTATGATTAAGCTGGCTAAAAGTGGCCGCACTATGCTCATAGTAACTCACGAAATGAGTTTTGCAGAGGCTGTTGCAGATAGAATCCTATTCTTCGACAATGGCGAGATAGTAGAAGAGACAGAAGACGTAAAGGGATTCTTTAAGGAACCTGTTACAGAACGAGCTCAAAAGTTCCTTAGAACCTTTGAGTATGATAGTGCCTTGTATATATAAACAAGCACAGTTGTCCTAGTGGTGACTAGAAAAACGTAACAAACATTTGTAGTTGCAGAAAATAGGCACAAAACCGTACTTATATTTTTTTTCTAATTCAACTGTTGATATTTCAAACATTTTGCGGCACATAGGGCAACGAAGTTTTACCATATCCATAAAAAACACCTACCTTTACTGTTTTATAAGGATATAGTAGCAACTAAATGTGAAAATAAAATATTAAAAATGTGACTATAGCTAGTTATAAATTCAATTTATAGCTAGCTATAGTTTTTGCTTATTGTAAAACCTATTGACTAGGTAGGTAATTAAATGTATTATCATTTCAACACAAAAACATATCAACCAGATAGGCAAAAAAAGGAGGAAGAATTATGAGCAATTATAGATTTGAAACTTTAGCACTTCATGTGGGCCAGGAAAACCCAGATCCAGCATCTGATGCAAGAGCAGTACCTATTTACCAGACTACTAGCTACGTATTCAGAGATTCACAGCATGCAGCAGATAGATTTGGTCTTGCTGATGCAGGTAACATTTATGGTCGTCTTACAAATTCTACTCAGGGTGTTTTAGAGGAGAGAGTTGCAGCACTTGAAGGTGGAAGCGCAGCACTTGCAGTTGCATCTGGTGCAGCAGCTATCACATATACAATCCAATCACTTGCAGCAAACGGCGGACACATCGTAGCACAGAAGACAATCTACGGCGGAAGCTACAATCTTCTTGCTCATACACTTACACAGTATGGAATCACAGCAACATTCGTAGATGCCCATAACTTAGATGAGGTTAAAAACGCAATTCAGGATAACACAAGAGCAATCTACTTAGAGACTCTTGGAAATCCTAACAGCGATATTCCAGATATCGATGCAATTGCAAAGATTGCACACGAGGCAGGTCTTCCACTTGTTGTTGACAACACATTTGGAGCAGCTTATTGGGTAAGACCAATTGAGCACGGCGCAGACATCGTTGTTCATTCAGCAACAAAGTTCTTCGGTGGACACGGAACAACACTTGGTGGTGTTATCGTAGAAGCCGGCAAGTATGATTGGAAGGCAAGCGGAAAGTACCCTAACATCGCAGAAGCAAATCCAAGCTATCATGGTGTATCATTTGCTGAGGTTGCCGGTCCTGCAGCATTTGTAACATACATCAGAGCTATTCTTCTTAGAGACACAGGGGCAACAATCTCACCATTTAATGCATTCCTCCTTTTGCAGGGAATTGAGACATTGCCTCTTCGTCTCGACAGACATGCAGAAAATACAAAGAAGGTTGTTGAGTTCTTGAAGAATCATCCAAAGGTAGCTCATGTAAATCATCCATCACTTGAGGATCATCCAGATCATGAGCTTTACAAGAAATACTTCCCAAAGGATGGCGGAAGCATTTTCACATTCGAAATCAAGGGTGGCAAGGAAGAAGCTTACAAGTTTATTGATAGCCTTGAAATCTTCTCAATCCTTGCAAACGTAGCAGATGTAAAGAGCCTGGTTATTCACCCAGCGACAACAACTCATTCTCAGCTTACAGAGGAAGAGCTTTTAGATCAGGGAATTACACAGTCTACAATCAGACTTTCAATTGGTACAGAGCACATTGATGACATCATTGAGGATTTACAGAAGGGCTTTGATGCAATTGATGCAGAGAAGATTGAAGAAGTTTTTAATGCAGAAAAAAACGCAAATGCGGTATAATATAAAAAAACTAGGAGGAGACTTGAAATGTCAAAGATTTATAAGGGAGCTATTGAGTTAATTGGAAAGACTCCACTTGTTGAGGTGGTTAATATTGAAAAGGAGCTTGGGCTTGAGGCTACAGTTCTTGTAAAGCTTGAGTATTTCAATCCAGCTGGATCAGTAAAGGATAGAGTAGCAAAAGCTATGATCGAGGATGCAGAGGAGAGAGGTCTCCTCAAGGAAGGTTCAGTAATCATCGAGCCAACTTCAGGAAACACAGGTATCGGTCTTGCAGCAATCGCAGCATCAAAGGGATACCGTGCAATCCTTACAATGCCAGAGACAATGTCAGTTGAGCGTAGAAATATCCTTAAGGCATATGGCGCTGAAATCGTTCTTACAGAAGGCTCAAAGGGTATGAAGGGGGCTATCGCAAAGGCTGAGGAGCTTGCAGCTGAAATCGAGGGAAGCTTTATCCCTGGTCAGTTTGTAAATCCAGCAAATGCAACAGCTCACAGAACAACTACAGGTCCAGAAATCTGGGAAGACACAGATGGAAATGTTGATATCTTCATCGCTGGTGTAGGTACTGGTGGAACAGTCACAGGTGTAGGTGAGTACCTTAAGTCACAGAAGTCAGATGTTAAGATTGTTGCACTTGAGCCAAAGGATTCACCTGTTCTTTCAGAGGGACGTGCAGGTGCACACAAGATTCAGGGTATCGGCGCAGGATTTGTTCCAGACGTATTAAATACAGAGATTTACGATGAGATTTTCGTAGCAGACAGTGCAGATGCATTTGCAGCAGCAAAGCTTCTTGCAAAGAAGGAAGGAATCTCAGTTGGTATTTCTTCAGGAGCAGCTCTCCACGGAGCAATTGAGCTCGCTAAGAAGCCAGAGAATAAGGGCAAGACAATCGTAGCTTTACTTCCTGATTCAGGTGATAGATATTATTCAACACCTCTATTTACAGAATAAACAAAATATAGACTGAGAAAGCCACTCTGTTACGGCTACAAGCCTACTGATTTCTCCGCTCGACAACACGTCTCGCTTGAGAAATAGTAGAGCTTGATGCCTACAGAGTGGCTTGTTTTAGTTTGTATCAATAATTGAAGTAAAATTACCATTTACTTCTGTGTAAAGTAGCTATCAACGCCATTGGCAATGCCTTGGGCGAGTTCAAGTTGATATTCATCTGTTACCAACTTTGTTTCCTCATCCACATTTGTGAGGTCGCCAACTTCTACGATGGCGGTAGGAGATGCACACCAGTTGATGATAGGTTTGTCATCGTCTTCGGTGACGCCTGAGTTATCACACTCAGCTTCCTGGATAACAGAGCCTAGGATTGCATCTGATAATAGTCTAGCATCATTATAATTTCCATAGTTGTATGGATTATCTTCTGACTGACATACAACAGAAACTCCATTGTTTTCCCCAGTCTGAATTACTATAAATGCATCGGCATTTGCAGTGTTGGCAATCATTGCACGGTCGCCACTGCTAAGATTTACATCGTTTTCATTTCTGGTAAGGAGTACGGTGTAGCCCTGCTTGCTAAGAAGAGAAGATGTCTTCAAGGCAATCTGCAGATTCAGCTCATATTCGTGAATTCCTGTTTCGGCTCCATCCACACCAGTTGTGGCACGTGCAGTTGTTTTGAAAGCTCCAGGCCCAATTGGTTCCTTTCGATTGTTGGCATTCATCTGACAGCCAGGATCAATCACAATTACTTTCTGGGTAGATGTCTCTTTAACAGGTTGTTTTGCATCTACAGTCATAGAAGGACAAACCATTGCAACTAGGAGCATTACTACAACATATTTTCGTAAGAGCTTTCTAATTGGTTTCATTTGTAAATCACACTCCCTTCCAAAAATCTCTCTATAATGATTATCGGATACTGATGTGAAAAAACTATGTAAATTCTGTATATTTTAAGGCTTTTTTACCAGTAATTTGCAAAGCCAAGTTCTATTAAACGATTAGTTTCATAATAACGTGATGATTTTACGGTTCCATCGTACATTGTGCGGTTCTTTCCACCAAGTACAACAGTGATAATTGTCTTGCCTTCTCTTGAAGCAACAGTCACAAGACACTGGCCAGCGCGGTTGGCTGTTCCTGTTTTACCGCCTACCACGTATGGGTTGTAATAAGCGGAGCCTGGAATCACGAGAGCGTCAGTATTAACAAGTGTTCTAGGTACAGCGCACATGTTTGTGGCTGGAAGCACAGCGCTTGCCATACCAAAATACTGCTTGAATAATGGATGAGCGTAAGCGTTAGCTGTAATCAAATACAGTGAGTAAGCGTTTGTGTACATGTTTTTATCTGGATAGCCAGATGGATTAGTAAAGTTTGTATTTACACAACCAAGCTGAGTTGCTCTAGCATTCATAAGTGCTACGAAGTTTGATACTGAACCAGCAACTGCCTCAGCAAGAATATTGCAGGCTTGGCAATCAGAGCTTACCATCATTGCTGTAAGAAGCTGATCCACTGTAAGGATTTCTCCGGCCTGAAGTCTTGGCTCCACGTGGCTTGCATCAGATGGAAGAGAAGCAACTGCTGTTGCAGAAGTCAAAACAGGTGTATCCAAAGTGAGCTGTCCAGCCTCGATAGCTTCCATAACAAGAAGAGCAGTCATAATCTTTGTGGTGCTGGCTGGCTCAAGCTTGTCATTTGCTCCCTGGCTATAAATGATTTTGCCTGAAGCTGCATTAGCAACAAGGGCTGCATTTACATCATAAGAAGTAAATCGAACAGCAGTAGTATTTGCTGCAGCAGAAAGAGCCTGCTGAGAAATATAGTAAATTCCGCCATCAAGGCTAACCTGCCAAAAGCCATTTGATGTCTGGCCTGTAACCTGGACAGGTGTATTAACTGCGAGAGTTTTTACGAAAGTGGTGGTATCTGCATCAGCAAATACTTCAGTACCATTGCAGGACAAAAGCACTGCAGATATAGGTGTAACAGAATAATAAGCGGCCTCAGCCTGAAGTGATGCCATAGGCACTGTAAAACTAATAGTCAGCGCCAAGGCTAGGGACAAGGCAGTCTTAGTAATAATCTTTTTTAAATTTTTTAGGTTCAAATTAATATTTCCTCCATATATAATTGTTATTTTTATTTTATCAGAACAAAGAAAAAAATAAAATTTGAAAAAAGGTGTTGACAAATAAAATTTAATTGCGTACAATTCAATCATAATCAATTGCACACAATTAAATTAAAAAGAAATATGAACATGTTTTTCTGTTAAGGAGGAAAAGTAATGGGATTTTATGATCTTACAGTTGAAAAGACAAATGGCGAGCAGCAGGCTATGAGCGATTATCAGGGAAAGGTTGTCATGATTGTCAACACAGCTACAGGATGCGGTTTCACACCACAGTACAAGGACATCGAAAGCATCTATGAGCAGTACCACGCTCAGGGCTTCGAAATCGTAGACGTTCCTTGCAACCAGTTTGCAGGTCAGACACCTGGCAACGACGAGGAAATTCACGAGTTCTGCCAGCTTCACTACAACACACAGTTCCCTCAGATGAAGAAGGCTGATGTAAATGGTGAAACAGCTATCGAGCTTTTCAAGTATCTTAAGTCTCAGAAGGGCTTTGAAGGATTTGGTAAGGGTGCTAAGGCACTTGCTATGAGCGCAATGCTCAAGAAGATTGACAAGGATTACAAGAACAATCCAGAAATCAAATGGAACTTTACAAAGTTCATCGTTGACCGTCAGGGTAATGTAGTTGCCCGTTTCGAGCCAACAGCTGACATGAAAGAAGTCGAGAAGTGTGTAGCTTCTTTGATTTAGTCTAATATATTCGTATTATTTCTCCCTTTTTGTTAGGACTAGGCACGCCCATGCCTAGTCCTTTTATTTTTGTCAATTACAATAGTTTTTTTGCAAATTTAATGAAGAAATGGGGGGATTTTTGTGTATAATGTAGATGTAAACTTTTGCGTGTACGATGGAGAATAATAAATGAATTTTGAATTTGTTTTAGATAAGCTTAATAATTATAAGAATAATTTAAATAGAGAATGGCTTTTGACAAATGGCCTTGGTGGATATGGAAGCAGTAGCATTATCGGTGCACACTCTAGAATTCATCAGGGCTATTTGATTGCTAGCTTGCAGGCACCTGTGGATAGAGTGCTTGCGTTTTCAAAGACAAATGAGCGTCTTGTGTGTGGTAGCAGGATTTATGATTTGACGACTGCTCAGCATAAGGGTCCTTATACTAGCGAGTTTAATCAGGGTAATATGCACCTGAGCCAGTTTAAGTATGATGGTAATGTTACCTTTATTTATGAGGCGGGTGGTATGCGTCTCACAAAGACAATTACTTTGGTTCATGAAAAGAATCAGTGTACTATCGCATATACGTTGGAGAATAATGGTCCAGCAGCAGGTGTAGTTATCACACCTCTTATGAATTATCGAAAGCACTCAGCTCATATGACTATCAATGATTTGAGATTTGAGTTGCCAGAGGAAGTTTTCCAGGAGATTCGTAACGAGAATAATGGCAATGTTGGCTTTTACTATAGCCCAGTTAGTAATTCAGATGTGAGAATTTCTCTTATTTCTGCAGGCTGTGAGATGGTAAAGCGCAACAACGTGTACGATGAAAATATGGAGCTTCAGCATGAGCTTGATGATGGCAAGGATGGTTTGGATTGTCATATTAAGCCATATGATTTTGTTATGGAAGTTGCGGCAGGTGGAGTTTCAAAGGCTTCATTTGTTTGTTCAGTGGATGTGAAATCTAGCACTGGTCGCAAGAAGGTTAACTGGCCAGATTTTGAAGATATTGATAGAGACACAGCTTTTGTAGAGGCTGAAAAAGAGAAGAATAGAGTTCAGGAGCTTATTGAAACTGCTGGATTTGATGAGGATGATGAGCTTGCACAGGTTCTTACAGTTGCGGCAAATCAGTTTATCGTAAAGAGAAAGTCTTCTAATAAAAAGAGTATTATTGCAGGCTATCCATGGCTCACAGACCGTGGTAGAGATGCAATGGTGGCGTTCACAGGCATTTGCCTGGAGACAGGTCACTTTGATGATGCCAAATCAATTCTTCTTACATATGCAAAGTATATCAAAAATGGTTTGCTTCCTAATGAGTTCCCAGAGGAGGGAGGCACACCTTCAAACAATACAGCGGATGCGTCACTTTGGTATTTCTATGCAGTATATAATTATCTGAAATACGTTGATAATGATGAGGCGTGGAAGTTTGTTGAGGATGAAATTTATCCTCATCTTCAGGAAATCATGGGAGCGTACAGAAAGGGCACATCATATTCTATCAAGATGGATGATGATGCTTTGATGCAGGTAGGCAAGTGCAAGCCTGTTGATATTAATGCTCTTTGGTACAATGCACTTATGACAATGGAGGAAATCTCACGAGGAATCGCCAGAAGAACTCACAACAAGCCAGAGAACTATCTGGCGTACGCAGGTGGTTGCAGCCAGCTTGCTATCTGGGTTAAGGAGGCATTCAACACAGATTTCTGGTACGAAGATGGCGGCTACCTATACAATTCCATCAGCGAAGAGGAGAAGGATACAGCGCTCTGCCCTGATCAGCTTTTTGCTATCAGCCTTCCATTTACAATGCTTGACGTTGAAAAGGAAAAGTCTGTAGTAAAGGTCGTAAAAGACAATCTGTATGTTGGTGTTGGTATCAAATCATTGGAGGAAGGCACAGCCTGGGGCTTCATGCTAGGTGCATTTATTGAGGCATATCTTAAGGTTGGCGGACATAGCGCACAGGCTATCGAAGAGGCAAAGGCTATGTTTGAGCCAGTAGAAAAGCATCTTGTAACAGAATGTATTGGCAATTACTCAGAGAACTTTAACAGTGAAAAGCCATATCAGCCAAAGGGATGTTTTGCGCAGGCTTGGTCTGTTGGTGAAATACTTAGAGCATATGCACTCCTTAAAAAATAGTTTTGAGGGAAGAATATGATTAAAACAAGATTACTAAAAATGATGAAGCAAGGCACACGCCACGTGTTCATGTCAATTCTATGGCAGTGGCTTGGTCTTGTTGCTCAGATTATCATAGTAGGTTGCTTTGCCAGAATAATTGGCGGCACATACGCCGGCAAATTAGACACAAAGCACCTGGTGATTTATCTTGCAGTTGCCTTGTTTTGCATTTTTTCTAGATTAGTTTTTGACAGACTCTACACTGAAGCTTCTTTTGAAGCCAGTGTAGATGTAAAAAAAACGATGCGAGAGGAAATCTACAGCAAGCTTCTTCGTCTTGGAAGCAGCTACCGTAGCAAGGTATCCTCTGCGCAGATTACCCAGATGATGGGAGAGGGCGTTGAGCAGCTGGAGATATACTTTGGAAAGTATATCAGCCAATTCGTATATGCGTTACTTGCTCCCCTCACATTATTTGGAATTCTATTTCAATACAATTTGAGAGCGGCAGTTGTTCTACTTGTCGCAGTTCCACTTATTCCAATTGTTATAATGATAGTTATGAAGGTTGCCAGAAAGCTTTTGGACAAATACTTCAAAGTATACTATGGCCTGGGAGATACATTCCTTGAAAAGCTTCATGGTCTTACCACTCTAAAGATTTATGAGTCTGATGGACAGGCAGCGGAGGAGATGGATGTAGAGTCAGAGCGTTTTAGAAAAATCACCATGAAGGTTCTTTCTATGCAGCTCAACAGTACCATCGTTATGGATATTGTTGCCTATGCAGGAGCAGCAGTGGGAATCATCACCACAATCAGTGAGTTCCTAGATGGAAATATGACTCTCGTTAGCGCCATTATGTTTTTGCTTTTATCGGCAGAGTTTTTCCTTCCAATGAGACTCCTTGGCTCATACTTCCACATTGGTATGAATGGAATGAAGGCGGCAGACAAGATATTCGAGTTCTTAGATTTGCCAGAGCCTGAGGCAGGGAAGTATTTAATTTCAGAGGGACCATACGACATTCGATTTAAGGGGGTGTCATTTGCTTACAATAAAGAGGAGACATTAAAGGATATCTCCATGGATATTCAGGCGGGACAGCTTGTTTCAATTGTAGGTGTGTCAGGCTCAGGAAAGTCCACAATCGCCAGCCTCCTAAGACAGCAAAACAGAAACTACAAGGGATCAATTACTGTTGCAGGCAAGGAGCTCAAGAATATTTCCGAAGCATCACTTATGTCTGCCATGACAGCAGTTTCTTTGAATAGCTATATTTTCCACGGAACAGTTCGTGACAATCTTCATTTGGGTAAGCCAAAGGCTAATGATACAAAGCTTGTAAACATTCTAAAGCTTCTAAATCTTTGGGATGAGCTTGCGCCTTTAGGCGGACTGGAGTTTGAATTGGCAGAAGGCGGAGCCAATATTTCAGGCGGTCAAAAGCAGCGCCTATGTATAGCAAGAGCCTTGCTTAAAAACTCACCAATTTATATTTTTGATGAAGCTACCAGCAATATCGATATGGAATCAGAAGAAATCATAATGAGTATCATCCGCAAGCTTTCGAAAGAGCTTGGAAAGACGGTTATCCTTATATCACATCGTCTGGCAAATGTTGTGAAGTCTGATCAAATATTTATGCTGGATGGGGGAAGTGTTGTAGAATCTGGAACTCATAGTCAGCTGATTAAGAAAAATGGAGCCTACGCTACTCTTTACAAGAAGCAGCATGCTTTGGAAAACTATGCAGGAGGTGCCATGTAATGAAGAATCAAACATCTGGATTAAAAATCATGGCACGTCTAATTGGCCTGGTGAAACCACTGATATTTATTATGATTCTTGGAATTTTGCTGGGAAGCCTTGGGCATTTATGCGCCATTTTTGTAACAGTGCTTGGAGCTGAGGGCATAGTGATGGTAATCAACAGTCTGGAGAACCCGGTACTTGTTCGTACCTTGCCAAAGTTTTTCCAGCTTATTGTAGTAGTTGCAATACTTAGAGGTCTGCTTCATTATGGAGAGCAGTATTGCAATCACTACATTGCCTTTAGAATTCTGGCCATCATCAGACACAAGGTTTTTGATAAGCTTCGTGTGCTGTGCCCAGCCAAGCTAGAAACAAAAGAAAAGGGTAATCTTATTACCATGATTACCACTGATATAGAGCTTTTGGAGGTGTTCTTTGCTCACACCATTTCACCTATCGCAATTGCGATAATAGTGTCATTGTTTATGTCAGGATTTTTGTGGCTACAGTATCCAGTGGCAGGTATTATTGCTGCTATTGCTTACCTGACTGTAGGTGGAATGATTCCTGTTTCTAACGAGATGAGTTCTGCCGAGGCAGGGCTTAAATTCAGAAACAAGTTTGGCAAGATGAACAGCTTTATCCTAGGTGCTTTATATGGCATCGATGATACCATTCAATTCAAAAATGGTCATAAGCAGCTAAACAGATTAAATGCAAAATCAGATAATCTGGCTGAAATCAAATCTGATTTGGTGGACTACGAAAAGAATCAGAAGCTACTTACAAATCTGTCTATACAGGCGTTTTCATTAATCATTTTGGCGGTAATGGTTGTTGCCTACAACAAAGGCCGTGTCTCATTTGAACAGGTGATGATAGCTGTTGTTGGTATGATGAGTTCATTTGGGCCAGTGGTTGCCCTTGCATCATTGTCAAACAATCTGAATCAGACTCTTGCCAGTGGCGAGCGAGTCCTAGCACTTCTTGATGAAAAGCCTCTTGTAGAGGAAGAGACTGATGGGGTGGATTTGGAAATGGTTGCCAACTCAAAGGGCAATATCGCCACAGTAAACAATGTTTCATTTGCCTATGAGGATGTGGAGGTCATCAAGGACAGAACCATCGATATTCCAAAGGGACAAATCCTCGGAATCCATGGTCCAAGCGGCTGCGGCAAATCCACATTGCTTAGACTTTTAATGGGATTTTGGAAGCCTGATAAGGGGCAGATTTATTACTACGACAAAACTGAGGGGCCTATCCAGATAGGTGATGTGAACACGGCGTCCCTCAGAAAGAACCAATCCTTTGTCACACAGGAAACATGGATTAGCCAGGATACCATTGCAAAGAATATCGCGGTGGCAAAGCCGGATGCAACCATAGAAGAGATTATGGAAGCAGCGAAGAAAGCCAGCATTCATGAGTTTATTATGAGTCTGCCAGAAGGCTATGACACAAAGGTGGGAGAGCTTGGCTCTACACTTTCAGGTGGAGAAAAACAGAGAATCGGCATTGCACGTGCGTTCTTGCATGGCGGTAACATGCTTCTTTTGGACGAGCCAACCAGCTCGTTAGATTCATTGAATGAAGGAATTATCCTGAAATCTCTCAAGGAAGAGGCCAAGGACAAAACGGTAGTGTTAATTTCTCACAGAAAATCCACTATGGGTGTGGCGGATTCCGTAATAGATTTTTAAAAATTATATGTTAAACTATGGCTTATGAAGAAATATCTTAGTTTATTATTAGTATTTACCATAATCATTAGCTTCGTAGGATGTGGAAAGAGCTCTGAAGTAGGAGACGTGGATGTGGATTTAACCACAATGTCATCTACAATGGTTTATTCCTATGTGGCAGACATGCTTGCAAATCCATCCAACTACAAGGGGCAGCTTGTGCGAATGGATGGGGACAGCAACACCACTCATGGTGGCACACATTCTTGTATTGTTTACGACGCTTTGGGGTGCTGCACTGAGGGAATTGAGTACCTGCTTCCTGAGGACGAGGAGTACCCGGACGACGGTGAGGCAATCACAGTAGTTGGTACTTTTGCCACATATACAAAGGGCGAGGGTAAATATTTTGTATTGATTGACGCAGTCATCGAGTAAAGTTCAGATAAATTTTAGAAAAATTTAAGAGAGTTTACCAAGGTTTTTTGGTAAACTCTTTTTATGTGGAATAATTATCATTGAAACTAAATTTGTTTAGGATTCAATAAGAAATAGGAGAAAGTTTTGGAAGAAAGTATATATGGCAACCATCGCAGTGAGATGGAAAATGTTATGAATATAATCCTTGGTTCAATTGATGAGCTGAGGGAGGATATGATAAAGGAATTTGGCAGTGATCCGGTGGAACATTGTCTGGCTCGTATTAAGGACGAGGAAAGCATGCGTGAAAAATGCAGAAGGCAGAATCTTCCTGAGACTACAGAATCAGCATTGGAACAGATTCATGATGCTATCGGAATCAGAGTAGTATGTGCCTTTATCAGCGATGTTTATTCTGTCCGCGACCACCTTAGAACACTTGATAAGGTGGAAGTAATCGAGGAAAAGGATTACATCAAACAAGCTAAGCCAAACGGCTACAGAAGCTTGCACATGATTCTGAAATACGATAATAAATATTTTGTAGAGATACAGTTAAGAACTATTTCTATGGATACTTGGGCTGCGTTAGAGCATCATATGCGCTACAAGAAAAAGGTATCCAAAAGCGATGCACTTATTAGCGCAGAGCTAAAAAGATGTGCCGATGAGTTGGCGTCTACTGATATGTCTATGCAGACCATCAGAGATTTGATTCGCTCAGAAAGCATTGACGAATAAGAGAGGAAATTTATGAAAATATTACTTGCTGAAGATACACTTGATTTAAATAAGGTTATTACATCCATGCTGGAAATGCAGGGATTTGTAGTAGACAGTGCCATTGATGGAGCACAGGCTTTAGAGCTTGCACTTAGCAATGGCTATGATGGCATCATCCTAGACATCATGATGCCAAAGATGGATGGACTTGAAGTATTAAAGGAAATCAGAAGAAGAAACATTGTTACACCAGTGCTGATGCTTACAGCAAAGGCAGAGGTAGATGACAGAGTAGAAGGGTTGGATGCAGGAGCAGATGATTATCTTACCAAGCCTTTTGCCATGAAGGAGCTGATGGCTAGAGTAAAGGCCATGACAAGACGAGGCAGCCAATACGCAGCAAAGGAGCTTTCTTTTGGAGATATCACACTTAAGGCTGAGAGCTTAGAGCTTATTTGTGCCAACACAGTTCGTCTGTCATTAAAGGAATTCTCGTTGATGCAGGCACTTCTTTTAAATCAGGAACATCCAGTGGACACAAACTATCTAATAGAGCATGTTTGGAATGATGAAACAGATGTTGAGGAAGACACAGTTTGGCTTTATGTAAACTTCTTACAGGGCAAGCTGGAGTACATTAATTCTGGAGTAACTATTAAAGGTGAAAAGGGCGGTTCTTTCCAGGTGGTAGTGAATGAGTGAAAAATCAATTCGAGCATTAAAGAATAAGTTCATAATAACTGCAATGGTGTCATTCTTTATTGTAATGAGCTTTATTGCAGGCTGCATTTATGTTATCAACTCACTGATGACTCGTGGACAAATCAAAGATAACATTATGTATATTGTTGAAAATGATGGTATCTTGCCTATGCAGTATGAGAGTATCGAATCAGATGATGCTAACGATAACAAAGATACAATCGATAATAACAACGATTTAGTGTATCAGCTTGAAAAGCTTTTTGGAGTGGATAGCGATTACAAATCTGATGAATTCTATTATTCAACCAGATATTTTGCTGTGACTTACACTGAGTCTGGTGAGGTGGAAAAGGTAATTACATCCCACACTGCAGCAGTGGAAGCGGATCAGGCAGTGACATATGCCAACACAGTCATGAAGCGCTGGTTCAAGTTTGGAAGCTACGATGACTATTATTATATGGTTGCCGCAAGAGATGCCGGTGGCACAATCGTTGTAGTTTTGGATTGTAGCACTCAGGTTGCTATCAATCGTCGACTTGTATTACTGGCTTGTATCCTGATTGGATTTGGTATGGTGATTTCTGCAGTTGTTATCAAATCCTGGGCTGGTAAGATTATTCAGCCTGAAATCAAGAATGCAGAGCTGCAAAAATCATTTATTACAAATGCCAGCCACGAGCTGAAAACACCACTTGCGGTTATCAAGGCAAATACAGAAATGCTTGAAATCATGGGCGTTGAAAACGAATGGACTCAGTCTACCATGCGCCAGGTAGATAGACTGACTGGCCTTATTCAAAACCTTGTTCTAGTTACACGAGCAAGCGAAAAGGACAGTAAAGAGGATAGAGTAGAGACAGATTTCTCGGCCATCGTCACTGACACTGCAAAGTCATTTGAGGCGGTAGCTATTTCCGATGAAAAGACAATGGAGCTTAGCATAGCTTCTGATGTAAAGCTTCTAGCTCATGAGGGAGACATCCGTCAGATTACAACACTGCTTATCGACAATGCCATAAAATACTGTGATCCAAAGGGAAAAGTAACTGTTGGACTTGGCAGTGACAAAAAGCATAAGCACATCTACTTACGAGTTTCAAACAGCTATGAATCTGGAGCAGGCATTGATTACCACCGATTCTTTGATAGATTTTACAGAGGTGATGAAGCCCATAATATCGACAAGGAAGGCTATGGCGTTGGTTTGTCTATTGCTCAGGGGCTTATGGAGCGCTATCACGGTGATATCAAAGTAAACTGGCGCGATGGCATCATCACGTTTACTTGTATTTTTTAAGTATTTTCAAGAAACTGGTTAAAATATCTTACGTTATATGGCATAATGATTGATAGGGAGAATAGATAAGAGGGATGGGTATGTATTATCTGGTTTGTTTTATCTGTTCGCTAGCCATATTAATATGGATAATATCTAATGAAAGAAAGCTTGGCACAAACGCGATTCTTGTAGCCTTTGTTACTGTTATAGGTGACGCAGGTTACTATGCTCTGGCCAGCTCCACATCTTTGAATGAGGCGCTGCTTAGCAATGAATTGATCTACATTATAGGTCTGTTTGCGCCAATGCTTTTCTTTTTTAATATCTGCGATATCTGCAAAATTCATTTATATACAAAGACAAAAATCGTTTTGTATTTGATACAGATAGTTCTATTTTTATCTGCCTGTACGGCAGGCCAGCTTGATATTTTCTACAAAACAGTGGAATTCCATTATGGACCTTATGGTGGTTATTTAATTAAAACATACGGATTTGCTCACACCTTGTACCTGATATCTCTGGCATTTTATTTCATTATTTCAATTGCAATTTCTTTTAAATATAGCAGAAAAAAGAATGTCGTTAGCGCAAGAGATGTGGACATTCTAATCTTTTTATACTTCCTGATGTTCAGTGCATATGCAGTTGAACGACTGATTCATATGAAGGTTGAATTGATGCCTTTTATCTATACGATTGGTATCTTTGGAATTCTGATTCCGGTGGTAAAAATTGCCAACTATGCAATTGAAACCAACCCGGAAATCCTGGAGGGAGAGCTGAAGGATACAGGCCTAATTGTTCTGTCAAATAAGCTTTTATTTATGGACTGTAATGAGAATGCTTTTAACCTTTTCCCCGAGCTTAAACAGTGGGAGAAGGAAGAAAAGATTCCTGGAAATGGTGGCAGGTTTAACACCTTCCTTAGACAGGATTTGATGAAGTACGTTGAATCGGGCGCTGAGGATAGTATGGCTGGCAAGGAATTCACCATGCAGGAAGAAGATTATTACTTAGAGTTTTCAAGGCTTCACAAGGGAAAGAAAGCAATAGGATACTTGATTAAGTTTACCAGGAAGAACGGATAGTTGCGGGAAGGTATTGTATGGATCATAAAAAATCCTTGATTGAAAATCTAGTGGAATGGTGTGTTTACTCCATTATAGCAATGTCGCTTTTTATGGATGTTGTTGCTATTTTTTCCACGGACGTGGCTCACGAGGCACCAGTGGGCTCTTTTGCAGCCCAGGATTTCAATCAGGATTGGATTTTGGAAATGGAAGATGGCACCAAGGGGATTATACAGCTTCCATTTTTGACTGATTTTAATGGAGAAGAAGTTTATGTAATTACAAATACATTGCCAGATAATCTGCAGGACAACAGTAGCCTTATGTTTCGCGCAAACATCGAGGATGTTTATGTTTACATAGATGGCGAGCTCAGGTCAGAGTATTCCACAGAATCCATTCCATTTATGTCCTACTATATTCCTAGTGCATATGTGGTTACCAAACTATCTTCGGAAGATGCATCAAAGAAAATCACAATCAAAATCCGCGCAAAGGTGTATGGCATCATAAATGAAATAAAACTAGGCGATGGAAATAACGTCTGGTTCAATGTAATCTATCAGAATATCCCGGTAAATCTTGCAGCCGAAATGATTTTATCGCTTGGAATAATTCTTCTTGCGCTTTCACTTATTTTTTCAAAGACTAATCTGAATCATAGATTGGTGTTTTATCTGAGCTTGCTTATGATAGACATCGCTATTTGGATGTTTGCAGAATCAATGATACGTCAGCTGATTTTTGCGAAGACAACTATGATTCAGTATTTTTCTTATTCATCAATGGAGCTAGTGGGAGTGCTGGCTTGCATGTATTTCGATGAAGTTCAGCATAAGTATTATCACAAATTCTATTTTATAGCGGAGTTAGTGGGCACGATTGTAATAGCCTTAAACTTCACCTTGCATTTTGCAGGATTGGTAGAGCTTTTCAAGAGTTTACCAGTAGCCCACCTGATAATGGTGTTGAGCCTTTTGATGAGTATGTGCACAATAGTCAACGATGTCCGAATAGGCAGGATAAAAGAATATCAGGTAGTAGCAGTGGGCATGGATTTGATGCTTGCTACATGTGGAATGGAGATAATTGCATTCTATACTACTGAAAATCATGCCTTTGGATTATTTGCATGCATTGGTTTGGTATGTTTGATGATTACAACCGTGGTGCAGATTCTTGTGGATTGGACTGCAGAGACAAAACGACGAGAAGCAGAGCAGGCAATGGCTACCGTAAATACGATAAAAACTATCGCTGGCACAATTGATGCAAAGGATGAATACACAGGTGGTCATTCAGAAAGAGTGGGATATTATGCATCTATCCTGGCAAGGGAAATGGCTGCTGATTATGACTTTACCGAGGAAGATATTGAGCGCATTAAATACATTGGCAACATGCACGATATTGGAAAAATTGGTGTTCCTGATAGTGTCCTTAACAAAACTGAGAGGCTAAACGATGAGGAATATGAAATCATAAAGAAGCATGTAGAAATTGGATCGGCCATTATGGATGGTATGGATTCAACAATACAGGATTTGAAGGATGGAATCAGATATCATCATGAAAGATTCGACGGAAAAGGGTATCCTGATGGTCTGAAGGAGACGGAGATTCCACTTGTTGCCAGAATAATTTGCCTGGCTGACTGCTATGACGCTATGACATCGGACCGTGTGTACAGAAAGCGTCTGGACGATGAGACAGTTCGAGCTGAAATCCTTAGATGCGCCGGCACCCAGTTCGACCCAGCTCTGGCGGAGATATTTGTCAGGGTGCTGGATAGAGGAGATATGAAGGCGGTAAGGTAGGATTATTTTGGAGTGAGATTGGAATTGTAGAGCCAGTGCTTTTGCACTGGCTCTATTTTGTGGGGCGGGGCTTGTTTTGGGCTTGAGGCCGGGCTGTGCGGGTTTGTTTTGGGCTGCGCGGGCTGTGCGGGCCGGGACTACTGCCTGAGAGAAGATTTTGATATTAGGCAGTAGTGGAATAGGCTGACGCTACTGCCTGAGAGAGATTTTTGATATTAGGCAGTAGTGGAATTGGCCGTGGCTACTGCCTGAGGCGAGATTTTGAATTTAGGCAGTAGTGGAATTGATCGTGGCTACTGCCTGAGAGAGGACTTTCGAATTTAGGCAGTAATGGAATAGGCTGGGTCTACTGCCTGAGAGAGGATTTTTGAATTTAGGCAGTAGTGGAACTGGCTGACGCTACTGCCTGGGGAGAGATTTTGAATTTAGGCAGTAGTGGAATTGATCGTGGCTACTGCCTGAGAGGAGATTTTGATATTAGGCAGTAGTGGAATTGGCTGTGGCTACTGCCTGGGGAGAAATTTTGAATATAGGCAGTAGGAAAAATGGCCGGGCTTACTATCTGGGAGAAAAATTTGATTTTAGATAGTAAGAAAGTAGGCAAAACTTACTATCTGAAACGAAAAATCAAATCTAGATAGTAAGAAAGCGTACAAATCTTACTATCTGAAATGAAAAATCAAATCTAGATAGTAAGAAAGTGGAGCAAACTTACTATCTTAGGAGGAAAAGAGATTCCAGAGAGTAAGAAATCAGGAAATAACTACTATCTATAAGATATAGTTTTTGTCAGGCAGTAAAGCTTTGCTATTGATACGTGAGTAAATATAAAAAATATAGTTGAAGTATAAACGTAGGATGTTTATACTGAAGAAAAGAACATCCATTGCTTGCTAATAATTTAATATAGTGAGGTAAGGTGGGATGATAATACGAAAGCGAAATAGTATTTCACCTACTCCTATTGAGCATTGTATGGGAGGCGAAGGTACTGTTATGATGGAACGCCTTCTTGAAGGTTCGGACGAAATGCTTAATAAGGGTAGAGCTTATGTACGTCATACTCTTAATCCTGGAGTTACTATAGGTAAACATACTCATGAGGGTGAGATGGAAAGTATGGTTATAATCTCAGGAAGAGCCAAACATATTATTAATGGTGTTACTCAAGAGCTTGAGGCAGGAGATATAATAGTTGCTCAACCTGGAGATACTCATGAGATAGCTCAAACAGGAAAAGAACCGTTGGTTTTAATTGCACAGGTTCTTTTTGAATAGGAGAAGTGTATGAATGAAAAAATAATAAGTGCTGATATTTTGGACTCTTTTACAAATCCTGATAGAACGACAATTGATAAACTATTGGTAGATGAGTTTTTGTCAGCAAATATAAAAATAGTCGTTTTGGATGATGATCCGACTGGAGTTCAAACGGTTCATGATGTTTCAGTTTATACAAACTGGAGTATAGAAAGCATTCGTGAGGGGTTCTCAGAGAATAATCGTCTTTTCTTCATACTGACAAATTCACGCGGATTTACAGAGGAACAAACAAGGAAAGCTCATATAGAAATTGCGGAAAATGTCAATAAAGTAGCAAAGGAATTCAACTGTGATTATATAATTATATCTCGTGGAGATTCTACTTTAAGAGGTCATTATCCTTTAGAAACACAATTGCTAAAAGAAGTTTCAGAGGAAAATGGCGTAGCCATTGATGGAGAAATTATATGTCCTTATTTCAAAGAGGGCGGACGGTTCACAATTAACGATGTTCATTATGTAAAATATGGTAATGAGCTTGTACCAGCAGCACAAACCGAATTCGCTAAGGATGAAACTTTTGGATATGCAAAGAGCAATTTATGTGAATATGTGGAAGAAAAGACAAAAGGAGCATTCACTGCAAATTCATGTAAATCTATTTCTTTGGAACAATTGAAAAACTGTAAGTACGATGAAATAGAAGCGATACTTATGGATTCTAAAGATTTTAACAAAATAATTGTTAATGCGATAAGTGATGAGGATGTAGAAGTTTTTGCAATTGCGTTGTATCGAGCAATGAAAAAGGGGAAACATTTTGTTATACGATGCGCAGCTGCACTAGTTAAAGCTATTGGTAATGTAAGTGACAAACCAATACTCACTAGAGAGGAGCTTCGCGTATCCGATAATTCTGCTGGTGGGATAATAGTTGTAGGAAGTCATACAAAAAAGACTACTGCACAATTGGAAAAATTAAAGGGAATAAAAGGTATTGAATTCATAGAGATGGATTCAGATTTAGTCTTAGAATCAGGAGCACTTGAGAAAGAGGTAGACAACATCCTATGTAAGGAAGAAGAACTCTTGAAAAAAGGGATTACTGTGTGCGTTTCTACAAAGAGAACTTTACTTAAAGTGAATAATGATACCCCGGAGGAGGCCTTGCTTAGATCAGTAAAAATAAGTGAGGCGTTAAAGGATTGTGTTGGCCGATTGACAGTAAAACCATCATTTATTGTTGCAAAGGGAGGAATTACTTCAAGTGATGTAGGAATCAAGGCATTACAAGTAAAAAAGGCTATAGTGATGGGGCAAATACAGCCAGGTGTTCCTGTGTGGAAGACTGGCGAAGAATCAAAATTTGCAGATATCCCATACGTGATTTTCCCTGGAAATGTTGGGGCAGAAAACACTTTAAAAGAAGCAGTGTCAACTTTAATTTAATAGTAAAGATGTAACATCCTATGTTTTGTAATCAATTAACAAAACATAGGATGTTTTCTTATTTGTTTTTGCTAATTTACACAAATATGATAATGTGTAAGAATTGAATTAAGCAAACATAGGATGTTCAATAGCAAGTTAAAAAGAAAGGAGAATAATAATCAATGAAAGTAGGACTGGTATATACAAGTACTACGCCAGAGCTAATTGAACTCGTAGAAGAAGAGGTAAAAAAGCAATTAGGTGAGGATGTGGAACTGTATAGCATTCAAGACCCATCGATTCTTGCAGATACTCGAGATGCAGGGTATGTAACAACAAATGCAGCTGCTAGACTTATAACAATGTATATGCAGGCAGCACAAGAGGGATGCGATGCAATTATTAATCTGTGCTCATCAGTTGGAGAGGTTGCAGATAGCGCACAGGATGTAGCTAATTATATTGGAGTCCCTATTGTAAGGGTAGATGAAGAAATGTGT
Organism: Pseudobutyrivibrio sp. C4; assembly: GCF_900111635.1. Lineage (NCBI taxonomy): Bacteria > Bacillati > Bacillota > Clostridia > Lachnospirales > Lachnospiraceae > Pseudobutyrivibrio > Pseudobutyrivibrio sp. C4. Next base: position 731,170 of record NZ_FOHF01000001.1, on the reverse strand, counting down.
CGAGATGCGGTGAGAAGTGGTACTCGAGTAGGTGTTATGGCAACGCTGCCAACAACATTAGAACCTACAAAGAATACTATCAAAAGAATGAGCCGTGAATGTGGAAAACATGTTGAGCTGGTGGACTGCTTGGTAGAAGGAGCTTTTGGTTTAAATCAAGAAGAGTTTAAACAAAGAATGGCTGATTCAGCTAAACAAATAGTAGACAAGGTTGACGTAATTGTTTTTGCACAGGGGAGCATGGCATACTGCGAGGAATACATTGAAAACTTATTGGGGGTTAAAGTAGTTTCAAGTCCTCGTTTTGGAGCAAAAGAATTGAAGAAGGCGCTGATAAAAAAAGGTTGTATAGCAGAGTAACAGTGTGAAATGAATGGGGTTAAATAAAGGAGAAAAGTTATGCATAAAAAATTATTATCTTTAATAGTTGTTGCAACAATGGGGTTATCTTTAATGGCTTGTGGTTCAAATTCTAGCACTACTGCAGAAGCAGGAACAAGTGATACAACTACATCCGAAAGTGAAGCAAGTGGTGATATGCCACAAGTAACAATTAAATTAGGATTCTCAACAAACGAGGAGGATCCTAGAGCTAAAGCGGCTACTCAGTTTAAGGAAGAAGTTGAAGAAAAAACAGGAGGAGCTGTTACAGTTGAATTATATCCATCAGGACAGCTTGGTGGAGATGCAGATTTAATAAATTCAATTTCGTTGGATTCAGGTACAGTAGATGTTATTATCACTGATGCATCGAACTTTGCAACATATGAGCCATTGATGGGAATCTCAGCATTGCCATTCCAGTTTGAAGATTTTGATGAAGCCTGGGCATTTATGGATAGTGACATAGAAGCAGAGGCAGAAGCTGGACTTATAGATCAGAACATGAGAGTACTGGCTCATTATTGTAATGGTTTCCGTTGTGTTACAAATAGTAAGGGGCCTATCGAATCACCAGATGATATGAAAGGATTACTAATTCGTACACCAGAGAATCCTGTTATTATGTCTACAATGACAGCCCTTGGTGCTAACCCTCAGCCTTTGTCATTTGCTGAATTATATCAGGCATTACAGCAGGGTACATATGATGCACAGGAAAATCCTATTCCAGTAATTTACAATAACAATTTGTACGAGGTACAGGAATATTTATCAGTTACAAATCATATTTACTCAGGTATGTGCTTCACAATTGCTGAAAGCACATGGCAGAAATTATCAGCAGAGGAACAGGAAATTGTTGAGGCAGCGGCAAAATCTTCTGCAGATTATGATAGAGAGTTAAACAAACAGCAGACAGAAGACTTGGTAGCAGAACTAGAAGCAGCAGGAATGAAGATTAATTATCCAGATCTCGAACCATTCGCAGAAGCTACAGAATCAGTTCTTACAGACAACGCTTCAACATACGGTGATTTATTAACAGAGTTGGAGTCTTGGAAGGCATCAAGATAATTAATAGATTACGTATAAATGTAGGGCAGCAATAGCTGCCCTATATAAAAGGAGTAATGTCATGATAAAAGCGAAAGAGTGGATGGAAAAGGTATCAATTGTCATTTCTTCGGTAATGACAGCTGCTATGATAATCATACTTTTTGTTAATGTTGTTTTACGTTATATACCAGGGATTGGCGGATTCAAGTGGTATATGGAATCAAGCCAGTACCTAAATGTTTGGGCAATGCTTTTAATTGGTGCTCAAATTACAGTTACAGGAACACACTTAAAAGTAGAAGTGCTAGATTCCTTAGTTGCAAATAATAAGCTGGCGACAAAAGTTGTTAAGGTTATCAGAGGAATTTTTATTACATTATTCTACTTAGCAATTGCATATAGCGGATGGATGCTAGCATCCAAAGCAAAACAAGCTATTTCTACAATGCCTTCTTTTACAATGGGACAGGTATATATAATGTTTCCAATTGCTGGAATAATATGTGCGGTGGCTTCAGTGATAAACATTATTATTGTGATACTAGATAATGAAAAGGGGGGAGAATAGGCATGATTGCTTGGCTGTTAATATCATTTTTTGTTTTGTTATTTATGGGTGTGCCTATTGCAATGGCGCTTGGCTTATCAGCAATTGGTGGCATACTTTTTATGGGCGGAGGTAACATTGTTACAGTCTCCCAGAGAGCCTTTGAGGGAATGAACAGCTTTACATTATTAGCTATTCCTCTATATACCTTTGCTGGGTTTACCATGAGCAAGGGTGGTATTTCAAAACGTTTGATGGATTTCTGCTATTCAATAGTTGGTCATATTACAGGAGGTTTAGCACATGTAAATGTATTGTCTTCAATGATATTCGCAGGAATATCAGGATCTGCTGTAGCAGACACAGCTGGTGTTTCTGGAATGTTCATGCCTGAGATGGTGAAAAAAGGATATTCAAAGAAATTTACAACATCTGTAACAGCAATTTCTTCAACAATAGGTATTATCATTCCTCCTTCAATTCCTATGGTTGTAATAGCGGGAATCTGTGGTATATCAACGGGAAAGTTGTTCTTAGGAGGAATTTTACCAGGAATTATTCTAGGTCTTGCACAGATGGTAGTGTCATATTTTATTGCTAAAAAAGAGGGCGTACCAAAGGAACCTGGAAAGTTTTCGATTAAAGAAGTAGGAAAGGGATTTATAGGAAGTTTACCAGCTTTATTAATGCCAATTATCATTGTAGGAACAATTATAACTGGAATCGTTAGTCCAACTGAGGCTGGTGTAATAGCAGTTGTATATGGTCTTTTTGCAGGGGGAATTATTTACAAAGAACTTAAATGGGAAGATATAAAATTTGCAATGGTAGAAACAGTAAAGACTAGTGGAAAAATCTTTATTGTAATAGCAGCTGCAAAGCTTTATACAGTAATGCTTACTACTGCAGGATTTGATAAGTGGCTTGCAGGTAAGATGCTTGGATTTACAACAAATCCAACTATCATCCTTATTATGATTCTTCTAATATTCTTCATTGTTACAATGTTCATGGAGTCAATTGCTACTTTGACATTGTTTATGCCTATACTATATCCAATTGCAACAAATGTAGGAATTGATCCAATAGTAATGAGTGTGTTAATTACTGTAGTAATAGGAGTTGGTCTAGTTACACCACCTGTTGGAATGTGTATATATGTAGCATGCGATTTGATGAATCTAAAGGTTGGAGAAGTGTTACCTAAACTGGCTCCATTTTTATTCGCAACGCTATTATGCATAATTCTTTTCATTGCATGCCCATGGTTAATAACCGCGCCAGGCTTGCTGATGAAATAGCTAAAGAAGTATACTATAAAAAAAAGCATAGGAGTATTAATTAATGGGGATGAATGAGAACAATAAAGTATCTGTAGTAGATATGGTTTTGGATGGTATTATTTCCGACATTATAGAGGGACGACTCAACCCTGGAGATAAAATTCCAACTGAACCTGAATTGTGTAAGCGTTTCGGAGCAGGAAGAAATTCGGTGCGTGAGGCAATAAAAAAGTTAGAGGCTAATGGAATATTATATATAAAGCGCGCAGATGGGACTTTCGTATCTGAAAACTATAATCACAAGATGTTAGACCCTATGCTTTATAGCATTATTCTTAAGAAGAATAGTTGGCATGATTTTGTGGATTTAAGGTTCGTAATTGATATAGGGACTCTGCAATATATCATCAATGAAATCAATAAGGACGAAAAATTCAATGATGTGAGAAAAGTATTGTTACAAATGGAGGCAGAGCTTTGTGAGGAAAATCCTGATATCGATGCCCTTTTGGAACTAGACAGAAAATTTCATTCTATTCTAGTAGAAAAGGCAAACAATCCACAATTAATAACGATTACCGATTATATAACTCGTCTTACGCTCCCTTCAAGAAGAGCCACGATTGAAAAAATAATATCTGATGGGCAAACAGATGAATTTATAAGTTTGCACCGTCAAATGTTAGAGGTAGTTGAAAAGAAGGAGGCAGATAAGGTAGTAGAGACAGTTATGAATCATTACAAATACTGGAAATAACGCGAGGTATCAAATGAATAAAGTTATGATTTCTGTTGCACCTGTGGATGCGGCTGATACTAGTTATGATGCTAGAGCTATAGCAGATGATGTAATAGAATGCTATAAGTTGGGAGCATCGATGGTTCATTTACATGTTAGAGATGAGCATGGAAGGCTCACACCTGATATGTCACTTTTGCAGGAGACTGTTGAATACATTAAAGAAGCCTGTGACATTGTGATAGAAATCTCCACTGGTGGAGTGTCAGATTTGACCATAGAAGAAAGATGCCAACCATGTTATGCTTCATATGTTGAGGCAACAAGTTTAAATGTTGGCTCAGTCAATCTGGGAGAAGCGGTTTACCAAAACCCAATAAACGATGTGGAGTACTGCGTTGATAAAATCCTCAAGAATAATAAAAGACCGGAGATTGAGGTGTTTGAATTAGGTATGGTAAATACGGTTAAGGAGTTAGATAAAAAGTTTAATTTTACAAAACCTATTTGCTTTGCATTGGTGTTTGGTCACGGAGGCGAAATGCCTGCTACAAAAGAAGCATTTCATCATATGAAATCATATCTATATGAATTATTTGATGAAGATGATGTTCGTTGGGGATATACCCAAGCACATAGAAAAGATTGGGATATGATGGGGTATGCACTGGATAATGGTGCACATTCTCTCAGAGTTGGATTTGAAGACTCACACCATTTGTCATGGAACAAAGTGGCAAAGACAAATGCAGAAATTGTTAAAGCTGCAGTAGATTTAGTAAAAGAAAAAGGTATGGAGCCTATGACTCCAGCTGAAGTAAGAGAAATGTTTAAAATATGATAGTAAAAAGGGCACTGGTTACAGTGCCTTTTTTAGTTCAATAAAGATTTTGTAGTTAATCAACTGCACCTGCAATCAGTGAAATCACACCTACTGCGATTAGTATTGGCAAAGCCAAATACATCAATCCACCAAATACAAGTGCTAACAAAAACAATGGTAGGAAAACAATATAAAGCATTATTTTAAAAATGCCCCATGTAGCTCTAAAAGCTAAACCAATCATCTTTCCAAAAACCATGAAAAATAAAATTCCAAATAAAACTGACATAACAATGCCTCCTTTGTTATACAACGTCTACTGGATTATCATCCATTACAAGAGCTGCAACGATGTAGATGATAATTCCGCTTCCACCTGCAAGTGTAACTGCTGCCCAAATCAATCTTACAAGTGTTGGATCTACATCAAAGTATTCTGCGATTCCGGCGCAAACGCCACAAATCTTTTTATTGTTGCTTTTGTATAATCTTTTTCCGTTCATATTAAGTACCTTCCCTTTCTATAAATAAGTGGTTTGTTTGATTTCTTACTTAGATTTTACATTTATATTTCTTACTAATATATCACTATTTTGGCAAATCAATATATGCTATTTTTCTTTTTTAGCAAAATAGATATAATGATTTTAAATAGGAGGATGATACTGATGGGAAGAAAATCAATTAGAGAAGACAAAAGTGTATATTTCAAGGCTCGTGAGGAAGCTGGACTTACAAGAGTTCAGGCTAGCGAATTGATAGGTTCGATGACAGAAAGTCGTCTTGAAAAAATCGAAACTGGTAAGGTTGCAATCTATCCGGAAGATGTTGTGGATTTGGCAAACGCATACAAGCGCCAGGATTTATGCAACTATTACTGCACTCATCAGTGTAAAATCGGCCAGGAAACAGTCCCTGAGGTGAAGATGTCATCTCTGCCTGAGATTGTACTTGGTATGTTGTCCGCGTTGAATTCTCTCAACAATCAGAAAGAGCGTTTCATTGATATCACTGCCGACGGTATAATCTCTGATGATGAAATTGATGATTTTCTTGCGATTCAAAAGCAACTTGAGCAAATCGATTTGACTGTGGAATCGCTCAAGCTTTGGGTATCAAAAATGATTTCCGAGGGAAAAATTAATAAAGATAAGCTTAATTAGTCAGGTTTTTCTGACTAGGTAAGTTATTTTTGCGTACTTGATATAATTTCCGTACCACATATAATGTTCTTATCAGCTGATTAAAAGAAAGATGATTAGAATAGTGAGGTACGATTATGGAATATGTATTTACATTAGATAACTTTAATTCGGAAGTATTAAACAGTGACAAGCCTGTTCTTATAGACTTTTACGCAAACTGGTGCATGCCATGCAAAATGATGGGGCCAGCAGTGAAAAAGATTTCAGAAGAATATGATGGAAGAGCAAAAGTTGGCAAGGTCAATGTAGATGAGCAGCCAGAACTAGCTAGTCAATTCAATGTGAGAAGCATTCCATTTTTTGCAATCGTCAAAGATGGTAAGCTAGTAGACAGCGCCCTTGGCGCAATGCCAAAGGCTGCTCTTGAGGAAAAATTGAATAAGGTCCTCTAATCGTTTGATGAATACATCACATAGACATTCGTTACTGATACTGATTTGTGGTAAAATTTAGTAAGTTAGGTCGAGAATAATGAGATGGGGTTAAACAAAATGACAATCATACTAGAAAACATTAGCAAATCATATGATGGTAACAAGGTTCTGGAGAATCTTAATGTGGAAATAGAAGATGGCAGATGCTATGCATTTGTTGGGCCTAAGGGGTCAGGCAAGACTACAGCTCTCAAAATCTTTATGGGGATGGAGAAACCGGATGAGGGAAAAGTGTGTAGGATGGGAGATTACAAGTATCCTACATTGCAAAGTGCATATGTTTCCCAGGATGGCCAGCTGAATCTGAAGAAGGATGCCATCTGGAATGTAAAAAAGGCTCACAGATGGGCCAGCAAAGGAAGAGCCATAGAGGAGCTGACCCGCTTTATAGAGCCTGACAGACAGTGCATCCCAGTGTCGGAACTATCTGTTCCAGAGCGTAGGTTGGTGGAGCTGGTAAAGGCTTTGTTCACGCCAGCAGATTTTATAGTGCTGGATTCTCCATTTGAGGGAATGGATGCTGATACCAAGCAGAAGACCATAGATTATCTGCTAGATATAAAGGGTAGCAGACCGCTTATAATTGCCCAGGAAGATGCTGAGGGGCTGGATTTTGCTAGAAAGGTTTGCTTGTAGGAATAGATGAATTTGACGGATGATAAAATAGAAATCAAATATAATTGGAAATATAGATTTACTTATATATTTTTTTCTTTAGCAGTTTATGCTTTTGCGGCAATTTGTATAGTAGATGTGCTGTCCTCGGAAGAAAGACGTGTATACTGCATTACTGACAATATATGGCATATAATCGGTTTTTTAATATTTTTAGGAGTTATATTATTGTTTACATATGGAGCTGCTTCTGCTTTATATGACCGGATAATCATAGAAGGAAGTTACATCACTATTAAGCAAATATTTACAAAAACAGCTGATGGTGATTCTAATTTGATAGAGTATTTTTCTTTAAAGAAAGATAGCAAGGTAAAAAATGCGAAAGCCCTTGAAATCTATTATCAAGGAGAGTGCTGGTCGTGCTCAACTGCAGATTTAACGTCCAATAAACATGAACTAATTGAGTATTTGCAAAAAAGATGTAACAAGAGACCGGTGAATAAGAGTGCTTCAAAGAAGGAGGAAAAGCAGGAAAAACGAGAAAAAATGTATTTTAAACCACCTTCATTGATTGCTAGATACTATGTTATGATTTCACGCTATTTGTTTAATATAGCAGCTTTGATATATTTCTTTTTTATTCAAGGTGGGGAGATTGTTCCTACAAATCTATTGTGGAAAGTGTGTATGGTGGCCTTTATATGGGTGGCTGCAAGAATCATTTTCTGGCAAGATGCTATGTTGTTTCAATGGAACGACGAGTTTCCGGACAAAGTCAATTGCAAAAGAAAGTTTTGGTTCAATCCAGATTTCTTCTTGGCTACACCGATAATTGGAATCGTATTATTGTATATGCGTGCTCGTTACGCTTGTAATAATTATCATATATACGAATTGGGCTATATGAATGTAGCTATTTTAGTTTTTACGTTTGCTTTTTGGCTAGTAATGTCAATCATAAAAAATATTTTTTATGGAAGAAATACGATGCCAATCAGGATAAATATGGTAAGGCAGCTTTTAATTCTGTTTGTGATATTGATGCTTTCAGGGCAGATTGTGTACTGTGGTTCTATTATGCTTTGCAGAGAGCCAACAGTAATTACTGCAGAATTACGTAGCAAACACAGTTATAGTAGTAGAAGAGGAGGCACCACCTACATATTTCAAGTTATAGATGATGATGGACTATACGAAGAGTATAAGGTCTGGTCAAATACATACAGCCAATACGAAGAGGGCGATGCGGTAACCATATTGGTTTACGAAAGTGTATTTGGCACAGAGTTTAGACATTTGGAGGAAGAGTACGACTAAATTTAATAAAGGATGGATAAAAATAGCATCTTATTTGACGTGCGTCAAATAAGATGCTATTTAAAGGATGTAAAAGGAGAAGTAACAAGTAACACTTGACTATTAAATAAAAGAGGACTATAACAGAGTCGAACACGAGAAACAAACGAAACGCCAATTGAATATCGACATTCCGCAAATTTCCCTGCTCAAATATTTGTATTTTAGGAGGAAGAGACAAATGGATACTTACAGAGTACAAAGACGTGACATGGAAAAGAAGGCAAAGAGGTTGAGAAGAGAAGGCTACGTTACAGGTAACCTGTTCGGTAAGGATATCGAACAATCAATCCCACTCCAGTTCGAGGTTAAAGAAGCTGAGGCTCTTAGAAAGAGCGGACACACTCAGATGACTTTGGATTTGGAAGGAAAGAAGTACAATGTGTTACTTAAAGAACTACACTATGATGCAGCTAAGCATCAGATTGTAGAGATGGATTTCCAGGAGCTTGTTAAAGGCGAGGTTATCCACGCAACAGCAGAAGTTGTTCTTGAAAACAAGGAAGCTGTTACAGAAGGTGTTTTAGAGCAGCTAGTATCAGAGGTAGCTTACAAAGCAAAGGCCGAAGATGTAGTTGAGAAGATTGAAATAGACTGCAGCTCACTGAGACTTGGTGATACAGTAACTGTTGCAGATCTTGCTATTTCAAAGAACAAGAAAGTTGATGTAACCACAAACGCTGACCAGGTAGTTGTTGAGGTTATTGCTTCAAAGAACCAGGTTGCTGATGCTGAGGATGAGGATTCTGAGCAGGCAGCTTCATAAAAGATATGATTTTAGGGAGTCTCCGTTGGAGGCTCCTTTTTTGTAGGGATGGATAAGAAAATAAAGTGCCATAAAAGTACCACTGTGCTATACTAGCATTGTTAGAAAACACAAGAAAAGGGATATGTTATGACACAGGAAACTATAGATCGTATAAGAAAAATGACAATAGATCGTGATTGGGACCAGTTCCATTCACCAGCAAACTTGGCAAAGTCTATTTCCATCGAGGCAAATGAATTGCTTGAATGCTTCCAGTGGAGCGACGATGATTACGACATCAACCATGTGAAGGAAGAGCTTGCAGATGTAATCGTGTATTGCAGAAACATGCTTGATAAGCTTGGCCTTGACGAGGATGAAATCGTAAATGCGAAGATGGATAAGAACGAGGCAAAGTATCCTGTGGAGAAGTCTAGGGGAAGCAATAAGAAATATACGGAATTATAAGAATAAGGCTGCACTTTTTGTGCAGTCATCTTTTTAACATAAGCTGGGGAAGAGTATTTGAAAAGAAATAATGATTAAAGAGAGAAATTGTTAATTGGAATCAATCAAGAAAAATAAAGTATCACTTAGTAATAAATATGTTGTTTGTGCTTTAGCTATAGTCTGTTGCTTGCTGTGGGGCAGCGCATTCCCTAGCATCAAAATCGGGTATCGTATTTTCGGAGTGGATGCAGCAGATTCAATGTCACAGATTTTATTTGCAGGAATTAGATTTTCGCTTGCAGGAGTGTTGGCGGTAATCTTTGGAAGTATTTCACAGAAGAAGGTATTAGTACCAAAGGCAAGCTCATGGAAAATGATATGCACTCTTAGCATTTTCCAAACGATACTGCAGTACTTTTTCTTTTATATAGGCCTGGCACATGCTTCAGGAGTTAACGCATCAATCATTAATGGAATGAGCACATTTTTTGCAATCCTGCTGGCATGCTTGGTGAAAAAGCAGGAGCACATGACAGTCAGCAAATTGACAGGATGCATTCTTGGAGCAATCGGAGTAATCCTTGTAAGTTTGAGCAGCGGTAGCATCGGAACTGGCATCGCTTTTAATGGTGAGGGATTCATCCTTATTGCATCTGTATCCTATGCAATTTCTTCGGTGCTTATAAAGGAGTATTCTCAGCACGAGAACCCGGTAACACTTAGCGGCTATCAGTTTATCATCGGTGGTATAGTGATGATTTTAGTTGGCCTGGCAGGCGGAGGCAGACTTCACCAATCATCAGGACAGGGAATACTTTTGATAGTATACCTAGCATTGGTTTCATCAGTTGCCTACTCAGTGTGGGGACTTTTGCTGAAGTACAATCCAGTTTCTACAGTCACAGTATACGGATTTACGAATCCAATCTTTGGCGCGTTGCTATCAGCTATTTTCCTGAGAGAGTGGGGAAACATTTCATGGAAATCATTGGTGGCGCTGGCACTTGTAAGTGCGGGTATTTATATTGTTAATAGTGGGAAGATGAAGTCTTAATAATGTATTTGGGGTGAAAAATGGAATCATTTAGAAAAGCCGATATGCAAGCTGAAAAAATGCTTGGAAATTTCATGGATCATAATTTTTATTCTAAGTTACATGATAAGAATGGTGACTTAATAGATTATGAAAGGCTTGTTGATAAAGAAAGCCAGTTACAAGGTATAGATGTAAAAATTAACGTTGATGGCAGAACACTTTTAATAGACGAAAAAGCATCTTTCTATTATAGCAACGCCATGATTCCAACTTTTGCATTCGAGATTGATTCTATTCAGAAGAATAGGTTAGTGGATGGATGGTTCATAAACGATTCTCTGCTGACAGAATATTACATGCTGATATGGCCAAATGTTAAATGTCAGAAAGATGGGGACAACTGGTTAAGAAAAAATATTAGTGAAATCAAAGAGAGTGATTTTACCATTATTGAAGCTATGCTTGTTGAGAAAAAGAAGCTTTTGGCAGAGGTCGCTAAGCATGGTTTTCCTGTAAGTAGATTAAAGTCTTATGCAAATGAAATGAGAAGCAGAATAGATAACGGTAATGCTAGAGCAGAAGAGACTTTGGATGATGATATAAGAATGGTATACTCTGGTTTTTTAGCCGAAAAGCCAGTGAATGCAGTAATACAAAAGAGGTTATTAAAGCAAATAGCATCGGCTATCTATCTTATTTCGGAAGATGGATATGCCAGAATATAGTTAGGGGTTTTATATGTACGACGAAAAACTAGGCTATGACCCAGCTAGCCCAGAAAGTATAGAAGAATATGCGAAGCGATTAGAAGATTCAACCTTCATGGAGGTTCTTGAAACAAAGAACACAGAGGATAAGGCGTCTGTTCAGGCATACGCAAATAAATTCCGTAAAGGTGGATTAGGTAATCTGCTTGAGGAAGTTTATTTTGGGTATAAGGCAAATTCTAATCAAGAGGCAGATTTCCCTGAAGCTGGTGTTGAATTGAAAACATCACCTTTTGAGATTACAAAAAAAGGAGAACTTCGCGCAGGTGAGAGATTAGTTCTCACAATGATTAATTATGATGGCCCTATTGAGTCAGACTTTTACAAATCTCATGCATGGGAAAAGATGCGCCTGATTCTATTAATCTACTATTGGAGAAATAAATTACTAGAGAGTAATCTGTTTTATCCTATTAAGTATGTGAGGCTATTTACACCTCCAGAAGCTGATATAGAAATCATTAAGCGTGATTACAACTATATTGTAGATTTGATTCAGCAAGGGCGTGCTCACGAGCTTTCAGAAGGAGATACAATGTATCTTGGTGCCTGTACAAAGGGCGCAACAGCTGAAAAGAGTACTGTGCCTCAATATTATGGAGATAAGACTCCTGCTAGAAAGAGAGCATTTTGTTTTAAGAATTCTTATATGACATATGTTCTTAATCACTATATTGCGGGAACAATTTCTGATAATTCAATTCTCAAAGATGCATCCCTTTTGAGAGAGAAATCTTTTGAAGAAATCATCACTGATATAGTTCGTAAATACGTAGGAATGTCAGATAAAGAATTATGTGAGAAATTCGGAAGAGAGTACAACAATAATAAAGCTCAGTGGAATGACTTGGCATGGAAAATCTTAGGAATAAGAGATGAGCACGCCGAAGAATTTGAAAAAGCTAATATCAAAGTAAAAACCATTAGAGTAGAAGAGAACAATAAAATCGTTGAAAACATGTCATTCCCTCCATTCAAGTTTATGGACTTGGTACAAGAGGAATATGAAGATTCTACTTTGCATGATTACTTTGATGAGACACGTCTGTTTTTCTTTGTTTGGAAGAAAGACGGAGATGTTTACAGAGTTAAAGGTTGCATGCTTTGGAACATGCCATATCATGACTTGAATGTAGTTGTGCGCGATGAGTGGGAACGCTACAAGCACGTTATTTCATATGGAGTAGAGTTTACTAAGCACGAGGATTCTAAAGGTAAGATAAGTTTTTCAAACAATCTACCAAACAAGAGTGAGACAGAGATTATTCATGTGAGACCTCATGCTACTAAGGCTGCATACAGATTTAATAATGGAGAGGAATATGGAAACGTTGAACGTGATGCAAATGTATTGCCTAATGGAGAGTACATGACCACACAAAGTTTCTGGATAAATAATACATATTTGCTTAAACAGCTCAGAAAATTATTAGGGGATGAATAAAGTTATGCTTGATCAAGCTCCTCATTACTGATATAATGTTTGAGTATGTAATATAAGGAGTTTGAATTAATGAAGAAAACGGTTTGTGAATTATTCGCAGGTGTTGGAGGATTCCGCTGCGGATTGAATGATATAAAGGCTGTCGAGGACACAAGCAAGCCTGAAAAGTGGGAAACAGTATGGTTCAGTCAATGGGAGCCAGCTGACAAGAAAACACAGTGGGCACATGATTGTTATGTAAATCGATTTGGCACATGTCTTGATTTAAAAGGCAATGACACTACAAATTGTGATATCAATGCTGTAGATAAGAATGATATTCCAGAGCATGCATTGCTTGTAGGAGGTTTCCCTTGTCAGGATTACTCAGTAGCATCATCACTTGCTACCTCAAAAGGTCTTGAAGGAAAGAAGGGTGTCCTTTGGTGGGATATCAGAGATACATTGGAGGCTAAACAGGCTCCATTTGTATTACTCGAGAATGTAGATCGTCTTATCAAGAGTCCAGCAAGTCAGCGTGGTAGAGATTTCGGTATCATTTTAGCTTGCTTCAGAGATTTGGGTTATACAGTTGAGTGGCGTGTAATAAATGCAGCAGAGTATGGCTATCAGCAGCGTCGTCGTAGAACTTTCATTTTTGCATATCGTGAAGATACAAAGTATGCAGAGACAATGAAAAAAGCTACTAAGTATAATCGTATGTTTGGTGTTGAAATGCATAGAGCCAGCATGGGTAAGACAATATATACAGAAGGTTTTTTTGCTAAGTCTTTCCCTATTGTAGAGGAAGACTACAAGAAGATTAGAATCACTGAATTGCCAAGTGGTATAGGAGAGCTTTCAGAAGGATTCAGCTTCCCATTTGAAAATACAGGAGTAATGAAGGATGGTATGGTATATACGGTAAAGACAACTCCTGACTATCATGGTAAGCAGATTACTTTAGGTGACATTATGGAAGATGGCGATGTACCAGAAGAGTTTTTTATTCCAGAGAAGAAGCTCTATTATACAAGCCCAGATGTTACTCACAGTGATGAAACACATGGAAAGCTTCCTGATGAGTCACGTAAGACTTGGCAGTATTTGAAGGGTGCTAAAAAGCTTCCTAGAAAAGCATCTACAGGTCATGAATACATCTTTTCAGAGGGAGCTATCCCAATGATTGATGAGTATGATAAACCAGCTAGAACAATGCTTACAAGCGAAGGTGGATTTAGCAGAACTACTCACATTGTAAGAGATAAGAAGACTAGCAAAATCAGACTCTTAACTCCAATAGAGATGGAGCACATCCAGGGCTTCCCATCAGACTGGACTAAGGAATGCTTAGTTGACGGTGAGAAGGTAGAAATGCCTCTCAATAAGCGTAGATTCATGATGGGAAATGCTCTTGTAGTAAACTTGATTGCACAGATGGAGCCTCAGCTTGCGGAGATAATTGAGGCTGAATAAGTTCATAAAACGTGATATCGTATATGCGATAGAAAAATTGAAGGTCAAACCGGCTAAGGTTTGGCCTTTTTGTATGCAAAATTTAGAAAAATGCGTTGAATACTGTTGAATTGTAGAGATTTACACAGTATTATTTAATGGTGGTGATATCGTATATACGATATAGAATAAATAACATATTAGAGGGGAAAATGGATAGAAAAGATTATTATCCTTTGATTAAACTAGGATATTGCGAAAGTAATAGAGACGCTGCACCTCCAGTTAAAGGTTATATTTATCAGAATCTCGTAGCTATTGATGCATTGTTAGAGAACGATACAAAAGAAGTGATAATAGAATATGGCGAAGATGTTGTCGTTATAAAAGATACAGGTAAATATTGTTTAGTACAGGCGAAATATTATTCAAGTGGTATTACGACTAATTTGCAAAAAGAAGTATACCGAGAATTGTATGCGGATTATTTGAAAATGACAGCCATAAAAGAATATGAGGTGAGTGCGGTATTAGATTGTTTTAACAATGGTATACCATTAGGTGTACCATCGGATACAGATGCAGAAGATTGGATTAAAGATAATGCTGCATGTTCTACTATTGATAATCTTTTAAAGATAAAAGAATTAGATTATAAAAAAGATGAGCGAGTATCCTGCATTATAAAGTCCTTTGGAAATGACTTGAAATGGGAAAAGTTTAAAGAAAAATATTCTATTATTACTCGCCCAGAGCTTTATTCGTTTATGAATGAGCTCTCACGAAAGCTATGTAATGAATTCAAGCCATATTACGAATCTCTATTATTTAATAATCTAAACCGGGAAGCAAAAGAGTCTATTTTGTTTGGTATAGCATATAAAATAATGCTTCAAAGGTACAACTATGCGATGAAGTCCGGAACTAGTCATAAAGGCGTAATAGAAAAAAAGAGTATTAGTAGAATAGATTTTATTAATATAGTTAAGCAAAATATTCAAACAGATATTAACTGTATCATTAAAATGAGTATCGAGGCATGGGTTTCCAGTGTTTATAACGAGATTATAGAGAGCAATAGGGTAATGCAATCATGGCAGGAGAAATGCTTAGAGTATTTGTGTAACAATACAAAAAATTGGCTTGGAAATATGTGCCGGACGACAGAAGGGCAAATATCTTTAATAAACACGATTTCTGCTGAAAAAGAAATAACAGAATTGGATTGGAACGGCAGAGATGAGTTGGAGCGAATTGGAGAAATTAACAGGTTATATGAACGATTTAAGGTGTTCTTAAAAGTCTTGTGGAAAATAATACTTAATATTATTGACTACAAAATGGTAGCTGCAAGCAAGGACTCTATTAAAGAAAGCGACTCGATGCTCCAAATTGAAACGTATATTGAAAGTACAGAAAGTAGATATATATGCATTAGGTTTGAGGATGATTATATCCAGAAAAGTGTTATAACAGGTGGTGTTAATCCCACTTCTCCTAAATGGGATCGATGGAATGTATATGAAAGAATGTACAAGTACAAACCCCATAAATGGTATATGGCTGGTGATACATCTATACATGGCTGGCATACATATAGTTATTCTCCGGCTGAAATAATAGATAAAGATATACCGGAGAGTGTTAATCCGGCAGTAATAGAAGACAGAGATAATTCTTTTTATTATGAATGTTTAGAGTGCATAAAAGTTGATAGAGGAGATTGGAAAATAAACGAAGATTGTCGTAAATGTATTTTTAACGAAAAATGTGTAAAGGATGTATGATTATGAATTTAGCACTAAATGAAATCTTTGAAAACAAAGAATATAAAAGCCTTTTTTATGAGAATAAACAATTTGATTTGTCTATTTTCAAAAATAAAGATAATACATTATTGGCAGGCTTACATGATATATATATCAGCAAACATGGGGATGAGCTTTTTGTGATTGTATACAATGAAAATAACAAATCAATAATAGATATATGTGAAGAGTGGGATAGAAGACTAAGTATGTTTTTTAATTTTGGGTCAAATAATAGAGAGTCTTTATACAAGTTTAAGTACAATGCTATTTTGATAGTGCTAGATAAATATGAAACAAGCATAGAAGAATACAGTGTTCAAAGTAGTATGGATACAATGTTAAATGTTACTAGAAAAATATACTTAAATTATATTAATGAAGATGGCAAGATACAGATAGATGAAAAAGAGGCACTGAAATTGCCGTTTTATAACAAAAAATACAGAGGTGGAAATGAGAATAATGTATTGTTAGAGCATTTAAAAGCATTAATGCCAAACCCTGAAAAAATGAGTTTTTTATATGATGAGAATAATACAAAAAGAGGTCAAAGAAAATTTGGGGACGAACAGCATAAATTAATTATGGAGTGGTTAGAAGATGAAGATTAAAAGGATAGTTATTGAAAATTTCAGAGGTATTCATGAAAAAAGAGAATTTTATATAGGAGAGGGAAAATTTGTATTATTGTCTGCAGCAAATGGATGGGGTAAAACTACTATCCTTGACGCTATTGAATGGTGCTTAACAGGATCTATTGGACGACTGAATGAATCTTTAATGACAAGAGCTACAAATGGAGACGAAAGAAAAAAGAATATTGATGGAATATTAAAGAATAAATATGCTGGGAATCAGGACTATGTGATAGTAGAATTACAAATAATTGATAAAGCAGAAATACATACAATTATTAGAAAGCAACAAAAAGATACTCTATTACCGGATGGTAAGTCTACTGTAATAGTTGATGGTATTGCAAATAAGAATGGGGATTGGCTATCAAATAATATAAATAACAGTTTTTATAATTATCATTTTTGCGATATACAAAAAACTATCGGAATACAGAATAAAAAGAGAGAAAACTTATCATCATTGTTCGAAGACTTTATAAGAGATTTTTCAAAAGAGAAAAAAGTTGCGGATAACATGGAATTATTCGTCTCTGACATAAAAAAGATTATCAGTGAAACTGAAGCGAAGCGAGATAAGCTTTTAATAACAATAACTAACAATAATGAGAAGTTGCAGGAATTACAGAAAGATTTAACAAATAAGGAGTATCCACATGTATTATCTTATGGCAGTGAAAAAATAGAAATTAAAAGCTTAAATATTGAGGAACTAGAGGAACAAAAAAATAAGATTGCAGGGTGTGCGTATTCTGAAATTAATAAATTGCTTGATTGCTTGCAAAAGAATAATAAAAACATAGATATTTTAAACAAATTAGAGTTAGTTAATGCTTTCAATACAGATAACAAAGAAACTATTCTACAAGCTAATAAGTATGGACTGTTGGCTGATGAAGGTGAAATGGTTCTTGTTGAGCAAGCTGGTATTATTAAATCCAAAAAGGAGATTAAGATTGATAGGGATAATATTTTAAATCTAGGAGAGCAGATTGCAAATTATAGACAAGGGATTTTTTCTAGGGCATTATGGGAAGATGCAAAGGAGAATATAATTCGATTAAAAGCAGAAATTGCTGGGCTGAATGATGATATAAAGAATATAACAGAAGGAAATGACTTATTAAAACAATTGTCAAAAATGGTAGAAGGGAAAGAAATCCTTCTTCAATATCGAGACAAACAGGTGCACGATGGAAAAATAGTTCTTTGTCCTGTGTGTGGTTCTAATACATTTAACAATCTACCAAGTGAAAAAATATTACAGCAAGCAGAGTCATATATAATAGCAAATAATGGAATAGTTCTAGAAAAAACTAGAGAACTTTCTAATAAAGAAAATGAATTGGGGAATTTATATACTCAGTTGATAGAAAAAGCACAACTTGCACTTAATGTCAGCATAGATGATGATATTCACCGTATGGCAATTATGAAAGATCTAGATAAAAAGATATATAATTACAGGGAATGGATTGATAGATTAAAAGATTACTATAAAATTGACAATACCGAAGTTTGGGGCAATCAGCAATTTATTGAAAATAAAATTAACGATATTGGGACACAAGTAATGTCAAATGAAGATGTCACAAAATTCAGTGATGATATTAAAGATTTATTAAGCTTGGTTAACTATAATAGTGATTCACATGACGATTATAATAGTATAAAAGTTAAGATTAAACCCTATATCTTGGATGATTATATAGATACCAGTAAAAATGTTTTAGTTGATAAGATGGTAATACTATCACAGATGCTGAATAGTGATAAATATAAAAAGGTTAATGCCGATTTAGAAGCTGAAAGAAAGGAATGTAATGAAGCAGAAGAGAAGATTAAGTCTTTGAACAATCTAAAAGAGCTGGCAATCAACAAACAAAATGATATTCGTACTACTATAACAAATCTTGAAATCGATGAATATAAAAATGTAGGCCCAACGTTGTTTGAGCTTTACAGCAAACTTAGTCTCGTTAAGAATATAAAAGAGATTAATATAAGACGAGATGAGGAAGAGAGTCAAAAAAGTTGCATTATCATGGAGGATGAAAAAAAGAATAGTATAGTAAATGTATTGAGCAATGGTCAGCTTAGTGTATTTATGCTGGCATGTTTCTTTTCAATAATTATGACTAGAAAGGACAAAGAACCTTTTAAAGTCTATTTTTTGGATGACTTATCCTCATTTATGGATGATGTAAATATGCTTGCTTTTTTGGATATGATAAAGTATCAACTTGAAGAATCAGATGATTCAATAGAACAATTATTCTTTGCTACATGCGATGAAAAAATATGTAAGCTAGTAAAATATAAACTTAATGGTGCAAGTATTATTTATGATGAAATTGATGAGCAGAGATTTATTGATAGCAAGATAAGTGGCTAAAAAAGTAATTAAGAAAAGGGCTGTCCGACTATCGGTAGCCCTTTTCTTATATAGAATGATATAATGAATCCATATCAGAATTATCATTCGGAGGTTATAATTTATGAGTTTAATAATGGGACTATTATTTGGAGCATTAGCAGGCTTTATCGCCAGCTTTATTATGGGAGAAAAGTCTGGATGGATTAAGAATATAATCCTCGGTATTGCAGGTGGATTTGTAGGTGGATTTGCATTTGATATTCTAGGGCTATCTGCCAGCGGGCAATTCGGAAGTCTTATTGTATCTGTTGTAGGTGCATGTATCTGTATTTGGTTGGGCAGAAGATTATTCTAGTATCGAAAAGGGATTCAAATGAAAACAGTACGTGTAGTTGCGGCAGTAATAAAAGCTGAAAATGAGAAAGGCCAGCCTATTATATTTGCCACCCAAAGAGGATACGGTGAATACAAAGATGGTTGGGAATTTCCAGGCGGAAAAATCGAAGAAGGTGAGACTCCACAGCAAGCTCTTAAGCGTGAGATTATGGAGGAGTTAGACACTGAAATTAGTGTTGGTGAGTTGATTGACACTATTGAGTATGACTACCCAACATTCCATTTATCAATGGATTGCTTCTGGTCTGAAATTGTAAATGGTGATTTGGTTCTCAAGGAACACGAAGCAGCTAAGTGGCTAACTAAAGAGCAACTTGGCGACGTGGATTGGTTGCCAGCGGATATTACGTTGATTGAAAAAGTTGGAAAGCAATTGAAGCTAGAGAAAAGACCATAAGAAAAAGAAGTAATCGCCCCGGCCAAGGTTCGATTACTTCCTATCTTATAAGTAATTAATTAACCAAAGGGCTGTCCGTCTATCGGTAGCGCCTTTTCTTATATTGAATAATACTATAGATTGATTAAGTTTTCAACAAAAGAGAATAGATATGACTTACCAAATTAAGAAAATATTTGAAGCTGATTATGGATGTGAAGAGCGACCTGCAGGTTATGTACCGCAGGTCCTTGTGATATTAGAAGATGAGGCCGGCAACCAAATTGAGCGCGAAGTTCCTGATGCTGATTTGTATAAAAGAGATATCAACGAAGGTGACCTAGTGTATTTTGACGAGGCGGGCCAGATTCGGAAGGGAGCAAATGAAAAGCATTAAAGCGTAGTCATTTGCTTAATACTCCTTTTAAAGTTATAATAGCAAGGATTTTGTTTTTAAAAGGAGTATAAAATGAGAATAGCAGTTACATATGAAAATGGTCAGGTGTTTCAGCACTTCGGACACACTGAGCAGTTTAAGATTTACGAAGTAGAAGATGGCAAGGTTGTTTCATCAGAGGTTATCGGTTCTGACGGACAGGGCCACGGTGCTTTAGCTGGTCTTCTTAGTAACAATTCAATCGACGTACTTATCTGCGGCGGTATCGGTGGCGGAGCACAGGCAGCTCTTAGCGAGTGCGGAATTGAGCTTTGCGCGGGTGCTTCAGGAGATACAGATGCAGCAGTTGAGGCATACCTTAAGGGTGAGCTTATCAACTCTGGTGTAAATTGCAATCACCATGGCGAGGGTCACACATGTGGTGATCACGAGGAAGGACATAGCTGTGGCGGCCACTCTGGTTGTGGCGGATGCCATTCTGAGCCAGCGTTCGAGGGCAAGAATGTAGGCAAGACATGCCGTACACACTACAGAGGTACATTCAACGATGGTACACAGTTTGATTCATCATACGACAGAGGCGAGCCACTTGAGTTTGTTTGTGGCGCAGGCATGATGATTAAGGGCTTCGACAAGGCTGTTGCAAACATGGAAGTTGGCGAGAAGGTTGATATTCACCTTATGCCAGAGGAAGCTTATGGTCAGCGTGACGAGGAGGCTGTTTTCACAATTGAAATCGCACAGCTTCCTGGTTCAGAAAACTTAGAAGTAGACCAGCAGGTATACTTACAGGATCCATATGGCAGACCATTCCCAGTAAAGGTTGTTGCAAAGGATGATACAAACATCACTCTTGATGCAAACCACGAGATGGCTGGCAAAGAACTCAACTTTACAATTGAGCTTGTAGAGGTAAAATAGTATATAGCAGAGCGGTGCTTATGCACCGCTTTTTTTCTAAGAATAATTGGAGCCAAAGGGGGGAGTTATGGCAGTATGTAACCTATGCTACAGGCATTGCAACATTTCAGAAGGTAAATATGGTTTCTGTCAGGTGAGAACCTGCAGGGAGGGCATAATCGTGCCGGAGAATTATGGGATGCTCACGGCGATTGCTATGGACCCGATTGAGAAGAAGCCGTTGAATCGATTTTATCCGGGCAGCTATATTCTATCTGTGGGAAGCTATGGCTGCAATTTGCGATGCCCATTTTGCCAGAACTATCACATTTCATGGGGCGATGAAGTGGATGATAGTAAGAGAGAGGCAAGGTTCGTATTGCCTGAGACGCTGGCCCAGATAGCTGATGAGCAGCGTGCAAATGGAAATATTGGGGTGGCTTTTACTTACAATGAGCCATTGATCTCGTACGAATATATTATAGATACAGCAAAGCTTCTTTCGGCAAAGGGCCTGAAAACTGTTTTAGTATCAAACGGAATGGCCGATGTAGCTACGGTGAAGGAGTTGTTCTCCTATGTAGATGCCATGAACATCGATTTGAAGGGTTTCACAGACCATTATTATGAGGACGTGTTAAAGGGGAACAGGCAGATGGTAATGGACTTTATCCAGGAGGCGGCGAAGCATTGTCATGTGGAGCTGACAACGCTGATTATTCCAGGGGAGAATGACTCAGATGAGGAGATGGATAAGCTAAGCAGTTGGATAGCTTCAGTGAATCCAGAGATTCCTTTGCACATTTCCAGATTTTTCCCAAGATTTCATATGGTAGATAGAGGCGCTACGCCAGTGGAGACTATCTATCATTTAAAAGATATAGCAAAGCAACATTTGAAATATGTTTACACAGGAAACTGTTAAGGGAGGGGTTAGACTATGGCAATTCTTGCAGCATTTATGGTTCCACATCCACCGATGATTGTGCCGGCTGTAGGCCGAGGTGGCGAGGCACAGGTTCAGGAGACTATCGATGCCTATGAAAAGGTGGCAGATGAAATAGCGAAGCTTGAACCGGATACAATCATCATCACTAGTCCACACAGCATCATGTATTCGGACTATTTCCATATTTCTCCGGGAAAGGGAGCGAAAGGTTCATTCGCCAGATTCAACGCACCGGAGGTATCTTTTCAGGAAGAATATGACACAGAGCTTGTAGATAGAATCAACGAAATCGCCTATGACGCCAGCTTTCCAGCAGGCACACTAGGTGAGCGTGATCCAGAGCTTGACCATGGCACCATGGTTCCTCTTTGGTTTATAAGGAAGAAATATGCCAAGGGGCAGATTGTGCGCATAGGCCTTTCAGGCCTTGGTTTGCTGGATCACTATCGTTTGGGTCAGATGATACAGGAGGCTGTGGATGAGGTTAATCGCAAGGTAGTTTTCGTTGCCAGTGGAGATTTATCTCACAAGCTTCAGGACTATGGGCCTTATGGATTCGCCAAAGAGGGACCTGTCTATGACCAGAGGATTATGGACGTGGCCGGCCGTGCAGCTTTTGAGGAGATGTTTGAATTTAAAGAGGATTTCTGCGAGAAAGCAGCAGAGTGTGGTCATCGTTCATTCGTCATAATGGCTGGCGCTTTGGACGGAAAGGCTGTAGATGCCCATGTATATTCTCATCAGGATGTGACAGGTGTTGGCTATGGAATTGCATCTTTTTATGTGACGGGAGAGGATGAGAATCGTCGTTTTAGAGATACTTATCTGGCAAAGCTGAACGCTCATTTACGGGATTCACAGGAGCCGGCTGACGAATATGTAAAGCTTGCCAAGAAATCCCTGGAAAGCTATATATTACGGGGCAAGGTGCTAGATATGCCAGATGATTTACCTAAAGAGCTGGTATCAAAGCAAGCCGGAGCATTTGTATCCATCCACAAGGCTGGTCGTCTGAGAGGCTGCATTGGAACAATCCTTCCTACCACCGAGTGCGTGGCAGCAGAGATTATTCAAAATGCCATCAGCGCCTCCACCAGAGACACGCGCTTTAATCCAATCAGCCCAGAGGAGTTGCCTGATTTGGAAATCAACGTGGATGTACTAAGTGAGCCAGAACCTATATCTTCACCAAATGAACTAGATGTGAAACGCTACGGTGTAATTGTAAGCAACGGAAATCGTAGAGGCCTATTGCTTCCAGATTTGGATGGGGTAGACTCTGTCGCACAGCAAATTTCTATCGCCCGCCAAAAGGGCGGTATCGGCATGGACGAACCAGTTCAGCTTCAGCGATTTGAGGTTATAAGACACAAGTGATAAGAAAAAAGGCTTGCATTCCTAATTGCAAATAATTAAAATAACTGAATTAAGATATATTTAATTTTTTAGGTAATTAGGAAAGGACACAATAGAATGGCAATAAGAATAATCACAGATTCCGCTAGTGATATCTCGCAGGATGTAGCTAAGGAATGGGGAGTGACAGTATTACCCATAAATGTAAGATTTGGGGATGAAGAGTATTTAGATGGTGTTACACTTTCCGCAGAGGATTTTTATCATAAACTAATCGAAACTGATGAAGTGCCTAAGACAAGCCAGATTTCACCTTATGTTTATGCGCAGGAGTTTGAGAAGGCTGATGAAGCTGGGGATGAGCTTATTTATTTCTGCTTATCATCTGGAGTTTCTGGATGCTATCAAAGTGCCATGCTTGCAGCAGCGGATTACTCAGACAACATACACATCGTTGATACAAAGCAATTCTGCATATCTGAGTACATCATAGTGCAAAGAGCAGTTATGCTTAGAGACGAAGGAAAATCTTGTGATGAAATTATTTCTATCATCCAGGAAGAAATGAAGAGTGTGCATGTAATATCTGCCTTTGATACTTTGGAGTATTTGAAGCTTGGCGGAAGACTTTCTTCAGCGGCAGCTTTTGCAGGAAATATGCTAATGATTAAGCCTGTAATCACAATCGAGGATGGCTTGGTTAAGGTTATCGGCAAGGCTAGAGGCTCAAAAAAGAGCCACAATATGCTGACAGAATTTGTTACTAATTCTGGTGGGATAGATTTTAGCAAGCCATTGTGCCTTGCTTATTCAGGTTTCTCCCAGGAAGTACTTACTAAATATGTCGAAGATTCAAAGGCTATTTACGAGGGCCATGAAGATCAACTTCAGTACACAGTAGTCGGCGCTACAATTGGTACATACGCAGGCCCAGGCGCAATAGCACTTGCATATTTTTCGTTATAAAACTAATCTTTTTTAATCCAGCGAATCTTTAATATTATTACTGATATTAGTGATAAGACGAAAAATGCTGACAGCATCATAACAGCCTGGCGGAGGCCATACATATCTCCTAAATACCCAGTGAGGGCAGTGAATACCACGCCTCCGATACCAGTGGCTGTTGTGATTAAGCCTGTGGATGTAGCCTTGTGATTGCCAGACAAAGGCATGGCAAGATTCAAAACACATGGATAGATTGCGCCGCAAGCGAAGCCCAGTGGAATGCAAAGCAGAAGCACTGCCACATCACTGGAAAGCTGGGCGATGAGTACGGTTATAGAAGGAATTGCTACTATTGCACTAATTAGTATTTTGTAAGCATGTTTAGCGTTATGGCCTACTAATACTCGCGATGGAATCATAACAATCCAAAACAGACTTAAGGCATATTTTCCTAAGGCAGATTTAAATTCATTAGCAAATAGAGTATCTACAAAGAAAGCAAATCCATTTTCATACCCAACATAAATACACATAACCACACAAAGCATGATGATTCCGGCCAGAATAAATGGACCAGCGGACGTAAATTCTTCCGTAGTGGTATCTGCTAATTCTCTGAATTCATTTTTAGATGAAACTATGTCTATCAGTGCAGCAGCACTGGCTACACATAGAAAGACAAATAATATTTTCCAACTGAATCCCATATTCAAATACGCAGCAACAACTAGAGGCGCTACAAATGCACCTAATGCATACATGGATGTGAGATAGCCTATTTTTTTGTGGTAACTGATAGGATAGTAATCAGCAAGAGCTGCAATGGAAATAAACTGGAGGGCACTTGTAGTGAGTCCTAAAAAGAAGACTCCACCTACAAAAAGCACCTTCGATGTCAAAAGGCCAATCAGTAAAGCTGCTATCACTTGTATGGAAAGCAGGATTTTAATACATTTCAATTTATTAGTTCTATCTGCCCATGCGCCAAGCAGTATTGGCGCAAGCATTGTGGCAAAAAGCTCTACAGAGGCAAATAACCCCTTGGTTGTTGTAGATAAATCGTATGTATTTCCTATATTTAGTAAACTGGCCTGATAACCTCCAGCTTCAAATCCATTGATAAAGATTATAAAAAAGAATACCAACCATAAAAAATCATTTCGATCTTTAGTTCTCATACTCAACACATCCCCAATAAAAACTATAAAATGATACTAGAAAAGTATATCAAGAGAATGTGTCTATTTTGGGTGGTACTATAGTGTGTTTGCTCGATCAGCAATATTTTTTTGGAAATTGATAACGTCGTGGTCGTAAGGTGTATCCATAAACTCTGATTTAATCATGAAATCAGCGGATGCCTTGTTGACTGCGATAGGAATGTCGTAAACCTGAGCGATTCGCATCAGAGCCTTTACATCAGGATCGTGTGGCTGAGCTGTGAGAGGGTCAGAGAAGAATACGATTAAATCGATTCTGCCTTCTACAACCTTTGCGCCGATTTGCTGGTCACCGCCGAGAGGGCCTGAGTTGTAGCCTCTAACAGGAAGTCCTGTTTTGTCGGAAATCATTCTGGCTGTAGTTCCTGTGCCGCATAAGAAATGATTCTTAAGAATTTCTTTGTTGTCTTCGCACCACTGAATAAGAAGTGGCTTCTTTCCATCATGTGCGATAAGAGCAATGTTTTTTTGTTTCCCAATAGTAAGTGTAATTTTATCTTCCATAAAAACCTCCAGTCATTATTTTTGCTAGTGCTATTTTAATGTTTGAGGAGGGATATCTCAAGTGAAAAATCCATTTGACGTAACCTAATCGGCTTGCTATGATATGCCTTATGAAATATAAAGCAATAGCACTAGATTTAGACGGAACTCTTTTAAATAGTAAAAAAGAGGTTAGTAACAAAAACAAAGAAATAATAATGAAAGCTGCAAAGGCAGGGGTAAAGATTATACTTGCATCTGGCCGTCCAGTACCAGGCATTAAAAAGATTGCAAAGCAGCTTCACCTGGAAGAGGTAGGAGGATACATACTGGCGTATAACGGTGGTATGATTATCGACTGCAAGACAGGAGAGGTTGTCCGCAGAGAAACTATTCCTGAAAAGTACTATGCAGATATTCTTCGTTGCGCAAACAAATTCAATGTTGCCACACTTACATATGATTCAGAGGGCATCATTTCAAACGACGAGAATAATCAGTACGTGCAGCTGGAATCAAAAATCAATAACATTCCAATCAGACAGGTATTCCACCTGGATGAGGAAGCACAGCTTGATCCACCTGTTAAGTTTTTATGCGTGGGTGATCACAAGGTTCTTAGAAATGTAGAAGCACAGCTTAATGAAAAGTTTAATGGCACTGTTAATGTGTTCTTCTCAGAGCCATTTTTCCTAGAGATAATGCCACAAGGAATTGAAAAGGCATCATCTCTAGAAATATTGTTAGGAAGTCTTGGCATTGATCGCAAGCATCTGATTGCCTGCGGCGATGGTTTCAACGACATTCCTATGATGCGTTACGCAGGTCTTTCTGTTGCCATGGCAAATGCACAGGATGAGACCAAGGAATGGGCTGATTTTATTGCACCATCCAATGATGAAGATGGAGTAGCAGTAGCAATCGAAAAATTCATCGAGCTGAATTAATCGTTCTGCCATACCTCTTCAGCAATTTCTTTTACTAGCTTCAGCTTAGCCCACTGTTCTTCTTCGGTAAGCTTGTTGCCAATTTCGCAGGAAGCAAAGCCACACTGTGGGCTTAAAGCTAGACGCTCAAGTGGAATATATTTTGCTGCTTCGTAAATACGTTTTTTGATAGATTCTTTATCTTCAAGCTGAGGACGCTTTGTTGTAATAAGCCCCAGCACCACCTTCTTATCAGAAGATACCTTTGCAAGAGGGGCAAATCCACCAGAGCGAGCATCATCGTATTCAAGGAACAAAGCATCCACATTTTCTTTTGCAAATACATAGTCAGCAACTGTGTCGTATGGGCCACTTGTAAAGAAAGTAGAGTGGTAGTTTCCTCGGCAGATGTGTGATGTGATTGTCATATCTGCAGGCTTGTTTTCAAGTGCCAGATTATTAACTTCAAGAAGCTGTCGCTTCACTTCTTCAATATCAATTCCAAGGCTAGCATATCTCTGCTTTGCAGCAGTGCCGACAATAGCACCCCAAGTACAATCATCAAACTGAAGATTACGGCAACCAGCATCGTAGAATTGTTTAATAACATCCTGATAAGCAGCCGCAATATCATGAATCAATTCATCATTGTTAGCATAGAATTTTCTGGTAGATTCAAAGTTTACAGGAACAATCATCTGCTGAAATGTTTGAGCTGGGGCAGGGATAGTATATTTAGCAACTGTATTTTCATCCTCAAACTGCTTTAAGAATTTATAATACTCAACAAATGGATGAGCCTTTGCTTTGATTTTGCCTACAAGATAAGTGTCATCAAGTAAAGCAAGCTCACCATCAAAATCAACTCCGCCGCCTGTATTTTCATGGGCAACTCCCTCGAATCCCCACATAAAATCAAGGTGCCAGAATGATCTTCTGAACTCGCCATCGGTGATTATATGAAAACCAAGCTCTTTCTGCTTAGCAACAACCTTTGTGATTTCCTCATCAACCACCTTGTTGAACTCATCCTCGCTGATTTTGCCAGCTAAGAAGTCAGCCTTTGCATCCTTAAGGGCCTGTGGGCGTAGAAAGCTTCCTACAAAATCGTATCTGTATGGTGTCTTAACATTACTCATTTTCTTATTCTCCTTTTGATTACTATAAATATATTGCGCAACGTTCATTAACTTATGTTGAGGATTATAGGCCTAGTTGATTAGTAGGTAAAATATAAAAAATGATAGTTTGACCATAGATAAAATCTATTAAGAAAGTTATAATTATAAATAAATCTATTGATGGTTATTAAGGGGCAATATTTAGGAAGGTTAGAAAATGACTTTAAAACAGCTTAGATACGTAGTAGAAGTAGCAGAAACAGGAAATATTACAGAAGCAGCAAAAAGGCTGTTTATCGCACAGCCAAGCTTAACATCTGCAATCAGGGAACTGGAAAATGAATACCACATCACCATATTCAACCGTTCCAATAAGGGAATCGAGATCACTCCAGAGGGAGATGAATTCTTAGGATACGCCAGACAGGTGCTGGAGCAAACAAATCTTATAGAAGAGAAGTACACAGGCGCAGGCCACAGCAAGCAACGTTTTTGCGTATCAGCCCAGCACTATTCCTTTGTAGTGGAAGCATTTGTAGAGCTGCTAAAGCAGTATGGCGGTGACAAATATGAGTTTCATATGAGAGAGACACAGACCTACGATATCATCGAGGATGTGGCAAGGCTCAGAAGTGAAATAGGTATTCTGTATCTGAACAAATTCAACGAAACTGTCATAAAGAAAACCTTACGTGACAATGGCCTGGTATTTCATTCTTTATTTAAGGCGAAACCACATGTCTTCATTGGAAAGAACAGTCCACTTGCCAAGAAGAAAGCGCTGACGCTAGATGATTTGAAGGACTATCCTCGCCTTTCCTACGAGCAGGGAAGCCACAACTCCTTTTATTTTTCGGAAGAAATACTTAGCACCATTGATAGTGACAAGGAAATAATTGTAAGAGATAGAGCGACGCTATTTAATCTTCTTATAGGCCTTAATGGTTACACCATATGCAGCGGTGTAATCAGCGAAGAATTAAATGGACCTAATATTATTGCGAAGCCACTAAAGGTGGATGATTATATGGAAATCGGTTACATCTTACCTAGCAATATGCCACAGACCACGCTGACAAAAAACTACATAGAAATGCTTATGAAGTATACTAAATCTTAAGAAAAATGGAGAAAGAGCCAGTCCCTATAAAATACATAGCAACTGGCTCTTTTAAAATGTTATCAATCAATAAGTATGTTAACAGATATCTTGCAAAGTTCTATTGGTTTGGCATATTATGTCGATTTGAAGACATAAATGGTATACTTACACTAGAATATAGAAGGGGGATAGTAGATGCTTAGAATTGCGATTGTTGAAGACGAAAAAGAATGTCAGGCTAGCTTGATAGAGCATTTATCCAGATATGAGAAGGAACATGCAGACAATTTCATCGTCAGAACATTTTTTGATGGAATTGATATCTTGGATGATTATACTTCAGAATACGATTTGATTTTCTTGGACATCCATATGAAATATCAGGATGGAATGACTACGGCGAAAAAGATTAGAGAGCTTGATGATAGCGTAATCATTGTTTTTATCACAGCTCTTGCACAATATGCCATTGATGGATACAAGGTCAACGCATTAGACTTTATACTGAAGCCGGTGGTATATGAACAATTCCAAGGAACTATGGACAAGGTTTTAAAGACTGCTGACAAATATCAAAAGAGCAAGGAACTAATTGTCGCAGAAGATGGAGCCAAAAGAAAAATAGATACAGAGGATGTCTATTATATAGAGGTAGTTGGGCATACTATTGTTATTCATAGTAAATCTGGCATCTTTGAAACTAGAAGTAAAAGTTTAAAAGCCATAGCGGAAGATTTAAGAGAATACGGATTTGTTCAAAGTGGACAATCTCATCTTATTAATCTTAAATATGTGGATAGAATAAAAGGTGATGTGGTTACCGTGGCAGGAGATGAGCTTTTTCTTAGCCGAAGCAGAAAAAAGGAATTTATTACAGCCTTTGGTGATTATGTAGGAATGGAGATATAGCTATGGATAGTTCTTTCAATGTTGGATATCTTCTGGAAATGCTAATACCTGTTTTGGGAATATGTAGTGTACTTAATAAAAAGAAATATCCATTGATAATAGGTGCGGCTTGTGTTTGTTTGGGGCTTCTTCTTGACGTTGCCATGACAGGAGTGCTTGTTCTGTTTGGATATGAGGGGTCAGATTATTCGGATATAACTCCATCTACATATATATTCCTTTTGTTTTGGTTTATGGCGATATGGATAGCGGTGATATTTGGAATATATTTTGCTACAGAGGTAAATTTTCACGAGGCAATCTATCTGTTTGCGATTAGCTATTGTATTGAGCATATTTTTTACTGTATAAGAGAACTCTTTGATTATTGCACAGATGGCAGAATACCGGATAATCAACCAATACTATATACCGTCTGTCTTATAGGCTCTTTTATAATGGCTTATTTTTGGTTTGCTAAATCTACAGTAGTTGATGGCAAATATTTGATAGAGACTCTTTCTGCTACATCTGCCACAGTTGTAATTTTGCTTGTGGTTTGGTTTTTAAGCATTATTTCGAGTTTTAATAATATTGGTCATATTCATGCGGTGTATGCTATTTTGGCAAGTCTATTTATTTTGATAAATCAAAGGGCTCAGCTTATCAATGAAAAAGAAAGAAGAGCATTTAGAATTAAGGAACAACTTTGGAAAGATACCCAGGTGAGATATCAGTTTTCAAAGGATGCCATGGCGGTAGTCAATCAGCATTATCATGATATGAAACATCAGATTAATGCTTTGGCTAATATGGAAAGTGATGAGAAAAGACGAGGCATTCTATCTGAGATGGAAAACGACATAGCCATATATGATGCTGTAGTTCGTACAGGTAACGATCTTCTAGATACAGTTTTGACTGAAAAAAAGCTGATATGCCATAGTAAGAAAATAAGGATGAGCTGTATGGCTGATGGGGAGCAGCTCAAGTTTATGGATGAAATTGATTTGTATACTTTACTTGGTAATGCCTTAGACAATGCGATTGAAGCAAATGAAAAGATTTTAGATAGAGCAAAGAGATGGATATCAGTGCAGATTCAAAATAAAAAAGGGATTATTTTAGTAGAAATCATTAATCCATACACGGGTACAATTAAAATGCAGCATGGCCTGCCTATCACATCTAAAAGTGACAAGCTAAGCCATGGATATGGCACCCAAAGTATCAAGGCTATTGTAGAAAAATATGATGGCAATTTAACTATTAAAACTGAAAATGATAAGTATTTACTTAGAATTATTTTTTCTGAGTAGAGATGCAGATTATGACAAAAAATGTGCAGGCTGTGACAAGGCCTGCATTTTTTTAAATGATTTTGTTATTCTCTCGATAAAGTTATCAATCGGGGTATGCCCCAAGAAAAGGAGAATGCAAATGAGCAAGGGAAGAAAAATTATTGGAACATGCATCCGCTCAATTCTTATTATCGTATTTGCGATTATAATTGTAGCGGTTAACAGCATCTTACCAAACTATGCAAGAATGGTAGATAGTATGCTGGGAGGCATTAACACAAAAATTGATAATTCGGATGTTGATACTACAGGTCTTGACTTACAGTACAACAAGGCGGATTACGATGCAGATTCTATTAAGACTGCAGAGGCAGATCTTCATCAGAGGATTGCTGATGAAGGAACTATTTTGCTTGAAAATGAGGATGGTTTTTTACCTCAGACAGCTGATACTACATTTAGTTTCTTTAGTGTGAATTCAGCAACAGTAGCAGCAAATGATAGTATGATGGGTGGTAGAAGTCTTGCTGATATTTTTGATTCGGCAAATGTATCTATCAATAAGACACTTTTTGATTACTACAAAGAGCAGTCTGAAAGCTATGGCTTAGGGGCTGGTTCTATATCATTTGGTGATGGTGAGGATTTTTCGATAAATGAAGTACCACTTTCTGAACTTCAAGCCAATGATGAGGTAATGAATTCAATCAAAGATACAGTTCCTGTTTACTTCTTAAAGAGAGTAGCAGGTGAGGGAAGAGATATGCCTCGTTCTATGTACAATCATGCTGATAATGCGCAGGATCAGGCAAAGACATATCTGGAACCAGACAGCACAGAGCTTGAAATCATCTCATATTTGAATGACAACTTTGATGGAGTTATTCTTGTGAGCAATTCAAATGCAGCACTTGATCTTGATTTTGTTAAAGATTATCCAAATATCAAGGCTGTAATCTCAGCAACAGCAATTGAGTCATTGCCTTATATTTTAACAGGTCAGGTTAATCCTTCAGGTAGAACAGTTGATACTTTTGCTGCAAATCCACTTGAATCACCAGCTGCTATGAACTTTGGTGATTATCAGTATTCTGATTCAAACGGTGACCTCACAAAGTACAACTATGTTACTTACGAAGAAGGAATCTACGTTGGATACAAGTATTATGAGACAAGATACGAGGATGTAACTCTTGGCCGTGAAAATGCAGGAGACTTTGATTATGATTCAGAGGTTGTTTATCCATTTGGATACGGATTGTCTTACACCACATTTGAATGGTCTGATATGAAGACATCATGGGATGGAGATACTTGTAACATTGAAATCACAGTTACTAACACAGGTGATGTGGCTGGCAAAGATGTAGTTGAAATCTATGCCCAGAGTCCTTACACAGATTACGATATTGAAAATGGCGTTGAAAAAGCTTCTGTACAGCTTGTAGCATACGATAAGACAAATGAGCTTGCAGCAGGCGAGTCACAGACAATGTCACTTAGCTTCGATAAGTCTCAGTTAAAGGCATACGATGCTAATAATGCAAAGACTTATATATTTGATGCCGGTGATTACTATATTACTGCAGCAAAGAATGCACATGAGGCAGTAAACAATATTATTAATACAAAGCTTGAGGATACAACAGATGAACCTACATCTGAGTTTGTATCAGTTTACACACCTGATATTACAGAGGTTGATACTGTTACATATTCAAAGGATAGCTATTCAGGTGAAGAAATCACTAATCAGCTTGATGATGCTAAAGGAGATGCTACATACCTTACTAGAAACGATTGGGTAGGAACATTCCCAACTCATGATGGTACAGCAAGTGCCCAGATAAGCACTTGGGGAAATGAAATCAATGGAGATGACGGTGCATCTTATACATATACTAAGACTGCATCTGATGAGTTGATAGCACAGTTAGATAGTTTTGAATCAGGAACTACTGTAGATCCAGAAACTCTTTCTGATACAGAGATTGTTTATGACAAAGATAATGGACTTAAACTCATTGATATGCGTGGTCTTGATTACGACGATCCGCTTTGGGAAGATTTATTGGATGAGCTTTCAGCTGATGAAATCTACAATGCAATCGGTGTAAGCGGATACGGAATCGAGTATATCAAATCAATTGAAAAGCCATTCAATATTGATGCAGATACTGCTTCAGGTCTTATTTATGGTGGAACAAGTGCAATGTTCCCAAGCGCCATGACAATGGCTCAGTGCTGGAATCCATCACTTGCAATGGAATACGGCACTATGATTGGAAATGAAGGCTTACTTGGCGGTGCGGATGGTTGGTATGCACCATCAATGAATATTCATCGTACTCCATTCTCAGGTAGAAATGGTGAGTATTATTCAGAGGATGCTTTTCTTTCTGGAACTGTTGCTTCAAATGAGGTAATTGGTGCAGCTTCAAAGGGTATGTACACATATATCAAGCATTTTGCATTTAATGATCAGGAGAATCATCGTGGTGACAGAGATGGTCAGTACAGTATTGCAACATGGCTTAACGAACAAAGTGCCCGTGAGATTTACCTTCTTCCATTTGAAATGTGCATGAAGGCAGGAGACGTTACTCTCAATTATGTTGAAAAACAAGATGATGGCTCTTATGCAAATGCATCTAAGGAAATCAGAGCATCACAGGCTGTGATGACATCATTCAACAGAGTTGGTGCTACTTGGGCAGGTGGCGATTACGGTCTTATCACAGGTATCCTCAGAAATGAGTGGGCTTTTGATGGTCTTGTTATGACAGATAATGCCAATACTGGTGTATTCATGGATGGTTACCAGATGACAGAGGCAGGAGCAGATGTGAAGCTTACCTCACTTCCTTCAGCAGCCAGATATGATTTTGATAAAAATGATGCTGCAACATACTATTATGCAAGACAAGCTATGCATCACATGCTTTACATTATCGCTAATTCAAAGGCAATGAATGGAGCAATGCCGGGAAGTCATATTAAAGATGGCACAAGAATCACAACTCACATTATGCGTGTTGTAAATGTTTTATTTGTTCTTCTTATACTTCTTGAGATTTACAAGATATTTAGACTTTTTAAGCCTACTGCTAAAAAGCTTGCAAAGCTTCAGGCTAAGGCAGAGAAGAGAGCAGCAAAGAAAGCTAAATAATATTGTGTGCAACATTTTGAATTATCAGTGAACTATCTGTGAAAACGCAAAAATGTCAGAAATTAAATGCTATAGTAAGTGATGTAGTCACTATGCTAAGGAGGGGCTTTTACTATGGCAGGAGAAGCAAAGAAGAGGGGTAGTTTAAAGACAATTCTTGTTGGAGTTGTAATGGCATCTGTAATACTTTCTGCAGCTATTGTTTCGGTATTTTCTATTATCAATACTGTAAACACAAACAATACTCAGGTTGAAGTTTATAGATCGAGACTTGTTGAAGATGATAAGCTTAAATTAAAGCATGAGACAGAAGAAGCAATGAGTATCTGTGCGGTCATGTATGGCAGATACCAGAATGGTGAAATGACACTGGCAGAGGCTGAAAAGGAGTCGGCTGATATTATTCGCGAGCTTAGATATGATGATGGGAACGGTTATTTCTGGGTTGATACATCAAAAGGTGTGAATGTAGTTCTTTTAGGCAGAGATACAGAAGGTCAGTCTAGATGGGATGCTACAGATTCATCTGGAAATAAATATATTCAGATGATGATTGAAAACGGTATGCAAGAGGGCGGTGGCTATACCGAGCTTATGTTTGCAAAGCCAAATGAGACTGAAGAACTTCCAAAGATTAACTATACAGCTTACTATGAACCATTTGATTGGGTAATGGGTACTGGCGTATGGGTTGACGATTTGGATGTAGTTATTGCTGAGTATCAGGCACATGCTCATGAAGCACTGATGAAGACTATCATAGAAACTGTAGTAATTATGCTTGTCCTTGTTATTATAGGTGCTGTTGCAGCCTTCCTGGCAGGAGGCAAAATCACACAGCCTATAACTAAAGCAGCTAATCAGATGATTCGAATGTCTAATAGAGACTTTACAGAAAATGAAGCAATGGAAGAGGTTCGAAAGCTGAAGAGCCATAATAATGAAATTGGCGCAATATCTGAGGCTTTGGATATGATGCATGAAAATATTCGAGATTTGATGATTCAGATTTCCGATACAACATCATCAGTTGCATCAGCATCAGAAGAGCTTTCTGCATCTGCTTCACAGTCAGCTGAGGCCAGTGAGATGGTTGCAACTTCTTGTACAAATGTTGCAAACTCATGCTCAGGCCAGATTAGTGCAGTAACAGATGCTAGCTCAGAGACAGATTCATTTGTTACAAACATGAAGGAGTTCAAGGAAGCAATTAATCGTTCTTCTGAAATGATTAAGTCAACAAATGAAGCTGCTATCAACGGAGCAGCAGATATGACTAATGCAACAGATATGATGAACACAATCAAGGATTCAGTTGAGAACTCTGCAAGAGTAGTAGATGACCTTGGTGAGAGATTAAAGAGTATTGATGAATTCGTTGTAACAATTGCAGAAATCGCAAGCCAGACAAACCTTCTTTCATTAAACGCTTCAATTGAGGCTGCTCGTGCAGGAGAGATGGGTAAAGGATTTGCAGTTGTTGCTAGTGAAATTTCAAAGCTTGCTGATGAATCAAATCAGGCAGCCCAGAAGATTAATGAGCTTATTGCAGCTATCATGAACAATTCTAGAGAGGCTGTAGAGGCTATGAAACAGGGCGCTGAAGAGGTTATCAATGGTTCTGAGCTTGTAAACGAAGCGGGCGAAACATTCAATAATATTGTAAATATGGTTAACTCTATTTCTGAGGAATCCAATACAATGAGCGCCATCGTAGAACAGCTTTCCGGTGGAACAGATACTATCGCAAAGAATATCCATGACATAGAGCAGATGAGTATTTCAGTTGCAGATGAGACTTCAAATGTATCAGCTGCATCTCAGGAGCAGACTGCATCATCATACGAGGTTGCACAGGCTTCTGACCGTCTTGCAGGTAATGCTCAAGAGCTTCAGGATTTCGTTGCACAATTCTCTTTATAATAGATATGTATATTTTAAGGCAGCTAGTTCACTCTAGCTGCCTTTTCTAGATTTAGTATTAATTTGTCTTTTAGTATACAAATTGTTGTAAAAAAGTGGTAAACTAAATTCAGGATAATACGCATAGAAGGGAGAAGTTTATGCAAAACGAATATAATGGAAAACCTATTTTTAGGCATCGTTATGTAAGCATGGACGAGGAATCCATTCGTGGGGAGATTGATAGACTTCAGGGGGAAATCTACGCTATGCAGCAGACCTTGGAGCTTTTTGGTCATGATAATAATGACATTAAACAGCAGGTGGCTGACAATCAGGAGCGTAATGAAAAATTACTTAAATCTTTAGAGGCAAAGGTTAATGACCTAAAGGATTCTCTAGATTATGGCACACCATTGAAAAAGCAATTGGATAGTGTCACCAAGGATTTTTCAGCAAAAATCGAAGAAGTGTACAATGCGGACAGACTTAAAAAGCAGGAGAGAAGCATGTCCACTTTGACTAGTCTTACCGTTATAAATACTATTCTTTTGATTGTGCTGATAGGACTGATTGGATATTCAATATTATTTATTTAACTTGGAGTAAATGATTTATGAATTGGGTTGCAGTTAATATTTGTGTTATTATTGTAGGCATTTCTGCTCTTGTGGGTTTGCCTTTCTACTTTAAAAGAAAGAACGCTTTGCAGGCGGCAAGAGAAGAATTTGAATACTACCTTAAGCTGATGGTGCAAATGGACAAACAGTATGCACCACATGTGAAATTACTTACAAACAATCTTAATACAATTAATTATTGGTTAAAGACAGGCAGGGATCCTAGCGAGAGTGAAGAGGATTCAGAAAAGGCGGAAAAAGAAAACAGATTCTTTGCTGGTCTGATGAATCCTGTAGAAGCCAAAAAATGGAAGGATGCCGTTAAAAAAGCAAAAGAGGATGACGAAGAGGACCTTGAAATGAAGTCGCTTCGTGTAAATGAATTCGAGGTTACTGGTATGGAGCCTTCGGATGTAGATCAAGCTAGCATGAAGTTTTGGTACTCTACCGATTTTGGAGAGAACATTTTCTACTGCGTTACTCCAAATGCACTCACAAAGCATCTATATAAGAATGTTTTGTTTTTTACTACAGCTAGACCAAGCAACATACCTTTAGTATATCCATACAAGTACGAGGGTGCACAGATGCTTTCTTTATACAAGCACCCTGCTCAGACAGTTTGGTTTTTAAAGAACTGGAAACTTATCAGAGAGGGGCTTGAAGGGGCAGGAGCTGATACTGTAGCTCTTGACGAGAGCATCACAAACGATTTTGATTTATAAGAGGATTTTAAATGGGAACAAAGGCTGAACAAGAGAAATTCACCAAAGAATTTCTTGAGAGAAAACCTAATAGATGTTCGAAATGCAAGGGCCGCATTCGCTATATAGGCGGGGGACGCTACGAGTGTTTTGAGTGCGGGAATCAGGAAATAGATGATTTCGGCAGAGTCAAGGAATACATCGATGAGCATGGTGCTACACCAGCCATCATTATTTCAGAGCACACAGATGTGCCTGTTGATATTATCAATGGCATGCTTCGCCAAGGCCGTCTGGAGATTCCAGAGGGGAGCCCTGTATATGTGCAGTGCGAAAGCTGTGGCTGCAGCATCCGCTACGGACGCTATTGTCCAGATTGCATTCGTTCTCGCACAAACAGCCTCAAGGGTGTTTTCTTCAACCCGGAGGTAGGAGAGAAGCCTCAGCGCGAGGTAAAGAAGGAAGATGGCCGCATGCACTTCCTGAAGTTTGATAAATAAATGGAAGATAATTAATAAAGCTAGCATGTAGTTGTAACATTCTAGCTTTATTTTTTTATAGGCACTTTAGTCTGCTAATGCGTTACCGTGCTGTGCTGACAAATGTCCGCAAATGGTGTACAATCCAACCTGTTGCGAAGATTATATTCGCTAATTATTTTTATTAAAACAGGTGTGAAATGAAGCAGATATTAAAGACAGCATTGATTGTAGTACTTGGAAATTTTATTTATGCCTTGGGAGTTGCTTTTTTTATTGAGCCATCTGGCTTAATTACTGGCGGCGGCACCGGTATAGCATTGTTCTTTCACCATATGCTTGGTTGGAAGGTCCCTCATGTGGTATTTGTAATAAACACATGTCTATTCCTTATCGGATGGAAGGTGATGGGGCGCAGGTTTGCGGCCAATTCATTACTTTCAACTTTCTGTTTTCCAGTAGAACTTCATATAGCGGAAATACTTGCAGTTTATTTTAGGCCTACTGATGATATAGTGCTTTGCACTGTGTTTGGTGGACTTTTAATAGGTGTCAGCCTGGGAATAGTTATTCGTACAGGCGCATCGACTGGAGGAATGGATATTCCACCTATAGTTCTAAACAAGTTCTTTGGAACCCCTATTTCAGGTGCTATGTGGGTATTTGATATTTGCATTTTAGTATTGCAGGCTTTATTTACAGAAAAGACTTTAGTGCTTTATGGAATAATCCTTGTAATTATATATACAAACACTCTTGATAGAATGCTTATCCTTGGAAAGGCAAGAACTCAGATTAAGGTTGTCAGTAAGAAAAGCGACGATATTCGTAGAGCAATTCTTCAGGATATCGACCGTGGTGTTACGGTGATGTATGGTCGTACAGGCTACCTTGGTAAGGATACTGAAATCACTCTTTCAATTGTAACAGCAAGAGAGCTTGCCAAGACTGAGCAGCTTGTTCATGAAATAGATCCAGAAGCATTTATTATTGTAAGTCGTGTTTCAGAAGTTAAAGGACGAGGCTTTACAGAGCAAAAGAAATATTTATAATCATCTGATTATTATCAAATAATTAATTTCATATTGTTGAAAGATAACATGTGGATAACTCATTAAATTTTACGATAAATTTTGGAGAGTTATCCACATTTTTTATGCAATAGCAAAATATGGCCTCTAAATCAAAAATAGAATGCAAGTATACTTGCAAGATTCTTTCTGAGAACTCTTTACCATGCTAAAGAGTTTTGCTACAATCAAAAAGATAAAAATGGAGTTTAAGGAGAGAAAAATGCCAGTATTTGATTTTGCACAGGAAGAAAAAGACAACAGCGAGGCAGTAAAGACATACACTACTTTTCAATCTGATGAGCCTCAGGCTAGTCCAGAAAAGCCTATTATTATAATAGAAGATAAGGATGGCAAGCTGAGCCATCATGTAAATGGTGTGTTTACAAATCCTATTGCTAGAAGCAGCTTTGAAGCTGAGCTTGCAGATGGGGTTATTTCAAAGGATATATTGCGGGTGGATTCTCGTTTTGTCAGCTTGATTGGATGGCTTGGAGAGAATCACATTCCAGTTAGACTTTCCGGTGCAAACACTGAGGACGGCTATGCAGTTTATAAAATTCGTGAGACATCAACAGGAAACGGAAAACTATCATCAGAGGATGGCTTCCTACAGTTTATGATGGAACGTCTTTTTGCGTCTAATCCACCTTCAGAGGAAGAGCTGGATGAGGAGGATGCAGAAGACGGAGATGATATGAAGCTTACCAGCATTCAGTCTATCACCGATTTTATCACCTGCGCTGGCAGAACATTTCCTGATAATATTCGCCTTTGGGCTAGAAGAAATCTGGCTGTAGCAAAATCTGCTGAGGTTACAATTGAGGAGAGGCGTCATGCTCAAAGAGCTCTTTCAATCATGACAAGTATCCAGTGGAAGAGTGATTATTTTGAGGCCATTGATCCGGTTGAGGCAAGACGAATTCTTGATGAGGAATTGTACGGTCTTGAATCAGTGAAGCAGCGAATTATGGAGACTGTAATTCAGGTTAATCGTACTCATACCTTGCCAAGCTATGGCTTGCTTTTGTGCGGCCCGGCGGGAGTTGGTAAATCCCAAATCGCATATGCGGTAGCTCGTATTCTGAAATTGCCATGGACAACTCTTGATATGAGTTCAATCAATGACCCTGAGCAGCTTACTGGTAGCTCTCGTATCTATTCAAATGCTAAGCCTGGTATTATTATGGAAGCCTTTGCAAATTCAGGCACAAGCAATCTGGTGTTTATCATCAATGAGTTGGACAAAGCAAATTCCGGCAAGGGCAACGGCAATCCAGCTGATGTGTTATTAACTCTTCTTGATAATTTGGGATTCACTGACAATTATATGGAATGTATGATTCCAACTATGGGTGTTTATCCAATCGCTACAGCAAACGTAAAGGCTGATATTTCAGCACCACTTATGTCCAGATTTGCAGTAATCGATATTCCAGATTATACAGTGGAGGAGAAGAAAGAAATCTTCCGCAGATTCTCATTGCCAAAGGTTTTAAAGCGAATTGGAATGAGCCCGGAAGAGTGTCAGGTAACAGAAGACGGACTTGATGCTGTTATGGAAAAGTTTGTAATTTCGACAGGAATCAGAAACGTAGAACAGGCCGCAGAGCACCTTGCAGCAAACGCTTTATATCAGATAGAAGTTGATGGTGTAAAATCAGTGGTATTTAATAGAGAAATGGTTGAAAAACTTTGTTAAATGGGGTTTACAAAGTCTTGTTTTTTATGTTATGTTTTTTATGTAAAATTCAAACAATATATTCAAATTAAAGAAAGGAGAACAGCTATGGATAAATCAGACAGTCATGGGCGATTATGCTGCGACGAGACATTTTTTATACATATGATTAGCTGTTCTTTTTGTTAATATCAAAAGAGCTTTGTTTTCATGTAAGTAAGGAATGTCATCGTCATCTAAATCAGACATGACATTCTTTTTTTATAGCGGAGAAAGTAACATGGAAACAAAGGATTTATTAGAGGACATCAAGTTACAAGAAATCATCGACCTGCTACGTTCTAATATCAGCGCGGAGGAGCTCATGGAGGCTCTGGACGATTATCATGAAAATGATATCGCTGAAGCGTATGAGGCGCTGGAGCCAGAGGACCGTAGAAGGCTGTTCGATATCTTGGGAGCTGAACGTCTATCAGAGATTTTCCCTTATATTGAAGATGTAGGTGAATATTTAGCAGAGATTACACCAGAGCAGGCTGCTGACGTCCTGGAAAACATGGATGCCGATGATGCGGTTGATGCTTTGGAAGATATCGAGGATGAGGAAGAGAGAGAAAAGCTTATCGCCCTCATGGATAAGGATGCATCTGCCGATGTACGACTGATTAATTCTTACGATGAGGATGAAATCGGTAGCATGATGACTACCAACTTCATCGTTATCGCAAAGAACTTCACTGTTAAGCAGGCAATGCGTTCGCTGATTTCTCAGTCAAAGGACAACGACAACATCAACACTATTTATGTTGAGGACGAGGACAAGAAATATTACGGTGCTATCGAGCTTCGTGATCTTATTTTAGCTCGCGATTACACCCCATTGGACGATATCATCAGTCATAGCTATCCAAGCGTAAAGGCTGACGCAATGATTGCTGATACAATCGAAGATTTGAAGGATTACGCTGAGGATTCTATTCCAGTTCTTAATCCAAATGATGAAATCATTGGTGTTATCACATCTCAGGATATCATCGAGGCCGTAGATGATGAGATGGGTGAAGACTACGCTAAGTTGGCTGGTTTGACTGCAGAGGAAGATTTAAATGAGAGCTTGCCAGAGAGTATAAAAAAGCGTATTCCATGGTTGTTGCTTTTACTTGGCCTTGGTCTTGTAACAAGCTCAGTTATCGGTATTTTTGATAAAGTAGTTGCATCAGTTGCAATCGTTGTTGTGTTCCAGTCATTGATTCTTGATATGGCAGGAAACGTTGGAACACAGTCACTGGCTGTTACTATTCGTGTGCTTATGGATGAGGAGATTTCAGGTCTTGAAAAGGCCAAATTTGTCCTTAAGGAAATGCGAGTTGGTGGTACAAACGGATTAATCCTTGGTGTATTGGCATTATTCTTTATAGCCTTATATTTACATGTATTTAAAGGCTATATTTGGTTTGCTGCCTTTAGAATATCAAGTATCGTTGGATTTTCACTTTTTATTGCTATGATAGTATCAAGCTTTATCGGAACTATCATTCCAATTTTCTTCCACAAGATTAAGGTGGATCCAGCCGTTGCTTCAGGTCCACTTATCACAACAGTAAACGATTTGGTTGCTGTTGTTACATATTATGGTTTAGCTGGATTATTATTAGTTGGACATATTTAATTGTCTACGGGGGTGCTTATGAAGGTATTAAATTTCGGCTCACTTAATTTAGATTATACCTATCAGGTTCCACACATTGTCAGGGAAGGAGAGACTATTTCTTCTAACGATGTGCAGATGCATTTAGGAGGAAAGGGCTTCAACCAATCTGTGGCGTTAGCCAGAGCAGGAGTGCCTGTTTACCATGCAGGTTTGGTAGGAGAGGAAGGTCTGGATTTTTATGACGCATGCCAGGAATGCGGCATCAAAACAGACTATATCAAAACTGTAACCGGCAGATGTGGCCACACCATCATTCAGGTGGATGATGCGGGCCAAAACAGCATAGTTTTATTTGGCGGTGCAAATCAAAAGAACACAAAAGAATACGTGGATGAAGTTCTAAAGAACTTTGAAACAGGTGACATACTTCTTCTTCAAAATGAGGTAAATGAGCTCCCATATATAATTGATCAGGCCTTTGCGAAAGGAATGACCATTGTTTTAAATCCATCACCTATGAATGAAATAATAGATGAATGCGATTTGGGAAAG
Source organism: Pseudobutyrivibrio sp. C4 (assembly GCF_900111635.1). Classification (NCBI taxonomy): domain Bacteria; kingdom Bacillati; phylum Bacillota; class Clostridia; order Lachnospirales; family Lachnospiraceae; genus Pseudobutyrivibrio; species Pseudobutyrivibrio sp. C4. The sequence continues at coordinate 687,832 of NZ_FOHF01000001.1, read as the reverse complement.
GTTTCCATATTTGTTTTGAACGAGACAGAGGGCCAGCAGCTGACAGGTCAGACAACACCTAGCACAATAGTTGCTGCAATGGAAGCAAGCTTTGCTAATGCAAAAATCGTTCTGACCCTTGGAAAGGGCGGTTCTATTTTCCACCACGGAGATGAGGAATTGTATCAAGCAGCTTTTGATGTGGATACAGTGGATACTACAGCTGCAGGGGATACCTTTACAGGATATTTGATTGCTGGAATTCTTAAAAAACAGCCTATGAGAGATGTGCTTGTGAATGCATCTAAGGCAGCTGCTCTTGCAGTTAAAAAACAGGGAGCCGCACAGTCAATTCCATTTATGTCAGAGGTAGAATTATTCAATATGTAATGATAAAACTGGTGCTTTCGAGTGCCAGTTTTTTTATTTGGGACAGTTCTAGATGTGGTGTCTATTTTCACAAAGTTTACATACTTTAGCACAAAATGTTGTAGAACTTAGTGCTTAATTGGTATAAAATTAGATTATACAAATTAATAAAGGAGCGTGACCCTATGAAGAAAAACTACGTACTAGACACAAACATCTTGATTCACTGCCCTACAGCACTTTTTGGTTTTGATGACAACAATGTTCTCATCACTACAACAACGTTGCAAGAGCTTGATTCAAAGAAAACTGCTTTTGCGGAAGTGGGCTATGGCGCCAGAGAGAGCATTCGAAACATCGAATCTGTTGAAGGCGATTATGCAAAGGGGGTTACGATGCCAAATGGCGGTACTTTTATCATCGCCAAAGAATCTGAATTTGAAAAGCTGATTCCAGCTGAGTTTTCTCTTGATAGGCCTGATAATAGAATAATCAACTGTGTACTGGGAATTGCAAAGCAATCTGAGCTAGAGACAATCCTGGTTACAAATGATATTTCCATGAGAATCAATGCTACAATGTGTGGCTGCGTTGTACAGGGCTATCACAACGAAATGATTCTTGATAATGAGAATTACACAGGTAGAAGGGATATCACTCCAGAAGATATCGAAAGTCCTTTTAATAAGGGCTTTATAGAAAATGAATTTGGGATTTGCAAGGATGGAAGCAATTCTGCTCTTTATACATTTAAGACAGATGGATGGCATTTACTGAAGGACAGAGATTTTTATACACCTTATTGTCAGCCAAGAAACGTAGGTCAGCGATTTGCATTGTATGCGCTATTAGCAAGCCCAGATGTACTTCCACTTGTTATATTAAAGGGTAGTGCAGGTACTGCTAAGACATTCCTTGCGCTGGCAGCAGGTCTTCAGGGGTATTATCATAACGGATACGATCGAATCATGATTACCAGAAGTAACACCCTTTCTGACAATGATTTAGGTTTCCTCCCTGGTGATTTGGAAGAAAAAATGACTCCTTTGATTGCTCCATTTATGGATAACCTGCAGGTTCTTTTGAAGGGCCAAAACGAGGAGAAAGAGCAGATTAAGATTCAAATTGAGGATATGTTTGAAACAGGTATCCTTGAGATTTGTTCATTGGCTTATATGAGAGGACGTTCACTGGTTAATTCATATATTATCGTGGACGAAGCTCAAAACTGTACAATTGGTCAGATTTTGGAAATCATCACAAGAGCAGGCAAGGGCTCAAAGGTAGTTCTTCTTGGTGACCCTGATCAGATTGATTCTCCAAAGCTTGACAGAAAGAACAACGGTCTTACATTTGCGGCAGAAAGAATGAAGGGCTCAACACTATGTGCTCAAATCACTTTCGAAGAAAGTGAAACTGTTCGTAGTCCACTTGCTGCAGAGGGCGCAAAGAGGCTGGTAGTTAAATAGTTTACTATTTCTTTTATTACAATAAATCCTCCTTTCAAGATGGGATCCCCTAAGGGTGCTTTGGGGATCCTATTTTTGTATTTCTAAAGTAAATGTAAAGAATTCTAAAATCTTTACTGTACTACTTGATATAATACAGAGAATGTGTATACTGAACTTAAACATAGTTTTAGAGTTTTAGGTATTACGGAGGAACGATTAATGAAAAAGAGAATAGCTATGCTTACAATCTGTATGGTTACAGCTACATCCATGTTGGCTTGTGCAAAAGATACAGGTTCACAGAATATAGATACATCAGAGGTTACAGAGCAGACACAGGAGGAAGAGAATACAGAAAAAGAGTATTCTAGTGCTTCAGCACCAGAAATTGCATATACATCTGTCAAGGCTGAGGGTTATGATTATTTCGAAGGCCAGGTACAGTGCCTTGAGATTACAGATAACGATCATCCAGAGCTTAAGGCAGCTATCGATGATTATTTCTCAGGCGTAGTATCAAACTTTAATGCTGGCATTGATAGCATGAACGAAGATGCTAAACAGCAGAATGAAGAAATGGGTGACGAAGGATACGAAATGAAGTATTCTGATAATATAACAATAGATTTAAAGCGACTTGATAATAAGGTTCTTAGCTTCATTCTTAATGATTACACATATATGGGCGGAGCACATGGCGGCGGCTCCTTTACTGGGGTTAGCTTTGATGTAGGAACAGGCCAGCAAATCACATTAGATGATTTGGGAGATGCTGATTCTATCAGAGAAACATCAAAGGAATACATATTAAACGCAATAGCTACATCTTCAGAAGAGGCTAGAGCAAACCTATATGAAGATGATGTAATTGATTATAAAGAAGTAATCGAAGAACAGTTTTCAAATGGATATCAGCCAGAGTTTTATTTGGACACATTAGGAATTACATTTATTTTCCAGCAGTATGATCTTGCTCCATATGCTGCAGGTATGATTTCATTTACTGTTCCTTATTCTGAGTACGATGAAATTGCCGACAGATATACTCCCCTTGAAGGTGCGTCATATGTAATTAGTCTTTCTAATGCAGGACTTAATAGCAGTGTTGATTTTGATGGCGATGGTGAGCTTGAAAACATCAGTGTAGTCAACACTTGGGATGAAGAATCTGACAAGAACTACTATATTTTAAGAGTAGATGATGAAGAGCTGAAAGAGGAGTCCGGCAATGGAAGCTGGATTACAGGATATTTTATTCACAATGATGAAGGTAATTTCGTTCTTCTTGTAAATGATGGAATCAGCGTAGATTTGTATGAAGTTTCAAATGGAATCGAAGCCAAAGGACATATGGATACGACACTTTACATAGAGGAAGTCACAGATTCAGGCTTTACACTTGGTGAGCATTTCTATGACGATAACAATGTAGGTTATTGGGATAATGAGGAACAGTACGGATTTGATTTTTAATAGCTAAATAAGGAGGGGGTTATGCGAAAAAGATTATTAGCACTAGTAGTTGTAAGTATGATGCTGTTTGCTGCAGCCTGCGGGGGAGCAGATTCAAGTGGTACAACTGAATTTGCAGCTACCGAATCAAAGTCATCTGGATATGATAGCTTTGGCTTAACCGACAGTGGGGATTACGAGGCTTATGAAGAGACTGGCTACTCCAACGAGAGTGATAGTGAAGTAGATGTAGATTTGGAGGAATATGATACCAGCCGCAAGCTGATATACACATCTTATATCAGTCTTGAGTCAAAGACATTTGATGATGATGTGGCTGCTATCAAGGACCTTGTTACATCTAACGGAGGCTATTTCGAAAGCACTTCATCATATGGTAATGAGGAATATGGCAGCAGGAGCGCTAGTTTTACAGCCCGTATTCCATCAGACAAATACGATGCTTTTATGAACAGTGTAGGAGAAGTAGGCTCGCTTGCATCTAAGAGCGAAAGTGTTGATGATATCACATCAAGCTATGTGGATGTACAGGCTAGACTAAAAAGCTTAAATACAAAGTTAGAACGCTTGCAGGAGCTTGAGGAGCAGGCTGAGAATCTGGAGGATTTACTGGAAATCGAAGATCGCATCAATGAGGTTCAGTATCAGATTGAAAGCTACACAGCTCAAAAGAAAGCTTATGATGACCAGATAGATTACAGCACAGTTTCTATCGACATCACTGAAGTTGCCACTTATAGCGAAGTAAAAGCAGATACTGCTTGGAATCGTTTTGTGGAGGCTTTTAGTAGCTCATTTGCAGGATTTGTAGCTTTTATTCAGGCTTTCGTGATAGCTATTATCTATCTATTGCCTTATCTTATTCTTATTGCAATTATTTTATGTATTATATTCTTTGTTAGAAAAAAGAAAGGAAAGGGGTTTTCTTTCAAGAAGAAGGATAAGAAGACAGACCAAAGCTAAAATGGATACATTAATGGAAGAGGACTATCAATAGTCCTCTTTTTTTGTTATAATACAGTAGTTTGATAGGTGATATTCTGCCACTAGTGCAGATTTCTTTATATTATTAGGAGGCAACATGAGAATAGGTACAGGTTATGATGTACATAAGCTTGTGGAGGGCCGCGATTTAATCATAGGTGGTGTTAAAATCGAGCACACACTTGGTCTTTTAGGTCACTCCGATGCAGATGTACTTTTACATGCAATATCAGATGCTGTTCTTGGCGCAGCAGGGCTTAAGGATATAGGGGCACATTTCCCAGATACTGATCCTAAATACAAGGGAGCTGATTCCCAGAAGCTTTTGGAAGAGGTTCGTGAGCTTGTTATGGACGAAGGCTATGTAGTTGGAAATGTGGATGCCACAGTTATTGCGCAGGCACCAAAGCTTCGACCATTCATTGAGCAGATGGAAGAAAATGTAGCCAGGTGTCTTGGTATAGATGTTTCCCAGGTTAATATCAAAGCTACTACAGAGGAGCATTTAGGCTTCACAGGAAGAGAAGAAGGCATCAGCGCTCAGGCAGTCTGTTTACTCTACGAATTTTATGATGGAAGCAATGTAGTGATGGACACAGGACGTAGCTGCGAAGGATGCGCAGGATGCAAAAGAGGAGAATAGTAATGGCAGGAAAATTTACATTTTACAATACTTTAGATAGACAGGTTGAGGAGTTTAAGTCAAACGAAGAGGGCAAGGTTAGCATGTACACATGCGGCCCTACAGTTTATCATTTCGCACATATCGGAAATATCCGTACATACATCATGCAGGATGCTCTTATTAAGTCATTAGAGTACGCAGGATACGATGTTCGCCGTGTTATGAACATCACTGATGTTGGACATCTTTCATCTGATGCAGATACAGGTGAGGACAAGATGGTAGCTGGCGCAAAGCGTGAGCACAAGACAGTTATGGAGATTGCAAAGTTCTACACAGATGCTTTCTTCAAGGATTTTGATGCAGTTGGAAATAAGCGTCCAGATGTTATCGAGCCTGCAACAAACTGCATTCCAGAGTTCATCCACATGGTAGAGGTGCTTCTTGAAAAGGGCTATGCATATGTAGCTGGTGGAAATGTTTACTTTGATACTAGCAAGCTTCAGGATTATTACGTATTCTCTTCATCAGTTGAAAAGGAAGCCCTTGAGGTTGGCGTTCGTGACGACGTAGAAGAGGATGTTAATAAGAAAAACAAGACTGACTTCGTTCTTTGGTTTACAAAGTCTAAGTTCGAGGATCAGGCTCTTAAGTGGGACAGCCCATGGGGCGTTGGTTACCCAGGATGGCACATTGAGTGCTCATGCATTTCAATGAAGCACCTTGGTGAATATATTGATATCCACTGTGGTGGTGTTGATAATATCTTCCCACATCATACAAATGAAATTGCTCAGTCAGAGGCATATCTTGGTCACAAGTGGTGCAATTACTGGTTCCACAGCAATCACCTTAATGACCAGTCAGGTAAGATGTCAAAGTCAAAGGGCGCAATCCTTACAGTTTCTGTTCTTCAGGAAAAGGGATATGACCCACTTGTATACAGATTATTCTGCTTACAGTCACACTATCGTAAGCCACTTGTATTCTCTTGGGAGAATTTGGACAACACAGTTCAGGCTTACAACAAGCTTGTAAAGCGTGTTTCAGAGCTCAAGAATGATGGAGCAGTTGATGAGGCTGTTAAGTCTGAATACGAGGCTAAGTTCCTTGAGGCAGTATCAAACGACTTAAATACATCAATGGCTATCACAGTTCTTTATGATGCTCTCAAGGCAGATACAAACGATGCGACAAAGCTTGCTCTTGTAGAGAGCTTTGATAAGGTATTATCACTTGATTTGATTGGACATGCGAAGGCTTTAGCAGATGATGCAACATCTGTTGATGCAGAGCTTGAAGCATTCATCAATGATGCAATTGCTCGCCGTGCAGAAGCAAAGAAAGCAAAGGATTTTGCTACAGCAGATGCAATCAGAGCAGAGCTTTTAGAAAAAGGTGTAGAGATTAAGGATACTCGTGAGGGAGTAGTATGGCAGTTGATTTAAACAGCTATTTTAATGAACAGTTTGGCATAGAGCAAAAGGATATTCGCACATATTCGCCTCTTACCCTTGCGTACATTGGTGATGCAGTGTTTGATATCATCATTCGTTCTATCCTTGTAAATAAGGGCAATACGCCCGTTAACAAGCTTCACCAAAGGGCAAGTCAGGTAGTCAAGGCGCAGACCCAGGCTGCTATGGTTTTGGCCCTTATGGACCAGCTTACAGAAGCAGAATCTGATTGGTATCGCCGTGGCCGCAATTCCAAGCCTCACACAAAGGCAAAGAATGCATCCACAATGGACTACCTGGAGGCTACAGGTTTTGAAGCAGTGCTTGGATACCTTTACCTAACCGGAGACATGGACCGTATATGTGAGCTTGTGACACGCGGTGTGGAAGCCGTGGAATTGGATATCCTATAATTATAGTTATTAGAAAGAGTAAGCTAGTAGACAGCAAGCGTAACTAGCGTAGGTTTTAGATATGGAAGAAAGTAGAATTGTAGAAGGCCGTAATGCAGTATTAGAGGCCTTTAGATCTGGAAAAACTATCGATAAGTTGTTTGTTTTGGAAGGCTGCAAGGATGGCCCAATCCAGACAATACTTAGAGAAGCAAAGAAAAGCAAAGACACAGTAATCAGCTTTGTTAAGAAGGAGCGCTTGGATCAGCTTTCAGAGACTGGCAAGCATCAGGGTGTTCTTGCATATGCTGCTAGCTATGACTATGTTGAGCTTGATGAAATCATGGAACGCGCAAAGGCAAAAGGCGAGGCGCCATTCCTTATCATCCTTGATAACATCGAGGATCCACACAATCTTGGAGCAATCATTCGTACTGCAAACCAGGTTGGTGCTCATGGTGTTGTTATTCCTAAGCACAGAGCAGTTGGGCTTACTGCAACAGTAGCGAAGGCTTCAGCTGGTGCTATCAACTACACACCAGTAGCAAAGGTTACAAACATCAGCAAGACAATGGAAGAGCTGAAGGAGCAGGGAATGTGGTTTGTATGCGCCGATATGGGTGGCACAACAATGTACGACCTTAATCTTACAGGTTCAATCGGCCTTGTAATTGGAAATGAAGGACATGGGGTTTCTGACTTAGTTAAAAAGAACTGTGACATGATTGCATCAATTCCTATGTTTGGTGATATCGATTCACTTAATGCATCAGTTGCTTGTGGAGTTTTAGCTTATGAAATCGTTAGACAAAGAATACAGTAATTTATCGGACGAAGAGTTAATCATAAAATATCGGGATGGCGATCAAGCCATCCTGAATTTTATATGTGAAAAGTATAAGCCTCTTGTTTTAAAGAATTCTAAAAAGTACTTTTTGGTTGGCGGAGAAAACGAGGATCTTATTCAAGAGGGAATGATAGGGCTTTTCAGCGCTATTGGCGACTATGATATTTCCTCGGATGTTACATTCTTCCATTTTGCGCAGATGTGTATTGATCGCCAGATGATTAAGGCTATCGAGGCCAGCAATCGTAAAAAGCATTCGCCATTAAATGCTTACGTTTCACTTTATGATGAGGATGGCTCGGAGAGAGAAGAGCCTGCATTTACTACCGATGATCCTGCTGAGATTGTTATCGAGGCTGAGGAGAATCTTGACCTTATAGACAGACTGAAAAAAGCCTTGTCTCCTATGGAAAAGCAAGTCTTTGAGTTATATATGCAGGATTATGACTATAGAGAAATAGCTGCAAGATTGGGAAAAACGGAGAAGTCCGTGGATAATACACTTACTAGAATAAAGTCAAAAGCAAAAGAGTTAATAAAATAATCCAATATGTAGACATCAAGCTCTGAGGTTACTCAAGTGAAATATCTTTGAACAGAGTAACTTCAGGCTTGTAGTCGTAACATATTGGATTTATAAGATTCCTTTGGTGTAGATCTCGTATAGTTCGGGGTCTACATTTTCTTTTATGCTGTCATAAACAGGAGTGGCTGCTTCGCGAATCTGTTCTCTTATATCATCGGAAAGTGGAATGATTTCTGTGCCGCTTTCCTCGATAGTAGCGATTCTTGATGCAATACGGTCATCAGACTGCTGACGAGCATATTCTGTAGCGATTGTAGCAGCCTGATTGATTATTTCTTGCTGCTCAGGTGTCAGAGTGTTCATAAACTCATCACTGGCTACAAGGGAGATTAAATGAGGCAGGTGATTGGTTTCAACAACATAATCCTGCTGCTCATATAATCTGTTTGAAACAATAACTTCATATGGATTTTCCTGGGCATCAATTGTGCCTTGCTGTAATCCAATGTATACCTCGGAGAAAGTCATTGGAGTAGGAGAGGCTGAAAGGCACTTCCAAAATGCAAGGTGATATGAGTTTTCCATTGTTCTGATTTTCTGTCCCTTGAAGTCTGAGAGGGAATATACAGGAGAGTTTGTAGTCATGACTCTGAAGCCCTGATCAGCGTATCCAAGTAATTGATAACCGCCTTCTACATAAACTTCTGATATCTTATCCATAAATTCAGGATTATCTACCTTTTCTCGGACATCATCGATTGTGCTGAAAAGACATGGCATATCGAATATAGCAACATCAGGAAGGAATGTAACCTGAGGTGCTGTGTTTTGTACGATAAAAGGAATATCGCCATCTTTGCAGGATTCCAGCAACTCCCTATCGCCGCCTAAAACGCTGTTAGGATATACCTGGATAACCATTTGGCCATCGCTAAGCTCGTATACTTCTTCAGCAAATTTTTCGGCATATATCTGAGTGACTGTATCCTCTGGGCTTGATGTGCCAAGAGGCCAAGCGTAAGTCTGGGTTTCAGATACAGCTGTGGATGTTCCGCAAGATGTAAATGATAAAACAATCATTAATGATGTTGATAAAGCTAGTAGTTGTTTAAATCTCATATTGTTTCTCCTGATACGGTTTATAAAAGAACTAAGCTGATGGCTGGAATGAATGTGATAAGTAACAAAGCAACTAAGAACATTAAAATCATAGGCATTGCCTTCTTAGCAATATCCATAACAGGCACATCTGTAAGTGAGCTTGCAACGAAAAGATTTACACCAATTGGAGGTGTTACAAATCCGATTGCAAGGTTAACAACCATCATAATACCGAAGTGAATGCCATCCATGCCTACAGCCTGAACAATAGGAAGCAGGATAGGAGATAAAATGAGGATGGCAGGAGTTGTATCCATAACCATTCCTACGATGAGAAGGAATAGGTTGATTACAAGTAAAAGGATAATCTTGTTGGTAAAATTATCCAGAATATATCCGCTGACAAGCTGTGGCACCTGCATTAAAGTAAGCACTCGTGAGAATGCTGTGGATGCAGCAAGAATGAAAAGGATTGGTGCGTAAGTTTTCATTGCTTCCACAAAAATATTCCATATATCGGAAATGCGAATTGTCTTGTAAACAAATAAGCTGACAACTAATGCATAAAATACTGAGATAACGGCAGCTTCTGTAGGTGATGCTATGCCGGCATAAATACAACCAAGTACGATGATTGGGCTAAGTATTGCAAAGAAGCTGTCTTTGAAGATTTTTCCAAATCCCTTTGCATGAAGTGCGTCGATTTCAGCGTTAATCTTTTCTTTATCTTCCCCGCAGCATTTGCAGTGAATGTAAGCGTAAAGCATTAAAAGCACGCTTATAAGGATTCCAGGAATGATACCTGCAATAAACAGGTTGCCTACTGATTCGCCGGAGGCCATTGCATACATAATAAAAGGAATACTAGGTGGAATGATAACACCAAGTCCACCGGCTACAGCGACAATTGCTGTAGAAAACTTTTTATCATATCCCATATTCAGTAGAAGAGGGATAGTCATGGAGCCAACGGCAGCAACTGTTGCTGGAGCTGAACCGGAAATGGCACCATAGAAAAGGCATGTGATGATTACAGCACATGGAACGCCTGCAGTTTTCTTACCAATAAAATATGAGAACACGTCAAATAACTTTTTGGAAATCTGACCGTGAGCCATAATGATTCCTGATAAAACAAACATTGGAACTGCAAGAAGAGGGAAGCTGTCGATACCGCCCACCATGGAACGGATTACATAGCTGGCACTTGCAGTAAATGAAGGATCAAATGCTCCTGGAAGTACAGCAACTATACCAAGTGAGATTGATACAGGAATGGCTATAATTAAGCAAATTACAAAAAGAATAAGTACAGTGATTGCGCTCATGCTTAATTTCCTCCTTCCTTGTTGCTGGTATTGTCCTGTTCGAGTATTTCTTTATTAAAGTTTTCCTGTGAAAGGAGATTACTCATAGAATTCTTGAGATTTGCACGTCTTTCAAGCTCTGCCAAGTGAGATGGCCAATCCTTGAGCTCTTCCTGATGGATGACATTATGCCACTCTAAAAACCATCTTTCTAAGATGCGGATAGCGCAAAGTGTAAAGCACACAAGTGGAGCTGACTGTACGTAATACATAGGAATTCCGCAGGCAGGAGAAACCTGACCGCTTTCTATAGTTGCCATAAGGTACCTGTATGCAAAAGGTATTAAATATACAAAGAAAACAAATTCTACTGTAAGATTTAATACTTTAACGGATGCCTTTTTTCTTGGCTTGAGATTTCGGATGAACTGGTCGATTTTAATTGAAATACATTTTTTGGTGCATAAGCTTACACTGAAAAATGCTGACCAGATAAATAGATATCTAGTGATTTCTTCTGACCAAGAGAGAGAAGCGCCTAGAATGTAGCGGCAGAAAATCTGAATGCCCATAATGACACTCATTGCAATAAGAAGAACGACCATGATGAATTCTTCAAGGTATTCGTCTACAAAGAAAAAAATACGTTTGATTCCCGTCATATAATGGTACCCCTTTGGCTAGTTTGTATGATATAAGTATAAACATTATGAAATACTTTAGCAAAGTAAAGTTAAAATAATTCAGAATATTTACACTAAATTCTTAAAATTAAAGGGCAATTTGTGCTAAGCACAAACCGCCCTTATAAGACTTAATAATTACATTGAACCATGTATAAGATTAAGTATTGTAGAAAGGTCTGATGCGTTCATCTGGCCTGGTGCAGAAGCTTTTCCAACAGCACCAAATGTGAGAGCAGAACCGAATGCTTCGCCGCAAAGACGGCTAACAAGTCCTGTGCCTGCCATAGACATTGTGATGATTGGACGATCTGCATAATTGCTTGCCATTTCTTCTGTTGCAGCAAGGAGTGTAACTACATCCTTTTTGCAAGTAGGCATAACAGCAATCTTTGGAATATCTGCGCCAAGTTCCTGCATTTTACGAAGACGAGATACGATATCGTCCTTGTCAGGAGTCTTGTCGAAGTCGTGGTTAGAAGCTACAACCTTAACTCCATTTGCATGAGCGCTAGCAACGATATCCTTAACAATATCATCACCTGTGAAAACTTCTACATCAACTAAATCTACCATACCAGTTGCAGCTGCATTCTTATTAAGTGTAGCGTAAGCATCTTTCTCGATAGATTTTTCTCCACCTTCTTTGCTTGTTCTGAAAGTGAAGAGGAGAGGTGTGTCGCCAAGAGCAGCTCTTAAATCCTTAAGAACGTCCTCAACCTTTGAAAAATCAAATACATCATCAAACCAGTCAACACGCCATTCAACTACATCATGTGCAACGCCGTTGAATGAAGCAGCTGCTGCGAGGATGTCTTCTTTTGTTTTTCCAACGATAGGCACGCAAATCTTTGGTACACCTTCGCCAATAACAACATTTCTAACTTTTACTGTATTCATATTATTTTCCTCTGTTTTATGAATTTGCCTCTACCATCTTAGTGTATCTAAGATTTACAAATAATCCAAGTAATACACCAACAGCTGTAAGTACGATGTTCATAACCATAACGCCAGATGGTGTCATCTGTGAAGCAGCTGTAAGGATAGTGTAGTTGCAAAGTGATGAAGCAATCATTACAAGTGCTGTAACTGTACCCTTAATTTTAGGGAAGAGCATGTTACATACTGATGTAGCAATCTGAAGAAGTCCGCCGGCACCAGCCCAACCGATAACGAATGCTGCAACCTTACATAATCCAACTGAAGGAGCTGAAAGAACTAAAATCAATGTTACAAGACAGATAACTGGGTATGCAACGATGAAACGAACGTCCTTAATCTTACGTGTAAGAAGAGCAGTAACGATAAGAGCAAGGATTGTACCCATTGAGTAATATGTCTGCATGATTGAAGGATCTTCCCAACCAACATTTGTCTTAGCAAAGTTCTGTGCACAGTTAAGCCATAACTGGAATGTACCTGTACATGTGAAACCGATAAGAATCATAGCAACTGACTCGATAGAGAAGTGAGTGTGCTTTAAGCTATCGATAAGACCTTCCTTCTTTTCAGCTGCAGCTGCATCTGAATCTGGAAGTGGAAGGATAAGGATAAGTACAAGTAATACGATGTAAGCAACGCCACAAACATAGAAGAGTCTGTTGTAAGAAACAAGACCTGCTGCGTTTGTTGCAACTGTCATTCCAAGGAAGAATGGAAGTAACATCTGTGAAATAGCGATAAAGAACTTAATTCCCATTGTAGCTACACCAGGAGCATCGCTGATAATCTCAGCAACAGCTGGGTAAATACCAGTATCAAGGAAAGAGTTTGCAATACCACCAACGATAGCGCAAATGTATGCGATCTGGTATCCACCGTTAACACCAGCGTTGAATGCCATAGCAAGACCGATGAGGTAGATAGCATATGAAGCTCCACCGATCATAACTGAAATACGACGGCCTAACTTATCTGAAAGAGGGCCTGCGAATGGAAGAGCGATAAGTCTACCAAGACCAAGTGCTGCTGAAATAGCAGTGATTGACATTACCTCTACGCCCCAGCTAGTAGCAAGAGCTTCCTTAATAACTGATTGTCCTAAGATTGAGCAACCAACTCCGTGAATAAAGTAATTCAAATAAAGAATTAAAGCTGCTGGAAAATATTTCTTGTTCATATTTTTCTCCTTAAATTTACTCGTACTTAATACCAAGTACTTCTTTCATGTGTTCGATTGGCATTTCTTTGCCTGTCCAAAGCTTGAATGCTGCAGCGCCCTGGAATAACATCATTCCAAAACCGTTCATTCTCTTACATCCAACTTCCTCAGCCATCTCAAGGAACTTTGTCTTTGCTGGTGCGTAAACTGTATCAGTTACGATAAGGTCTGGACGAAGATATGAAGTATCTGGTAACCATGTCTGGCCCTCAAGTGGCTTCATACCCATACCTGTTGCATTTGCAAGAAGGTAAGAATCAGCGATTTCTCTTCTAAGAGCGTCAAGGTCTGCTAAGTCATAAAGTGTAGCCTTGCAGTTTGTTCTCTCGTTGATCTTGTTAACTGTTTCCTGAGCGTTATCCCAGAAAGCATCCTTTACGTTGAAGATAGACATTTCTTTAACGCCATCAAGTGCGGCCTGAATCTGGATAGCAGTACCAGCACCGCCACAACCAACGATTGTCATTTTCTTTCCGATAACATCGATATCGTAGTCCTTAAGTGACTGCATGTAACCGATACCGTCTGTGATGTGACCTGTAAGAACACCGTTCTCATTTACGATTGTGTTTACAGCTCCGCAAAGCTCAGCAGCAGGAGATAACTTATCAAGATACTTACCTACTACAGTCTTGTTAGGCATAGAAACGTTTGAGCCTACAAGCTTAAGTGCTCTGATACCTTTTACAGCATCCTCGAGTGTGCTATTATCTACCTCAAATGCGAGATAAGCATAATCGAGACCAAGATATGCAAATGCTTCATTGTGCATAGCTGGTGAGCTTGAGTGTCTGATTGGATAAGCCATAAGTCCGATAAGCTCTGTGTGTCCTGTAATTCTTTCTGCCATAATTTTAATTCCTCCATAAATTCTTTAAGATTTTGCATGCCCTTTGTTAAAATCTTAACAGTCTTTATACATATATTTTAATGTGTATTACTGTATAATTCCAATACTTCTATTGCATATTATTAATAGCTTTTAGCTATCAATTGTGGTAAAATTGATAATAAGTAATGAAAATACAACAATTATATTGTGCAAAACAGAGAGAGGAGAACTATGACTCTAAATCAAATGATGTATTTTTATGAGGCCGCTAGATTACAGCATTTCAATCAGGCTGCAGAAAAGCTTCATATATCAGAACCATCCCTTAGCCGCTCAATAAATGCCCTTGAATCAGAGCTGGGAGTAGTCTTATTTGAAAGAACTGGACGCAACGTAGTTTTGACCAAAACAGGAGATATTTTTTACGAGCACGTTGATAGAATTCTAAATGAAATCAATTTGGCTGATCGAAAAATGCATCAATTGACAGGTTCAGGAGGGCATATTGATTTAGCATATGTGGCTCCTCTTGCTGGTTCGTTTATTCCGAATGTTTGTAGAGCTTTCCTATTAGAAGATAGAAATAGCGAAGTAACATTCAATTTCCATCAGGATATCACTTCTAAAAATATAGAAGGTTTAAAGTCAGGCAACTACGATATTATATTTGGTTCCTTTGTGAAGGATGAGCCAAATATTAAGTTTATTCCTATATTACAACAGGAACTGGTGGTTATTATTCCTAAGGGACATCCTCTGGAAGAAAACGATACCTTAGATGCATCAATTTTTGAAAAATACCCTGTTTTGGGATACACACGCAAATCAGGCTTAGGTCGTTTGACCAGGGACTTCTTTCTACAGAATAAGGTTGAGCCTAACTTTATCTGTGAATCACCTGACGAAAATGGTATAGCAGCCCTTGTTGCAGCTGACTTTGGAATAGCCCTTGTTGCGGATGTAGATAGTATTCACAGAAATGACGTTATAATAAAGAAGCTTTCCACAGAATATAGTCTTTCACACACTGTTTATATGGCGTACATGAAGGGGCGATATCAGATGCCTGCCGTAAAACGTATGATTGACTTCATATTGGTACATTCTATGCACTAATTAATTACAAAAAATGAATTGGATTTTGATATTAAAGCGGGATTATACTTTTCTTATAAAAAAGGAAAGCATGCCCGCTTTTCATCTTGACAGCTCTTATCACGTAAATTTTGTTTGTAAATAGGAGCATTCTATAATGAGAAATAAGTATCCACACATTTTTGAACCACTTACAATTCGTCGTATGACACTTAAGAATCGTATCATGATGACACCAATGGGAACTAACTACGGTGATCAGAATGGTGAGATGACATTTGTTCATATTGATTACTATGAGCAGAGAGCTAAGGGTGGTACAGGATTATTAATGGTTGAAAATGCTAGTGTCTTTTCACCACAGGGTTCTAATGGTACAACCCAGCTTCGAATTGATCATGACAATTTCATTCCACGTTTATATTACTTTACAGAGAGAATGCATAAGCATGGCGCTTGTGTAGGTATTCAGATTAACCACGCTGGTGCGTCAGCTGTTTCTGCTCGTACAGGAGAGCAGCCAGTTTCTGCATCAGATATCCCTTCAAAGGCAGGCGGAGAGATTCCACGTCCACTTGAGAAGGAAGAAATCTACAATATTGTAAAGAAGTATGGTGAGGCAGCAAAGCGTGCACAGACAGCCGGTTTTGACTGTGTTGAAATTCATGCTGGTCACTCATATCTTTTGAGCCAGTTCCTTTCACCTACTACTAACAAGCGTACAGATGAGTTTGGCGGATCACCAGAGAATCGCGCTAGATTTACAAAGCTTGTTGTAGAAGAAGTAAGAAAGCAGGTAGGACCATTCTTCCCAATTTTTGTCCGTATTAGTGCTGATGAGTTTGTTGAGGGAGGTAACACACTAGAGGACGCAATTGAGTATTTACAGTACTTCCAGGAAGAGGTAGACGTATTTGACGTTTCTGCTGGTCTTAATAGTTCTATTCAGTTCCAGATTGATGCAAACTATCTTCCAGATGGATGGCGTTCATACATGGCAAAGGCTGTTAAGGAAAAATATGGCAAGCCATGTGTAACAATGGGAAATATTCGTGATCCTAAGGTCGCTGAGGAAATTCTTGAAAGAGGAGATGCTGATATCATCGGTATGGGCCGTGGTCTTATCGCAGATCCTAATTGGGTAAATAAGGTAGAGTTCAACCGTGAGGATGAGCTTCGTAAGTGTATTTCATGTAACGTAGGTTGTGCAGGTCACAGAATTGGCCTTAACCTTCCAATTCGTTGTACAGTAAACCCAGCTGTTAACGCTAATGACGAATACTACAAGAGAAAGGTTAATAAGCCTTGCAACGTTGTAGTTATCGGTGGTGGTACAGCAGGTCTTGAAGCTGCTTGTACAGCTGCAGAGGTTGGATGTACAACATTCCTTCTTGAGAAGAAGGCAGAGCTTGGCGGTCTTTCTGTTCAGATTTCAAAGATTCCTGACAAGAAGAGACTTGCTGATTTCCCTAAGTACATGATTAACCGTGCTAGCAAATTAAGAAATCTCTTCATATTTAAGAACAACGATACTACAGTTGATCAGATTAAGAGCTTGAACCCAGATATCATCGTAAATGCTACAGGTTCAAACCCTACATTACCACCTATCAAGGGATTATTAGACCTTGTTGATAAGGATGATTCAAATGTAGCTACAGTTATTAAGATGATTGAGCGTCTTGATACATATCCAGAGGATATGACAGGTAAGAAGGTTGCTGTTGTTGGTGGCGGTGCCGTAGGTCTTGATGTTATGGAATACTTCACAGAAAGAGGTGCTGAAGTTACTATCATCGAGATGTTACCTATCATTGGTAACGGACTTGATCCAATCACAAAGTGCGATACAGCTGCAAAGATGGCTAAGTACAATGTTCGTCAGATGACAAATACAGCACTTCAGGAAGTATGCAACGACAAGTTTATCGTTAAGAATCCAGAAGGCGAAATCGAAAACATTGACTTTGATTTAGGATTCATCTGCCTTGGTATGCGCTCTAACACACCTATCATCGATGAGTTAAATACTGCATTTGAAGACACAAATGTTGAGATTTACAATATTGGTGATTCTAAGCGTGCTCGTCGTATTATCGAAGGTACAGAAGAAGGTCGTGATATTATCAAGGTTCTTGAGAGACATGATTTTCTTTAAGATTTAACTTCCTTATTAATTTAATCTAAAATTTATTTATCAGACAGAAGGAAAAAGTTGTTTCTTTCTGTCTGATTTTTTAGTATGATACTATTCAAAACAAGGTATCAAAGGGGAATAAGACATGGAACAGCTCAAAATGTTAAGAGAGCATCTTGCTCAGAACGACGAAATTATTCTTAATGCACTGCTTATGAGAAATGCCATTGTTGAGGAAATTATGGCATACAAAGAAGAGAATGGTTTACAGATTTTACAGCCAGAACAGGATGAAAAAAGAGACCGCTGGTTAGACAAGAGCTTGGAAGGGAAACGTCACGGCAAGGAAGTAAAGGACATATATAGTTCGATAGTTAAAAATGCCAAGCGTATTCAAGCTAGACACTTGTTCAATTACAATATTGTACTTATTGGATTTATGGGAGCAGGTAAAACTACAATCTCTGATTATTTGAGCACATGCTTTGCCATGGAAGTGGTAGAGATGGATCAGGTTATTTCTGATAGAGAGGGCATGTCTATTTCTGATATTTTTGAGGTATATGGAGAAGAGCACTTCAGAAATGCCGAGACAAACCTATTGAAGGAAATGCAGTCAAAGCGTAATGTTGTAATTTCATGTGGGGGTGGTACACCAATGCGTGATGTAAACGTCCAGGAGATGAAGAAGAATGGACGTGTTGTTCTTTTAACCGCAAAGCCAGAGACAATCCTTGAGAGAGTAAAGGATAGCCATGATAGACCTCTTATCGAAAATAATAAGAGTGTTGAATTTATAGAAGAGTTGATGCTTAAAAGAAGAGAGAAATATGTTGCTGCAGCTGATATCATAATTGAAACTGATGGTAAGTCAGAGTTGGAAATTTGCGAGGAACTTGTTAATTCTCTTTTAAAATTAGATAACGATTAAGAAAAAGCCTGAGGCCTATCTCAATGGATAAGCTTCAGGCTTTCTGTTTTTAAATACATAATATTCATGGAAGCCACAATCATTTAATAAGTCAGGTAGCTTATCAAAATCTGCAGCAACATCCTCGGGAGTATGTGCGTCGGCACCTAGTGTAATCATTTTACCGCCCAATTCTTTGTATCTTTTGATAATAGATGGAGCAGGATTGGGAGCACCCATTCCTTTTCTGAATGCGGCAGTGTTTACCTCCAATGCCTTATCTAGCTTTATAATTTGCTGAAGGATGGCATCAATGATTTCTGCATATGGTTGATGTGTGTTGTGCTTTGCCTCCTGGTTACGTGCATATCTAAATGCGTAATCCAAATGACCAACTGTATCAAAATTCGTAAATACGGTAATGTTTTCAAGAATGGATTCGTAATATCGGTTTAGCAAAGCGCTTTCTGTATCACGTTCCCAAAAACTGTCGAAGTATGGGTCCCATTTATCCACAAGGTGAGTACTTCCTATTATGAAGTCATATGGATGAGCATTAACAGCTTCATTGCATTTATCAGCAACATGTGGCTGAATGCCAACCTCTAGTCCATTCAATATGGTAAATTTATCAGTTGATTCCTGCTTTGCAAGTTTGTGCAAGGTAGGATAGTAGTTCTCTAAATCTAAATCGAAGAATCCAAACTGCTTAGGATAGTCGATATCCAAGTGGTCTGTAAAAGTAATACCTAGCAGGCCTTTTGCTTTTGCAGAGTTTATCATATCAATAGGAGAAGCGTCGGAGTCTCCTGAAAAATTACAGTGCATGTGATTGTCCCAAAACATTGTTGTAGCCTCCTTTGTATAAGTAACTAAATATTAATTGATGATACTGGCAGGCGCAAGAAATATTGTTTGAAAATACAAATAATATAAGTACATTGAGAAAATTTTAACAATATTTCAATTTGGGGTTGAATTATAGATTGATGTTGTATAAAATAAAGTGCATACGGGGCTCTTTGAGAGCTTCAAAGAAAATTTTAAAAGAATCTTTAGGAGGATTTAAAAATGGCAGTAAGAGTAGCAATCAACGGTTTTGGCCGTATCGGACGTCTTGCATTCCGTCAGATGTTCGGAGCAGAAGGTTACGAAGTAGTAGCAATCAACGACTTAACTAGCCCAAAGATGTTAGCACATCTTTTAAAGTATGATTCATCACAGGGAAAGTATGAGCATGCAGATGAGGTTTCTTGCACAGATGATTCAATCATCGTTTGCGGTAAGGAAATCAAGATCTATGCATTCCCAGATGCAAACAATTGCCCATGGGGTGACCTTAAGGTTGACGTAGTTCTTGAGTGCTCAGGATTCTACACATCAAAGGAAAAGGCACAGGCTCATATCAATGCAGGTGCTAGAAAGGTTGTTATCTCTGCACCAGCAGGAAACGATCTTCCTACAATCGTTTACAATACAAACCATGAGACACTTAAGGCTTCTGATACAATCATTTCAGCAGCTTCATGTACAACAAACTGCTTAGCACCAATGGCTGACGCACTTAACAAGTACGCTCCAATCCAGTCTGGTATCATGGTAACAATCCACGCTTACACAGGTGATCAGATGACACTTGATGGCCCACAGAGAAAGGGTGATCTTCGTCGTTCACGTGCAGCAGCAGTTAACATCGTTCCTAACTCAACAGGTGCAGCAAAGGCTATCGG
The DNA here is from genome assembly GCF_900111635.1 of Pseudobutyrivibrio sp. C4. Classification (NCBI taxonomy): domain Bacteria; kingdom Bacillati; phylum Bacillota; class Clostridia; order Lachnospirales; family Lachnospiraceae; genus Pseudobutyrivibrio; species Pseudobutyrivibrio sp. C4. The sequence goes on along the minus strand of NZ_FOHF01000001.1, from coordinate 667,770 downwards.
TCTTGTTATCCCAGAGCTTAACGGAAAGCTTATCGGATCTGCTCAGCGTGTTCCTACACCAACAGGTTCTACAACAATCCTTACAGCAGTTGTAAACAAGAAGGACGTTACAGTTGAGGGTATCAACGCAGCTATGAAGGCAGCAGCTAACGAGTCATTCGGTTACAACGAGGATGAAATCGTTTCTTCAGATATCGTAGGTATGAGATTTGGTTCTCTCTTCGATGCTACACAGACAATGGTTTCTAAGGTTTCTGATGATCAGTACGAGGTACAGGTTGTTTCTTGGTATGATAACGAGAACAGCTACACATCACAGATGGTTCGTACAATCAAGTACTTCTCAGAGTTAGCTTAATTCGTTTTTACGAAATACGACTTTTAAAGGGTCCGGTCCTATTGGACCGAGCCCTTTTTTATTTTATATGGAGGATATAATTATGGCATTAAATAAGAAGACAGTAGATGACATTAATGTTAAGGGTCGTCGCGTACTTGTTCGTTGCGATTTCAACGTACCTCTTAAGGGTGGCGAAATCACAGATGATACACGTATCAAGGCAGCTCTTCCTACAATCAACAAGCTTATTGCTGATGGTGGAAAGGTTATTCTTTGCTCACATCTTGGAAAGGTAAAGAATGGTCCTAACGAGGGCGAGTCACTTGCTCCAGTTGCAAAGCGTCTTTCAGAGAAGCTTGGTAAGGAAGTAACATTCGTTTCTGATTACAACGTAACAGGCGAAGCTGCTACAAAGGCAGTTGAGGCTATGAAGGAAGGAGATGTAGTTCTTCTTCAGAATACTCGTTTCCGTGGCGAGGAAGAGACAAAGAACGGTGAGGCATTCTCTAAGGAGCTTGCTGATCTTGCAGATGATTATGTATGCGATGCTTTCGGTTCATCACACAGAGCTCACGCTTCTGTAGCTGGTGTTACAAAGTTCATCACAGCTAAGGGTGGTTCAAACGTAGTTGGATACCTTATGCAGAAGGAAATCGACTTCCTTGGCAACGCTGTTGAGAATCCTGTACGTCCATTCGTAGCAATTCTTGGTGGTGCAAAGGTAGCTGATAAGCTTAACGTTATCAACAACCTTCTTGAGAAGTGTGACACACTTATCATCGGTGGTGGTATGTCTTACACATTCCAGAAGGCTATGGGTTACGAAATCGGTAAGTCACTTTGCGACGATACAAAGCTTGATTACTGTAAGGAAATGCTTGAGAAGGCTAAGAGCATGGGTAAGGAAATTCTCCTTCCACTTGATGCTGTTACAATCGCAGGCTTCCCAGATCCAATCGATGCTCCAGTAGAGTGCGAGACATATGATACAGAGAACATGCCAGCTGACAGAGAGGGTTGCGATATCGGACCTAAGACAGTTGCTCTTTTCTCTGAGAAGGTTAAGACAGCTAAGACAGTTCTTTGGAACGGACCAATGGGTCTTTTCGAGAACCCAGCACTTGCTGTAGGTACAGAAGCAGTTGCTAAGGCACTTGCTGAGACAGATGCTACAACAATCATCGGTGGTGGTGATTCAGCTGCAGCTGTTAACCAGATGGGATTCGCTGACAAGATGAGCCACATCTCTACAGGTGGTGGAGCATCACTTGAGTTCCTTGAGGGTAAGGAGCTTCCTGGCGTTTACGCAGCAGACGACAAATAAATCGTAAAGGTAAATAAATCTTATTTATGTAGATTAAGAGAATTGAACAAGCTAGTAGACAACAAGCTCTTAGATCTTTTGCGCGAGACATTCTAGTCGAGCGAAAAGATACTAAGGCTTGTAGGCGTAACTGGCGAAGTTCTATTCTCGTAAAGGAGAGAAAAAATGGCAAGAAGAAGAATTATTGCCGGCAACTGGAAGATGAACATGACACCTTCTGAGGCTGTAAAGCTTGTTGCTGAGCTTAAGGATTTAGTAAAGAACGATGATGTAGACGTAGTATATTGCGTACCTGCAATCGATATCGTTCCTGTAGTAGAGGCTGTAAAGGGCACAAACGTAAACGTTGGTGCTGAGAACTTCTACATCGAGGATAAGGGTGCTTTCACAGGCGAGATTTCAGCTCCTATGCTTGTAGACGCTGGTGTTAAGTACGTTATCATGGGTCACTCTGAGAGACGTGACATCTTTGGTGAGAATGATATTCTTATCAATGCTAAGGTTAAGAAGGCATTTGCTGCTGGTCTTACACCAATCCTTTGCTGTGGTGAGTCACTTGCACTTCGCAAGGCTGGCACATACAAGGAGTGGATCGAGCGTCAGATTACTTGGGATCTTTCAGGTGTTACAGCTGACCAGGTAAAGAACCTTGTTATCGCTTACGAGCCAATCTGGGCTATCGGTACAGGTGAGACAGCTACAGCTGATCAGGCAGAAGAAGTTTGTGCATTCATCCGTGAGCTTATTGCTAAGCTTTATGATGGTGCTACAGCAGAGGCTGTTCGTATTCAGTACGGCGGATCTATGAATGCTTCTAACGCAGCTGAGCTTCTTAGCAAGCCAAACATTGATGGTGGTCTTATCGGCGGTGCTTCACTTAAGCCAGACTTCGGTAAAATCGTTAATGCTTAATAAAATTGGGTTTTAGGAAAGACTTTGTTGAAATTGTCAATTATAAGTAGTAAAAACTCCTAAAGTTTTACATGCGCACCAGTTTCTGGTGCGCTATTTTTGTTTTAAATAAGTTCATTTTATGATATAATTTGCGCTGATGGACGTTTTGTCCTTGGAGGAATTTATGAAACGAAAATTTCGTTTATACTTTATGTTAGGCCTTTGCTCACTTTCACTTATTGCCTGTGGCAAGAAAGAGGAAGAGGAAGTAGAGGATACAGTAGATACTACTGAACAGGTCGCATTTGACGACGTGGAAGTTGAGGATTATACAGTTCTTTCATATAGTGAGCTTGAAGTTCTTGCATATGAGGACGACACTGACGCACAGGTTATGCTTGGTCGTATGCTAGAGTACGGCACAGAGGATGTTAAGCAGGATTTTGCTGAGGCGATTTCCTGGTATCAAATGGCATCTGATTCAGGAAATGTTGACGGTACATGTGCACTTGGTTATTTCTATTTAACAGGCACAGGTGTTGAGCAGGATTTAGAAAAAGCAGATGAGCTTTTTGATGCTGCCATTGAGGGTGGCTCAGATAATGCTTACGTTGGCAAAGCCAGAGTTATAATGGCATCATTACCAGAAGCATTTTTTGCTGATGAATCTGATGAGGATGTCGATATCACTGATACAGAAGAATCAGAAGAAGTAGAAATATCCACAGAAGACGAAGAAAAAGCAGAAGAAGCTTACGATTACATATACAAGGCACAGATTGCCGGAGATATAGATGGTACATACTATCTAGGTTATGCATATGAGCATGGTATTGGCATTGCTCAGGATTACAAAAAGGCTTTTGATTACTATTCAAGAGTTACCAAATCAGAAAGCACAGATTTAGCAGATCAATATGCTATCAATCTTGCGAATACAGCAGTTGGTCTTCTTTACGTAGAAGGCAATGGAGTAGAAGCAGATACAGAAAAGGCTATCGAGTATTTTACAGCTGCTTCTGACAACGGCTACGCTAAGGCTAGCTATTACCTAGGCCAGATTTATGAAAATGGCTTAGATGTAGATAGAGATTATGAAAAAGCGATGGAGTATTATCTTATCGCAGCAGATGCAGACTACGCACCAGCACTTAACCAGATTGGTTACATGTATTACAATGGATTTGGTGTAGATGTAGATTTTGCATCGGCAGTTTATTACCAAAAGCTTGCAGCATTGCAGGGTTATGCAATTGCTCAGGTTAATTTAGGTTTTCTTTATGAAAACGGGTACGGGGTTGAGAGGAATTTGGAAACAGCTTTGTCGTATTATGAAATGGCGGCTGATTCGGGTTATGAAGGCGCTATGGAGGCTGTTGTCCGAGTAAAGGCACAGATTAATGAAGAAATGTAACTTTTGCATAGCGATAGTTACGGTTGTTATCTCTTTACTAACAGGATGCGGACACAAAACAATTGAGGTTGATACCGTAAATCTTGAAGCTAGCGAGCCGGAAATCATTGAAATTGCGGATTTAACGGACGCGTGGGATACGATTTTAAACAATAGTACAATTGAGTTTATAGGAGGTCATCCTATAGACGAGTCTTTTCTCGCGATGATTACATCTGAATATGGTGAGGATGTAATAGAGGAAATTGCAAGTTATGCAAATTTCCAAACGCCAGAAATTTGGTATCAACTTACTGGCAAGAGTATTCATGTACTTTGGTACGAGTACTGTATGGATACAGGCTTGCAGAGTTATTCCTATGACAAAACATACGTAATAGATAAGCCAGTCTATGGAGACATAGTTCTTGATTTTACCGGCGATTTGTCATTTGCAGAAGGAATAGCCACAACAGAGTTTATGGACAGCCAAATTAATGGAATAGAAGATTGCTTTTCGGCAGATTTGTTAGAAGAAATGCGAGAAGCTGATATTCTTCTTGTTAATAATGAGTTTGCCTATACAAACAGAGGGAATCCTCTTGCTGGAAAGGCATATACATTTAAAGCAGATCCAAGTCGAGTTGCTTTGCTCGAAGAGCTTGGAGTTGACGCAGTTAGTGTGGCCAACAATCATGTCTATGACTATGATGAAATTGGATTTTTAGATACATTAAATACCCTAAATTTACAAGGCATTCCTTATGTAGGGGCAGGAGTCAATCTTGAGGAAGCTAAAAAGCCGATATACTTTATTGTCGGTGGCAGAAAGATAGCCATTGTGGCAGCTACTCAAATAGAAAGAACTCTTAATTACACAAAGGAAGCTACAGGCGTTACGCCAGGTGTTATGAAATGCTTGCACCCGGAAGCTTTTTGTGAAACTATATCAGAGGCAAAAGCAAATGCAGATTTTGTTATTGTTTTTCCTCATTGGGGTACAGAAGGCACTGCCAATTATGGCGGTGATCAGATGGCACTTGCTCGAGCATTTGTTGAGGCTGGTGCAGATGTAATAATAGGAGGGCATACACATTGCCTTCAAACAATTGAGTATATGGATGATGTGCCTATCTACTACAGCTTGGGCAACTATTGGTTCTCTACAACCAGCAACATGCCAACATCATACGATACAGGATTAGCACAGATTCGTATAAAACAAGATGGAAGCGTAGATTCATACTTTATTCCATGTAATTTTAACGCAGGAGTTACAAGCCTGCTTGGTTCAGAAGATATGGCTTACAGCAATATCATAGATGGTCTGAATTCCTTATCATCATCAGCAAAGATTGATAAGGACGGACGTATTAGTAAAAAATAAATATTTTTTTCTGGCGTTTGCCAGATATAAGGAGGATTTACTATGAGTAAGAAACCTGTAGTACTTATGGTTCTCGACGGATATGGTCTTAATGACAATCCAAAGGGAAATGCCATTGCAATGGCAAAGACACCTGTTATGGACAAACTTATGGCTGAATGTCCATTCGTAGCAGGTCAAGCATCTGGAATGTTTGTTGGACTTCCAGACGGACAGATGGGTAACTCAGAAGTTGGACATATGAACATCGGCGCAGGCCGCATTATTTACCAGGATTTAACACGTATTACAAAAGCTATCAATGATGGCGAGTTCTTCGAGAACAAGGTTTTACTTGAAGCTATCGACAATGCTAAAAAGACTGGCGGAGACATTCATCTTTGGGGTCTTCTTTCAGACGGTGGTGTACATAGCCACATCGAGCACCTTTACGGTATGCTTGAGATGTGCAAGAAGAACGGCCTTACAAATGTATTCGTTCACGCATTCCTTGATGGACGTGATACTCCACCTGCTTCTGGTAAGGATTTCTTAGCAGCACTTCAGTCAAAGATGGACGAAATCGGAGTTGGTAAGATTGCATCACTTTCTGGTCGTTACTACGCAATGGACCGTGATAACAACTGGGATCGTGTTGAGAAGGCTTACAATTCACTTGTTAAGGGTGAAGGCGTTCAGGCTACTTCAGTACCTGATGCTATGCAGGCATCTTACGATGATGGTGTAACTGATGAGTTCGTTCTTCCTACAGTTATCACAGATGCTGATGGAAAGCCTCTTTCAGTTGTTAAGAATGGCGATTCAGTTGTATTCTTTAACTTCCGTCCAGACCGTGCTCGTGAAATTACTAGAGCATTCTGTGATGACAAGTTCACAGGCTTCGATAGAGAGTTCTTAAATCTCTATTATGCTTGCTTCAAGGATTACGATGAGACAATCCCTAACAAGCACATTGCTTTCGAAAAGGAGAGCATTTCTAATACATTCGGTGAGTTCTTAGCTAACAATGGTTTAAAGCAGCTTAGACTTGCTGAGACAGAAAAATACGCACACGTTACATTCTTCTTCAACGGTGGTGTTGAGGAGCCTAACAAGGACGAGGAAAGAATCCTTGTAAACTCTCCAAAGGATGTAGCTACATATGACCTTAAGCCTGAAATGTCGGCACCAGAGGTTGGAGCAAAGCTTGTAGATGCTATTAAGTCTAACAAGTACGATGTTATTGTTATCAACTTTGCTAACCCAGACATGGTTGGTCATACTGGCGTCATAGAGGCAGCTGTTGCAGCTGTAGAGCGTGTTGACTCACTTGTAGGTGAAGCCGTAGAGGCAGTTAAGGAGATGGATGGAGCATTATTCATCTGTGCTGACCACGGTAATGCAGAAAAGATGATTGATTATGAGACAGGAGAGCCACACACAGCTCACACAACAAATCCTGTTCCATTTATCTTAGTTAACTACGATAGTGACTATACACTCCGCGAGGGCGGTGCTCTTTGTGATATCGCTCCTACACTTATCGAGATCATGGGTCTTGAGCAGCCAAAGGAGATGACTGGAAAGTCACTTTTAGTTAGAAAGTAGTCATTAGCCCCCTTAGGGGGGGGCGACATGATTATAAATAAAATAGAATAAAAAGAGAGAGGATTTGATTATGAAACCAATTAAAGAAGGAAAAGTAAGAGAAGTATACGATAATGGCGATAGCATTATTATGGTAGCAACAGATCGTATATCTGCATTCGATGTAATTCTCAAAAACAAAATTGTCAACAAGGGTGCAGTGCTTACACAGATGTCTAAGTTCTGGTTTGAACTTACAAAGGACATTGTTCCAAATCACATGCTTTCAACTGATGTAAAAGACATGCCAGAGTTCTTCCAGAACGATGAGTACAAGGGCAAGTCAATGATGTGCAAGAAGCTTACAATGCTTCCAATCGAGTGCATCGTACGTGGTTACATCACAGGCTCTGGATGGGCCAGCTACAAAGAGAACGGTACTGTTTGTGGCATTAAACTTCCAGAAGGGTTAAAGGAATCAGATAAACTTCCTGAACCTATCTATACTCCTTCTACTAAAGCTGAAATTGGTGATCATGATGAAAATATCTCTTTCGAGCGTTCCATAGAAGTTCTTGAAAAGGAATTCCCTGGTCATGGCTTAGAATACGCAACTGCACTTCGTGATAACACAATCGCTCTTTATAAGAAGTGTGCAGATTATGCACTTACTAAGGGCATTATTATTGCTGATACAAAGTTTGAGTTCGGTCTTGATGAGGATGGTAACATTGTTTTAGCAGATGAGATGCTTACTCCAGATAGCTCACGTTTCTGGCCACTTGAGGGTTATGAAGCAGGACATGGACAGCCATCATTTGATAAGCAGTTCGTACGTGATTGGCTTAAGGCTAATCCAGATTCAGATTACCTTCTTCCACAGGATGTTATCGATAAGACAATCGACAAATATCTTGAAGCTTACAAGCTATTAACTGGCAAAGCACTTGAAGTGTAAAATACCTTATAGCGTAGATTATGTATTAGGAGATTTTATGACAGATTTGAAAGTAAAGGACATGCCATGGGACGATTTGCACGAGGAGTGCGGCGTCTTTGCCATGTACGATTTTGACGGTGGAGATGTTGCCTCCTCGATTTATTATGGCCTTTTTGCGTTACAGCACAGAGGACAGGAGAGTTGTGGTATTGCAGTATCTGACACTAATGGTCCAAAACGCAATTTTGCCCTTCACAAAGATATGGGATTAGTAAACGAAGTATTCAATCAGGAAATACTTGAGGGCATGCACGGAGATATTGGTGTAGGACATACTCGTTATTCTACAGCAGGCTCTTCTACAAGAGAGAACGCACAGCCACTTGTTTTATCTTATATAAAGGGTATTCTTGGAATGGCCCACAATGGTAACCTAATCAATGCAGAGGAACTTAGAGATGAGCTTTCTATGACAGGTGCCATTTTCCAAACAACAATCGATTCAGAAACAATCGCATATCTTATTGCAAGAGAGCGTTTAAAAAGTGCAACAGTTGAGGAAGCAGTTGCGAGAGCTTGTGACAAAATCAAAGGAGCATACTCACTTGTTGTTATGTCACCTAGAAAGCTTATTGCTGCCCGTGATCCTCAGGGATTCCGACCACTTTGCATTGGAAAACGTGATAATGCATATGTAATTGCATCAGAGACATGTGCTCTTGATACAATCGGTGCTGAATACATCAGAGATGTAGAGCCAGGAGAAATCGTAACTATTTCACCTGAGTTTGGTATCAAATCTGATAAGAGCAGATGTATTGATAAGAGCAATCATGGTAGATGCATTTTCGAATATATCTATTTTGCCAGACCAGATAGTATTATTGATGGGCAGTCTGTATATGATGCTCGTATCAGAGCTGGTCGATTCTTGGCACAGGATTCACCAGTTGAAGCTGACCTTGTAGTTGGTGTTCCAGAATCTGGAAATGCAGCTGCACAGGGATATTCATTAGAATCAGGTATTCCATACGGAACAGCATTTATCAAGAACAGCTATGTAGGACGTACTTTCATCAAGCCTAAGCAGGCAAGCAGACAGTCCTCAGTACAGGTAAAACTTAATGCTCTTAAAGAAGTAGTTAAGGGTAAACGAATTATCATGATTGATGATTCAATTGTACGAGGCACTACATCAGATCGTATTGTAAAGATGCTTCGTGATGCCGGGGCTACAGAAGTACATGTTCGTATTTCATCACCACCATTTTTGTGGCCTTGCTACTTTGGTACTGATGTGCCATGTCGCGAGCAGCTTATCGCCTACAAGCATTCTGTAGACGAGATTTGCGCAATCATTGGTGCTGATTCTTTGGCATATCTCAACTTTGAGAGACTTCCACAGATGGTAGATGGCCTTGAGATATGTCATGGTTGCTTTGATGGTAACTACCCTATGGAGCCACCAACTGAAGATATCCGTGGGGATTATGAAAAGTAACTTCCCGATTGATATTCGGATAGATTACACGATATAAGGAGAGAATATGAGTACAGATAGATATACAAGCCCACTTAGCGAGAGATATGCAAGCAAGGAGATGCAGTACATCTTTTCACAGGATAAGAAGTTTTCAACCTGGAGAAGACTTTGGATTGCCCTTGCAGAAACTGAGATGGAATTAGGTCTTTCACAGGATGGAAAGCCAGTTATTACTCAGGATATGATTGATGAGATGAAGCAGCACATTGAGGATATCAATTATGATGTTGCAAAGGCTCGTGAGAAAGAAGTTAGACATGATGTAATGAGTCATGTATATGCATACGGACAGCAGTGCCCAAAGGCAGCAGGTATTATTCACCTTGGCGCTACAAGCTGCTATGTTGGTGACAACACTGATATCATCATTATGAGAGATGCTTTACAGCTTATTCGTACAAAGCTTGTGAATGTTATTGCTGAGCTTGCAGCATTCGCTGACAAGTACAAGGCACAGCCTACACTTGCATTTACACATTTTCAGCCTGCACAGCCAACAACAGTTGGTAAGCGTGCAACACTTTGGCTTAATGAGTTTGTAATGGATCTTGAGGATCTTGATTATGTACTTTCTACTCTTAAGCTTCTTGGCTCAAAGGGTACAACTGGTACACAGGCCAGCTTCCTTGAGCTCTTCAACGGCGACAATGAAACAATTGACAAGATTGATCCAATGATAGCTGAGAAGATGGGATTTAAGGCATGCTACCCAGTATCAGGCCAGACATATTCTAGAAAGGTAGATACTAGAGTTTGCAATATCCTTGCAGGTATAGCAGCATCTGCTCATAAGATGTCAAACGATATTCGTTTACTTCAGCATCTTAAGGAAGTAGAGGAGCCATTTGAGAAGAGCCAGATTGGTTCATCAGCTATGGCTTACAAGCGCAACCCAATGCGTTCAGAGCGTATTGCATCACTTTCTCGTTATGTTATGATTGATGCACTTAACCCAGCGATTACATCAGCTACTCAGTGGTTTGAGCGTACACTTGATGATTCAGCAAACAAGCGTCTTTCTATTGCTGAGGGATTCCTTGCAACAGACGGTGTCCTTGACCTTTGCTTAAATGTTGTAGATGGTCTTGTAGTATATGACAAGGTTATTACAAAGCGCCTTATGTCTGAGCTTCCATTCATGGCTACAGAAAACATTATGATGGATGCTGTTAAGCTTGGTGGAAATAGACAGGAGCTTCACGAGAAGATTCGTACACTTTCTATGGAGGCAGGCAAGAACGTTAAGGTAGAGGGTAAGGACAATAACCTTCTTGAACTTATTGCTGCTGATGATGAATTCCCAATGGGACTTGAGGAACTTGAGGCTACTATGGAGCCTGCAAGATACGTTGGACGTGGCCCACGTCAGGTTGAGGTTTACCTTCGTGATGTTATCAATCCTATTCTTGAGGCAAACAAAGAAGTACTTGGTGTAAAAGCTGAGATTAACGTATAAACGATATAATTATTAGAGCTCACAGAAATGTGGGCTCTTTTTTTCACTTACATTTCACATAGATGTCAGATAGACGTAATATTCATGTTCTACAGTACTATAGACTAAAAATAAAGGAGAATATGCGAAATGATAACTGTAGAACATCTATCGAAACGCTATGGTGATGTACTTGCCGTAGATGATTTGTCATTTACCATCGAAGATGGTCATATTTATGGTTTCCTTGGACCAAACGGTGCAGGTAAATCTACTACACTAAATATTATAACTGGCTGTCTCGCTGCAACTAGTGGTGATATAAAAATTGATGGACATGATATTTATGAGGAGGAGAAAGAGGCAAAAAAGCTTATCGGCTACCTTCCTGAAATTCCACCTCTTTATGTAGAACAGACTCCAAGAGAATATCTTAAATTTGTTGCAGAAGCAAAGGGGATAGCAAAAGCAGAGCTGGAGTCAGAAATAGACAGAGTAATACAAGAAACCCATATCGAAGAGATGCAAAACAGACTTATAAAGCATCTATCTAAAGGATATAGACAAAGAGTAGGTATAGCCCAGGCACTCCTTGGAAATCCTTCTGTAATTATTCTAGATGAGCCAACTGTGGGCCTTGATCCAATGCAGATTATCGAGATAAGGGACCTTATATCAGAGCTAGGAAAGAAGCATACAGTTATTCTAAGTTCACATATTCTTTCTGAGATACAGGCAATATGTGAAAAGGTACTTATTATCTACAAGGGAAAGCTTGTTGTATACGATGACATAACAAATCTCGGTAAGTCATTGTCATCAGAAAACGAGATTGAGATTATGACAGAAGCTACAGAAGAAAAGGTATCAGAGGTGATTAATCACATTGATGCTATCTCTAGCTTTGAGCATGTTGAGGATTTTGAAAAGTATCATTGTTACAAACTTTCTACAGCAATGGAGAATCCATACGAGGTATGTGAGCTTGTATTTAGAGCTTTTGTTGCCAATTCAGTTCCTCTTGTAAAGCTCAATCCAGTTCAGACATCACTTGAGGACATCTTTATTGAACTGACTTCTTCTGAACAGGAGAGTGAGTTAGAAGAGTTGGATTCGGAATACGAAGAATATGAAGAAGAGGAGGAAGAGTAAGATGGTGGCAGTATTAAAGCACGAATTGTCATTGTATTATCACAGCCTTACAGGCTATGTTTTTGGTGCCTTCCTACTTGCCTTTACAGGAATAGGAGCACTTATATATAACATCAATGCATCGGTGGCGAATTTTGAGTACGTATTAAGCTTTATCCAAATAGTATTTATTATCATTGTTCCAATACTTACTATGAGGATAATAGCAGATGAGAAGAAGCAGAAAACAGACCAGCTTCTATATTCATTACCTATTAGCACAACAGAAATTGTGGTAGGTAAGTTTATGGCACTTCTTGTAGTTTTTGTAGTGCCTATGATTTTTATCTGCGCCTATCCATTAATTTTTTCTATGTATGGAGAGGTATATTTGCCAACAAGCTACGGCACAATATTTGCTTTTATATTTTTAGGCCTTTCCCTTATCAGCATAGGAATGTTTATATCATCTTTGACAGAGTCCCAGGGAATGGCAGCAGGTATCTGCGTTGTTGTAATGCTATTTAACTATTACTGTACAACGCTTGCTGACGCAGTATCATCATCTGCAGTTGGTTCCGTATTTACGATAGTAGTAATAATGATAATCCTCGGACTAATAATCAGATACATGACAAAGTCTGATGTGATGGGATATGGTTTCTCATTTATTACATGCTTAGTTGCAATCATTCTTTTCTTTGCAAAGCCAGAGATACTTGAAGATTTACTTCCTAAGGTAATGAATCAAATCTCATTATTTGAAAGATTTACAATGTTTTACAATGGCGTGTTCGATTTGACTGCAATAGTTTATTACATAAGTATCATAGCCTTCTTCTTGTTCTTATGTGTGCAATCATTAGAGAAGAGGAGGTATAACGGATAATGAAGATTAAGAAACCTGATTTTAAAAAGTTTATAGATAAAAATAAACAGCAATTAAATACTAAGTCTGCCAAAATCGGTGGTTACAGTTTTGTTATTTCCGTTATAGTTCTTGCTATTGTAATTGCTATAAATGTGTTTATGTCATTACTTCCAGCCACAGTTACTCAGTTTGATATATCAGCCGCACAGCTATATTCCCTTACATCTTCAAGTAAGGCGGTAGTTGGTAACTTGGAGGACGACGTTACTATCTACTGGATATGTCAGTCTGGCCAGGAGTCGACAGTTATAGAAAAGCTTTTGGATGTTTACGATTCCCTTTCAGATAAACTTACAGTAGAAAAGAAAGACCCAGATACTTATCCAACATTTGCGTCTAACTATACATCAGAAACTGTTACAAATAACTCTTTGATTGTAGTTTCAGGAGATAAGAGTAGATATATAAGCTATGAATCAATGTATGAGGTAGACAGTAGCTCTTACTACACAACAGGTTCTGTGTCACAGTCATTTGATGGTGAAAGCTTGATTACAACAGCAATTGATTATGTTGTATCTGATGAGCTTCCACAGGTATATGTCCTTACAGGACACGGCGAGGCAGATATGTCTACAACTATGGAATCTGCTCTTGAAAGTGGCAACATGGAGACGACAGAGTTCTCATTGCTTAATGAGGATGAAATACCAGAGGATGCTGATGTAATCTTAATCAACTCTCCTTCAAGCGATTTATCTGAAGAAGAGGTAACAATCCTTGAGGAATATATTGATAATGGTGGTCATATTGTAGTACTTTCTGGTACACAGCAGGAGGGTGAGCTTACAAACTTTGAAGCTTTGTTAGCTTATGTAGGTGTATCTATGACTGACGGTATTGTAATAGATACAAATAGAGATAACTATGCATTTGATTATCCATATTTCCTTCTTCCAACAATTGAGTCTTCTGATATTACAGATGCTCTTATTGATGAGAACAGCAAAGTTATTATGCCAATTTCTGCAGGATTAACTATTGAGAATACAGCAGGTTCGTATACAGTAACATCACTTCTTGATACATCTTCTTCGGCATACTCAAAGGCTGCAGGCTACGATATCAGCACATATGAGAAAGAAGATGGGGATGTTGATGGACCATTCTCGCTTGCAATTGCAGCAGAGAACAGCAACGATGGTTCACTTGTATGGATTGCTTCTGACTACTTGTTAGAGGACCAGTACAATTCTTATTCATCAGGTGCAAATGAGGACTTCTTCATGAACGCTATGTCATGGAAGATGACTGATACAGAATCACTTTCTATCAGATCAAAGTCACTGGATTACAACTATCTGACAATCAGTGCGTCAGCAGCTACACTTCTTAAGGTAATTATGATTGGTGTGCTTCCAGTAGGATACTTACTATATGGAATCGATGAAGTTGTAAGACGAAGAAAGGTTAGCCTGGAATAGGGAGGATTATCAAATGAAAAGAGGAAAAACACTGCTGATTCTATGCGCCATTCTTGTTATTGCAATTGTGGCCATTGTAGTGGAAAAGGCAGTAAAGCAACATATCGACACCGTAAATACGATAGATGAAGAAGTATTTACAATTAATGAGGATGATCTGACACAGGTAGCGATAGAGTATAACGATGATAGTGTGACACTTGTTCAAAATGATTCTCAGTGGCAGATTTCAGATGATACCGATTTTCCTGTAGATCAGGATTACGTAGCTGATATGCTTTCTTATTTTGAATCGGTACACGCAAGCTTTATTATCGATGACGTAGAGAATTACGCTCAGTATGGACTTGATAGTCCTGAGGCTACTATCACATTTACTACAGCAGATGGAGATAGCGTTATCACATTCGGTGATTTCTCTACAATCGATGAAAAGAGATATATCTGCGTTGATAAAAAGAGCGTATATCTGATAGATGATGATATCCTTCAATATGTATCTGCTAGTCAGGACGATTTCCTTGATAGAGATGAAATCAACGACTACTCACAGATAACATCAGTTGTTGTATCAGGTGATGGGGAAGCAAATGTTGTATATGACCCTGATGGTGAATACACATATACAGATGATTATGATTTCTATTATGTTGATGGAGATGACTATAGCCCTGTATCAGAGTCAAAGGTTACATCATTTGTAGAGAAGCTTTCATCTATGGATTTAACAGAGTATGAAACTTATAAGGCAACTGAGGATGACTTGGCAGAATATGGATTAGATAATCCAACACTTACAGTAACAATCACTGGGGAGATTCCTGCAGATGATTCTGAGGAAGATTCTGATGATGCAGCAGTAGAGTCACAGACTCAGACGATTTATTTTGCCAAGGCAGATGATGCTGATACAGCATATCTTTACTTTGAAGGCTCTACTATCGTATATGCAATAACAGCAGATGATTATGATGATATAGCCGATGTTAGCTATTCAACACTTCGTCCATCAGAAGTTGTTTCTATCGATTGGACAAATGTAGCACAGCTCTCAGTAGATATTGATGATGAAGCCTACATTGTAAATGTTGAGTATGACGAGAAGGATGGAAATACTTATACAGTTGATGATGAGACAGTAGATTTTGTTACCGCAACATCACTTATCGACAGTTTATCTTTGACGGAAGTTGGAGATGATTACAGCAAGGGAACAGAAGAGCTGGCATTTGCTATCACTCTTAACGATGAAGATGCTACTGTGGTCAATGTGGTTCTTTATCAGTATGATGGCGACTCATGTGTGGTTGCTGTGGATGGCAAGACTGTTGGTCTTTGCAGCAGAACATCAATGTCTTCACTTCGTGAGGAAATCACAAGCTCTATTTTAAATAAGGGCAAGGAAGTGGAAGAGACAGATGAGGATACTACAACAGACGATGAATAAACAACAGATTATAATTATTAAAATTATGTAAAGAAAATGGTTTTCAGATGATTCTGGAAACCATTTTTTGTATACTGATTTTAAAAGTTATAGTTTACATAAGGAGGATGGGTATGCTGAAGAGGTTCTGGTCATCACTGGATAAGAAGTATGCAAAGATATGTTTATATGCAAGTGTAACTGTAATAGTAACGCTGATAGTGGTATGTCTTTTGTACTGGACCACAGGTTTTTGGTCAAGACTATGGACTATATTTACTGCAGTATTAAAACCGTTGGTTGTGGGTGGAATAATAAGCTTTCTGCTTTCACCAATTGTGGATAGAATCGAAGGATTATTTAGCAGAAGAAAAAGCCACAAGTGGGATAGACCGCTGGCTATTTTACTAAGCTTTATTATTGTACTTGCTGTTATTGCGTTTATTTTGGTGATTCTTATTCTGACTATTTACAAGAACATTTCAGCTATTAACTTTGAATCTCTTTTATCTATTGCAGATTTAGTTCAGAGTGATGTGCAAAGCTTGATATCAACCATAGAGGAGCAGCTTAAAAATATAGGCATTTCCATGAATCAGCTTGGTGGATATGTGACAGGCTTTTTAAGTGGCGTGAAAAATGTAATTACAACCTTGTTCTTTGGATGCATTTTTTCTGTTTATTTCATGATTGATGGAGCTAGAATCAATAGATATTGGAAGAGAGCATTTAGAATTATCACAAGCAAAAAAGAAGAAGAGCGATTTGAAAGATTTTGGAGTGATGCAGATAGAATCTTTTCAGGATATCTGCGAGGCCAGTTTATTGATGCATTGTTGGTTTCAGTAATCACTGGAGTTGTATTTTTAATTCTAGGCATCCCTGATGCTTTATTAATTGCATTACTGGTAGGCATAGGAAATCTCATTCCTTATGTGGGACCAATTGTAGGCTATGCATCTCTTTTATTGATATGTTTGCCACAACAGGCATTTACGGAACTTATCTCTGGAATAATAGCACTTGTTGTAATTATGATTATTGATGGAAATGTAATTAATCCACGTCTTCTTAGCTCAAATATTAAAATCCATCCACTGCTTGTGGTTGCTGCATTAATAGGTGGAAGTGCTTTGGGAGGATTTGTTGGAATGCTTGTTGCAGTACCTGTAGCAGCTCTTTTAAAACTAGAATTTGACCGGTTTTTAGCTGACAAAGAAAAAGACTCCATTTAAGTAGAAATTTATAAAAAACTTTATTGCATTAAAGTGCTGAATGCAGTAAAATCTTTTCTAGATTGTGTCGGGTGGCAAGAGTCGGCATTTTCTGAACGACATATTCTGAAAGGAGATTTTGTAATGAATTTTAAGAGTAGTTATTTACAGCGTGTCTATGACGGACTTGAGTCTAGAAACGCAGAGCAGAAGGAATTCCTTCAGGCAGTTAGCGAGGTGTTAGAGTCTTTAGAGCCAGTTGTAGCTGCAAATCCAAAGCTTGAGGAGCTTGGCGTTATTGAGCGTATCGTTGAGCCAGAGCGTATTATCCAGTTCAGAGTATCTTGGGTTGATGATCAGGGCAAGGTTCAGGTAAACCGTGGATACAGAGTTCAGTTTAATTCAGCCATCGGACCATACAAGGGAGGTCTTAGACTTCACCCTTCAGTAAACTTATCAGTTATTAAGTTCTTAGGCTTCGAGCAGATTTTCAAGAATTCACTTACAACACTTCCAATCGGTGGTGGTAAAGGTGGTTCTGACTTCAATCCTAAGGGCAAGTCAGATATGGAAATCATGAGATTCTGTCAGTCATTCATGACAGAGCTTGCAAAGCACATCGGTGCTGATACAGACGTTCCAGCTGGTGATATCGGTGTAGGTGCTCGTGAAATCGGTTATATGTATGGTCAGTACAAGAGACTTCGTAACGAGTTCACAGGCGTTCTTACAGGTAAGGGCCTTTCTTACGGCGGATCACTTGCTCGTACACAGGCAACAGGTTACGGCGTATGCTACTTCACACAGGAAATGCTTAAGTCTACAAAGGGCGAGTCATTTGAGGGCAAGACAGTAGCAGTTTCAGGTGCTGGTAACGTTGCTATCTACGCTATCGAAAAGGCATATCAGCTTGGCGCTAAGCCAGTTACATGTTCAGATTCTACAGGTTGGATTTATGATCCAGAGGGAATCGACCTTGACCTTCTTAAGGAAATCAAGGAAGTTAAGAGAGCACGTCTTTCTGAGTACGCTGCTGCTAGACCATCAGCTGAGTACCACGAGAAGAAGAACGGCGAGCACGGTGTATGGCAGTACAAGGTAGACATCGCTCTTCCATGTGCTACACAGAACGAGCTTAACGAAGAAGATGCAAAGATGCTTATCGCTAACGGCGTTACAGCAGTAGCAGAGGGTGCTAACATGCCTTCAACTCCAGAAGCTGTTGCAGCATTCCAGG
Source organism: Pseudobutyrivibrio sp. C4 (assembly GCF_900111635.1). Classification (NCBI taxonomy): domain Bacteria; kingdom Bacillati; phylum Bacillota; class Clostridia; order Lachnospirales; family Lachnospiraceae; genus Pseudobutyrivibrio; species Pseudobutyrivibrio sp. C4. The sequence goes on along the minus strand of NZ_FOHF01000001.1, from coordinate 649,585 downwards.
CAGCTGGCGTTCTCTTTGGACCAGCTAAGGCTGCAAATGCAGGTGGTGTTGCTACATCAGCTCTTGAGATGTCACAGAACTCTGAGAGACTTCACTGGACATTCGAAGAAGTTGATTCTAAGCTTAAGGGAATCATGGAAGGAATCTTCCATGCATGTGATGATGCTTCTAAGAAGTACGGTATGGAAGGCAACTTCGTTGCAGGCGCAAACATCGCAGGCTTCGAAAAGGTTGCTGAGGCAATGATGGCACAGGGTATTGCATACTAAAATATAACTTAAATCAAAAATCATTTTGATTTATATCATCCCTAGGAATTTCGGTTCCTAGGGTTTTTTTGTATGTATAAATGTTATAAAAATCGCCTATTGACTAAATATATATATATATATAATTATTAGCGCATTATTAAAAAAATTTGCAGAGAGTATATTTAGGTAGTTGAGAGGAAAAGAATATGAAAAAGAAATTTGGACTATTAATGCTAATTTCAACAGGCATTTTGCTAGGTCTCACAGGCTGTGGCAAAGAACAGTTAAACGTGAATGAATATGTGACTTTAAAATATGAAGGCTACGATGGATATGGTGAAGTAAAAGTTGACGGGATAAACAGTGATGATTTTTACAAGAGCGTGGTTAAATTAGCTGGAAAAAATGCAAAAATTGATGTTTCTGACGAAACTGCTGTAAAAGAGGCTAGTGTGATTTTGTTGGAAGAGGCGCTTGAAAATGCATCAATAGAAGAGTCTTCAAATTTATCAAACGGGGATAAAATTAAGATATCTAGTGAAATTTCTGAATCTACAGCAGAAAAATTTGAGTCTAATACCGGTATAAAAATAAAGTGTAATAGCATAAATACAAAAGTAAAAGGATTAAAAGATCCTGCAGATTTTGATATTAAGGATTATGTAAGTTTTAAGACTGAAGGATATTCACCTAATATTGAAATTAAGGCAGAAAAAAATACTTTAAAAAATTGGCCTAAGTTCAAATATAGTCAGAAGGAAGGCTTGAAAAACGGAGATGTTGTTACAATTCAGATTGGAAAGTCTGAGTCAGAATTTGAAGCATTTAGAACAGAAAATAACCTTCCTGAATTTGATCGTACATTCACATATACAGTTGAAGGTGCGCCATCTATTGTTGAAAGCTATGATGAAGTTACTGATGAATTACTTGATGATTTAAAATCAAAAGCGGATTCTAAAAAAGACAAATTTTTAAGTTACTATGAAGGCGTTAATTCTAGTGATTATAGTTTAACTAATATTGGCTATAACTATGATAAATATAATAAATTAAGAATTTATATGATATACAAAAATAATAATTCTAATCCATCCGAAGTTGAATTTAAAAGTCATAATGTGATTCCAAATTATTGTGTAGTTTGTTTAAAAGGAAACGCATACTATAAGGGGGATTACTATATTACTAATCCACTTGAAAAAGGTTCAAAGATGGAATGTGTTGCTGGCTTTTTTGAAGATATAAATGAAATTAAAGAAGTTTTTACTACATGGAAATATCTTAGGAGTAGTGACTATGATTTCAGTCTCTATACTGAAATGACAATTTTAGATTTATAGAATAGCTAGATTGTATTAAGCTGTGCAAAATCAATGACAAAGCGGTTTTGTGCAGCTTTTTTGGATATAAATATCAGTTTTCAGGAGAAAAGCTAGTATGAAAAAGTACGTAAAGATAATAATAGCTATTGCTGTTACTGTAGCAGTAGGCGTTGGCGGATTTTTCGGATATAGATTTTATAAACAACATAAGAATGATAATGAAGTTATTGAAGAAAAAGAAACTAAGCCAGAGGTAGAAGAGATAATGTTTGTACCTGTTTCTGAGGATGAAGCCTTATCTGAAAAGGAATGGATGGCCCTTTTGAATGAAGCTCTTCAATATACAGATTATACTGAGTACAGCGACGAAAAGATAACAGGTAGTGAGGCTGTATTTTCTGGCATGAAAAAGTTAGGTGGAGCCTGCCTTGATTATTACCTTGATGGCAATGAATGCAGCTCAGAAACAACTGATGCTATAGCCAAGGAAAAGAAGCTTATAGAAGAGGATTACCTTACATCGTATATTGGCGAGGAACAGGCCAAAGCTTTAATAAATAATCTAAAGGCCTTGCAAGTTTCCGAGGATTATCACGTTGAAAAGAATGATGTAGTATTGGCAGATGGAGTAATTGATGGAAAAGAATGGCAGGTAGATTACTACAAGCATATTGAGGAAGAAGTAGAATCAACAGATGAGGAAAATCCATCCACCACAATAGAGCAAAAAGATGAAGTGATAGCATCTACTGGGAATTATGAGCCTCAGGTTGATGATAGGATTGTTTATTTGGACCAGTATGGAATTATGCATGGCGGACAGGTAATTTCTGTGGAATCTCGAGATGGAAATAAGTATGATATTTTGACTAAGCCGGTAGAGACACAAGAGGATTTAGTGGATACCTATACTGTGTCAGGCTATGTGGATTGGTCTATAGTTACTGCTATGAGTAGTAACGAATCGGCATTTAATCCTACAATAAGCATGTGTGCCACAGGTGAAGGTTCCCAGGAATCAACAACTACTGATATGGTTATCAGCGGTTCAGGCGGCACTGATGGTATTAGTGTGGATTCTGTCACTTTAGGTGGCGTTTCTATATATGAAGCCGACGATGACGAGGAAGAAGAGGACGCCGAAGAAGATGAAGAAGGTGAATCTCAAGATAATGAAGATTCAAAAGAAGTAGATGACAATAAAAAAGAAGATAAAGATGAAAAGAAGGAATCTGAAATAAGTAAAGAGGTTTCTGCAGGAGGAAACTTTGAGATTACATTGAAGAATCTTCAGATTTACGCTTACGTTAAAGATGATGAGGATGTTTCCTTTGAAATATCCTTTGAACCAGCCGTAATGATAGATGGAATAGAAGCTGAAGCTGAAATTGATTTGCCTAATATACCATTGGGCATTGGCGTGTTATCCGCAGATATTGATCCCCAAATTGCTATATCAGCTGATTTAGGCGTATCACTTGGATTTGGCGCAGAACAGCCAGTGTGCATTTCGTCTCACAGTGACCCATCTGGAACAGCAAAATCCTGCAACGAAAATGCTGTTAAATGCAAACTAGCTAATACAGATTGTATTGATGCGGATGTTGATAATACAAGTGTCACTCTTGGTTTTAATCTTGGCGTAGATTTAACACTTTGTGAGTTTATTAATGTTGCAGATCCAAATGTTACTACTAGTTTTGTGGCTGTAGGTAAGCAGTTAGAGAAGCATAAAGGTTATGATATACCATGTTTTGAAATGAAGCTGGCAGGTCCTCTAATTGAGCTTGATTTATCCTCAGAGGACAGTTTACTTGGATACTTCCTAACTGAAGCTAATGTTCAAAGTTCCTTTGCATTGAATGGAATTAATGATGATGAGAAGCTTCTTTTGGCAAAGTATTTCCATTTAGAGTTTGAGCCACTAAATGTTATACAAGACCCTAATGGTAATGCATCAGTGTGCACTCACATCTCTGACGATGTGGATCATTCGAAGGATATGAAAATTGAATTCAAATATGGCGACAACGAAGAGGATGAATATGATGAGGATGCGGACTTCTTTATTGAAATGAATGGACAAATATTTGGTTTTGAATTCACTGAGGATGAGTATGAAAAGCAGTATTTGGAATATTTAAATTCTATATCAAAAGATGAATATATGAAGTCTTCGGCTCATAAGCAAGTGTTGAAGGAGATGTCCGAGCCAGATATAGTAATGACAATATATGATAGAGATAATGCTGATGAGTATGAACAAATGAATGACGGTGAATTTAAAATTCTAGTCGGACAAGACATAAGCGAATTGGGATTTGTAAACATGCATGGATATGGTCCGCAATATATACATGGACATGTTGTTGGTCGAGTAACAGAGTCTGATAGAAATAGATATCTATCGATATTATCCTCTCTTTATACTGGAGATAGCTTTACGTATAGAGCACCATATAAAAATTTAGCAAAATAAACATGTTGCTAAACCTTTATAACCTCATAATAATCAATCCATTCGTGGAAGAATAATAAAAGCCAACTAGTTACGGCTAAAAGCCTACTAGTTGGCTTATTTAATGTCTATAGAATGGATTGATTAATCTACTTTACGGTCTTCGATTGGAATGTATTTTTTGTGTGGGCATACTGTCATGTATGCAGGACGCATGATTTTGCCCTTGTGGCAAACTTCTTCCATGCGGTGAGCACTCCAACCAGCGATACGAGCAATGGCGAAAATAGGAGTGAAGAGCTCTCCTGGAATGCCAAGCATCTGATAAACGAAGCCTGAGTAGAAATCCACGTTTGGTGAAACACCTTTGTAAATCTTGCGCTCCTCGGCGATTATCTTTGGAGCAAGACGAGCGACTGTTTCGTAGAGGTTGTATTCCTTTTCCATGCCTTTTTCAACGGCAAGCTTTTCTACGAAAGAGTGGAAGGTGATGGCACGAGGATCAGATACTGAGTAAATAGCATGACCCATACCATAGATAAGACCGGCGTTGTCAAAGGCTTCACCGTGAAGTAAGGCACGCAAGTATGTGCTAACTTCTTCTTCGTCTTCCCAATTATTAAGATGAGCTTTCATATCTTCAAACATGCGGACAACTTTGATGTTGGCACCACCATGCTTTGGTCCCTTAAGAGAACCTAATGCAGCTGCAATAGCAGCGTATGTGTCTGTACCAGATGATGATACCAAGTGAGTGGTGAATGTAGAGTTGTTACCACCACCGTGCTCCATATGAAGAATAAGAGCAACATCAAGAAGTTTTGCCTCAAGTGGAGTAAACTTGCTATCAGGTCTCAGACAATGAAGAATATTCTCTGCTGTAGAGTATTCTGGCTTTGGCTGATGAATGATTAATGATGCGTCGTTGTAGTAATAGTCGTAGGCAGCATAGCTGTATACTGATAACAATGGGAAGCTGGCAATCAACTGCAAACATTGTCTAAGAACGTTTGGTTCAGATGTATCGTCTGCCTTCTCATCATTTGAATATAAAGCAAGTACTGATCTTGCAAGTGAGTTCATCATGTCTTTGGATGGACTCTTCATAATCATATCTCTAACGAAGTTTGGTGGAAGAGAGCGATAGCTTGCAAGAAGAGCTTTGAATTCTTCTAATTGTTCTTTGGTAGGGAGAGTGCCAAACAATAATAAGTATGTGCACTCTTCGAATCCGAAGTGCTGCTCTAATGGAAGATTTTTAACTAAATCTTGAACATTGTAGCCTCTATAAAAAAGCTGACCATCACAAGGAACTTCTTTTCCGTCTACAAATTTCTTTGAGTTAACCTCAGATATTTCTGTAATACCTACAAGTACACCTTTACCATTAAGATCACGAAGACCTCTTTTGACATCGTAGGTCGTATATAAATCAGGATCTATATATGAGGATTTTTTTGAAAGCTCCGCAAGCTTTTCAAGCTCTGGAGTAATCTCGCTGAAATTATCAATTGCCATAAACATTTTCCTCCTTGTTTTTATCGGGTTCAGTTTCACACTTTAGTTTACTAAACTGTCTTTTATAACTCAAGGTTTATTGTGACATTTTTTTCAACAAGATTTCAAGAAAATATGGGCATATTTAAGAAAAAATTAATACATGGCAATCTGCTAAAAATTATCTCAGAAAATTGTATAGATTTGAAAACAATTTTTGCTCAAAAAGATTGACTTTATTTTAACGAAAATTTAAAATGATAATCAGCGAAAATTAGTTTTTATCCCAATAAAGGGAGGCTAATTAAATAAATTAGAAAAGTGAGGTAAGACAGATGGCTAATGTTGATTTGACAAAGTATGGTATCACAGGGGCAACGGAAGTTGTTTATAACCCTTCATACGAGCAGTTGTTTGAAGACGAGACAAAATCAGATCTTACAGGCTATGAAGTAGGTAAGGTTACAGAGCTTGGCGCTGTAAATGTTATGACAGGTATTTATACAGGTCGTTCACCTAAAGACAAATTTATCGTAATGGATGAGACATCAAAGGATACAGTATGGTGGACAACTCCAGAATATCCTAACGACAACCACCCAGCTTCAGAGGAAGCTTGGAAGGCATGTAAGGAACTTGCAGTTAAGGAACTTTCTAACAAGAAACTCTACGTTGTAGATGGTTTCTGCGGAGCTAACAAGGACACACGTCTTGCAGTTAGATTTATTATGGAAGTTGCTTGGCAGGCACACTTTGTAAAGAACATGTTCATCCGTCCTACAGAGGAAGAGCTTGCAAACTTTGAGCCAGATTTCATCGTTTACAATGCATCAAAGGCTAAGGTTGAGAACTTCAAGGAGCTTGGACTTAACTCTGAGACAGCAGTTCTTTTCAACGTAACAAGCAAAGAGCAGGTTATTCTTAATACATGGTATGGTGGAGAGATGAAGAAGGGTCTCTTCTCTATGCAGAACTACTTCCTTCCACTTAAGGGTATGGCTTCAATGCACTGCTCAGCTAACACAGATATGGATGGAAAGCACACAGCTATTTTCTTTGGTCTTTCTGGTACAGGTAAGACTACACTTTCTACAGATCCAAAGCGTCTCCTTATTGGTGATGATGAGCACGGTTGGGATGACAACGGTGTATTCAACCTTGAGGGTGGATGCTATGCAAAGGTTATCGGACTTGACAAAGAGTCTGAGCCAGATATCTACAACGCAATCAAGAGAAATGCTCTTCTTGAGAACGTTACAGTTGCTGATGATGGCAAGATTGATTTTGAAGACAAGAGCGTTACAGAAAACACTCGTGTATCTTACCCAATCGAGTTCATCGACAAGATTGCACAGAAGGTAAACAAGGTTTCTTCTGGTCCAGATGCTGACAATGTTATCTTCCTTTCAGCAGATGCATTCGGAGTACTTCCTCCAGTATCTATTCTTACACCAGAGCAGACTAAGTATTACTTCCTTTCAGGATTTACAGCTAAGCTTGCTGGTACAGAGCGTGGTATCACAGAGCCAACACCTACATTCTCAGCTTGCTTCGGACAGGCATTCCTTGAGTTACATCCTACAAAGTACGCTGAGGAGCTTGTTAAGAAGATGGAGAAGTCTGGTGCAAAGGCTTACCTTGTTAACACAGGTTGGAACGGAACAGGCAAGAGAATCTCTATCAAGGATACAAGAGGTATCATCGATGCAATCCTTTCTGGCGATGTTCTTAAGGCACCTACAAAGAAGATTCCATTCTTCGATTTCGAGGTACCAACAGAGCTTCCAGGAGTTGATCCAGCAATCCTTGATCCTAGAGATACATATGCAAATGCTTCTGAGTGGGAAGAGAAGGCTAAGGACTTAGCTGCACGTTTCCAGAAGAACTTCAAGAAGTATGAGACAAACGAAGCTGGTAAGGCACTTGTTTCTGCAGGTCCACAGTTATAGAATATAATCTATATTTAACAAACAAAGGTCCAGAGTTAAAAAACACTCTGGACCTGTTTTTGTGAAAAATCAGTTCTTTATTTTATCACAAATCTGTTGTAATATAATTGCAGGTAGTAAATATACCGACTTTATTTCTAACCTGGGATGTACGATTTAACTTATCCTTTTTGAACCTACATTTACTTTAAACGGAATGCCTATATTTCTAATTGGCTGTCAGGCCTTCATTGCGCAGAGGAAGACAAAAGATTAGTTGCGGCGATCCACCTAGCTAGAGCTAGGAGTCAATTGATAGGCCCGGCATTTTGGGTTAGATTTTTTTTGCAAATTTTATAAAGACTATGTACACCTTGTTACGCTTACAAGCATGTATTTACTCCGCTCAACACATGTTTCGCTTGAGTAAGTACAGAGCTTGATAGCTACAAGGTGTTTTTATATTTTGTAATTTGCAATAAAAAATCTAACCTCTTTAAAATGCCTTACGGTTATAGTAAAATCATGGATTAAGAGGAGATTTATATGTGGACATTTTTAGGTTATGGAAAAACATATTTAGATAAATGCGGAAGGGATAATATTGGGGCGTATGCGGCGCAGACGGCGTATTTTATGATTATGTCGGCTATTCCTTTTATGATGCTTTTGGTATGGATTGCAGGTTATGTGCCTTCGATAAATGAGTACATGAATGAGCTTATTTTTGATGTGCTTCCAGAAACATTTCTGCCATATATGGAAAGGGTTATCAGGCTTGTTACACAGGCGTCAGTTGGTGCTATTTCTATTTCTGCGGTGATGGCAATCTGGTCATCAGGAAAAGCCTTTCAGAATCTTATGGTAGGCCTTAATCAGGTGAACAAAATAGAAGAGACTAGAAATTGGTTCGGAAGAAGATTAAGAGCTATTTTTTATACTCTTGTTTTGTTGTTTGTTATTGTTGTAATCATGCTTATGCTTGTATTTACACAAAAGCTTCAGTACTATGCTAAAAACTATTATGGTTTCCTTGCATATGTAGTTGGTATTCGTCCGTTATTCAGAGGGATATTTGTATTTATCTTTTTGGTTATCGTATTTACGTTTTTATTTACTGTGTTACCAAATAAAAACCTTACATTCTTTAGTCAGCTGCCAGGAGGTATCATTTGTGCCGCTAGTTGGTATGTATTCAGTATGTTGCTTGCTATATGGGTTAAGATATTTAATAACTTCTCTATGTATGGCGCCTTTGCAACTATGATGATGTTTATGTTTTGGCTGTATTTTTGTATGTATTTCATGCTGATGGCGGCGGAAGCAAATGTATTTTTTAAAGAAGCATTTGGACTGGCGTGGGATAATTTTAAAAGAAAAATAAAAGAAGGATCTTTATAAAAGAAGGACAGTGATTAATCACTGTCCCTTTCTTTTTATTCGTCCATTTGGAATTGATTTACAATGTTTGTTAAAGCGTCGATAGCCTGCTTTGTGTCGCCGACCTTGTCGTTTACATCCACTGTACCATTTACAATATTAGTTGTTTTCTCTGCAATATCGTATACGCCGTTTGCAGATTCGTTTACAGTAGCATTGATGTGCTCGATTGTTTCTGATATGTGAGCAATAGAGCCTGTAAGCTGTTCAACGCCTTCACTGATTGAGCTCATGCTAGAGTGGAATACTTCTGCGTCAGCGTAGTACTGTTCGGATACCTTACTGAATCCTTCGTAATCAACCAATACGTTTTCCTCAAGGAAAGTAGTAGTTTCTTCGAGGCAGTTTGACATGTCTGCTACAGCATTATTTACTGCGGATACAATGTTATCGATGTTTGATACGGCATCGCTGGTTTGATTTGCAAGATTTCCGATTTCTGTAGCTACAACAGAAAAACCGCGTCCTGCATCACCGGCACGGGCAGCTTCAATGGAAGCGTTAAGTGCTAGAAGAGAAGTCTGAGACGAAATCTGCATGATTGTGCTTGTAAGCTCGTTTATCTTTTCTACAGCCTTTGCATTTTCCATAGCTGTGTTAGTTTGCTGTCTAACATTGTTGTAAGTTTCTTTTGTCTTGTTTGAAGCTTGAATTGTGGAAGCTTGTAACTGCTGGGCTCTAGACATAATATCCTGTGAAAGGTTAGCGCCGTACTGAGCCATAGAATCAATGCTTGCAGCTTCATCTTTAATAGTAATTACATTCTGATTAATTTCATCTGTAGCAGCAGAAGTTTCTTCCATAGATGCTGCGATTTCTTGTGTAGTAGCAGAGTTGTCGGAGCACATTGTGTTAACATTATTGGCTGTTGATGTGAGTCCGTCTACATTATCGTTAATACGACTTTCTGTATCAGTGATGTTTACAACCATATCTCTAAGGGAATTGCGCATAAGGCTAACTGAACGAGTGATTTCACCTATTTCGTCCTTTCGTTTCATAAGCGCATCGGCATTACCTGTCTTTCTGAAATCAAGATGGGCTGTATGGTCGATAATGTCAGTAATAGTTGCAAGTGGGCTAAGCATTGTTCTGATAAGGATAAAGAACAATACTGCAGACGCGATAATTACAATAATAAGTAGTAATGACATAGCAGAAATAAGCTTGTTAACTGGAGCCATAATTAAATCATAGTCACCAGTTACAACAACAATATTTCCTGCGGCAGTAAAAGCGTAGCCTGCATAATGCTTAGTTCCTTCATAATTATATTTGAGAGAACCACTTCCAATTTCTTCTGGAGTCTCACCAGCCTGAATTCGCGCTACTAAATTATCGATTGCTGTGTTATCTACTGGGTTACCAATCTTATCTAAGGTTGGGTGATAGAGCATTGTTCCTTCGTTTGATACATAGTAGGCATAGGAACCATCTACGCCGGTGATGTTGACTGTGCCTAATGCCACATCAAGAGTATCGAACATAGATTGCTTCTTTTCAGTAGGGTAAGATTTTAGCTGAGAAATAAGATATTTTTCAACTACGATACCATTTAAATCGCTATAACCTTCAATAGTAGTGTTGTGAGCTGTAGTTTCCATTGTAGTGTTAATTGCAATGGCTGCCACCTCTGCAAGGTTTTGTGTGTAGTTATCGTAGGTATTTGTTAGAGTAGACCTTGAGTTGTTAAGAGTGAGGATTCCAATCACGCTCAAAATAACCGTAAGAGCAGTGATAATAGTTAGAACCATTTTAAAAACCATTGAATGAACAAAGGAAAACCTTTTTGTTGACTTTTTCATTTTATATTCCTCCTAAAAACAGTAAACAATTCGGAATTATAGCACAAAACAAAATAGAAATAAATTATATTGTGCAAAACATAACGCTTTTTGTAATAGAATTTTTTTATAATAGATTTTTGCTTATAAGGTGTATTTATGCTATTATCTATTGGAAAAATAAGATTTAGTTTTAAGGATTTATCATGAAAGTTAAGGATTTTGATTACGATCTTCCTGAGGAGCTTATCGCTCAGGATCCACTTGAAAAAAGAAGTAATTCAAGGCTTATGGTCTTGGATAAAAATACTGGAGAAACATTTCATCGTCATTTCTATGACATCAAAGATTATTTAAAGCCAGGTGATTGCCTGGTTATCAATAACACAAAAGTTATCCCAGCAAGATTATATGGTGCCAGAGTTGGTTCTGGCGGAAAAGTTGAGATTCTCCTTTTGAAGCGCATTAGCGACAATCAGTGGGAGTGTCTTGTAAAGCCAGGCAAAAAGGCTCGTCCAGGAATGGAAATTTCATTTGGCGATGGCCTTTTGATGGGTAAGATTATCGATATCGTTGATGAGGGTAATCGTATTATTGAGTTTTCATATGAGGGAATATTTGAGGAGATTCTCGACAAATTAGGAGAGATGCCACTTCCACCATACATTACTCACAAGCTTCAGGATAGAGACAGATATCAGACTGTCTATGCTAAGTACGATGGCTCGGCAGCTGCTCCTACAGCAGGCCTTCATTTTACACCAGAGCTTCTTGATGAAGTGAGAGCTATGGGGGTTAAGATTGCTGAGGTTACTCTTCATGTAGGTCTCGGTACATTCCGTCCTGTAAAAGAGGAGGAAGTTCTTGAGCATCATATGCATTCTGAGTACTATGAGCTCAATCAGGAAGCCTGCGATATTATTAATGAAACAAAGGCTAACGGAGGCAGAATTATTTCTGTTGGAACAACAAGTACACGTACCCTTGAGTCTGCAGCTGAGGCAGGAAAGCCTCTTACACCAAAGAGCGGTTGGACTCAGATTTTCATTTATCCTGGATACGAGTTTAAGGTAATAGATGGACTTATCACTAATTTCCATCTTCCACAGTCGACACTTATCATGCTTGTTTCGGCTTTAGCAGGCAGAGAGCATGTGCTTAAAGCATACGAAGAAGCAGTTCAGGAAAAATACAGATTTTTCTCTTTTGGAGATGCGATGTTAATTACAGATTTATCTAAATAATTAAGCGCATTTTCCTTGAATTCAAGAGAAATAAAAGCTAAAATTTTGATTTAGTAGTATTGGCCACAGGCCAAAATTTAGTTTACGGAGGAAGCCATGATAGATATCATATCTGAATTGAGCACAAAGTTTGAAGAAGAGCTTCAGAACATCAAAAATTCTGAAGAACTTGAAAATATACGTGTTTCATACTTAGGTAAAAAAGGTAGTGTTACAGCTGCAATGAAGGAAATGGGCAAGCTTTCTGTTGAAGAAAAGAAAGAGTTTGGCCAGAAGATTAACGTATTAAAAAATACTGTTGCTGACAAGATTGCTGAAAAGAAAGAAGAAATCGCAGCACTTGAACTTCAAAAGGAAATTGACAAGGTTCCTGAGTTTGATATTTCACTTCCAGAGCATTTTGAACAGGGAAGTTATCATCCAATCACACTTGTACAGCGTCAGTGCGAAACTATCTTTAAGTCTATGGGCTTTACTGTTGAGGATTATAGCGAGGTAGTTACTGATTATGAGTGTTTCGAATCTGTAAATATTCCAAAGTATCACCCAGCTCGTGATATGCAAGATACATATTATCTTGAAAATGGACAGCTTCTTAAGTCTCAGACAACAGCTGCACAGAACGCTATCTATAAAAAGTATCGTAAGCAGCTTATCGAGGATGGCACACCTATCAAGGCTATCTTCCCAGGACGTTGCTTTAGAAACGAGGCTACAGATGCTTGCCATGAAAACACATTCTTCCAGATGGAAGGTGTTATGGTTGGAAAGGATATCTCTATTTCAAACCTTATTTACTTCATGAAGACAATGCTTTCAGAAGTATTTAGACGTGATATAAAGGTTCGTCTTCGTCCAGGATTCTTCCCATTTGTGGAGCCTGGTTTCGAGCTTGATATCAACTGCCTTAACTGTGGCGGTAAGGGCTGCCCATCATGTAAGCACTCTGGATGGCTTGAGCTTTGCCCATGTGGTATGGTTCATCCAAAGGTTCTTGAAGAGGGGGGTATCGATCCTGACAAGTACACTGGCTTTGCCTTTGGACTTGGTCTTACAAGACTTGCAATGATGAAATACGGAATTAAAGACATTCGTGATCTGAACAGCGGAAATCTTTCAAGCTTAGCTCAGTTCACTGATGATGAGCAGTAAGGGAGGACTATAACCATGTTTATTTCAATGAATTGGATCTCTGATTTCGTTGACCTTGAAGGTCTCGACAAGATGGAGCTTATTTCAAAGTTCTCTCTTGCAACAGCAGAGGTTGAAAATGATATTTTCCATAAAGGCGAGGATTTATCTGGAGTTGTTGTTGCTGAAATCAAATCAGTAGAGGAGCATCCAGAGTCTAAGAAGCTTCACCTTCTTAAGGTAGATGCTGGAGATGGCAAGCTTACAGATGTTGTCTGCGGTGCACCTAATGTACGCGTTGGTATGAAGACAGCTTTTGCTAAGGTGGGAGCACAGATTGGCGACATCACAATCGCTCCAAGACCACTTGCTGGTTATGATTCATTCGGAATGTGCTGTTCTGAAAAGGAAATTGGCATTTCTGATAACAATGACGGTATCATGGATATTCTTGATGATGCTCCAAACGGAACAGATATCAAGGATTTATATGAAATCGATGATATTATTTTTGAGGTTGATAACAAGTCACTTACAAACCGTCCTGACCTTTGGGGTCACTACGGAATTGCAAGAGAGTTTGCTACAATTGCAAAGCGTCCTCTCAAGGAGCTTCCTACACTTGACCTTAGCAAATATGACAATCTTGAAAAGATTGATTTAAAAATCGAAGATGAGCTCTGCCAGAGATATTCATCATTAAAGGTAGAGAATATTAATACAAATGTTGCTCCTGTTAACATGCGAATCAGACTTTTCTACTGTGGCATGAGAGCAATCAACCTTCTTGCAGACCTTACAAACTACATCATGCTTGAAATGGGACAGCCTATGCATGCATTTGATTCACGTAAGGTTGAAAAGATTCGTATCAAGAGATTTGATAAGCCTTTCACTTTCACAACTCTTGATGGCATTGAAAGAAATATCGACGAGAACACTCTTATGATTTGCAACGACAACACACCTGTTGCTATTGCTGGTATCATGGGTGGTCTTGATTCTGAAATTGTTGAAGATACAACTACACTTACTCTTGAATCAGCTACATTCAATGCAGCTTCTATTAGAAAGAGTGCAGTTCGTCTTTCTCACAGAACAGATGCTTCAGCTCGTTATGAAAAGAGCCTTGATCCAGAGATGACTACAGTAGCTATTGCTCGTTTCATGAAGCTTCTTTCTGATATTGATGATGGCGTAAAGGTTGTATCTGCACTTACAGACGAATATGCATTCCATTATCCACAGGTTTCCCTTGATTTTGACAAGGATTTTGTGGATAAGTACACAGGAATTGAGATTAGTGATGAGCATATTGTGGATACACTTACATCTCTTGGATTTGGTATTACACAGAATGGTGCAAACTTCCATGTTGAGGTTCCTTCATATCGTGCAACAAAGGACATTAGCCTTAAGGCAGATATTATCGAAGAAATCACACGTATCTACGGATATGATAACTTTGAACTTTCTACAACAAATGCACCTCTTTACCCAGTACGCATGGCAGAGGACAAAAATGTAGAAGATAGAATTAAGGATATCCTTGTTAAGAGATTCCAGCTTCACGAGGTTCATTCATATGTATGGCAGTATGCTGATGAGTACAAGAAGCTTGGTATGGAAGTAGAGGAGAACATTAAGCTTGCTAACTCTACAAACCCTAATATCGAAACACTTCGTCGCTCAATCATTCCTACACAGCTTTGCCAGGTAAACTACAACACTGGTTATGCTACTGACTTTGGCATTTTCGAGGTTGGTCGTGTAGTTGAAGGCTTAAAAGAGGATGGCCTTTGCGATGAACACAAGAAGCTTTGCATCACATTATTCTCAAAGACAAAGTCACTTGAGACACTTTACTTTGAGCTTCGCGATATGATTGCTGAGACAATTGCTGATGTTAGACATAAGTCTCTTACATACAAGAAGCTTGAGGCTACTCATTCATATGAGCATCCAAAGAACCTTTACAGCTTAGTTCTTGATGATGTAGTAATTGGTGAGATGGGTGTTGCTCATCCACTTGTTTCAAAGAAAATTGATAAGAAGGCTGCTATCGTATTTGCGGAAATTGATGTTGAAGCACTTGCTGATATCAAGCAGGAGAACATTTCATATGTTGAGCCATCAAAATATCCTTCAATTGAAGTAGATTTATCATTTGTAGCAGAGAAATTTTCTGAGATAAATGATACAATAAAAGAGAGCGCACAGAATATATTGAAAAAGGTAGGAGTTGCCGATGTATATTCTGATAGCACTGGAAAGTCGATTACAGTTAGACTTCTCTTTGGTGATGATGAGAGAACTCTTACACATGACGAAGTACAGAAGGTAGTCGATGATATCATTGAAAAGCTTAAGAACAAAGGCATTAATCTTAAGATGTAATCTACAAAATAAGATTGGGAGGTCAGGAGCATGGAAGAGAAGAGAAGAAATAAGCGTTTGGATATTGATGTAAAGGTCGAAATCGAACGTATCGATGAGGCTAACATTACCACCGTTAAATACATGGAGGTAGAAGTTACCAATATCTCAAAGACTGGTTTAGCTTTTAGAGTAAAGGATGTTGAATTTGAAGAAGGAGCATGCTTTGATGCTCGAATTCAGATTTGGACAAAAGAAACAATCGACACAGTTTTCAAGGTTGTCCGTGTAAACAAGCTTGAAGATGGTATGTATGAGTATGGATGTATCTTTGTTGGAATGACAGATACTGATGCTCTCAAGATTGAAATCTATCAGTTATTTAGCAACGCAGAGTAATTATTAACAGGGAGAATTGCTGTGAATACAAGTATTATTTTCCCTAATTTGCATATCACATTAGATAATGTTGGAAAAGGATTCTATATTGGATCCTTTTTCATTGCTTTTTACGGAGTTATTATCGCAATTGGTATGCTGGTTGGGGTAGGTTTTATTTTAAAAGAGGCAAAACGAGTAGGATTTGATGAAGATTCATTTCTAGATATTTGCATTATCACTATTATAGTGGGCGTTATCGGTGCTCGTATTTATTATGTTATATTTGCCTGGGATTACTACAAGGACAATCCTATTAGTGTACTCAATATCAGGCAGGGCGGTCTTGCAATCTATGGTGGCGTGCTTGCTGGTATAGCTTGTGTGTATATCCTTTCTAAAAGAAAGAAGCTTGACTTCCTCAAGGTAATGGATGTAGCTATCTTTGGCGTAATCATCGGTCAGATATTTGGCAGATGGGGCAATTTCTTTAATAGAGAGGTTTTTGGACAGTATACAGATGGCTTGTTTGCAATGTTACTTCCTATCGATGCAATTCGTTCGCAGAGCGATGTGACTGCTGAAATGCTTGCTAATCTGGTGCAGATTGATGGTGTTACTTACATCAGTGTTCATCCAACATTCTTGTATGAGTCATTGTGGAATCTTGCCTTATTAATCTTTTTATTGCTTACTAGAAAAAAGAAAACATTTAATGGTTATGTATTCTTTACATACCTCATAGTATATGGTGCTGGCCGTTTCTGGATAGAAGGAGTTAGAACAGACCAGCTTAAGCTCTGGGGAACAAATCTTGCAGTATCTCAGCTTATAGCTGCTGTATGTATTGTTCTTGGTAGTGGATTGTTTTTTTACTATAAAAAGAATCATCCACTTTCCACCCCACAGGAGATAAATTCATAAGAAATTGTATTTTTTTAAAGACATTGGACTTTCCAATGTCTTTTTTTATGCCATTTTTTATCAAAAATTGCACTTTTTGTGGTCTGGCCCTCCACCTTATACCACATATAGAAAATGCCGAAAAACATTGATTTTTCACGGTTTTTGGGTTGCACAATAAGGGGAAATGGTATAAAATGTATTTAAAAGTGGAGGAAAGTGGAAGAAAAGTGTCACAAAGTGGTGGAAAGGAGGAACGGCTTTCATGTTCATGGGTGAATACAGTCACAATATAGACGCGAAGAACCGTCTTATTATGCCTGCAAAGTTTCGTGAACAGTTGGGAGAGCACTTCGTAGCCACTAAGGGACTTGATGGATGCTTGTTCGTTTATCCTATGAGCGAATGGAAGACCATCGAAGAAAAATTTAGAGAGATTCCACTTACCACCAAAGATGCTAGAAAGTTCTCTCGTTTCTTCTTTGCAGGAGCGGCAGAATGCGATATCGACAAACAGGGAAGAGTACTTATTCCTGGTAACCTTAAGGAATACGCAGGAATTGATAAGGAAGTTGTTTCTGTTGGTGTCTTGAACCGAATTGAAATCTGGTCTAAGGAGAGATGGTCAGATGAAGGCACTTACGATGATATGGATGAGATAGCAGAACACATGGCTGAGCTTGGCCTTGGAATTTAGGAGTCAAATGGAATTTAATCATTATTCAGTTCTCTTAAATGAGACAATTGATAATTTGAATATTAAACCTGACGGAATCTACGTTGACGGAACACTGGGAGGCGGCGGTCATTCTTATGAAATAGCAAAACGCCTCACCACTGGTCATCTTTATGGATTTGATCAGGATACAGACGCTCTTAAAGCAGCTGGTGAAAGACTTAAAGAGTTTGGTGACAAAGTCACCAGAATTCACAGCAACTATGAATTCATGAAAGAAAAGCTTTTAGAGCAGGGCGTTACAAAAGTAGACGGAATCATGCTTGACCTTGGAGTATCAAGCTTCCAGCTTGATGAAGCAGACAGAGGATTCACCTACAGAGTTGACGATGCACCACTTGATATGAGAATGGACAAGGATAATCCTATGACGGCAGCTGATATAGTTAATACTTATTCAGCTGAGGATTTGACCAGAGTCCTGTTTACATATGGCGAGGAAAAGTTTTCCAAGCAAATTGTTAAAAACATTATTAAACAGCGAGAAATCGCACCAATACTTACAGCCGGACAGTTAAATAAAATAATAGCTGAAAGTATTCCGAAGAAAGCTCAGGTAGGTCAGGGTCATCCTTCTAAAAGAACCTACCAGGCACTTCGAATTGAGCTCAACAGAGAGCTTACTGTTTTAGAAGACCACATCGATGACATGATCGATTTGCTTAATCCAGATGGAAGGTTATGCATCATCACTTTCCATTCGCTGGAAGATAGAATCACGAAAGTGGCATTTAAAAGAAATGAAGACCCATGTACATGTCCAAAGGATTTTCCTGTATGTGTATGTGGTAAGAAATCAAAAGGTAAGGTGGTTACGAGAAAGCCAATCTTACCTAGTGAGAAGGAGCTGGAAGAGAATTCCAGATCAAAGAGCGCAAAGCTCAGGGTTTTTGAGAGAAAAGATAGCTAATCGGATAAGACAAAAGTAATGGGGAATAATGCTAGTTTTAATTGCGAGAATGAGGAGTTAGAGAATGCAACAGTTACAGACATATTATTACAACCAGGGAAATGCAGTACGCAAGGAAGTTGATCCTTATGCACAGCCATATCGTCCAGTTCGTGTTTTACCTACAAGAGAGCAGCGCGAGCGTGAGAAACGCGAGGATGCTATCCGTCGTCAGAAGATTACAGATAGAAAACGCGCAGCAGCCCTTAGAAAGAATAGATTATTAACTGGTTATATGATTGTAGCAGTTATGTTAACATGCGTTATGCTTGTTGGCTATGTAGCATTACAGACAAACGTTACTACTAGAATGAGCAGAATCGCAGATTTAGAGAACGAGCTTTCAACATTAAACGCTGACAACAGCGCAGCAGAGAGCAGAATTGCGACAACTACCAATCTTTCAGATATTAAGGATAAAGCCATAAATGACCTTGGTATGGTGTATGCAACTAGCAGCCAAATAGTGTATTATAGTGTAGATGGTTCGGACTACATGAGTCAGTACCAGGATATTCCATAAGAATAGAGATACAAAATGGCTGAGAATAAAAGACGAAGAGTAAAACCGAATAATAAGATTTTAAAAAGAATGCAACGCAAGCTCTGGGTAGTATTTGGAATTGTTTGTATTCTTTTTGTCGTTCTGATAGGCAGAGTAATGTACATTCAGCACACTAGTGGTGACAAATACGAAAAAATCGTTCTTGCCCAGCAGGATTACGATAGTACAACTATCCCTTTTCAGCGAGGCAATATCATTGATGCAAGAGGAACAGTTCTTGCTACCAGCGTAGATGTTTACAATGTAATTTTGGATTGTAAGGTGCTTAATGCAAATGAGGATGCTATCAGTACTACAATCAGTGCTATTACAGAATGTTTCGACGAAATAGATGCGGATACAGTTAAAACACAGCTTACAGACAATCCTACATCTCAGTATTATATCCTTGCTAAGAAGGTTTCCTATGAAGAGATGGCAGCTTTCGAAGAGCTCAAAACAACAGAGTCGTACAAAGGCAAGGTTTTTGGTATTTGGTTTGAAAAGGAATACATCAGACAGTATCCATATGGCAGCTTGGCTGCAGCTACAATCGGATATGCCAGTGGTGGTAATGTAGGTGTTATCGGTCTGGAAAATAAATATTCCAGTGTCCTTAACGGAGTTAATGGTCGTACCTATGGCTATTTAAATTCCGATAGTAACCTTGAACAGACTACAATCGATGCCACAAATGGTAATAACATTGTTCTCTCCCTAGATGTTAATATCCAGACAATAGTCGAGAAGGCTGTTGAGGATTGGAACAATGAAACAATGACTGCTTACAATGCAGAACATCCTGATGAGCCAGAATCATTTGGATCTAAACACACAGCAGTGCTTGTTATGAATCCAAACAATGGCGAGATTCTTGCTATGGCTCAGTATCCTACATTCGATTTGAACAATCCTAGAGATTTGACAGGTTATTATTCAGACGAAGATTTGGAAGTGATGACTACAGATGAAAAGATGGATGCGTTGAACCAAATCTGGCAGAATTTCTGTATCACATACACATACGAGCCAGGTTCTACTTTCAAGCCTTTCACTGTTGCAATGGGCCTTGAGACTGGAGTTCTTACAGGCGATGAGACATACTACTGCGATGGTGGAGAGATGATTACAGGTTATCCAAATCTGGTTAAGTGCGTTGCCTATAGAAAAGGTGGCCATGGAACACAGACTATTGCAGAAGCACTTTCAAATTCTTGCAACGATGCATTGATGCAGATGGTTAGAGTTATTGGCCCAGAGACTTTTGCTGACTATCAGTCAATTTTTGGCTTTGGTCAAAAGACTGGTATTGATCTTACAGGAGAGGCTAGTACAGCAGGTCTTATCTATAGCGAAGAGGATTTGAATTCAGCTATCAACCTTGCAACAAATTCATTCGGCCAGAACTTTAATACTACAATGGTTCAGCTGGCAAGTGGCTTTAGTTCACTTATCAATGGTGGATATCTCTATGAGCCTCACCTTGTTACAAAGATTACCGACCCTAACGGTAATACAGTAGAAGAGGTTGAACCTACTATTTTAAAGAGAACTATTTCAGAGGAGACTGGTGATCTTCTTAAAAGCTACCTTGAGTACGTTGTTTCTGATGGTACAGGAAAGACTGCTGGTGTTGATGGTTATCGCATTGGTGGTAAGACAGGTACTGCCGAGAAACTTCCTCGTGGAAACCACAAATATTTAGTTTCATTTATTGGTTTTGCTCCTGTTGATAATCCACAGGTTGTAGTATATGTAATTGTTGATGAACCTGGTGTAGGTGCTGTTGGTGATAATCAGGCCCACAGTAGTTTCGCTCAGCAGATTTGTCATAATATATTTGAACAGATTCTCCCATACATGGGAATCGAATCTTCTTTGACAGAGGAAGAGGAGGCTGCAGCTGCAGCTAGTCTTACTGAAGCTGCTCAGGCTACAGAAGACGAAGGTGGAACAGAGGATACACCTGAAGGCTCAGAATCTACAGCAGATCCTGCAGAGACTCCTGAAGTCGAAGAGGAACAATAGAGAATTTTTAGAGAATTAAAGTTAGAGAATTGGAGTTTTATTATGTTAGAAGTTTTTTTACCAATGTTGGTATCTTTTGTTATTGTGCTTATTTTAGGACCAATATGCATACCTGTTTTAAGACGCCTTAAGATGGGAAATACAGAAAGAGAGTATATCAAAGAGCACAAGGTAAAAAATGGAACACCTTCTATGGGTGGAATTATGATTCTTATTGCATTTGCAATTGTAGGTCTTTACTATGCACCAAAGGCACCTCACATTTATCCAGTGGTATTGTTGACATTAGGGTTTGGTGTTTTAGGTTTTGTTGATGACTTATTAAAAGCTCTCAAGAAAAGCTCAGATGGCTTAAAGGCTTGGCAGAAGATGCTTGGTCAAATCGGTCTTACAACTTGCTTCGCTGTATATATGGTTAAGTTTTCAGATGTTTCACTTGAACTTAGAATTCCAGTTACAGGAGCATTTGTTGACATCAGTTGGGTTGCTATCGCACTTTTATATCTTGCAGTTCTTGGTACAGTAAACGGTGCTAACTTTACAGATGGTATGGATGGTCTTGCTACATCTGTAACTCTTGCAATAGCAGCATTCTTTGGAATTGCTTCAGTACAGCTTTATTCAGATATCACACCAGCAATAGCTGCCATGATTGGTGCATTGTTTGGTTTCTTAATGTTTAATGTTCACCCAGCAAAAATCTTTATGGGAGATACAGGTTCTTTGGCACTTGGCGCCTTTGTTGCAAGTTGCGCTTATATGCTTCAGATGCCTATTTTCATTATTATTGTTGCTATTATCTATTTAGTAGAAGTTTTATCTGTAATTCTTCAGGTAGGTTATTTCAAGCTTACTCATGGTAAAAGAATATTTAGAATGGCTCCTATTCATCATCACTATGAATTAGGTGGCTGGTCTGAAGTAAAGGTAGTTGCTGTATTTACTACCGTTACTATTTTCTTGTGCGTGCTTGCATACTACATGGTCTAAAGGGATGGGGAAGAGTTTATGGTAAGAGATCAAGAGCTGGTTGCTTCTAGAAAAGAAGCAAAGCGGCGTAAGAAAATTAAAAAGCTATTAAACTTTGACTATACGCTTTTACTAATCATAATATTCATCCTTGCATTAGGACTAGTTATGCTTTACAGTACATCAGCTTATGCTGCATCTTTGAAAAAAGGAGATTCGGCATATTATCTTAAGCGTCAGATGTTTGCCTCTGGCTTAGGATTTGTAGGTATGTTTTTTTCTACAAAGATAGACTACCGTAGATGGTCTCATTTTGTTTGGCCATTTTATATTGGTTCAATGGTTCTCTGTGTCATGGTTATCTTCGTAGGTACAACAATCAATGGTCAGGCACGTTGGCTTAGCATTGGTGGGCTTTCAATTCAGCCATCGGAGATTGCGAAGGTAGCTGTTATTTTGCTACTGGCCAATGTAATAGACAGAGCACCAAAAGCTCAAAGAACATTTGAAGGTTCCATCAAGACTATGTGTCTTGTTCTTCCAATTTTCGCAGTAGTTGCTTATAACAACCTTTCTACAGCTATTATCATTATGGGTATTTCTTTCATAATGGTATTTATTGCATCTCCAAAGTTTTGGTATTTTGTGGGGGCAGCTGCAGGAGGAGTTTTACTCATTATTTTATATATTTCATTAGCTAGTTATCGTTCTGATCGTGTTGCCACATGGCTTCATCCAGAGGATTATGTCACAGGATCTGGTTTCCAGACACTTCAGGGACTTTATGCTATTGGTAGTGGCGGTCTTTTTGGAAAGGGCTTAGGAGAGAGTATGCAAAAGTACATTGTTCCAGAGGCCCAAAACGATATGATTTTTTCTATCATTTGCGAAGAGCTAGGTGTATTTGGAGCAGTTTGTATTATTCTTCTTTATATTTTGCTCCTGTACAGACTTTTATATATAGCCAATCATTCAAAGGACATGTTTGGTTCTTATATTTGTATTGGCATTATGAGTCATATTGCTCTTCAGGTTATTTTAAACCTTGCCGTTGTTACAAATTCAATACCTAACACAGGTGTTATTTTGCCGCTTATTAGTTATGGTGGTACATCTGTAGCCATACTTTTAACGGAACTGGGCTTGGCGCTTAGCGTATCAAAGAATATGGAATTCGAAGGTGATGAAGATGTCTAGACGCCGTAAAAGAAGAAAAAGCCATATTTTGGCTATTATTGAGATTATATTTTCATTGATATTGCTGTTAGTTATACTTGGTATTTTAGCCTATTTCTTATGTCCTTTAACGGATGTATCAGTAGAAGGCACTGATTTATATACTTCTGATCAGGTTTCAGAATATATTTTAGATGACAAGTATTCGACTAATACGATATATGCATTTTTGAAAAACAAGCTGTTTCCAAAGGGAGAT
This sequence comes from Pseudobutyrivibrio sp. C4, assembly GCF_900111635.1. Lineage (NCBI taxonomy): Bacteria > Bacillati > Bacillota > Clostridia > Lachnospirales > Lachnospiraceae > Pseudobutyrivibrio > Pseudobutyrivibrio sp. C4. The sequence continues at coordinate 626,209 of NZ_FOHF01000001.1, read as the reverse complement.
GCTGAGTTTATTGAGTCATTTGATGTAAAGATAACAGGAATGCATAGCATTACAATTGTTTGTAATGAAAAGCCAATTCTAGGCTACATTAGTCAAGAAGATGGCAAATACATATATTTCAATTATGATGGTTCTATCACAGAAATTAGCGAGAGCTATATTGACCGAGGATATATGCAGGTCGAAGGAGTTACTTGCGAGGAACCAGAAGTAGGAATGACACTCCCTATCGGTGATGACCAAATAGGATATCTTACATCGCTGATAAAGATTCTTCAAAAAAATGATATTATGCCTAATGTGGTTTCATATGATGAAAATAGCCATATTACGCTTAAATATGACACATACAATATTTCACTGGGAAGTAGCGTTTACCTGGAAGAGAAGATAGACCGCGCATTAAAGATTCTTCCACAAATCGAAGGATTGCAGGGTACACTACATCTTGAGAATTACTCAACCCAAAACACAGATATTGTATTCGAAAAAGATACTGAGGTGGTCGAATAAAATGCAATTTTTGGTAAAAAACAGTTGCGAAATAAGGTGAAAAACTATAATATGTTATTAGTGTACAAGTATAGTATGCTTTTTTGGTATTAGAGATTTTCGACCTCCCTTCGAGGTTTAATAAAAGGAGGATATGGTTTTGATTAACATTACGACTGACGAGACAGGGGCTCCTGTCAGAATCATTGTTGTTGGTGTCGGCGGAGCTGGCAACAATGCAGTAAAGCGTATGGTTGAAGAGGGTATTGGGGGAGTTGAGTTCATTGGAATCAACACTGATAAGCAGGCACTTGATTTATGTAAAGCGCCTACTCTTTTAGCTATAGGTGAGAAGACTACAGGTGGAAAGGGTGCTGGTGCTAACCCTGAGGTTGGCATGCGTTCTGCAGAGGAGAGTGCAGAGGATATTTCTGCAGCTATCAAGGGTGCAGATATGGTATTCGTTACTTGTGGTATGGGTGGCGGCACTGGTACAGGTGCAGCTCCAGTTGTTGCTAAAATTGCAAAGGAGCAGGGTATCCTTACTGTAGGTATCGTTACAAAGCCTTTCCAGTTTGAAGGAAAGCCACGTATGAACAATGCCTTAAATGGTATTGAGAGATTAAAAGAAAACGTTGATACACTTATCGTAATTCCTAACCAGAAGCTTGTTGAAATCACAAACAAGAGCATGGGAATCGGTGAGAGCTTCCGTATTGCAGATCAGGTACTTCACCAGTCTGTACAGGGTATCACAGATCTTATCACAAAGAATTCGCTTATTAACCTTGACTTCGCTGATGTTCAGACAGTTATGAAGGACAAGGGTCTTGCACATATTGGTATCGGTTCAGCTAAGGGTGACGAAAAAGCTCTTGAGGCTGTTAAGCAGGCTGTTGCTTCACCTCTTCTTGAGACAAGCATTCAGGGTGCTACTGATGTCATCGTCAACATCTGTGGTGATGTTGGACTTAACGACACATCAGAGGCTACATCTTATGTTCAGGATATGACTGGTGCTGATGCTAACATCATCCTCGGTGTTACAGAAGATGACACAATGGACGATGAAGTTACAGTTACAGTTATCGCTACTGGACTTGGCGAGCCAAACACAGCTACAACAGGCGCATTCCGCAGCTCAACAGGTATGGTTTATGGCTCGCAGCCTAGACAGTCAAGCGCTGACTTACTTGCAGGTATGAGAGGATCAGCTGCTCCAGCTAGCCAGTCAGGTGTTACAAATACACCTCCTGTAGTTAACAGACCTGTTACACCTACACCTGTTGCTACAACTCCAATTCAGCGTCCAACAGCTCCAACTGTACCTACAGAGAGCACTGTACCTGAATTAAACATCAAAATGCCAGACTTCATGAACTCAATCAAAAAATAATAATCAAACCTTACAGGCACTGCATTACGCAGTGCCTTTTTTATTGCCCGTACGCCCCAAGTCAACCCCAGCCGGGTCTACATTCCATCCCTCCATAGCCTAATCATTCTAGTGACTTCCTACTTTATGTAGTAACCGAGCGCCCTTACTTATTTACTTGCATCGTCTGCGGATTATGTTTTTCTATGCATCACGTGTCGCATTTTTTATGGTGCGTGTTCTTTAAATTCTTTGCACTTCTAACACCGCTGTTGGTAGAGTGGGCAGACACACACTATTTATGAGTATTAATCTCCGCAGCAAGCTTAGGAATAATTGCCGCGACATTTGTAGTGAGCCTAGAAAATTAGAAAGGGGTATTTTGCGATGAATAGGCGTGAGGCGCCACGGACGGCGCCGAGAGCCTGACAACGAAACGGACTGAGTTAAAGGGCGGCGCCTAAGCATCCAAAATCCCCTTTCTAAATTTTCTTGGCAAACGGAGTATGAGCGCAATTATCCTAAGCCTTGTGTGGAGATTAATATGTAGACTTCATGTGTCTGCCCTCTACCTACAGTGGCTTCGAAGTGCAAAACCAATTAAAGGACACGCACTTAATGCTCCCTTGTGATGCTAAGAAAAACTATAATCCTTGCGCTGTCGGCGTAAATAAGTAAGGGTGCTCGGTTACATAAAGTAGGAGGTCATATACCTACATTGCTATGGAGGAATGTAATTTTTTTGTGAAAGGGGTTGACTTACTTCGACAGTCGTAGTATATTTACTACATCAAACGTACTACGACAGACGTAGTACGGCAGACATAGTACGATAGACGTAGGAGGATTATATGGGTGAAATAAGTAGTGATGTAATTAGAGGCTACAATGACACCATGATACTTTCCATTCTTATGAAGGAGCCTTCTTATGGTTATGAGATTTCTAAGCAGATAAAGAGTATTTCGGAAGAGAAATATGTTATTAAAGAAACGACTCTGTATTCGGCTTTTACCAGAATGGAAAAGAATGGTTTTATTGAATCATTTGTGGCTAATCCGGATCCTGAGGGAAATGGAAAGAAAAGGACCTATTATAGAATCACGGATAAAGGAAAAGAGTATTACATTGATAAGTGTGATGAGTGGGAGCTTACAAAAGAAGTAGTTGAAAAGTTTATTTCAAAATAGGAGAGAAGATATGGAAACAATTAAGAGCTATTTAGATGCAATGTTTAGTAGTATGCCAAACACTCCTGAGGTTAAAAAAGCAAAGGCTGAGCTTTTTTCAATGATGGAGGATAAGTATAACGAGCTGATCGCAGAGGGTGTTAGTGAAAACACTGCTGTTGGTACAGTTATTTCTGAGTTTGGCAATCTTGATGAGTTGGCTGAGGATTTAGGGCTTACTAAAGAGGTTGAGGAAGTTCACGAGAGAGAGCAGCAGCCTAAGAGATTCGTTTCAATGGATGAGGCTATTGAGTTTATTAAAGCTGAGAAAAAGAGAGCTCTTCTAGTAGCTACAGGCGTTTTACTTTGCATCACATGTGTATGCTGGCCAATAGTTACAGATGCTGTTTGGGGCTTTATGAATATCGACAATTATGGCGCAGCTATGATGTTTGTATGGATAGCAGTTGGTGTAGGATTGTTCATTTATAGTAGTTTTGTTAGTTCTGATTTCAGTTTTCTTAGAAAAGAGCCATGCCAGATGGATATGGCTACAACAGATATGATTAAAGAAAAGAAAGCTGAGTTTAAGCCTATTACAGCTGCTGCAATAACACTTGGATGTGCTTTGTGCATATGCGCTGTTGTGCCAATTATGATTTTCGATATCGATATATTTGCAACTTTTATATTTATCATGGTTGGCATAGGTGTATGGTTGTTTGTATATTCTGGAATTATTAATAGCAGCTTTGATACTTTGTTAGATGCTGGCAATGTTGTTCACAAAGACATAAAGTCAAATGGAAATGAGGAAGATGTAGAATATGTAAGCAAAGGTGCAAAGATTCTCATGGAATCTTATTGGTCAATAGTTACATGCCTATATCTTATTATCAGTTTCACAACCTTTAATTGGGGTTCTACATGGATAATTTGGGTTATAGCAGCTATTGCTCATAAAGTATTTAAGATTGCACTTGTAAAGGAGGATTAAGAAATGACTACAAAGAAATTTCAGTTAATAATATGGATTGTTACTCTGATTATTGTTGTTGGCTCTTGCATTATTCGATTTGCTCCTTTTTCAAGTGGTCGTAGTGAAGAGTCAGAATATGATTTTTCTAAATACAGTGTAGCAACTGTAAAAGTGGATGCAGATGCCGCAGATTTATATATTGAATATGGTGATGAGTTTAAGGTAAATACAAACTATCAAAAGAATGTTGAACCAAAGGTTACATTGGAAGATGAATGTTTAACAATCGAGCAGAAATATTCTGTTAACGTAAGAAATCTGAAAGATTGCTACATCAAAATTACTTTACCTAAGGGTACAGTGATTGACACAGCTGATATTACTGCTAGCGCAGGAGATATTGATATTAATGGTGTTAACTTTGATACTTTGAAGATTGATGCAGATGCTGGGGATATCGATATCAATGAGGTAACTGCAAATGATTTTGTTATAGATGCAGATGCAGGCGACATAGATGTTAGTAAATCTGTTTTTGAAACAGTAAAGGTAACCACAGACGCAGGGGCTGTTGAAATGGATGATGTTACTGCAACAAGTGGCACATTTGATGCTGATATGGGAAGCATTGATATTGACGGAAATTTTGAAAAGATTACAGCTAGCTGTGAGATGGGAGACATTGATATTAATGTTCCTGATGCAAACAAAGTAGATTTTGATTTAGATTGTGAGCTTGGTAGTATCAAAGTAAATGGATCTAGATGGAAAAATTAGTTGTTGACAACAGAATTACGGAATGGTAGTATTACTTCAACACAATAAAGTAATAAACCGATGAGGGAGAGGAGTACCTCTTTGTGATTCATAGGAGAGAGCCGCGATGGTGGGATGCGGTATGATAGCAATTTGGGAATGGACTCCTGAGGGCGTGAGGAAATGACTTTGGTCAGAGTATTGCACGACGTAAGGCATACGTTAGTTGCCAGGGATATGATGGTATCCTGTTAAGCGCATAGGATTATCCTATGAATTCAAGGTGGCACCGCGGAAAAGAATTTTCGTCCTTGATGGAAACTATTAATGGTTTCTGTCAGGGACTTTTTTATTGCCCAAATGCCAGTTACGATTACAAGCCTTGGTATTACTCCGTCGCGAGATTGGCTCCTTGAGTAACACCAAGAGCTTGTTATCTACTGGCACTTTTGGAAAAAAAGTCCATGACAGAAGGGAAGGAGATTACGAGATGATTAAGGAAGCAATCGAGAAAATTGTAAACAAGGGGGACCTTACATACGAGGAAGCCTACACTGTAATGAATGAGATTATGAATGGCGAAAGCTCACCTACACAGAACGCGGCTTTTTTGGCTGCACTTTCTACAAAAAGTGCAAGAGCTGAGACAACAGATGAAATTGCTGGTTGTGCTGCTGCTATGAGAGAGCATGCTGTTAAGGTTGATACTGGCATGGATGTGTTTGAGATTGTTGGTACGGGTGGAGACAATGCACATAGCTTCAACATTTCAACAACATCAGCACTAGTGGCAGCGGCCGGTGGAATGAAGGTAGCAAAGCATGGAAACAGAGCGGCCTCTTCACTATGTGGTACAGCAGATTGCTTAGAAGCATTGGGAGTTAACATTAGCCAGGACCCAGAAAAATGTGTAGAGCTTCTTAAGGAAGTGGGGATGTGCTTCTTCTTTGCGCAGAAGTATCACACATCAATGAAATACGTAGGGGCAATTAGAAAAGAGCTTGGATTTAGAACAGTATTTAATATCCTGGGACCTCTTACAAATCCGGCTGTTCCTACAATGCAGTTGCTTGGTGTTTACGACGAATATTTAGTTGAGCCACTTGCGCAGGTACTTATCAACCTTGGGGTTAAGCGTGGCATGGTAGTTTATGGCCTGGATAAGCTAGATGAGATTTCTTTAAGCAGTCAAACAAAGATTTGTGAGATTAGAGATGGATGGTATAAAACTTACATCATTGAGCCAGAGGATTTTGGATTTGAAAAATGCGCTAAAGAAGATTTGAAGGGTGGTACTCCAGAAGAAAATGCAAAGATTACAAGGGACATTTTAAATGGAGTAAAGGGACATAAAAGAAATGCAGTTCTTCTTAATGCAGGAGCAGCTCTTTACATCGGTGGAAAAGCTGAAAGTTTTAAAGCTGGAGTAGAGCTTGCAGGAGAAATAATTGATTCCGGAAAAGCACTTGAGACATTGGAGAAATTCATACTATTAAGCAACAAGATTTCAGAGGACAATAGCGATGAACATACTGGAGCAGTTAGCGGAGCATGCTAGGTTTCGTGTTGAAGAAAATAAAAAGAATAAGTCACTTGAAGAAATAAAAGCAGAAGCATTAACTCTTCCAAAGGGAGCTTTTGAATTTGAAAAAGCATTGGCAAAGCCGGGGATAAGCTTTATCTGTGAATGCAAAAAAGCTTCTCCATCAAAAGGAATCATAGCCGAGAAATTCGACTATTTAGATATAGCCAGGGCATATGAAGAAGCAGGAGCTGATTGCATATCTGTTTTGACTGAACCAAAGTGGTTTTTGGGAAGTGACAAGTATCTAGAGGATATCGCAAATGCGGTTTCAATTCCGATTATAAGAAAAGATTTCACTGTAGATGAGTACATGATATACGAGGCAAAGGTATTAGGCGCTAGCGCTGTACTTCTAATCTGTAGCATCCTGACAGAAGAGCAAATTAGAGAATACATTCGTATATGCGATAGTCTTGGAATCAGTGCTTTGGTGGAGGCCCATGATGATGCGGAAGTAAAGATGGCAGCAAAGGCAGGGGCTAGAATAATAGGTGTAAATAACAGAAATCTTAGGGATTTTTCAGTAGATACGGGAAATAGCAGGAGATTAAAAGCACTTGTAGATGACAAGGTGATATTTGTATCAGAGAGTGGAATTAAAACAGCAGAGGATATATCTCAGCTGAAAGAAGCAGGTGTTGATGCAGTTTTAATTGGTGAAACACTTATGAAAGCAACTGACAAGAAGGAAAAGCTTAAAGAATTAAGAGGTGATGAAGATGACAACTATTAAACTATGTGGTCTTACAAGAGAAGAAGATATCATAAAGGCAAATGAGCTTAAGCCTGAGTACGTTGGATTTGTTTTTTGTGAGAAAAGCAAAAGAAACGTTAGTCGTAAGCAGGCAAAAAAGCTAAAGAGTATGTTAAATCCTGAAATAAAAGCTGTAGGTGTATTTGTTGATGCACCAGAGCAGGAAGTTGAAAGCTTATTTGAAGAAAACATTATTGATGTGGCCCAGCTTCACGGAAATGAGGATGAAGATTACATTAAATCACTTATGGATAACAATATTCCTGTTATCAAAACTTTCAAGGTTACATCTGCAGAGGAGCTTATAAAGGCTGAAAAGTCCAGCGCAGACATGATTATGTTTGATGCAGGAAATGGAGAGGGTAATCGTATCAAGGATTTAAATCTTCTCACCTATATAGATAGACCTTTTATTCTTGCAGGCGGATTAAACCAGGAGAACGTTGCTGAAGCAATTGATACTGTAAAACCATATGGCGTTGATGTTAGTTCTGGTATTGAGACAGACCATCTTAAAGATGGATACAAGATGGATCAATTCGTAAAAGCGGTAAGAGAGGATGTGGTTCCAGCAAAGAGCAAAGGTAGATTTGGTGTTCACGGTGGCCAGTATATTCCAGAGACTCTCATGAATGCAGTTATGGAGCTGGAGGAAGCATACAATCACTACAAGGATGATCCAGAGTTTAACAGAGAGTTGAAGGAGCTTCTTGATGAGTATGCGGGAAGACCAAGCCTTTTATACTACGCAAAGAAGATGACTGAAGACCTGGGCGGAGCAAAAATCTATCTTAAGCGTGAGGATTTAAATCATACTGGAAGCCACAAAATTAACAATGTATTGGGACAGGCTCTTCTTGCTAAAAAGATGGGCAAGACAAGACTCATTGCAGAAACAGGAGCTGGACAGCATGGTGTGGCAACCGCCACAGCTGCGGCACTTCTTGGAATGGAGTGCGTTGTATTTATGGGCAAGGAAGATACAGAGCGTCAGGCACTTAATGTATATAGAATGAGACTTCTTGGAGCAGAAGTTATCCCTGTAACAAGCGGTACTGCCACATTGAAGGATGCAGTTTCAGAGGCCATGAGAGAATGGACAACACGTATTGATGATACTCATTATTGCCTTGGTTCAGTAATGGGACCTCATCCATTTCCTACAATTGTTAGAGATTTCCAGGCAGTTATTTCCAGGGAAAGCAGAGCTCAGATTCTTGAGAAAGAAGGAAGACTTCCAGATGCTGTCATTGCTTGCGTAGGTGGTGGAAGCAATGCCATTGGAAGCTTTTATCACTATATCAATGACAAGGATGTGGAGCTGATAGGCTGTGAGGCAGCAGGTAGAGGAATAGATACATTTGAAACTGCAGCAACTGTAAATACTGGAAAGGTTGGTATTTTCCATGGAATGAAATCATATTTCTGCCAGGACGAATATGGTCAGATAGCTCCTGTATATTCTATTTCTGCAGGCCTTGATTATCCTGGTGTTGGTCCAGAGCATGCTTATCTGCACGACATTGGACGCGCAAAATATGTGCCAGTCACTGATGACGAAGCTGTTGATGCTTTTGAGTATATTGCAAAGACAGAGGGAATAATTGCTGCTATAGAGTCAAGTCACGCTATCGCATATGCGAAGAAGCTTGCTCCAACAATGAGAAAAGACCAGATTATTATAGTTACTGTTTCAGGTAGAGGAGATAAGGATTGTGCAGCAATTGCACGTTACAGAGGGGAGGATATCCATGAGTAAGATTTCAGAAGCATTCAAGAATAAAAAGGCATTCATTCCATTTATTACATGTGGAGATCCTGATTTAGAGACAACTAAAGAAATAATCAAGGAGCTAGAGATAAACGGCGCAGACTTGATTGAACTTGGAATACCTTTTTCTGATCCAACTGCTGAAGGTCCTGTAATACAGGGTGCAAATATTAGAGCTTTGAAGAATAAAATCACAACAGATGATGTATTTGAAATGGTTAGAGAGGTCAGAAAGGAAGTGAAGATTCCACTTTGCTTTATGACATATGCGAATGTTGTATTTTCTTATGGCTCAGACAGATTTTTTGGCAAGTGCCAGGAGGTTGGAATTGATGGCATCATCCTTCCGGATGTTCCTTTCGAAGAGAAGGAAGAGTTTGAAGGAGTGGCATCTGAATATGGCGTAGACTTTATATCGATGGTTGCACCTACTTCTGAGGATAGAATTGATATGATTACAAAAGAAGCAAAGGGATTTATTTATATTGTTTCCAGCCTTGGGGTGACAGGTACAAGAAGCGAGCTTAGTGAAGGCATCAAAACAGTAGTTGATAGAGTTAGAAAAAACACAGATGTACCTTGTGCGGTAGGATTTGGTATATCAACTCCAGAGCAGGCTGCCAAGATGGCTGATATATCGGATGGAGCCATTGTTGGTTCTGCAATTGTTAGAGTTGTAGAGGAGTACGGTAAAGAGGCTCCAAAACATGTGGGAGAGTTTGTTAAGTCAATGAAGGAGGCATATCATGCATCCTAGTTTAGAGCAGGTTAAAGAACTTGTGAAAAGTGGTGATTACAGAAGGATTCCTGTAATGATAGAAATGCTTTCCGATAGTTTCACGCCAATAGAAATGGTACGAATACTGAAAGCTGCCAGTCATCAGTGTTATTTATTGGAGAGTGCAAGTCAGACAGAAACCTGGGGAAGATATTCGTTTCTTGGATTCAATCCTAACTTTGAGGTGACCTGCCAAGACGGACATCTATTAATAAAGGAAAATAAGGGTGGCAGTAAAGTCCTAATTCAGGAGAAAACAGTAGCACATCCAGGTGAAACACTACGTGAAATTATAAAGAAATACAAGAGCCCTGTGTTATCAGGTTTTCCAACCTTTACAGGTGGATTAGTAGGTTATTTTTCATATGATTACATCAAATATGCTGAGCCAAAGCTAAAGCTTGAAAATCATGGAGAAGACGATTTTAAAGATATGGATTTGATGCTTTTTAACGATGTAATTGTATTTGATAATTTCAAGCAGAAAATCTATTTGATTACTGGCGTAATGCTGGATGAATCGGATGATTTGGAAAGCTTATATAATGAAGCTAAAACTCGACTGGAAAAGATAAAAAGCCTATTGCAGAGTGGAAAGAAAGAACAATTTCAGCCTCTTTCGCTTATAACGGATATCAAGCCTAAATTCACTAATAAAGAGTACAGTGAGATGGTAAAAAAGGCAAAGAATTACATAAAAGAAGGTGATATTTTTCAGGTTGTTCTTTCAAATCCCCTTACAGCAAAAGCAGAGGGAAGTCTGTTTGACACATACCGTCTTCTAAGAGCCAGCAATCCATCTCCATACATGTTTTATTTTTCAAGTGATGATATCGAAATTGCTGGTGCATCCCCAGAGACACTGGTCAAGGTAGAACAAAAGCAGGTGAGCACATTCCCTCTTGCTGGAACAAGACCAAGAGGAAAAAATCAGGAAGAGGACATAGCTCTTGAGAAAGAGCTTTTGGCAGATGATAAGGAACGTGCAGAACATAATATGCTTGTTGATTTAGGTAGAAATGACATTGGAAAAATAAGCAGTATTGGTTCTGTAAATGTGGAAAAATATATGGAAATAGAAAGGTATTCCCATGTAATGCATATAGGTTCCACAGTTGTTGGACACTTGGCAGATGATAAGGATGCTATTGATGCAGTGGACGCAATTCTACCAGCAGGCACATTGTCAGGTGCGCCAAAGTTTAGAGCCTGCCAGATAATCGAAGAGCTGGAACAGAGTAAGCGCGGTATTTACGGTGGAGCACTGGGGTACATAGATTTCTCAGGAAATCTTGATGTGTGCATAGCAATAAGACTTGTATATAAAAAGAACGATAAGATTTGTATTCGTTCAGGAGCAGGCATTGTCTATGATTCAGTTCCAGAAAACGAAGCAATTGAATGTATCAATAAGGCAAAGGCTGTAGTAAATGCTGTTAGCCTGGCCGAGGGAGGTTTGGCATGATTTTACTAATAGATAATTATGATAGTTTTTCATACAATCTTTTTCAGCTGGTAGGGGAAATTGAGCCAGATATTAAGGTTTGCCGAAATGATGAAATTCGTATTTCCGATATTGAAAAACTAAATCCTAGCCATATTATTATTTCACCGGGACCAGGTAAGCCTAGTGAAGCCGGAATTTGCGAGGAGATTGTCACCTATTTTGCAGGAAAGATACCAATTCTGGGGGTGTGTTTGGGACATCAGGCTATCTGCGAAGCCTTTGGCGCAAATGTTACCTATGCAAAAGAATTAATGCATGGTAAACAATCCAGGGTTCAGGTTGACAATAGCTGCAAGTTATTTAAGGGGCTTCCAGATACAGTGGATGTTGCCAGATATCACTCGTTAGCTGCAGATAAAGACTCTTTACCAGAGATGCTTAAAGCCGTTGCAATTACTAAAGATGGGGAGATTATGGCTGTTGCTCATAAGGAATATGAAGTATATGGATTACAGTTTCATCCAGAATCAATTTTGACTTCTAATGGAAAAAATATGATTGAAAACTTCATTGCTTAATGCAGATTGTCACCCTTAATAATATATATGGTTGACAATGAGCTAGTGTTTTGATATTGTTATTCAGGTGAAAAAATTAAAGTATTACAGGGAGGCAATATGGATAACACAAGCACATTAACAACAAAAGAATCAGCATTTAAAACACTTGATATTGCATATATTGCTCTTGGAGCAGCACTTATTGCAGTATGCTCATGGATTAGCATTCCTACAACAGTGCCATTTACTCTACAGACATTTGCAGTATTTGCTATGCTTTCCCTTCTTGGGGGCAAGAGAGGAACACTCTCAGTATTGGTTTACATTTTAATCGGAGCAGTAGGTGCTCCAGTATTTGCTGGTTTTTCGGGGGGAATTGGTGTAGTTCTTGGTTCAACAGGTGGCTACATTATTGGTTTCTTACTTACAGGTCTTGTATACATTGTGGCTACTAAGCTCTTCAAGAAGACACTTTTAGTTGAAATCGTAGCACTTGTCATTGGACTTGCAGCTTGCTATGCACTTGGAACAGTTTGGTTCATGGTTGTTTACTCTAGGGATGCTGGTGCAATTGGGGCAATGACAGCACTTTCATGGTGTGTTTTCCCATTCATCATTCCTGATTTAGTAAAGCTTGCACTTGCACTTGTACTTGCAAGAAGAGTTAGACCAGTAATTAAATAAGTTATGAAATAAATTTGGGTTGAAATCCTTTCTAAAAAAAGGTATATTATTGCGTAACGAAGACAAAGGCGTCTGCTATAGGTTTAGCAGGCGCTTTTTCTAAAATTAGCAATAGTAGTGCATTAAAGCTACAAAAATGCTAAAATAATTTCTGTGTTTATTAACACAGTTTTCAGGAAGGAGATTTTGAAATGAAGAAAAAGTCACTAGCATTATTAATGGCATTTGCAACAATGTTTGCAATGGTTGGATGTGGAAACGCATCAGAACAGGGCGCAACTGAACAAGGTGCAGATGCTGCTACTAGTTCAGATAAGAAATGGGTTATCGCTACAGATACTTCATTCAAGCCATTTGAGTACACAGATGACAATGGGGATTTCGTAGGTATTGATGTAGATATCCTTGCAGCTATCGCTGAGGATCAGGGATTCGATTACGAGCTTAAGTCTCTTGGATGGGATGCTTCAATTGCAGCATGCCAGGCAGGACAGGCTGATGGAATGATTGCAGGTGCTTCTATTACAGATGAAAGAAAGGCATCTGGATGGGTTTTCTCTGATGGATATTATGATGCAAATCAGTCTATGGCTGTAGAGGCATCTTCTGATATTGCAGGTTTTGAAGATTTAAAGGGACAGTCAGTTGCAGTTAAGACAGGTACAATGAGTGCTTCTTATGCTGAGAGCCTTTCAAGTGAGTATGGCTTCACTGTTACATACTTTGAGGATTCTCCTACAATGTATCAGGCAGTTGTAGGTGGTCAGGTTGCAGCTTGCTTCGATGACACTCCAATTATGGCTTCCAATATTAAAGATACTGGTATCTCAATGAAGATTCTTGAGAACACTGGTAACGATCCTGCTGAATACGGATTTGCAATTTTCAACTCAGACAACCAGGAGCTTATTGATATGTTTAATGCAGGTCTTGCAAATATCAAGGCAAATGGCACATACGATGAAATCATTGCAAAGTACTTAGGCGAATAGTATTAGATTAAAGGGGCAGGGGTTTACCTGCCCTTATTATTTATAAAACCAGTTAGAAAGGGTTTATTATTTATGTTAACTATTATTTCAGTTTATGGTCCTATGCTTCTAATTGCTATGGGCAGAACATTGCTTCTCGCATTACTAGGCTTATTCTTTGCCTGCATTATCGGTATGCTTTTCGGTATTATGGGTGTAGTTAAGAACAGAGTAAGCAATGTAATCTCACAGATTTTTGTTGATGTAATCAGAGGAGTTCCGATGATTGTATTAGCCTTCTTTGTATATTTTGGTATTCCTTACTTATTTAATACCATCATTGGAGGTTTCTCTGTTAGTTTGACAGCTCTTCAGGCAGGTACAATCTGTCTTGCTTTAAACTGTGGTGCTTATATGGCAGAAATTATTAGAGCAGGTATTCAATCTGTTGATAAAGGTCAGATGGAAGCTGCCAGATCTCTTGGTCTTACATATGGACAGGCTATGCGCAAAGTCGTATTACCTCAGGCTATCAAGACTATGATTCCTACATTCATCAACCAGTTCATTATTACACTTAAGGATACCTCAATTCTTTCAGTTATCGGTTTCCCAGAACTTGTTAACACAGCAAAGAACGTACAGGCAAACACATTCATGTCATTCCAGACATGGGCTATTGTTGGTGTTATGTATCTTATAGTTATTACAATCCTTTCACGTAGTGCAAAGGTTCTTGAAAGGAGATTAAACGTTGGCAGATAAAGAAATTAAAATCAGTGTTAAAAATCTTAAGAAGTGCTATGGCGACTTAGAGGTATTAAAGGATATCTCCACAGATGTTACTAAGGGCGAGGTTGTTTGTGTAATTGGTCCTTCAGGCTCTGGTAAGTCTACATTCTTACGTTGCTTAAATAGACTTGAGACTGTTACTGCAGGCTCAATTGTTGTTGACGGAAACAACATCACAGATAAGCATATCAATATCAATAAAGTTAGAGAAAACATTGGAATGGTATTCCAGCATTTCAACCTTTTCAACAACTTAAACATACTTGATAACCTTACACTTGCACCTGTTCAGCTTAAGAAGTGTTCTAAGGCTGAGGCAGAGGAGCGCGCTAAAAAGATGCTTGCAAAGGTTGGTCTTGAAGATAAGGCTTCAAGCTTCCCTAGTCAGCTTTCAGGTGGACAGAAGCAGCGTGTTGCTATCGCTCGTGCACTTTGCATGGAGCCAGATATTATGCTTTTCGATGAGCCAACATCAGCTCTTGATCCAGAAATGGTAGGAGAGGTTCTTCAGGTTATGAAGGATTTGGCAGCAGATGGCATGACAATGGTTATTGTTACTCATGAGATGGGATTTGCTAGAGAAGTAGCAGATAGAGTAATCTTTATGGATGGTGGCTACATCATCGAGGAAGGCACACCTTCAGAGGTATTGCTTAATCCAAAGGAAGCTAGAACCATCGATTTCTTAAATAAAGTATTATAAGAGGGGCGTATGAAAAACATAATTACAATCAGCCGTCAGTTTGGTGCTGGAGGCGGTACAATCGGTAAAGAGGTAGCTGAGCGTTTAGGCTACTATTACTGTGATAAGGATATGATTATCAGAGCAGCAATCGAATCAGGTAATCTTAGTCCTGAAGAAGTTAGATACTTTGATGAGAAGGTACCAAGAGAGTTTGGCTTGGGACAGAGTCTATTTGACTTCTACAATAAGCCACTTGATGAGCGTCTTTACAATGCTCAAAAGGAAGCAATCAGAAAGGTTGCTGAAAAAGGCAATTGTGTAATAGTCGGCAGAAATGCCAACATCATTCTTAAGGAATTTGATCATTCTCTTCATGTATTCGTTTCAGGTACAGAGCACTTCCGTGTTAAGCGAATGATGGAGAAAATGCCAGGCACCACAGAGGAAAAGGTTCGTGAGGAGCTTCACAATGTGGACAAGGCAAGAAAGAAATACTGCAAGCACTACACTGGAACGGAATTCGGCAATGCTGAGTTTTATGATTTGTGCTTAAAGAGCTCAACACTTGGGCTCGAAAAATGCGTTGATATCATTTGTGATACAGCGAAGGAGATAAATCATTGAGTAGGAACATACTTATTATTAATACGGGTGGAACTTTGTCTTCAGTTATGAAGGAAAGTGGCTTGGCACCAGGACTTTCCACACAGGATATGAAGCGTGAATTGCACGTGGTGTCAGGTGATATTAATTTTGAAATAGAAGATTTTATGGCTGTTGATAGTGCCAATATTTTCCCAGAGGATTGGAGCAAGCTTGCTGAGCATATTGGTGGTATACGTAATGACTATGATGGCATTGTTGTAATCCACGGAACAGATACACTTGCATATACATCATCTATGCTTTCTTTTATGCTTCAAAACATAAATATTCCGGTTGTAATTACTGGCTCACAGCTTTCTATTACAAATCCAATTGCAGATGCTATGGAAAATTTACGCTGTGCCATCCATATGGCAGCAAGTGGCAGAGCAGGAGTGTTTGTTGCATTCAATCGCAAGGTAATGCTTGGATGTCGTGCTTCTAAGGTTCGTTCACTTAGCTTTGATGCTTTTGAAAGCATCAATTATCCAAATGTAGCTGAAATCAGCTCACTTGGTATGAATATTGATGACAGCACAATCCCTGTTAGAAACGGTGTATTCCATCTAGAAAACAATTATTCTACAGAAGTTTGTATGCTGAAAATGTTCCCAGGTATTCATAGAAGCCTTGTTGAATCAATTGCTGCACAGGGATATAAGGGACTTTACATTGAGGCATTTGGAATCGGTGGCATGCCATTTTTAAAGCATGATTTTATCAGCACAATCGAGAAGGTTATTGCTGATGGTATGACTGTTGTAGTTGGTACTCAGTGTAGATACGAAGGCTCAAAGATGGATGTTTATGAGACTGGTAAGAGAGCTCTCGAAAGCGGAGTACTCCAGGCTCAGGATATGACAAGTGAAGCGGCCCTTACAAAGCTTATGTGGATTCTTGGTAAGACGAGCAATCCATCTGAAATAAAGGATTATTTTTCTTTAAATATTGCAGGTGAGCTTAAAAACTATTAGGAGATTTTTTAATGAATCTATTTGATATTATTGGACCGGTTATGGTAGGTCCTTCCAGCTCTCACACAGCAGGAGCAGCCAAAATTGGAAATGTCTGCAATAAACTTATGGCAGAAAAAATCGAAAGTGCTGAGATTTATTTGCACGGTTCTTTTGCTGAAACAGGCAAAGGTCACGGTACGGACAGGGCTATCGTAGGTGGTTTGCTAGGAATGGCCTGTGACGATGAGCGTTTGCCAGATAGCTTTACAGTGGCACAGGAGCTGGGCTTTAAATATACAATACAGGCAGCTGACTTGGGAGATGTTCATCCAAACACAGCAAAGGTGATTATGCACGGCGTGTCAGGCCATAGCTTGGAGGTAGTGGCATCATCTATTGGTGGCGGACGTATTCAGGTAGTTATGCTTGATGGAGTAAAAGCTAATTTCTCCGGAGAAAGCCCTACACTTATAGTTCATAATGTTGATAAGCCAGGATACATTACTGAGGTTACAAGACTTCTTGGTATAGAACATATTAATATTGCCACTATGCAGCTCTATCGTAAAAAGCGTGGTGGAGAAGCAGTTATGGTAATTGAGTGTGATGAGTGTGTACCAGATAGCACAATCAAGGAATTAGAAAAACTAGAAGGTATTATGAAGGTTTCATATTACTGTCCAGAGTAGAGGATTATAGATGTTTGATTCAGTAGAAGAGATTTGTAAATTAGAAGAGAATAGCGGAGTTCCTTTCTGGAAGATAGTTCAGCAGGACGATTGCAAAGAACGCGCAGTTTCAGAGGAAGAATCCTTTGAAAATATGAAGCGCATGTACACAGCAATGAAGGAGTCTGCCCTTAATTACGACAAGACAGTGAGAAGCAACAGTGGCTTAGTAGGTGGCGAGGCAGGTCTTCTTAGAGAATACCTTGACAGTGGTAATGCTTTAGTTGGCGATTTTGCAGGACGTGTCATGGAATTGGCTCTTCGTGTTGCTGAGGGCAATGCCTGTATGAAACGAATTGTTGCTGCACCTACAGCCGGTTCATGTGGAGTTGTTCCAGCAGTATTTATAGCAGCCCAGGAGAAATTAGGACTTACTGATGAAAAGATGACAGAGGCTCTTTTTGTAGCAGCAGGAGTTGGTGAGGTAATAGCAGCCAGAGCATCACTTGCCGGTGCTGAAGGTGGCTGTCAGGCGGAAATCGGAGCAGCCAGCTCAATGGCGGCAGCAGGACTTGTATATCTTCGCGGCGGAGATGGAAGAAAGAGTGCTAATGCGGCAGCACTTGCTTTAAAAAATCTTCTTGGTCTTGCATGCGATCCAGTGGCAGGCCTAGTAGAGGTTCCATGTGTTAAGCGAAATGTTTGTGGCGCTATGAATGCAGTTACATCAGCAGAGCTTACTATGGCTGGTATTGAAAGTCGAATTCCTGCAGATGAAGTGTTTGATGCTATGAGCGCCGTTGGAAAAGACATGAATCCTAATATAAAGGAAACTGGTAAAGGTGGAGTCGCTGGAACAGTAACTGGACAGAAAATTAAGGATGCTTTAGCACATTAAATTAAAAAAGTGCTTGCATTATCTTTTAAATAGTTGTATATTTTTTCTCAAGACAAAGGCGTCTAAAGAAATTCCCTTATGGGGAGTCTCTTTAGATGCCTTTTCTTTTTTTGTTTATTAAAACTACTATGTGGAAGGAGTAGCTAACATGGGTAATCAAATGCAAGGTCTTTATGACCCATCTTTTGAGCATGACAACTGTGGTATAGGTGCAGTTGTATCTATTAAGGGAATCAAGACCCATCAGACTGTGTCAGATGCATTAAAGATTGTAGAAAACTTGGAGCATCGAGCTGGCAAGGATGCATCAGGTGAGACTGGCGATGGTGTTGGAATCCTACTTCAGATATCTCATAAATTTTTCAAGAAGGTTTGTGAAAAAGAAAAGATTGCAATCGGCAATGAGCGAGAATATGGAATTGGTATGTTTTTCTTCCCTCAGGATGAGTTGAAGAGAAAACAGGCAATGAAGATGTTTGAAATCAGTGTCGAGAAGGAAGGACTTGAATTCTTAGGATGGCGTAAAGTTCCTACTATATCTGAAATATTAGGAAAGATGGCCTTAGACTGCATGCCATATATCTGCCAGGCATTTATTAAGAAGCCTGCAGATTGTGAAAAGGGATTGGCTTTTGATAGAAGGCTTTACGTGGCAAGACGTGTATTTGAACAGACAGCAGAGGATACTTATGTAGCATCTCTTTCTAGTAGAACTATTGTATATAAGGGAATGTTCCTTGTTAATCAGCTTAGATTGTTTTTCGAAGATCTTGAGGATCCAGATTATGAGTCAGCTATTGCTACAGTACATTCACGTTTCTCAACAAACACAAATCCATCATGGGAGAGAGCGCATCCAAATAGATTTATAGTTCATAATGGTGAGATTAATACTATCAAGGGTAACGCAGATAAAATGCTTTCCCGTGAGGAGACAATGGTATCTCAGGTACTTGAGCCAGAGATGTCAAAGATTACTCCAGTTTGCAATCAGTCTGGTTCTGACTCGGCAATGCTTGATAATGCGCTAGAGTTTTTGGTAATGAATGGCATGCCACTTCCTCTTGCGGTAATGATTACTATTCCTGAGCCTTGGTATAAAAATAAGGCTATGGACCAGGCAAGACGAGATTTCTATCAGTACTATTCAACAATGATGGAGCCATGGGATGGCCCAGCGTCTATCCTGTTTTCTGATGGCGATATTATGGGTGCTGTCCTTGATAGAAATGGTCTTCGTCCAAGCCGCTATTATATTACAAACGACGATTATCTAATTCTTTCTTCAGAAGTTGGTGTACTTCCTGTTGAGGAGGAGAGAATAGTTAAGAAGGATAGACTTCGTCCAGGAAAAATGCTTCTTGTAGATACTGTTGCAGGAAAGCTTATCGACGATGCAAAGCTTAAGGAGAAATATGCTAACAGCCAGCCTTATGGTCAGTGGCTTGATGCAAATCTTGCTCATTTAGCTGATATCAAGATTCCTAACGAGCCTGTTCCAAAGCATTCACAGGAAGAGCGTGACAGACTTCAGAAGGCTTTTGGATATGGATATGGTGAGGTGAAGGAATCAATTCTTCCAATGGCCCTTAATGGTGTGGAAAGTACAGCTGCTATGGGTATTGATACTCCGCTTGCAGTTCTTTCAAATCGGCATCAGCCATTATTTAATTACTTCAAGCAGCTTTTTGCCCAGGTAACAAATCCACCAATCGATTCAATCCGTGAGGAGATTGTTACAGCAACAACTGTATACATCGGTACAGCTGGCAATGTATTGGAGGAAAAGGAAGAAAACTGCAATATGTTGCAGATTAACAACCCTATTCTTACAGTGACAGATTTGATGAAGATTAAATCTATGAAGGTGCCAGGACTAAAGGCAGAAACTGTACCTATCACATATTATAAAAATACATCATTGGCTAAGGCTATCGAGCACCTGTATGTAGAGGTGGATAGAGTTAACAGAGAGGGTGCAAATATTATCATCCTATCTGATAGGGGTGTGGATGAGAATCATGTTGCAATACCATCACTTCTTGCAGTAGCAGCAGTACAGCATCACTTGGTACAGACCAAAAAGAGAACAAGCCTTTCACTTATTCTCGAGTCGGGCGAGCCTAGAGAGGTGCATCATTTTGCAACGTTGCTTGGTTACGGTGCATCTGCAATCAACCCATACCTTGCCCAGGAAACAATCGAAGAACTTGTGGAGAAGGGGCAGTTGCAGAAGGATGTACATGCAGCCATTGATTCATACAACGAGGCTATTATTACAGGCATCATTAAGATTGCATCAAAGATGGGTATTTCCACAGTTCAGTCATATCAAGGTGCAAAGATATTTGAGGCAATAGGAATCAGCTCCGATGTAATCGATAAGTATTTCACTGGCACAATTAGCCGTATTGGTGGAATCACTATTGAGGATATTCAGGCTGATGTGGAAAGACAGCATTCTATGGCATTTGATCCACTAGGATTGTCTGTAGATAAGACACTTGATTCGAAGGGTGTACATAAGATGAGAGCGGGAGCAGAGGAACACTTATATAATCCTGCTACCATTCATTTACTTCAGCTTGCCACAAGAACAGGTGACTATAACACATTCAAAGAGTATACAGCTTTAATTAATGATGAAGATGCAGTTCGAAATCTTCGTGGCCTTATAGACTTTAAATACCCTAAGAAGGGAATCAGCATCGATGAAGTTGAGTCAGTAGATTCAATTGTAAAGAGATTTAAAACTGGTGCTATGAGTTACGGCTCGATTTCTAAGGAAGCCCATGAGACAATGGCTATCGCCATGAATATGCTTCACGGAAAATCAAATTCTGGTGAAGGTGGTGAAGAGGAAGCTAGATATGAGGTTGGTCCTGATGGTCTTAACCGTTGCTCTGCAATTAAGCAGGTGGCATCAGGTCGATTTGGTGTTACAAGCAAATACCTGGTATCTGCAAAGGAAATACAG
The DNA here is from genome assembly GCF_900111635.1 of Pseudobutyrivibrio sp. C4. NCBI lineage: Bacteria > Bacillati > Bacillota > Clostridia > Lachnospirales > Lachnospiraceae > Pseudobutyrivibrio > Pseudobutyrivibrio sp. C4. The sequence continues at coordinate 605,267 of NZ_FOHF01000001.1, read as the reverse complement.
ATTAAAATGGCTCAGGGTGCAAAGCCAGGTGAAGGTGGACATCTACCAGGAAAGAAGGTATATCCATGGATAGCAAAGACTCGTCTTTCTACACCAGGTGTAGCTCTTATTTCGCCACCACCTCATCACGATATTTATTCAATCGAAGATTTGGCTGAGCTCATATATGATTTAAAGAATGCCAACAAGGATGCACGTATATCAGTAAAGCTTGTATCAGAGGCAGGAGTAGGTACAATTGCTAGCGGTGTTGCCAAGGCAGGTGCTCAGGTTATCCTTATCTCTGGATACGACGGTGGTACAGGTGCAGCTCCTAAGTCGTCTATTCATAATGCAGGACTTCCATGGGAATTAGGCTTGGCTGAAGCACATCAGACACTTGCTCAGAACGGATTACGTAATAAGGTTGTTATTGAGACAGATGGTAAGCTTATGAGCGGCCGTGACGTTGCAATCGCCTGTGCACTTGGAGCAGAAGAATTTGGCTTTGCAACAGCACCACTTGTAACTATGGGATGTGTAATGATGAGAGTATGTAACTTGGATACTTGTCCTGTAGGTGTTGCAACTCAGAACCCAGAGCTTAGAAAGAGATTTACAGGTAAGCCAGAATACGTAGTTAACTTTATGCGCTTTATAGCTCAGGAGCTTCGTGAATACATGGCAGAGCTTGGATGCAAAACTGTAGATGAGCTTTGTGGTAGATATGACTTGCTTACTCTTAAGAATGTGGCTGGAAGTGGACGTAGAGAAAAGGTAGATTTATCTGCTGTAATCTCTAATCCAAATCCTTATGAGAAGATTGAATATGATAAAAAGAATGTATTCAACTTTGAGCTAGAAAAGACACTTGATGAAAAGGTTCTTCTTAAAAAGCTAAAGAGTGCAATAGCCTCTGGTAAGAAGGGAGAGGTAAGTCTTGAGGTTTCAAATGTGGACCGTTCATTTGGTACATTGTTTGGAGCAGAGATTACCAGAAACCATGGAGAAAATCTGGAGGAAGATACCTATGTAATTAACTGCCAGGGTGCAGGTGGACAGTCATTTGGTGCATTTATACCTAAGGGACTTACACTTAACCTGGAGGGAGATTCTAACGACTATTTCGGTAAGGGATTATCAGGCGGAAAGCTTGTTGTATACCCATCTGCTAAGGCGACCTACAAGCAGGATGAGAATATCATCATAGGTAATGTGGCTTTGTATGGTGCAACCAGTGGTAAAGCTTTTATCAACGGTGTGGCAGGCGAGCGTTTCGCAGTACGTAATTCAGGTGCTACAGCAGTTGTAGAAGGCTGTGGAGATCATGGATGCGAATATATGACAGGTGGACGAGTTGTAGTACTTGGTGAGACTGGCAAGAACTTTGCAGCAGGTATGTCTGGTGGTATTGCATATGTGCTTGATGAAGACGCATCTTTATACAAGAGACTAAACAAATCTATGGTTTCACTGGAGACAGTTACTGACAAATACGATGTATTAGAGCTTAAGGAAATAATCGCAGAGCACGTGGCTGCTACTGGCTCCGCAAAGGGCAAGGAAATCTACGATAACTTTAGCGAGTATCTACCTAAGTTCAAGCGTATTGTACCTTTTGATTACAAAAAGATGATGCAGACAATTGTGCAAATGGAGGAAAAGGGATTATCTTCTGAGCAGGCACAGATAGAAGCATTTAATTTATTAAACAAGTAGGAGGGAACCATGGGAAAGCCAACTGGATTTTTAGAGTATGAGCGAGTAGAGGCTGAAGCGGTTAGCCCTCTTGCCAGAATAAAGAATTTTAATGAGTTTCATGAGCCTCTTTCAAAAGAGGAGCAGAGAAGACAAGGCGGAAGATGCATGGATTGTGGTGTACCATTCTGCCAGTCAGGCATGACAATTAAGGGGATGACTTCTGGTTGTCCTCTGAACAACCTTATTCCTGAGTGGAATGAGCTTGTATATCAGGGAAATTATGAGATGGCCTATAAGAGGCTTCACAAGACTAGCAATTTCCCTGAGTTTACATGCAGGGTATGTCCTGCACTTTGTGAGAAAGCATGTACCTGCGGACTTAATGGTGATGCTGTATCTACAAGGGAAAATGAGAAAGCTATTATTGAGTATGCTTATGCCAATGGATTGGCAGATGCAAAGCCTGTAGAGGTTCGTACAGGTAAATCTGTTGCGGTAATTGGCTCAGGCCCATCTGGTCTTGCAGTGGCAGATCAATTAAACAGACGCGGTCACAATGTAACTGTGTACGAGCGCAATGACAATGTAGGTGGATTACTTCGCTACGGTATTCCTAACATGAAGCTCGAAAAGCAGATTATTGACCGTAAAATTAAAATCATGGAGGAGGAAGGTGTAAGCTTTGTAGTTAATGCCAATGTAGGTGTTGATGTTAAGGCGTCCGATTTGACAAAGAAGTACGATGCGGTAGTTCTTTGCTGCGGTTCATCTAATCCACGTGATATTCAGGCTACAGGTAGAAAAGATGCTAAGGGTATCTATTTTGCTGTGGATTTCCTTACATCCACTACTAAGTGCCTCTGGGCCAACGATATGAAGCTTGTAGAGGGACAGTATATTTCTGCCAAAGGTAAGGATGTTATCATCATCGGTGGTGGAGACACAGGTAACGATTGTGTTGGTACTGCAATACGTCATGGATGTAAGTCTGTAACACAGCTTGAAATGATGCCAAAGGCACCAGATGTGAGAGCTGAATCAAATCCATGGCCTCAGTGGCCTCTTGTATGTAAAACTGACTATGGTCAGGAGGAGGCTATTGCCAAGTTCGGTCATGATCCTAGAATCTACACTACAACTGTCAAGGAATTCAAGACAGATAAGAATGGTGATTTGAAGTCTGTTGTTTTAGTTTCACTTGAGTCTAAAACTGACAAGAAAACAGGACGCAGAATGATGGTGCCAGTGGAAGGTACTGAGAAAGAAGTGCCTTGCCAGCTTTGTCTGATTGCAGCAGGATTTCTTGGAGCGCAGAAATATGTGGCAGACGCTTTCAAGGTGGAGCTGGATGGACGCACCAATGTTGCATCCGTAAATACGAATTCATTCGCTACAAATGTGCCTAAGGTATTTACTGCAGGTGATATGCACACAGGTCAGTCACTGGTTGTAAAGGCTATTAGACAGGGCCGCGATTGTGCTCGAGAAGTAGATGAGTTCTTGATGGGTTATACAAATCTATAATTTTAGGTTTGGAAAATTTAATCCAAAATTTATTTTAAAAAATATAAAAAATGTTATTGACAAACAATTGTCAAAAGAATATTATTCTTAACAAATAAAAATCAATGGAACAAATAAACGACAAAGGCGTCGTAGATTTAGCTTGAAAAGCTAAATCTACGACGCCTTTTCTTGTTCCTATGGGAAGGTGATTTTATGTGTTCGATTATGGCTTTAAGTAAATGCCATGTGGAGATGAAAGACTTCGAAGCGGCATTTGCAAAAACGGTTTCTAGAGGGCCAGACATGCAACGAGTTATAACCGTAAATGATTCGGTGCTTGGCTTTCAAAGATTATCAATTATGGGTTTGACAGAAGCAGGAATGCAACCGTTTGAACTTGATGGAAATTATGTAATATGCAACGGAGAGTTGTATGGATTCAAAAAAGAGCGAGAGAGCTTGAAAGAAGAGGGATACAAATTCTTAAGCGACAGTGATTGCGAAATCATTTTACCAATGTATCGTAAATACGGAACAAAGATGTTCGAAAAACTTGATGCAGAATTTGCAATGGTTATTTACGACAAGGAAATAGATGATTTGGTAGCAGCAAGAGATCCAATCGGAATTAGACCTTTGTTTTACGGATACGACAGTGAAGGTTCAATAATGTTTGCATCAGAAGCAAAGAACTTGGTTGGTCTTACAGATGAGGTTAAGCCATTTCCACCAGGACATTATTATTACAAGGGTGTGTTTACATGCTATAGAGATTTGGCGAAGCGGCAGACATACAGATTAGACGGGGTGGAAGAGGTTGCAGCAAACATTAAAGAAAAGCTTGTAGCTGGTGTTGAGAAACGACTTGATGCAGATGCTCCTGTAGGATTTCTTCTTTCTGGTGGACTTGATTCATCACTTGTTTGTGCAATAGCGCAAAAGATGATGGATAAGCCCATTAAAACATTTGCAATTGGCATGAACGAGGATGCAATCGATTTAAAGTATGCAAAGGAAGTTGCAGATTACATTGGTTCAGAGCATCACGAAATCATAATCAATAAAGACATCGTTATTGAGTCTTTGGAGGAAGTTGTTGCAGCACTTGGTACATACGACATAACAACAATCCGAGCCAGCATGGGAATGTATTTAATCTGCAAGGGAATCAAGAAACAGTTCCCAGAGATAAGAGTTCTTCTTACTGGTGAGATATCAGATGAAATCTTCGGTTATAAATACACAGATTTTGCTCCAAATGCAGAAGAGTTTCAGAAGGAAGCAGAAAAGAGACTTAGAGAGCTTTACATGTACGATGTACTGAGGGCTGACAGATGTATTTCAGTTCATTCAATGGAGGCAAGAGTTCCATTTGGTGATTTAGATTTTGTGGATTATGTAATGAGCGTAAATCCTGAAATCAAGATGAATAAATACAACAAAGGCAAGTATTTATTGAGACATGCATTTGAGGAGGGCGATTACTTACCACATGACATATTGTTCAGAGAGAAAGCAGCGTTCTCAGATGCAGTTGGACATTCAATGGTAGATTACCTGAAGGAATATGCTAATAGCTTATACAGTGATGAGGATGTAAAGAATGCGTATCGCAAATACGAATTTGCAACACCTTTTACAAAGGAATCACTTTTGTATAGAGATTTATTTGAGAAGTACTATCCAGGCCAGGCACAGATGGTTGTAGACTTTTGGATGCCAAACAAGGCTTGGGAGGGATGCGATGTTGATGATCCATCCGCACGCGTACTTGCAAACTACGGCGCTAGCGGAGTATAAGAGGAGGATAAGAAATGAGCAAGGTTACAGAGATTTTCGGAAGCAAAGTTTTTAATGACGAGACTATGAAGGAACGTCTTCCTAAGGATGCATATAAGGCTCTTAAGAAGACCATTGAAGAGGGACGTCCTCTTGACAGAGAGCTTGCAAATGTAATTGCACATGCTATGAAAGAATGGGCAATTGAACTTGGAGCTACACATTTCACACATTGGTTCCAGCCAATGACAGGTGTTACAGCTGAAAAGCATGATTCATTTATTCAGCCTGAAGAAGGTGGCAAGGTTATCATGACTTTCTCAGGAAAGGAATTAATCAAAGGTGAGCCTGATGCATCTTCATTCCCATCAGGTGGATTAAGAGCTACATTTGAGGCAAGAGGATATACAGCATGGGACCCAACAAGCTATGTATTTATCAAGGATGATACACTTTGTATTCCAACAGCCTTTTGTTCATATTCAGGTGAAGCACTTGATAAAAAGACTCCATTACTTCGTTCAATGGAAGCACTCGATAAATCAGCAGTTAGAGCACTTAAGCTTTTCGGTCACGAGGATGTAAAGAGAGTTATTACAACAGTTGGACCAGAGCAGGAATACTTTTTAATAGATACAGAAATGTATAACAAGCGTCCAGATTTGATTTATACAGGACGTACATTATTTGGAGCTAAGCCTCCAAAGGGACAGGAACTTGAGGATCACTATTTTGGAACTATTAAGCCAAGAGTTTCTGCTTACATGAAAGAGTTAGACGAGGAGTTGTGGAAACTAGGTGTACTTGCAAAGACAAAGCATAATGAAGTTGCGCCAGCTCAGCATGAGCTTGCACCAGTGTACTCAACCACTAATATAGCAACAGATCATAACCAGCTTACAATGGAGATGATGAAGGTCGTAGCTGGACGTCACGGAATGACTTGCTTACTTCATGAAAAGCCTTTTGCAGGTGTAAATGGTTCGGGCAAGCACAACAACTGGTCTATATCAACCGATACAGGAGTAAACCTGTTAGAACCAGGTGCTACTCCTTCCCAGAACACTCAGTTCTTGTTGTTCTTAACAGCAGTAATTAAGGCTGTAGACGAGTATCAGGAATTACTCCGAGTATCGGTTGCTTCTGCTGGAAATGATCATAGACTTGGAGCAAACGAGGCACCACCAGCAATTATCTCAATGTTCCTTGGAGATGAGCTTGAGGCTATTGTAGAGTCAATCATCGATGGAACTGATTATGAAGACATTAAAAAGAAGAAGATGTCAATTGGTGCAGCTGTTATTCCTAGCATTTCACAGGATACAACAGATAGAAACAGAACATCACCATTTGCCTTTACAGGTAATAAGTTTGAGTTTAGATCACTTGGTTCTGCAGCATCTATTTCAGGTCCAAACGTTGTATTAAATACAATTGTTGCAGAAGAACTTGATAAGTTCTCAGAAGAGCTTGAGAAGGCAGCTGATTTCGATAAGGCACTTGCAGAGCTCCTTAAGAGAGAGCTTACAGCACACAAGAGAATCATCTTTAATGGCAATGGTTATTCTGATGAGTGGGTAAAGGAAGCTGAGAGAAGAGGTCTTAAGAATCTTAAGTCTACTGTAGATGCCCTCCCAGCATTCGTAGATAAGAAGGCAATTGATGTATTTACAAAGCATAACGTATTTACGGAGCAGGAGCTTTACAGCCGATATGACATCCAGCTTGAGAATTACTACAAGGTAATTGATATCGAAGCCCTTACAATGGATGCTATGGTTAAGAAAGACATTATGGCAGCTGCTAGTGATTATCAGTTTACACTTGCAGAAACTCTTAACGCAAAGGAAGCTACAGGACTTCCAGTTGATTCTTCAGTGGAAAAGAAGAGATTGGAGCAGGCAGCTAAGTTAACAACATCAATGGATGAAAGACTTGAGAAGCTTGAAGCAGACATTGATAAGGCAAAAGAATTAACTGAGACATATGATTTGGCTAAGTTCCATCATGATGTAATCTTTGCAGATATGAATGAGCTTAGAGAGGTGGTTGATGAGCTTGAAACAGTAGTACCAAGTGATATCTGGCCATACCCAACATACGGAGAAATCTTATATTCTGTAAAATAAATATATTGATGAGTGCAAAGGGGCACAGTTCATACAAAGAACTGCGCCCCTTTCTCTATAAATAAACCCCAAGGAGGAAAATATTATGGAAGCTTATTCAAGCATGTTATTTGGAGTCTGGTTCCTTATAGGAGCTGCCCTTGTATTTTGGATGCAAGCGGGATTTGCAATGGTAGAGGCTGGTTTTACCAGAGCAAAAAATACAGGAAACATCATTATGAAAAACCTGATGGATTTCTGTATTGGTACAGTAATGTTTATTGTTTTAGGATTTGGTCTTATGTTTGGAGAGGATTGCCTCTTTGGATTAGTAGGAAGACCAACATTAGGAATATTTACAGACTATGCAAACTTTGACTGGAGCAACTTTGTATTTAACCTTGTGTTCTGCGCTACAACAGCAACAATCGTAAGTGGTGCCATGGCAGAAAGAACAAAGTTTATCAGCTACTGTGTATATTCTGGAATTATTTCACTTGTAATTTATCCAATTGAGGCTCATTGGATTTGGGGTGGTGGATGGCTTTCTCAGATTGGCTTCCATGATTTCGCAGGTTCATGTGCAATCCACATGGTAGGTGGTATCTGCGCCCTTATTGGTGCAAAAATCCTTGGACCTAGAATTGGTAAATTTACACGTGACAGCAAAGGCAAGATTAAGAAGGTAAATGCATTCCCAGGACACAACATTGCACTTGGTGCACTTGGTGTATTTATCCTTTGGCTTGGCTGGTATGGTTTCAACGGAGCAGCTGCAACATCACTTGAGCAGCTTGCATCAATCTTTGTAACTACAACAATTGCACCAGCAGTGGCTACAGTAACAACAATGTCTTATACATGGATTAAATATGGTAAGCCAGATGTATCTATGTCATTAAATGCATCACTTGCTGGTCTTGTAGCAATCACAGCCCCATGCGACGTAACAGATGCACTTGGTGCAATTATCATCGGTATTGTTTCTGGATTTTTAGTAGTTTTCGGTGTGTGGCTTTTAGACAACAAGCTTCGTGTTGATGATCCAGTTGGAGCTGTTGCAGTCCATATGATGAATGGTATTTGGGGAACAATCGCAGTTGGACTTTTCGCAACAACATCAGCACCACAAAGCGAATTAGCTGGTCTTTTTTATGGGGGAGGATTTAAGTTATTAGGCATACAGTTACTTGGCGTATTAACAGTAGGCGCTTGGGCAGCAGTAACAATCACTATCGCATTTTCGGTAATCAAAGCTACAATCGGTCTTCGTGCATCAGCAGAAGAGGAAATCGTAGGCTTAGACAGAACAGAGCATGGTTTACCATCTGCATACTCTGGATTCAACATGCTTGAAGACGACTTTGATACTGATGAGCTTGACGATGAGACAGCTAACCTCATCACAGAAACACTTGAAGCAGCAGGACTTGCTTCACTTGATGAGGCAGTAGAAGTAGAGTACGCTCCATCACAAATCACTGCAGCTGGCAAGCCTAGAATGACTAAGATTGAAATTCTTTGCAAGGAACGCAACCTTGAAAAGCTTAAGAACTCACTTATGAAGTTAGGTATCACAGGAATGACTGTATCTCACGTTATGGGATGTGGTGTACAGAAAGGCGCACCAGAATACTACAGAGGCGTAGCTTTAGAGCCAGCCCTTCTACCAAAAATCCGTGTAGACGTAGTAGTATGCAAAGTACCTGTACAGCAGGTAATTGACACCGCCAAGAAGGTCCTTTACACTGGCCACATCGGCGACGGCAAAATATTCGTATACGACGTGGAGCAGGTAGTCAAGATCCGCACCGGCGAAGAAGACTTTGCAGCCCTCCAAGACGTGGAGTAAAAAAAGTACCATCCACACCCATGCAAGGGGCGCAGGCCCCGGGGTGCGGATGGTACTTTAGGTTTACTTAGTCTTTTGGTTTTCGGCAAGCTTCATGGCGCGGACCTTGAGTGGGAGGCCCCAAAGTGTGATGAAGCCTTCGGCGTCGTGGTGATCGTAAAGGTCGCCAGTTGTGAAGGATGCCAGTGACTCTGAGTAGAGTGAGTATGGTGAAGTTGTGCCTGCCTTGATGATGTTGCCTTTGTAGAGCTTGAACTTAACTTCGCCTGTAACGTATTCCTGTGTAGACTTTACGAATGCCTGGATGGCGTCGCAAAGTGGTGTGAACCATTTGCCTTCGTAGCAAACCTGTGCAAGCTTGGCACCCATTTCTTTTTTCATTTCCATTGTCGCGCGGTCGAGACAAAGCTCTTCAAGCTGAGCGTGAGCCTCCATGAGGATAGTGCCGCCTGGTGTCTCGTAAACGCCACGAGACTTCATACCTACAACACGGTTTTCTACTATATCTACAATACCAACCCCGTTTCTACCACCAATTTCATTTAATTCCTTGATGATATCTGATACCTTCATTTTCTTTCCATTAACTGATGTTGGAACACCCTTTTCGAAAGTCATTGTGACATATTCAGGCTTGTCTGGAGCCTTCTCAGGTGGAGTAGTGAGCATGAGTAAGTGCTCGTAGTTTGGTTCCTGAGATGGATCTTCAAGCTCAAGTCCTTCGTGGCTGATGTGCCAGAGATTTCTGTCACGGCTGTAAGACTGATCTGTTGAGAATGGAAGATTAATGCCATGAGCTTTACAGTAGTCAATTTCGTCCTGACGAGATTGAAGCTTCCATTTGTCACTTCTCCATGGAGCAATTACTTTGATGTCAGGTGCAAGGGCTTTGATTCCAAGCTCGAAACGAATCTGATCGTTTCCTTTTCCTGTAGCACCATGGCAGATAGCAACAGCTCCTTCTTTTCTGGCAATTTCAACAAGCTTTGCAGCAATACCTGGACGAGCCATAGCAGTTCCAAGTAAGTATTTGTTTTCGTAAATAGCTCCTGCCTGTACACAAGGTACGATGTAGTTGTCGCAGAAATCGTCAACAATATCTTCTATATATAATTTAGAAGCGCCAGATGCTTTTGCTCTTTCTGAAAGGCCATCCAATTCCTCGCCCTGTCCGCAATCGATACAGCAGCAGATTACTTCGTATCCATAGTTTTCCTTAAGCCATGGAATGATAGCTGTGGTATCAAGACCACCTGAATATGCAAGTACAACTTTTTCCTGTGCCATAATGTATATCTCCTTTTGAATTTATTGTTCTATAGTCTGAAAATACTGTACTACAATAAAGTGATAAATTCAAGGGTTATTTATACATGAAAATAGCATAAAAATAAATTTAGTCAATTTTAACGTTGAAATACCGAAATATATAATGTATATTTATGCAATATTAATTCATATTTTTACGCTACAGCACTTTACTTCGTGAAAGTAAAGTTATACAATGAATGCAGTTGTACAAAAATAAAAGAGAAGGAAATGCATAATTATGATTAAAGTAGGTATTATCGGTGCTACAGGATATGCTGGAGCAGAAATTGTAAGAATTCTATATAGTCATCCAGAGGCTGAAATCGTATGGTATGGCTCACGTTCATATGTGGATGAGAGATTTGCTTCTATATATAAGAACATGTTCACCTTGGTAGATGATAAATGCTTAGATGACAATATACTTGAGCTTTCAAAGCAAGTAGATGTTATTTTTACAGCAACCCCTCAGGGATATTTGGCTGGGGTTCTTACAGAAGAAATTCTTAGCAATTGTAAAGTAATCGATTTATCTGCTGATTATCGTATTAAGGATGTTGCTACATATGAAAAGTGGTATGGCATTGAGCACAAGAGTCCACAGTTTATTGATGAAGCGGTTTATGGTTTATGTGAAATCAATAGAGATAAGGAAGTAGGAGCAAGACTTATTGCAAATCCTGGTTGCTACACAACATGCTCGATACTTACAGCTTATCCACTTGTTAAGGCAGGACTGATTGATCCATCTACTTTGATTATTGATGCAAAGTCAGGAACCAGTGGTGCAGGACGTGGAGCAAAGCTTCCTAATCTTTATTGCGAGGTAAATGAAAGCATTAAGGCATATGGAGTTACATCTCATCGCCACACACCTGAAATCGAAGAGCAGCTTGGTTATGCATGTGGGCAGGAGATTATGATTAATTTCACTCCACATCTGGTTCCTATGAATAGAGGTATTCTTGCTACAGAGTATGCAACACTTGTTAAAAAGGATGGAAAGCTTCCTACAAAAGAGCAGGTAATGAAGGCCTACCACGACATGTATGATGATGAATTCTTTGTGAGAGTTCTTGAGTATGGTGAGTGTCCTGAAACAAAGTGGGTTGAAGGAAGTAATTTTGTAGATGTTAGCTGCAAGATTGATGAAAGAACAGGCCGAATCGTTATGATGGGTGCTCTTGATAATCTTGTTAAGGGCGCTGCAGGGCAGGCTGTTCAGAATATGAATATTATTTTTGGTTTAGATGAGAAGATGGGACTTGATTTTGCACCAATGTTCCCATAGGTAATAGGGGTAGTAAGTATGGTTGTACAGGAAAATTTTAAGATTTCTATGGATTTAGGTGTATATACAGAGTATCAAATTCGCACCATGGAAGAGTCTGATTATGAAGAGGTTTATGAACTTTGGACAACAATTCATGGATTTGCAATGCGAAGCCTTGATGATTCAAAAGAGGGAATCTTAAAGTTCATTAAGAGAAATCCAAACACATCTGTAGTTGCAGTTGTAGATGGCAAAATAGTTGGTTCTATTCTTGCTGGACATGATGGTCGTCATGGAAGCTTTTATCATGTTTGTGTTCATGAGGATTATCGCAAACACGGTATAGGTAAAGCTATGGTTACATCGGCAATGGTTCGTCTGAAAAACGAAGGAATCAATAAGGTTCAGTTGGTTGCCTTTTCTGGAAATGAAATTGGAAATCATTTCTGGCATGCAGAGGGATGGAGAGAGCGTGAAGATTACAACACATACGATTTTGTTTTAAATGACGAGAATATAATCAAATTTAATAGTTAAGGAGTACATGTAATGAAGGTTATAGATGGTGGCATAACAGCGGCACAAGGTTTTGAGGCAGCAAGCACAGCAGCAGGGATTAAATATCAGGGACGTACTGACATGGCAATGGTTTATTCGAAGGTGCCATGTGTATCTGCTGGAACATTCACAACTAATGTGGTAAAGGCGGCATGTGTTCAGTGGGATATGAAGATTGTAAAATCTGACAAGCCAGTTCAGGCAGTTGTTATAAATTCAGGTATTGCAAATGCCTGTACAGGTCAGGAAGGCTTTAATGCATGTGAAGCTACGGCAAGAGGTGTTCAGGAGGTTCTTGGTGTACCTTACGATACTGTAGCAGTGGCATCTACTGGTGTAATCGGAATGCAGCTTCCTGTTGATAAGCTTGTGGCTGGTGTAAAAGCTATGGCACCAAAGCTTGATGGAAGTGTAAATGCAGGAACAGAAGCATCAAAAGCAATCATGACTACTGATACTGTAAATAAGGAGATTGCAGTTTCATTTGAGATAGATGGTGTAGAAGTAAAGCTTGGTGGAATGAGCAAAGGCTCAGGAATGATTCATCCTAATATGTGTACAATGCTTGCTTTCCTTGGCACAGATCTTGATATTGAAAAGGCGCTTCTGCAGGAAGCAGTCAGCGATGTGGTTGCAGATAGCTTTAACATGATTACAGTTGATGGAGATACATCCACAAATGACACACTTATCTGCATGGCAAATGGTTTAGCTGGCAACAAGAAAATTACATCTAAAGATGAAAGCTATGAAGCTTTTAAAGAAGCTCTTTCTTATGTATGTACTACTCTTGCTAAAACAATGGCTGCTGATGGAGAGGGAGCAAGCAAGCTTTTCGAAGCTACTATCGTAAATGCCAAGTCGAAAGAAGATGCAAAGACATTGGCACGTGCGATAGTTGGTTCCAATCTTTCAAAAGCTGCAATCTTTGGATGCGATGCAAACTTTGGTCGTTTCCTTTGTGCAATGGGATATTCTGGAGCAGATTTTGACCAGAATGACGTGGAGCTTTTTTTCAAAAGTGCAAATGGAGAGTTAAAGGTTTTTGATAAGGGAACACCTATTGTATTCGATGAGGAAGAGGCCCTTAAAATCATGAAGGCTGATGCTGTTACAGTATTTGTAGATATGCATGAAGGTGAAGCAGAGGCTACAGCATGGGGCTGTGATTTGACCTATGATTACGTAAAGATTAATGCAGATTATCGCTCATAATAGAACTGGAGGAAAACACAATGGACAAGAGCATGTTAGCGGTTATGGACAAAGCGGAAGTTTTAATAGAGGCGTTGCCATATATTCAGCGATTTAACCGCAAGATTATTGTTGTTAAATATGGTGGAAGCGCCATGATTGATGAGGAGCTTAAAAAGCAGGTTATCCAGGATGTTACTTTGCTTAAGCTTGTTGGTTTCAAGCCAATCATCGTACATGGTGGTGGCAAGGAAATCAGCCGCTGGGTAGAGAAGACAGGAATGGAACCTGAATTCATTAATGGTCTTCGTAAAACAGATGAAGCCACAATGGAAATAGCAGAAATGGTTTTAAACAAGGTTAATAAATCTCTTGTTCAGAATGTCCAGTCTCTTGGTGTTAATGCAGTTGGCGTATCTGGAAAAGATGGTGGACTATTAAAGGTTCAAAAGAAGCTTTCAGATGGCCAGGATATTGGTTTTGTAGGAGAGATTACAGAAGTAAATCCAAAGATTATTATGGATTTGCTTGAAAATGATTTCCTTCCAATCGTTTGCCCTATTGGAATGGATGAGAACTTTGTTACATATAATATCAATGCAGATGATGCTGCATGTGCTATCGCAAAAGCGGTAAACGCAGAGAAGCTTGCATTTCTTACAGATATCGAGGGAGTTTATAAAGATAAAGATGATCCAGATTCACTTATTTCCGAGCTTACAGTTGAGGAAGCAAAGGATTTAATTGGGGATGGATACATTGGTGGCGGAATGCTTCCAAAGCTTAACAATTGCATCGAAGCTATCGAACAGGGAGTTAGCCGTGTGCATATTTTAGATGGAAGAATAGCACATTGCCTTCTTCTTGAAATCTTTACTAACAAGGGAATTGGAACAGCGATTATCGGAGACAAGGACACGAGGTATTACAATGAATAAAAAGGAATATATAGAGGCAGCGGATAACTGTCTATTACACGTATATAATAGATTTCCTGTTATATTTGACTATGGAAAAGGTGTGTATTTATATGATGAGTTAGATGAGAAATATTTGGATTTCGCATCTGGAATAGGGGTTATGGCATTTGGATATGGTAATGAGGATTATGAGGCAGCACTTACAACTCAACTGAAACGCATTACTCATACATCAAACCTTTATTATCATGTACCTATGATAGAGGCTGCACAAAAACTGACAAAGGCATCTGGAATGGATAAGGTTTTCTTTACAAATTCAGGTGCAGAAGCAATAGAAGGTGCACTTAAGACTGCAAAGAAATACGCATATACGAAGAAAGGCCCAGGGGATTATGAAATCATTGCCATGGAAAATTCGTTCCATGGTCGCACCGTTGGTTCTCTTTCTGTCACAGGTACTGAGCATTACCGTGAGCCATTTTATCCTTTGATGGCTGGAGTTAAATTTGCAACATTTAATGACTTTGGTAGTGTTCTTGCAAATCTAAGTGACAATACATGCGCCATTATAATGGAGACTGTTCAGGGAGAGGGCGGTCTATATCCAGCTGATGAGACTTTCTTGAAAAAAGTGCGTGAGCTTTGCGACGAGGAAGATATACTTTTGATTCTCGATGAAGTTCAGTGCGGCATGGGAAGAACAGGAAGCATGTATGCGTTCCAACAGTATGGTATTAAGCCTGATATTCTCACTACTGCAAAGGCACTTGGTAACGGTGTTCCAATTGGAGCATTTGCCGTTACAGACAAGGTGGCCCAGAGCTCTCTGGAGCCGGGAGATCATGGCACAACCTATGGTGGAAATCCACTTTGCACCGCAGCAGTTTCTCAAGTGTTTGATATGTTTGAGGATTATAAACTTATCGACCATGTAAAGGAGATTACACCTTATTTGGAGCAGGTTCTTGATAATCTTGTTAATAAATACGATTTTATTACAGAGCGTAGAGGAATGGGCTTGATGCAGGGACTTGTGCTTACAATTCCGGTAAAAGAGGTTGTAAGTAAAGCATTGTTAGAGCAGCATTTGGTTGTACTTTCAGCAGGTGCTGATGTACTGCGCTTACTTCCACCACTTGTTATAAATGAACAGGACATCGATTTGTTCAAAGAGAAGATTGAAAAAGTATTTGAGCAATTTGTGTAATCAAAAAAGCATCGTTTTCAGATATAATGAAAACGGTGCTTTTTATATGCTTGTTTAAATTGGGGGAATAACTATGCAAAGTATTTTAAACACTTATGTTTTGGGGGATATGAATGCAACATATCTTATTGATGAAGATACAGCTAATGTAGAACTTGTTTTACTGCCAGCTGGAATTGAATATAAGGACATGGACTCCCAAAAAGAAAAACCATATATTGATTCTCTGGTTCAAATTAAGATTATGGGGGATACATATAATGGCGGGTATGCTCCTGGTGTTACTATGCGTCAAAGTCCATCCGTGATTGGTTTTAAATACAAGGACCAGACTGTAAAATTCGTTGAAGATACCACTGAAATCGCTACAATCCTGGAAGATTCTAGAGGGTACCTATTATGTCATCATCTTAAATATACAGAAGGTGAAAAGGTTATTAGAACATATTCTAGCTTTAAGAATAATAGTGACAAAGAAGTATCCTTGGAATCAATCTCAAGTTTTTCATTGGGAAAGATTTCTCCATTGATGGATGGGGATGGTGCTGATACTTTAAAGCTTCATAGGATTCGAAGTGTTTGGAGCATGGAAGGAAGAAAGGAGACACTTTCTCTCGAAGATCTTCAACTGGAGCCTTCATGGGGAGGTCACGCTGTCAGATGTGAAAGATTCGGGTCTATCGGATCACTTCCAGTTAATAAGTTCTTCCCTATTATGGTGTTGGAAGATTCTAAGAACCAAATCTTTTGGGGTGCTCAACTTATGCACAATGCTTCATGGCAAATGGAGGTTTATAGAAGAGGGGATTACGTTCAAATATCAGGCGGTATAGCAGATCGTGAGTATGGACATTGGTCTAAAAAAATAAGGCCACAAGAAGAGTTTTATACTCCTGAAGCAATTATTTCTGTATGTCAGGATGAGGAGGAAGAAGTATATCGTCGTCTTACTTCGTCATTAAACAGTGTGGTGAATGAAGGACCAAAGTCGGAGCAGAGCTTGCCTGTGATGTTTAATGAATATTGCACCACATGGGGAAATCCAAGTCATGAGAATATATGTGAGATAGTTAATGCAATTAAAGACAAGGGCTTCGAGTACTTTGTAATTGATTGCGGTTGGTATAAGCAAGAGGGGATTCCATGGGATGTGTCTATGGGAGATTATGATGTATCAAAGGAACTCTTTAAGGATGGCTTAGATAAGACTGTTCAGGTTATTAAAGATGCTGGAATGAAGCCGGGCATATGGTTCGAAATAGACAATGTTGGAGAAAAATCAAAAGCCTATAATGATACAGAACATTTGCTAAAGCGGGATGGATATCCATTAACAACAACCATGAGAAGGTTTTGGGATTTGCGTCAGGAATATGTGCAGGAATACTTAAGAGAAAAAGTAATTGGTACATTAAAACAGTATGGGTTTGAATACATGAAAATGGATTGCAATGATACTGTTGGAATCGGATGTGATGGGGCTGAATCCTTGGGAGAAGGCCTTCGCCAAAATCAAGAGCAATCTATTAAGTTCATTCAGAGAGTAAAGAAAGAAATACCTGGAATTATCTTAGAAAACTGTGCTTCTGGTGGACATAAACTTGAACCATTGATGATGTCGCTTTGTAGCATGGCCTCATTTTCAGATGCCCATGAGTGCCCGGAAATTCCTATTATTGCGGCAAATCTTCACAGAGTGATTCTGCCAAGACAAAGCCAAATTTGGGCCGTTATACGGCAGGATGATTCTTTAAAGCGAATAGCATATTCTATCGCAAATACGTTTTTAGGAAGAATGTGCCTATCAGGTGACGTGTGTTCATTGGATGAACCACAGTGGAAGGTGATAGATGAAGGTATTTCCTTTTATAAGAAAATCTCTCCAATAATCAAAGATGGAAAGACTTATTTTTATGGAGATAAGATAAGCAGCTTTCGACATCCAAAAGGCTGGCAGGCGATATTTAGAGAAAGTATAGATGAAAGTAAAGCTTATATTGTAATACATGGTTTCAATCAAGCCAAAGGGGTACAAGTACAGATAAATCTTAATTGTGATTATCATTTAGTAAATTATTACTCATATCAGGAGGAGCAAATTTCTCTAAAAAATGGTGCATTAGAATATAGGATTCCTGATGATATGTATGCTGTTTGTTTATATTTAGAGAAGAGATGAAAATGTACTAGCCTACAGTTTTTCTAGACCAGGCTGTAGCGCCGCATCTGGCACAGCCATAGTATCTGTAATATCTAGTGAATTTAGAGTCTCGCTTGCGGTAGATTGTGGCTCCACAGTTGCCGCAAGTGAAGACATATTTTACATTCATTTCTTTACTTTCGTAGTTTTCAACGCCTTTTTCTATACCTTGAGTAACGCGCTTTATGTTGTAACCGTACACTTGGTTAACAACCTCTGCATAATATTTCCACTTTCCAGTATGACGCATACATCCTTTGCAGGTATGAAGTAATTCATGAATTATAGTTTCTTTGCAGGCTGTTTCAGAAATTCTATCATCTTCTAAAAGTCTGGCAGCTATTTCTATGGAGTAGCTACCATCTGGATTCAATTTACAAAGTCCCCAACGAGTTTTGGCTCTAGTGTTAATTTTCCAAGAAGAAATGTTTCCTAATTTGATTCCAAGATGAGTAACTTCATCTATGCACTTTTCTTTTAATGTTTCAAAATCCTTCAACGTTGTATATCCTTTGATTTTCATGTCAAGTCTGATATTGGAATTGTATCATATGTTATGATTAGATATAAGACAAGACAACAAGGAGCGACAAGAATGAGAAAGAAAAAACTATATATGTTTTTGATTGTATCAGTGTTATGCATAGCAGATTATTTGTACTATGGAACTAGCAATGCAGGTAATGATACAAATGATAAAGTTCAACTTGATGAAGATTATACTGCCAGTCCTTATTCAGTTGTAAAGGACAATGTCCCATATTTTTCAGAGGAAGATTTGACTCGTACTGATGCTTTTGAAACATATAGTGAACTGGATTCTTTAGGCAGATGCGGAGTGGCATATGCAAATATTTGTCAGGAACTTATGCCTACAGAAGAGCGAGGCGAAATAGGAAGTGTAAAGCCTAGTGGATGGCATACTGTAAACTATCATGAATATGTAGATGGAAATTACCTATATAATAGATGCCATCTCATTGGATATCAGCTAACTGGAGAAAATGCTAATGAGAAGAATCTTATTACTGGAACTAGATATCTAAATGTGGAGGGGATGCTTCCTTTTGAAAATGAGGTGGCTGAATATGTAGAAGAGACAGGTAATCATGTTTTGTATAGAGTCACGCCTGTATTCGAAGGCGATAACTTGGTGGCTTCCGGTGTTCAGATGGAAGCCTACTCAGTGGAAGACCAGGGAGCCGGTGTCATGTTTAACGTATATTGTTACAATGTGCAACCGGGGATAACAATCGACTATGCTACTGGTGATAGTCAAATTATGTCAAAAATATTTTAATATTTCGATATTTTGTAAAACTATTGTAATATATGGAAAAATTAGCTACAATAAGCAGGACGATATTGGAGTCTCCTACAGAGAATTATAGGAGATTACATGAAGAGATTTTTATTTATTGCTTGTTGTAGCATTTTTTTATTTACAGGATGCGGTCAAGCATCATATTTTCAATCAACGGAGCTTGTGGATTCCACAGAAGAGACACCTAAAGAGGACGAGATGGTTGAGGAATTATTGCCGGAAACTATTTTTGTTCAGGTTGCAGGTGCTGTTGAAAATCCAGATGTATATGAATTACCAGTTGGCTCCAGAGTCTATGCAGCAATAGAAGCTGCAGGAGGTCTGTTAGATTCAGCAGATGATAGCGACATCAATCAGGCATCAGTGCTTGAGGACGGACAGAAGCTATACGTATATACGGTAGAAGAATCCGAAGCGTTAAAGCAAGAGATGATTGCTTCGTCACAGCAGGACGACGGACTTGTCAATATTAATACAGCCAGCGCCGCTGAGCTTCAGTCATTGCCTGGAATAGGGGAGGCTAAAGCAAAACAGATAGTATCCTACAGAGAGGCTAACGGAGATTTTTCTTCGGTAGAGGATATTAAAAATGTTTCAGGAATTGGCGATGGTATTTTCAACCAAATTAATTCACTTATCAAAATATAAAGAACAGTATAGAGGATTGTTATGGCTAAAAAAGTTTTAGTAGTTGATGATGAAAAACTAATCGTAAAGGGAATTAGATTTTCACTTGAGCAGGATGGCATGGAAGTGGATTGTGCATATGATGGACAGGAAGCTCTTGATTTAGCTTCAGCCAATTCATACGATATGATTCTTCTTGATGTTATGCTTCCAAAGCTTGATGGATTTGAGGTATGCCAAAGCATTAGAGAGTTTTCTAATGTTCCTATTGTTATGCTTACTGCTAAGGGTGACGATATGGATAAGATTCTTGGCCTCGAATATGGTGCAGATGACTACATTACTAAGCCTTTTAACATCCTTGAAGTAAAAGCACGTATCAAAGCCATTATGAGAAGAGCAGCTTTGGGACAGCCTGTTGCTACAGATCATAAAGCTGAGGAAAATATCGTAGAAAATGGCGATTTAGTTTTAGATAAGAGTAATCGCCGTCTTACAATTCTTGGTGTTGAATATAATCTTACTTCAAAGGAATTTGACATGCTTCTTTTGCTTGTCACAAATCCTAAGAAAGTATTTTCAAGAGAGGATTTGCTCCATACTATCTGGGGAGAGGACTATCCTGGTGATGAAAGAACAGTAGATGTTCATGTTAGACGTCTTAGAGAAAAGATAGAGCCAAATCCAAAGGAGCCAAAATACGTTCGCACAAAATGGGGCGTTGGCTATTATTATATGTAAAGTGGGTTGTTAATGAAAAAGTTATTTAGTCACGGTTATTTTCGCAGTATAGGTTTTAAAATAGCATTTATTATCATTTGCGTAGGCATCATTCCATTTGTGGTTTGCGTGCCTATTTCTATGCGTGCATATGAATCAGTTTCAATCAGAACTGATGCCACAAATCTTATGGCACAGGCCATTTCCTACAATAATCAAATAGTAACAAGTGGTTATCTTACAGGTGATGAGAATTCACTTCTTGACACTCAGCTTAAGGCTGTAGCGGAGAGTTACAATGGTCGAATTCTTGTGGTGAACTCTACCTTAAAGATAGTGAGAGATTCTTTTTCTGCAGATGTGGGAAAGACTGTTATTTGGGAAAATATCATTTATTCAATGCAGGGACAGTCATTGTATTACTATGATAAGTTGACCAATTATCTTATAGTTACAGTTCCTCTCACCAGCTCAGAGGGGGAGACTGTAGGTGTTTTGGTTATTAACAAATCAATGGATTACATCCTTACAAATGAAGATACTTTCCTTTCTTACATGTTGATAGGCGAGATCATTATTGTTTCATTGACACTTATAGTAGCGGTATTTTCTCATATTCATTTTACAAAGCCAATAAAGCGAATGTCTAAGTCGTTGGATGCTATTGTTCGTGAATATACAAGTGAGATGCCGGAGGAAGATTCATTCACAGAGCTACAGGATATTTCTTCTAAGTTCAACGAAGTAATTGGTAAACTACATTCCATAGATGAGTCTCGTCAGGAGTTTGTTTCAAACGTATCCCATGAGCTTAAGACACCACTTACATCTATGAAGGTTTTGGCGGATTCTTTAAATGGATCAGAAGATGTACCTATAGAAATGTACAAGGAATTCATGCTTGATATTGGTGATGAAATCGACAGAGAAACCAAGATTATCAATGATCTTCTCAGTCTTGTTAGAATGGATAAGAGTGGTGCGCAGCTTAATGTTACAGCTGTAAATATCAACGAGCTTATTGAGCATATCTTAAAGAGACTTAAGCCTATTGCAGAGAAGTCTGATATTGAGGTTGTATATGAATCCTTCAGACCAGTTGTTGCTGAAGTTGATGAAGTTAAGTTTACACTGGTAGTTACAAATCTTGTTGAAAACGCTATTAAATATAATAACGAAGGTGGATGGGTTCATATTTCTTTGAACTCAGATCATCAATTCTTCTATATCAAGGTAGAAGACAATGGTCTTGGAATCCCTGAGGATTCAGTGGAACATATTTTTGAAAGATTTTATCGTGCAGACAAATCTCATTCTAGAGAAATTGGTGGAACAGGTCTTGGTTTGGCAATTACTAAGAGCGCTATCGCTATGCACAATGGTGAAATTAAGGTTCGTTCAAAGCTTAATGAAGGATCTACATTTGATGTGCGAATTCCTCTTAACTACATTGAAAAGGAGGTGCACTAATGAAAAGACTAATTAGCTTAATTCTTACAATTACATTAGCACTCTCTATGGTTTCATGTGGTTCAAAGAATGAAGAGTCGGACTATCAGATCTATTACTTGAAATCTGACAAAGCTGGAATCGTTCCAACTGCTTATACATTCCAGTCCGATGACACTGCAGAAATGGTGGAAGAGGCTATCAACGAGTTGGCTGAATCGCCAGATGACATAGACTACATCAATACAATCCCATCAGAGGTTGAAGCTAAAAGCTGGGAGATTAATGATGGAAACCTTAGTCTGTATTTAGTTGGCGGCTATGATTCGTTAGATACTTATACAGAGATACTTGTTAGAGCAGCTATCGTAAAAACGTTAGTGCAAATCGATGGTGTAGAATCTGTTTCTATCTACGTAAATGATGCGCCACTTGCTGATTCAAATGGCGATAGCATTGGTGCAATGACTGCAGATACTTTCATCGAGGATTTTGGTCAGGAGACAGACTCGCTTCTTTCTACAAATCTTACATTATATTTTGCTAGTGCAGATGGTATGTCTACAGTGGCAGAAACGAGAGAAGTGTACTACAGTCGTAATGTTACAATTGAGCGACTTGTCATAGAACAATTACTGAAGGGGCCTGATTCCGATGAGCTTCTTTCAGCAATTCCACCAGGAACAAAATTAAACTCAATTTCTGTTTCAGAAAATGGAGTGTGTATAGTAAACTTTGACGCTGCTATTGAGTCTACAGTAACAGGTGTCACTGAAAATGTTACTGTGTACTCAATTGTAAACTCTTTGACAGAACTGGATAATATCAAGCAAGTGCAGATTCTTGTTAATGGAGATACCCCTCACATCTCAAATGTTGATGTAGATTTATCTTCATCAATTTCTCGCAATGAAGATATTATCAATGAGCTTGCTGATCAAGAGGAAGAGGACGAAGAGTTATATCTAGAAGATGATAGCGATTTCGACTATACAGAAACAGAAGAATAATTCTTAACAAGGAGGACATATGTTACGAGGTCGAAGACTTTGTAAGATTTCCTTGTTGATAATAATAACGATTGCTTTTAGTGTACATGGCCCCTGGGATTATCTGGGGGTCTATACAAAAGCTAATGCAGCTGATTGTATGCCGGATGGCATCCAGGTGCAGGCTGTTGGCATGGTTTATCATAAGGAAATCAAAAACGACAGTGTACTCTATTATGTAAGAAATGCTACCGTGGACTCTGAAATAGGTAGGCTTTCAAATACATCTTTTATTTTCAAATTTAATTCAGATGAAATCCCAAATTATTGCAAACTAAATATTAAAGGTAAGGTTAGTCATTTTATGACTGCCAGAAATGATGGCGCTTTTGATATGAACAATTATTATCTATCAATGGGGCTGTATTTTGAGCTGTCTAATCCTGAAGTTTTAGGATACAGCTGTGGCTTATTATCAGGAAAAGATATTTTATATAAGCTTAGCAAAGCACTGGATGCAGTTTATCACTGGGCGCTACCAGGTGAAGAAGCTGGATTTTTATCAAGCATTGCTATTGGTAATAAAGGTGATTTATTAGGAGACCTAAGAGAGCTTTTTCAAACGGTAGGAGTGGCTCACGTGCTTGCTGTTTCGGGGCTTCATGTATCAGTGGTGTGCATGTCATTCTATAAACTTCTGAGACGACGAGGAAAAAGCTTTATTTGTGCTGGAATCCTTGCTGGAATAGTGGCTGTTTTTTACGGATTATTTACAGGAGGAAGTATATCTTCAGTGAGAGCGATTTGCATGTTTCTGATATTTCTTTTGGCGGACATTTTAGGAGAGGCATATGATTCTTTGACAGCGCTGGCAGTTGTGGCAGATTTTCTACTTCTGGGAAATCCATTGCTTATCAGAAATGGAAGCTTTATTTTTTCCTTTGGAGCAATTCTTGGTATTTGGTATGTAGCGCTGCCTTTAAGTGGGATATATGGAAAGTATTGTAACGAAAGAAAGAAGCTTATGAAATCAGATGAGGGCTTTGGAACAGCAATTAAAAAGCCAATCCATAGAGTTATTGTTGAATATTTCGTATCTAGCTTTATTTTTTCTATTGGTATATACGGGGTCATGCTTCCCATTGTCACTCAAATGTATCATGAAACTCCGGTTTATTCTTCAATGCTTAATTTATTAATCTTGCCACTTATGCCGGTGCTGCTTGGGCTAGGTTTGCTTGGTGGATTTCTTGGACTAATCTATTTACCACTGGGAAAGCTTATTCTGATGCCATGTCATTTTGTTATTTACATTTTTGAGATGATAGCGTCAATGTTTTCGAAGCTACCAAATGCTAATGCAATTGTTGGGCACCGTGGAATTATAAGAATTGTCATTTATTATGGATTAATATTTGTGGCATGGCGTCTTTCTGAATTGTTTAATAGCCATATCGATGCTGAGCTAATTAATCCAAGAACCAGAATATCGTATATACGAAGGAAAATGCTTGTTACAATGGGGCTTTTCATAGTAGTGATTTGCACGTGGTTCATCCCTTCTAAACAATCATTTGAGGTAGATATTTTAGATGTAGGACAGGGGGATGGCATATATATTTCCTCTCAGGATGGTGTGAGATTTTTCATAGATGGAGGAAGCACCAGCTCCGATGCTGTTGGAAAATATACGTTGCTTCCTTTTCTTAAATATAAAGGAGCCAGCCATATTGATTATTGGTTTCTGTCTCATATGGACATGGATCACGTATCCGGTGTATTAGAACTACTTGAGTCTGGGTATAGAATCGATAATATTGTGCTTTCAGCAGAGATACCTAGCGACGATACTTTGAGCCGGTTACTGGAATTATGTAGAGCTAATGGCACCAATGTTCTATACATGAATCAGGGAGATAAGTGTGGCAGTAGACATCTCTCATTTACTTGCATCTATCCCTTTGATGGATTGGTCAGCGATGACATTAATGCACTGTCATTGGCACTGTTGATGGAGTATGACAAGGATGGTGACGGAACTGTTGATTACTCAGGATTCTTTGGAGGAGATTTAGGTGCTGAGCAAGAGATAGCTATTGCCCAGTCGGGAAATGTGGGACATGTTGATTTACTTAAAGTTAGCCACCATGGCAGCCGATTCAGCTCTGATTCAGATTTTTTGTCCCTTCTGTCACCTGATGTTGCTGTTATCAGTTGCGCCAAGGTAAATCGCTACGGCCATCCAGCTGCCGAAGCCGTCGAACGCATTGAGGCCGCGGCGGGAAGCATTTATTACACCATGGACTCAGGCCGCGTGAGAGCGAGGGTAGGGGGAGTTGATGTGTTTATACAGTAGTTATGCCTATTCTGGATGAACTACTATCTATGACTTCTTGTGGGCTACTTAAGGAAAAAGCCCACAAGAACTTGGCTTCGCCAAGCAATATTTTCTTTCAGAAAATATTGGTCTATGTCCGGTTCTTGTTTTTCTGATGAAAAACAAAAACCTATAGTTGATTTTTGCGCTTGGATAGTAGGGGATGAGCTGGTTCTTACTATCTGATGGCGAAAACAATATTTAGATAGTAATGAACTGGTGAATTCTTACTATCTAGTAAGAAAAAGGAGCTATAGATAGTAAGCCATGACAAGTTTCTTACTATCTGATGGTGAAAACAATATTTAGATAGTAATGAACTGGTGGATTCTTACTATCTAGTAAGAAAAAAGAGTTATAGATAGTAAGCTATGACAGATTTCTTACTATCTAATGAGAAAAACTAGATTTAGATAGTAGGACATGAGTGAATGCTTACTATTTTGTGGAAAAATAGTAATTTTGATAAAAGAAAGGAATTAAAAGTATGAATATAGAAGTATTAAAAGAGGAACTAACACAAATTACAGAACAGAAAAAATTTGTATTGAATGAACTATCAAATTATAGTGATCTTCTAGATAAAACTCTTGTATTGAAGAAAAGCAATGGAATTTACCAATATTATTATAGGGATGCAGATGATGATTTAGAGTATATTCCTGCAGCGGATAAGGATATAGCAAAACGTTTAGCGCAGAAAGATTATTATGAGAAAATGCTAACAAATCTTCATGGGCAGGAGATGGCCATAAAAAGATTTATATTAAAATATAATTGTACTAGTGTTAGTAATTTGTATGAAAAGTTATCTGTTGGAAGAAAACAATTGATATATCCTATTATCAAATCAGATGCTGATTATATTAAAGAGTGGTATGAGAAGTATTGTGGAGCACAAAATAAATATGACAAGTCATCATCTTATACGACAAACAATGGTGAGGAGGTGAGGTCTAAATCAGAAAAGATTCTTGCTGATTTGTTTTACCAATATGGTGTTATTTATCAATATGAGCCTGAGATAATCCTACAAAATGGGATTAAGTGCTATCCAGATTTTGTTTTATTGAACTTACGAGAAAGGAAGACTTATTTTTGGGAACATTTTGGCTTAACATCCGATAATACATATTCAGATAAAAATCTAGAAAAGCTTGCAAGATATGAGAAATCTGGAATTATTACCGGAGAAAATCTAATAATATCTACAGAAGCCTATGGAATAAATTTGGATGTGAATTTGATTGAGCATAAAATTAAGTTATTTTTGTTGTAGTTCATATTGCATGTAATCTAAATTAAGTAATTGTTCGGTGGTTCTTGGATGAAATAATAAATTGTTTGTAATACAATGTCTTTAGTAATGTTGTAAACAGAAAGGGAGAATGCTAGATGAATACACAACATAAGAAAAGAAAGAAAAAAAGAATTAGGACTATTTTGATAATTGACTTTGTTTTATTATTACTAGCTGGAGGTTGCATTTTCTTCATATTAAATAGAAAAGAATCAGATGATACAGCTACAGAGCTAAATGGAAATAACGAGATTCAGGTAGAGAGCTCGAAGGATTCAAGTGGTGATAATGGCAACGTTTCAGAAACTAGCGAAGATATTGATGATTCTACAATCACATTTGCAGATTTAGCGAAGTATAGCTATTCGTTTTCCAGCGGAGCTGGTGGTTGGGAAGATGATTTTGATATTGAAAAAGATGGATATTTTCATGGCAGTTATCACGATTCTGATATGGGTGATACTGGTGAAGACTATCCAGACGGCATTCGATATTATTGTGACTACGAAGGACATTTTGAGAACATTCAAAAGGTGGATGAATATACTTATAAAATGCAGATGAAGGATATTACAATTCTTAATGATGATAAGGAGTATATTGCTGATGGAGTGAAATATGTTCCACTTTCGCCATATGCCCTTAGTGGTGCAGATGAGGTTGATATTTATATGCCAGGTAAACCTGTTTCGGAAATTGATGAACAAGTACAGAGATGGTTATTCATAGACTATCAAGAGCAGCAGGATACATTAGACAATTTGGCATTAGTAAATGTAGCAGAAAATCAAGGTATTGTTAGCAGTGAGAGAATATCTGCAAAGAAAGAAGCTGAAGGTTTCTATAATACAACAGAAAACAGCTATGATTATTATGGCGATATGCTCTCTGAAGCGTTAACTACTGCTGATATGGTTGAAATAACTTCTTCACAGGTAAGAATTAGTGATGATTGCCTCAATAATATTTGGAGAGTAATAAAGTACAACACAGATGAGGCTGAATTTAACAAGATTCTTGAAGAACAGAGGCAATGGTTAAAGGACAGAGATGCTAAAGCACAAGAGTCAGCGGACGAATATGATGGTGGTAGCTTTGCGTCTGTTGCATATAATGATACTTATGCCAGTGTCACAATGGAGCGCTGCAAAAAGTTACTGGAGTATATAGAATAGGAAAAATATGACACTTACAACTTTATGCTATTTAATAAAAGATAATAAATATTTGATGCTTCATCGCACCAAGAAGGAGCATGATATCAATGCTGGAAAATATATTGGTGTTGGTGGACATGTTGAAGAGGGAGAGTCTCCTACTGATTGCATTAAGCGAGAGGTAATGGAAGAGACTGGATTGACACTAAATTCTGTAAAAATGCGAGGCTATATCACTTTCGTTATGGGAGATGAGACTGAGCATGCTATACTTTTCACCAGCGATGATTTCTCTGGGAATTTGGCAGAATCTTGTAGCGAAGGTGAGCTGACTTGGGTTGATATTGATAAAGTGATGGACCTAAATCTTTGGGAGGGGGATAAGGCTTTCCTGAAGATTCTTATGAACCAAGACCAAGAGAGGAAGTGTGAGTTCTTCTCGATTAAATTGGTGTATGACAGTCATGATAATCTTATTCAAACTATATATGAATAATAGTATATTTAATTTATTAATTGATTCCTTGATGCATAACAGTAATTTAAATTCCACATGAATCTTATTAGCTATATGATAGCAGTATTAATAATTTTGAAGGACATAAAATAAATATGACAAAACTAGAAGAATTACACAGCAAAATGGTACAGGTACATGACAAAGCTCAGAGTTTATTTGAGATGGATAATGTACCATCAATGCTAAAAAATGAATATAGAAACAAGGTGTCACAGTATGATAACATGTTTGATTCTATAGAAACTATGAAGGGGCTTACATCAAAAGAGGATACGCTAGAGAATCTAATAAATCAGCAGATAGAAATTCTAAACGTAAGAATCAAATGGGAGCTTGACTGGGCAAAAAGAGTTATAGAGCGACTTTAATGAATATAAGATAACCAAACTGTTTTATTGATTTAACAGTATTTTTGTGGTAGGATAAGACACGAAAAGCGATGACAGAAACAGTAGTATTTGTGAAAGCTAAGAGAGAGGACGCCTAGGCTGGAAGCGTCTAGCGGAAGCATTTATGAACACCATTCTCGAGCTGAGCGTAGAAGCCTTTTGGTGAAGCGCCTCCGGGTAGTTCCGTTAAAGACAAAATGAGTGAAACACTAAGGTGGAACCGTGTATTAAAATGAATGATGCACCCTTAGGATTGCTAGAAGTAGCTTTCCTATGGGTGTTTTTTATTTTACACCCTTGGTAATGTACAGATTTCATTACATTTTAAAAGGAGAAAAGCAATGGTTAATTTCAAAGAAGATGAGGCATTAAACACTCTCAATCACTCATGTGCTCATATGATGGCACAGGCTGTAAAGCATCTTTATCCAAACGCTAAGTTTTGGGTTGGTCCAGTTGTAGAGGAAGGATTCTACTATGATATGGATCTTGGCGATGTTATGCTTACAGATGAGGATATCGCAAAAATCGAAAAAGAAATGAAGAAGGTCGCTAAGACAGGAGCCAAGATTTATCGTCGTGAGATTTCTAAGGCTGAGGCATTAGAAGAGTTCAAGGACGATCCTTACAAGGTAGACCTTATCAATAATATGGATGAGGATTCAACAGTAATTTCTTGCTATGATCAGGGCGATTTCACTGATCTTTGCCGTGGACCTCACGTTGACAATGTAAAGCTTTGCCGTTACTTCAAGCTTATCAAGCACTCTGGTGCATATTGGAAGGGCGATGCTGAGAATCAGGTACTTAACCGTGTATATGGTGTTTGCTTCCCAACACAGGAGCAGCTTGATGAACATCTTGCACTTCTTGAGGAAGCAAAAGAGCGTGATCACAGAAAGATTGGCAAGGATATGCAGCTTTTCATGGCTGACGATTTAATTGGTCGTGGACTTCCAATGTACCTTCCAAATGGTTACACAATCTGGACAGAGCTTGAGAATTACATCCGTAATAAAGAGCGTAAGCTTGGTTACCTTCACGTTATGACACCATGTGTTGGTACAGTTCAGCTTTACCAGACATCTGGTCACTGGGATCACTACAAGGAGAACATGTTCCCAGCTATGGAAGTTGAGGGAGAAAACTTTGTTCTTCGTCCAATGAACTGCCCACACCACATGAGAATCTTCGCTAACCGTCCACACTCATACAAGGAGCTTCCAATTCGTATCGCTGAAATTGCTCACGATTTCCGTTTCGAGTCTTCAGGAACACTTAAGGGTATTGAGAGAGGACGTCACTTCTGCCAGAACGATTCACATATCTTCTGTACACAGGAGCAGATTAAGGACGAGGTTAAGAGCGTTTGTGATCTTATCTTCAGCACATACGAAGATTTCGGCATAACAGATTACAGATGTGTTCTTTCTCTTCGTGATCCAGCTGATACAAAGAAGTATCACCAGGATGATGATATGTGGAACACTGCAGAGCAGGCTCTTCGTGAGACTCTTACAGAAATCGGTATTGAGTTCACAGAGGAAATCGGCGAGGCAGCATTCTACGGACCAAAGCTTGATGTTAACGTTAAGCCAGCTATTGGTAACGAGATTACACTTTCTACATGCCAGCTTGACTTCTGCTTACCAGCTAAGTTTGACCTTACATACACAGATGCAGAGTCTAACAAGCAGACACCTGTAGTTATCCATAGAGCTATCCTTGGTTCACTTGATAGATTTATGGCTTACATTCTTGAGGAGACAAAGGGAAATCTTCCACTTTGGCTTGCACCTACACAGGTTAAGGTGCTTCCAGTAAAGAATGATGATGAAGAGCTTAATGCATACGCGCAGAAGCTTGTTGATGCACTCAATGATGCAGATGTTCGTGTTGAGTTTGATACTCGTTCAGAGAAGCTTGGATACAAGATGCGTGAAGCACAGATTCAGAAGGTTCCTTATCTTGCTGTACTTGGTAAGAATGAGGAAGCTGAAGGAACAGTTTCATACAGACTTCACGGCGAGCAGGGCACTACAACAGTTTCATTTGATGAGTTTGTAGAGCTTATTGTTAATGAAATCAAGACAAAGGGTCGCAATAAATAATTAAAAGATAGGGTGCCTGGTATTTATTATGCCAGGCACTTTTTGTTTATTATGGAAATTATGAATGAATGTAGGCTTTGCCCTAGAGATTGCAAAGTTAATAGAGTAAATTCAAGAGGGATATGTCAGGTATCTGATAAGCTTAAGATAGCCAGAATCGCCTTGCATTATTGGGAAGAACCATGTATTTCAGGGGAAAGCGGCAGCGGAGCTGTGTTTTTTTCAGGATGTAATCTTCACTGCGTGTTTTGTCAGAATGAAGAGATAAGCCATGGAAAGGTTGGCAAGGAAATCTCTGTAGAAGAGTTGGCGCGTCAGTTTGTTAAGCTTCAAAAACAAGGTGCAAACAATATAAATCTTGTAACAGGTACCCACTATATCCCACAGATTGTTCAAGCGGTGAATCTGGCTAAAGCTGGTTTGGAAGATGGTAGTCGTCTTGAAATCCCTGTAATTTACAATACCAGTGGCTATGAGAAGGTTGAATCATTAAAGCTTCTAAAAGGAGTAGTAGATGTATATCTGCCAGATTTTAAATATATGGATGAAGCATTGGCCGGAAAATATTCACATGCATCAGATTATCCTGAGGTAGTAAAAGCGGCTATTGATGAGATGGTTCGCCAGTGTCCAACGGTGGAGTTTGATGAGCAGGGGTTTGTTAAATCCGGCGTTATAGTTAGACAGCTTTTATTGCCAGGCCATGTAAATGACGCCAAAGCAATTATTAAATATTTGTTTGATAACTATCAGGATAGTATTTTTATCAGCATGATGAGCCAGTATACACCGATGCCTCATATAGCTTCAAAATACCCTGAATTAAACAGAAGAGTTACTAAACGTGAATACGATAGCCTTATTAATTACGCTTTGGATTTGGGCATAGAAAACGCCTTTATACAGGATAGAAAAGTTGCGAAGGAGAGCTTTATTCCAGAGTTTTCTAACGAATGGGATTAGTTTATAGAATATTATTTCTTTTCAATATTCACTAGTAGTTAATCTGGATTTAGGCTATACTTTTACCTATGAGACGTATAGATGAAGATATTAGTTCAGGACAATTTCAAAATATATATTTGCTTTATGGCGAGGAAGACTATTTAAAGCTTCAATACAAGAACAAGCTTTTGAAGGCACTTGTAAATGAAGGTGATAATATGAACTTCACCAAATACGAGGACAATGGCATCAATGTAGGCCAGGTAATTGACCAGGCTGAGACAATGCCATTTTTTGCTGAGCACAGAGTTATACTCATTGAGAATAGCGGATTTGGTAAAAAGATGCCTGAGGATTTAGGAAACTATTTAGCAAACATCCCTGATTTTACCATCTTTATATTTGTAGAGCCTTCTGCAGATAAAAGAGGAAAGCTATATAAGGCAGCAAAAGCCGCAGGTCGAGACATAGAGATGAATATGCCTAATGAAAGTGTTTTGGCTAAATGGGTTGGTGGTCAGCTAAATGCTGCTGGCAAACAAATGAAAAGAGACGCATGGTCTCAGTTTTTGAACATGACCCACGATTCAATGGATAATATGGCTACGGAGCTTGATAAGCTTGTTTCTTATGTAGGGGATAGGAATCAGATAACTTTGGAGGACGTCAATGCTATTTGTATTGCCCGAGTAGAGACAAAGATTTTCGATATGCTAAATGCTATTTCTGCCAAGGATTTGAAAAAGACATTGGATTTGTATCAGGATATGCTTTCTGCGAAGGAGCCTCCTATGCGAATTCTGACTATGATAGTTCGCCAGTTCAGGCAGATGAAGGTTATCAAGGAGTTGTCGGCATATGGCAACAATGCAGGAACGATAGCAAGCAAAGTTGGAATGCCAGATTTTGCTGTCAGACGAACAATGCAGTTGGCTAACAATTTTTCTGCAAAGGAAATTACTAATCTATTAAATGATGCGGCTGATTTTGAGGAGCAGTTTAAGACTGGTCGCTTGGATGAAAAGCTTGCAGTAGAACTTATTATTATGAAATACGCAGGTAAATAAAAATGGCCCTGTCCCTATGTGTGGGACAGGGCTTTATTTTATTTTACGCATGTCTTGTTTTTTCCTGTTTCCTTGGCTTCGTATAAGGCAGCATCAGCTCGTTTAAATACTGATTCGGCAGTGTCGCCCATAACGAAAGCAGTGAGGCCAAGACTTATAGTAGGAGAGTCTATTCCATCAAATTTGATGCTGGAGACTCGTTTTCTGGCTTCTTCAATATTGGATAGAACATCATCTAGCTTTAATGTAGGGGCGATAAACATGAATTCTTCGCCGCCCCAGCGTCCGATAATTCCACTAGGAAGTTTTTCGACTTCATTATCCAGCTGCTTAGCTAGCTCTACCAGTACCTTATCACCCATTACATGGCCGTAGGTGTCGTTTATTTCTTTGAAATTATCAATATCCGCAATACCGATAATCATATCAAAGCCGTTTTTATTCGCTCTATCAATAGCGTTTGAAACAAGCTTGTTGAGCATTCTGCGATTATATAATCCTGTTAGTTCGTCAGTATCTGCAATCTCTTGTAGCTTTTCGTTGGCCTCCTGAAGCTCAGCAGCTGTGACGTTAATAAAGTTGGCCAAACGACGTACCATAGAAACCTGACTGTGCATTTTTTGCTCTTCTGGTATAGGCAGAGCTTTGTCGCCATTAAATGATGGCTGAACAAAAGCCTTTTCACCTTCACGCATTCCGATTGCTATTAGTGTGACATGATGCTCGATGATGTGGTCTCCCATACGCATAATCTCTCCGCTTGAGTAGAATCCAGAGGTTGGAGAGATGGCTGCAAATGGAGCTGTTTCCTTGTTTATAAGGTATTTCCAATAGAGTCGTCGTACACCACAGCTGTACAAGAATATTGCTTGTGGTGCGAAGGCCTTTACTTTTTTTATAAGAGCAATTACGTCTTCCTTGATTACATCAGGGTCTCCGTAGGAAAGATTGATTGGAGTTCCCGGGTCGATATCTGCTGCAAGAATAATAGAGTTATCTTCGTGATTACATGAAAATGGTAATCGTAATACTTCATTGCCATGCTGATGAGACATTATTGGAAATTCAAGTATGTTTGAAAAGAAGTTTTCGTCAGCCTGGATATCCAAGTACTTGCTATATACTTTGCCGGCAGGGGTATTATTGATTTCAAATAGCTGTTTGCCCTTTATTTTGGTGACTTTTAATTCCTTGCCTAATGCCTTCCAGCCTATTGCATGGTGCACATCGATATGAAAATCTGGACCGGAATAGGTTATCACAAGGACACCATTAGGAGAGATGTCATTCTCATCTATTACACAGGTATTTTCATCAGATATTGTGACGGCGGCACTTCCTCCGCCGAATACGAAAATATCCTTATGACACTTTTCTACATTATTTAAAATAATATGACTGTTAATTGATTTGAGTGTTATGAGCAATTCTGCTGCTACGATATTTTCCGTTGAATCTATAAAATCTGATATGCTTTTCCCTACAATGTCTTCATTTCCTGGAATGCAATTGAATAATTTGACCTGAGTTGAGGTGCTTTCAAAAACGGAGACAGAAATAACCATTCCTTCGTCAACTAGATGGCCATCGCAAATGCCTCCATTTGTACTTGTTCCACCAATAGACGCAGTTGGAAAAGCATCAAGAATCTCAGATTTAACAATGTCTATTTCTGATTTGTCGATACCGTTTGTATATATATGGAATAGAATAGATGAATATGAATCATTGTCGATGTCTTTGTGTAAAGAATCGAGTGCATTTTCTAGATGAGATATATTCTCTAGTTCAAAATTATATTGTTTCAAATTATCGCCCTCATTGCGTTTTTATACTCCCTCTTTAAATATACATAATACTGTACGATAAATCATGCAAATTTTGTGAAGTATTTGTTACGAAAGAAACCATATATTGCCGGTAATTCTTTAGTAGTCAGGAACTTTTTTCTTTGCTAAAATTAAAGTATGAATAAAGAAAAAACAATTACGAAATTACATATTTCAGAGGTGACAGAAAAGGCGCGCATCTCAGTGCAAGCAACTCTTGAAAATAAAAAGTTGGAGTTGCCGACAGAGTATGCTGTTTTAGATGAAAAGGAGCAAGAAGAGTTTACTACTAAGTTTGGCAATAAGGGCATTCCTATTGAGAATATTATTCAGATGTGGCAAAACTCAGTTAGAGAAGTAGATTTTACTGGAAGCGTTTCAAAACTTGATTTGATTGTAGTGAATGATCAAGGTGTTTTTATTTGGGAAAATATTAAAATATATAAATTTACATTTTCATCAGGTCGTGCAATCCACGTTGTATTACCATTATTAGAAGAGGGAAATAAATATAATCGACGTCGTGGAGTGCGCATCAATATTGATAAGGTAATGGATGTAGAGCAGGACGATATAACGTATTCGGTTATCGTTCGAGATTTATCATATTGCGGTGTGGGCTTTGTGGAGCCTTTAGGTTCTCAAATTGACCCGAATCGAGAGTTCATACTGCATCTTCTTGAGGATACAGATGATGGAGAGAGAGAAGTAGGAAAGTTTTTTGGAAGGATTATCAATCAAAAGGAAGATGAGAATGGTGGCGTTTTTAGTGGATGCACTATTTCATCAGACCATGCAGCTTTTCTACAAAGATATATTGCAACAAAGCAAATAGAGGCTATTAGAGGAAAGAGCAATCAGTCAGGTATAAAACGTGTTAAAACAGGAGAGTTCTGGAAAGAAGATATAGCAGAAGAGATTAGTAAATCTGAAGAAGATGAAGAATAAGAATAAAATAACAACAAAAAAAAGCATCGGCTGACGGGACCGATGCTTTTTATTATTTCGTATTTAAATTAAGCAAGTGTGTTTACAAGCTTTGAAAGACGAGATACCTTACGGCTAACTGTGTTGTCGTGGTAAACGCCCTTAGAACCAGCCATCTCGATAACCTTGATAGCAGCCTTAAGCTCAGCCTCTGCAACAGCCTTATCTCCAGACTCTACAGCAGCCTCAACACGCTTAACGTATGTCTTAACCTCTGATCTGATTGCCTTATTACGCTCTGTTCTGATAGCTGTTACCTGAACACGCTTCTTAGCAGACTTAATATTTGCCATGTGTTGCTACACCTCCAATTTGTATAATTATAAAATGTTCAAATTAAATACGTTGTAGCCGGACACGGACAGTTCAACGCATACTCAAATATAATAGTTAATGAATCCCAAGTTGTCAATAGTTTGAGAATATTTTTATTGAAATAATGTAAATATTTCTACTTATCTAATAAAAACTGGGCAAGAACCTGATTACTTACATCTATTCCTATGTCGGTAAGGAACAAACGACCTTCTTTTGCGTCCATAAATCCCTGGTTTCTAAGGGCAGTAATGATTGGACCATATATTGCTTCGATATCAATTCCGAACATATTAAAGAAGTCAGAACGATTGACACCATCGATTTTTCTAAGACCAAGGAACATGAATTCTTCCATGGCCTCTTTTTTGGAAAGGGTTTCTTCATTGTCATAGAAAGGAGAGGAAAGCTCAGTAGATATTTCCTTGCCTTCAGCGATTTGCTCGGCAATTTCGCAGTATTTGTATATGTCACGAATGTTGTCTGCACGTCTGTTTTGATACAGGGTAGCAGCGCCAAGGCCAAGTCCTAAATAAGGAACACGGTCCCAATAGCCAATATTGTGGTGGCAAACCTTTCCACCGCGGGCATAATTGGAGATTTCGTAACGTTTATATCCTTTCTTTTCAAGATAGTCCATTGTGTATTTATACAAATGATAAGACTCTTCGTCGGTAGGTAAATCCTCGGTTTCCATGCCTGCATGCTGCTTAACAGCATCAAACTTATATTTATCGTAGAATGGAGTGCCTTCCTCGATAATCAAAGAGTACGCAGAGATATGTTCTGGTCGAAGCATAGTGACTGCGTTTAGGGTACGTTCGAGTTTTTCCACTGTCTGGTGAGGCAATCCTGTCATGATATCCACATTTACATTATCAAAACCTGCCTTTCGAACTAAATCAAATGTGTGAAGAAAACGATTGTAGTCGTGGATTCGTCCAAGCTCCTTTAATTCATCGTCATTTGCTGACTGCAGACCAATGGATAGTCTGTTGATTCCGACGCTACGGTATACATTGAGCTTTTCAGCTGATAATGTTCCCGGGTTACACTCAACAGATATTTCAGCCAATGGATTGACTCTAAAGGATGATTTGACGGTGGTAATAATTGAATCCATCAAATCCTCAGAAAGCCAAGATGGGGTGCCACCGCCAACATAAATAGTAGCTATTTCAACACCGTGGACTTGGCTTGCCATATATTTTATTTCAGTGCACAAAGCAGCGACATAACGCCGCTGCATTTTTTCATCAAACACTCCTGAAAGGAAGTCGCAATATAAACATTTTT
Organism: Pseudobutyrivibrio sp. C4; assembly: GCF_900111635.1. Taxonomy (NCBI): domain Bacteria; kingdom Bacillati; phylum Bacillota; class Clostridia; order Lachnospirales; family Lachnospiraceae; genus Pseudobutyrivibrio; species Pseudobutyrivibrio sp. C4. The sequence continues at coordinate 568,274 of NZ_FOHF01000001.1, read as the reverse complement.
TTACACAGAATGGTATATGAATATATAGTTCGATAGGAGTCATTTTAATCCTCGTCCAATTTAAGAACACTCATGAAGGCTTCCTGTGGAATTTCTACATTGCCAACCTGACGCATTCGTTTTTTACCTTCCTTTTGCTTTTCAAGAAGCTTTTTCTTACGGGAAATATCACCACCGTAGCATTTTGCTAAAACGTCCTTACGCATAGCCTTAACAGTTTCCCTGGCAATAACCTTTGAACCAACTGCAGCCTGGATAGGAATTTCGAAAAGGTGACGTGGAATCTCTTCTTTAAGTTTTTCGCACATTTTACGTCCACGCTCGTAAGCAGTACCAGAGAAGACGATGAATGAAAGTGCATCAACTTCTTCTTTATTAATAAGAATATCAAGCTTAACTAAGTCAGACTTCATGTATCCCTTCATTTCATAGTCAAATGAAGCGTATCCTCTAGAACGACTCTTTAGAGCATCAAAGAAATCATAGATAATTTCATTGAGTGGAAGAGTGTACTTGATAAGTGCTCTGGTTTCTTCCATGTATTCCATTGAAATATACTGGCCTCGGCGCTCCTGGCAAAGGTCCATGATTGCACCAATGTATTCGCTAGTAACCATGATTTCAGCCTCAACGATTGGCTCTTCCATGTATTCAATCTCACTAGGATCAGGGAGATTACTTGGGTTTGTAAGCTCTATCATTGTGCCATCTGTTTTGTAAACTCTGTAAACTACGCCTGGAGCAGTAGTAACAAGGTCTAGATTATATTCTCGCTCGAGACGCTCCTGGATGATTTCCAAATGAAGAAGTCCAAGGAAACCACAACGGAATCCAAAACCAAGTGCAACTGATGTCTCTGGCTCGAACTGCAAAGCTGCATCATTAAGCTGAAGCTTTTCAAGTGCATCACGAAGATCTGGATACTTAGCGCCATCTGCAGGATAAAGACCACAGTAAACCATAGGATTAACTTTTTTGTATCCTGGAAGTGGCGCGGCAGCAGGAGCATCAGCGTGAGTGATTGTATCACCAACACGAGTGTCGCGAACGTTTTTGATGGAAGCAGTCATATAACCTACCATTCCAGCTGGGAGTTCATCGCAAGGAATGAACTGACCGGCACCGAAGTAGCCTACTTCTACAACATCAAATTCTGCACCAGTAGCCATCATTTTGACGCTGTCGCCAACCTTTAATGTGCCTTCTTTTACTCGACAAAATACGATAACGCCCTTGTAAGGGTCATACAGTGAATCGAAAATCAGTGCCTGAAGAGGTGCGTTAACATCCCCTGATGGTGGTGGCAATTGATTAACTATTGCTTCTAGAACATCATGTATATTAAGACCAGTCTTGGCAGAAATCTGTGGAGCATCCTGTGCCTCAAGACCAATGACATCTTCAATTTCTTCGATTACTCGTTCAGGATCTGCAGATGGCAAATCGATTTTGTTGATGACAGGAATAACATCCAAATCGTGATCAAGTGCAAGGTAAACATTGGCAAGAGTCTGCGCTTCAATACCTTGAGCTGCATCAACAACGAGAATCGCACCATCGCAAGCAGCGAGAGAACGAGAAACTTCGTAATTAAAATCCACGTGACCTGGTGTATCAATAAGATTGAAAATGTATTCATTTCCATCATCGGCTTTATAAATGATTCGTACAGCCTGTGATTTGATTGTGATTCCACGCTCACGCTCCAAATCCATGTTATCAAGGACCTGGGCTTGCATTTCACGCTCAGTAAGAGTGCCAGTCATCTGTATGATACGATCGGCAAGGGTTGATTTGCCGTGATCGATATGTGCAACAATGCAAAAATTTCTGATTTTACTTTGATCCATAAAACACCTCTATATTAATGTAATTATTTTTGCAAAAAACGATGATATTTACAAAAATGATTGCCCTCATATATTACCAAAGCTTAGGAAAAATAACAATTATATAACATTAATAAAGAAAGTATAAAAAATATCTTAAGGCGGTTGACAAAAGGGGACCCTAGGTGTAAATTAACATCAGAAAATGATTAGCACTCCAATCAGATGAGTGCTAACAACATAAAACTGAGTGGGAGTGAGGTGAATGTATGGCTGATATCGAACTAGATGAGAGAAAAGTTAAAATCTTAAATGCAATCATTAAGAATTACCTTGAAACTGGTGAGCCAGTTGGTTCAAGAACAATATCAAAATACACTGATTTGAATCTTAGTTCAGCTACCATCCGAAACGAGATGTCAGATCTTGAGGATTTAGGCTATATAGTTCAGCCACATACATCGGCAGGTCGTATTCCTTCAGATAAAGGTTACAGATTCTACGTAAACAACCTGATAGCTGAGAAGGACAAAGAAGTTGCTGACATGCAGGAGTGGATGATTGAGAAGACTGAAAAGATGGAAAGCCTTCTCAAGAATGTAGCAAAAACACTTGCAAACAATACCCAGTATGCCACATTAGTTTCAGCTCCTTCAGTTGTTTCAAATAGATTAAAGTTCGTTCAGCTTTCAGCTGTTGATGAACACCAGGTACTTTCAGTAGTTGTCATGGATGGCAACATCGTTAAGAACAAAATCATTAATGTGGATAAGCCACTTGATAATGAAACAATGTTAAAGCTTAACATGCTTCTTAACACAAATCTTAACGGCCTGACAGTTGACCAGATTAATCTGGCAGTTATATCCAGATTAAAGGAGCAGGCAGGTATCCATGATGAGATTGTAGAGCAGGTACTCGATACCGTAGCAGAGACAATCACTGAAGGCGATGATTTACAGGTTTATACTTCAGGTGCTACCAACATCTTCAAGTATCCAGAGCTTGCAGATTCAAAGAAGGCTTCTGAATTATTAGATACATTCGAAGAAAAACAATCACTTATAGAGCTTCTTAATGATAGCTCAAGTGAAAATGAGAGCACAGGAATTCAGGTATATATCGGAGACGAATCTCCAATATCAACTATGAAGGATTGTTCGATTGTTACAGCAACATACGAGCTTGGCGATGGAGTCAAAGGTACAATTGGTATCGTTGGTCCAAAGCGTATGGACTACGAAAATGTTGTTGACAATATAAAAAGTCTTAAAGGTCAGCTAGATAAATTACTGAAACAGGAAGCTGACAGAAATAAAGGATAAAAGAAATTAAGGAGATGTAAATTCGTGGCAGAGAATAAAGAAAAAATGGAAGAGTTCTCTACTGAAGAAGCAGTTAAAGAAGCTATGGAAAATGCGGAAGCGATGGCTGAAGAAGCCGAAGCTGAAGTGACAGAAGCTTCTGAGGAAAACACTTCAGAAGAATCTTCAAAAGAGGAAAAGGATGGCAAGAAGCCATTCAAGAAAAAAGAAAAGAAAAAAGATAAGCGTGATGAGCAGATAGAGCAGCTTACTGATAGAGTTACTCGTCAGATGGCAGAATTCGAAAACTTCCGTCGTCGTACAGAGCAGGAAAAGGCTCAGATGTTTGGAAATGGCGCAAAGGCCATCATTGAAAAGGTTCTTCCTGTAGTTGATAACTTCGAAAGAGGTCTTGCTACAGTTGAGGAGGGAGCAGATCCATTTGCTGATGGAATGCTCATGATATACAAGCAGTTACTTACAACTCTCGAGGAAGCAGGTGTTAAGCCTATCGAGGCTGTAGGAAAGGAATTCAATCCTGATTTCCACAATGCAGTAATGCATGTTGAGGATGAGGAAGTTGGCGAGAACATCGTCGTAGAAGAATTCCAAAAGGGCTACATGTACAACGATTCAGTAGTTCGTCATTCAATGGTTAAGGTTGCAAATTAAGTAATTTAGGAGGATATAAATCATGGGAAAGATTATTGGTATCGATTTAGGAACAACTAACAGCTGTGTTGCTGTTATGGAAGGTGGAAAGCCTACCGTTATCGCAAATACAGAAGGTGCTAGAACAACACCATCTATCGTAGCATTTACAAAGACAGGTGAGAGACTTGTTGGTGAGCCAGCAAAGCGTCAGGCTGTTACAAATGCAGAAAAGACAATCTCTTCAATTAAGAGAGATATGGGTACAGACAATGGTCGTATCATCGACGATAAGAAGTACAGCCCACAGCAGATTTCAGCTATGATTCTTCAGAAGCTTAAGAGTGATGCTGAGAACTACCTTGGTGAGACAGTTTCAGAGGCAGTTATCACAGTTCCAGCTTACTTCAACGATGCTCAGCGTCAGGCTACAAAGGATGCTGGTAAGATTGCAGGTCTTGATGTAAAGCGTATCATCAACGAGCCTACAGCAGCTGCACTTGCTTATGGTCTTGATAACGAGCAGGAGCAGAAGATTATGGTATACGATCTTGGTGGTGGTACATTTGATGTATCTATCATTGAAATCGGTGATGGCGTTATCGAAGTACTTGCTACAGCTGGTAACAACAGACTTGGTGGTGATGATTTCGATCAGAAGATTACAGATTGGATGCTTGCAGAGTTTAAGGCAGCTGAGGGCGTAGATCTTTCAACAGATAAGATGGCACTTCAGAGACTTAAGGAAGCAGCTGAGAAGGCTAAGAAAGAGCTTTCATCTGCTACAACTACAAACATCAACCTTCCATTCATCACAGCTACAGCAGAAGGTCCAAAGCACTTTGATATGAACCTTACACGTGCTAAGTTTGATGAATTAACACATGATTTAGTAGAAGCTACAGCAGGTCCTGTTAACCAGGCACTTAAGGATGCTGGTCTTAACGCTTCAGACCTTTCAAAGGTACTTCTTGTTGGTGGTTCTACAAGAATCCCAGCAGTTCAGGATAAGGTAAAGGCTCTTACAGGTCACGAGCCAAGCAAGACTCTTAACCCAGATGAGTGTGTAGCTATCGGTGCTTCAATCCAGGGTGGTAAGCTCGCTGGTGATGCCGGTGCAGGCGATATCCTTCTTCTTGATGTAACACCACTTTCACTTTCAATCGAGACAATGGGTGGTATTGCTACAAGACTTATCGAGAGAAACACAACTATCCCTACAAAGAAGAGCCAGATTTTCTCTACAGCAGCTGATAATCAGACAGCAGTTGATATCAACGTTGTACAGGGTGAGCGTCAGTTCGCTAAGGATAACAAGTCACTTGGACAGTTCAGACTTGATGGTATCCCACCAGCAATGAGAGGTGTACCACAGATCGAGGTTACATTCGATATTGATGCAAACGGTATTGTAAACGTATCTGCTAAGGATCTTGGAACAGGTAAGGAGCAGCACATCACAATTACAGCTGGTTCTAACATGTCTGATGAGGATATCGATAAGGCAGTTAAAGAGGCTCAGGAGTATGAGGCTCAGGATAAGAAGCGTAAGGAAGCTGTTGATACAAGAAACGATGTTGAGAGCTTTGTATTCCAGACAAAGAAGGCTCTTGATGAAGTAGGTGATAAGATTGATGCAGCTGACAAGGCAGCAGTTGAGGCTGACATCGAAGCCGCTCAGAAGCTTCTTGATCAGTACCAGACTCCAGAGGAGATGAGCGATTCACAGATTGGTGAGCTTAAGGCAGCTCAGGAGAAGCTTACAGAGTCAGCTCAGAAGGTATTTGCAAAGATGTATGAGCAGTCACAGGCAGCTCAGGGAGCAGCTGGTGCAGGCCCAGATATGAGCCAGTTCACAGGCGCAGGCGCTGGTGCAGGTGCACAGTCAGGTCCAGCAAACGACGATGTCGTAGACGCTGACTTCAAAGAAGTCTAAATAATAAATAATAGCTCCCCTTCGGGGGAGCTTATAGTGTAATAAAGGATTGATAAAAATGGCAGAACAAAAACGTGATTACTATGAGGTGCTTGGAGTTTCTAAGACAGCCTCAGATAGTGAGATCAAAAGTGCATATAGAAAGCTTGCTAAGAAGTATCACCCTGATATGAATCCAGGTGATGCAGAAGCTGAGAAGAAATTCAAAGAAGCTTCTGAAGCATATGCTGTTCTTTCTGATGCAGACAAGAGACGTCAGTATGATCAGTTTGGTCACGCAGCATTCGAAAACGGCGGTGGCGGAGCTGGTGGCTTTGATTTCTCTGGTATGGACTTCGGCGATATCTTTGGCGACATCTTTGGTAGCTTCTTTGGAGGCGGCGGTGGCCGTGCTTCAAATGGTCCAATGCGTGGTGCCAACCTTAGAGCAGCAGTGCATATCACTTTTGAAGAAGCAGCTTTCGGTTGTGAGAAAGAGCTTGAAATCGTTCTTAAGGATGAGTGTGCAGCTTGTCATGGCACAGGCGCAAAGCCTGGTACAAGCAAGCGTACATGTACAAAGTGTGGTGGTAAGGGACGTGTAATGATGTCTCAGCAATCACTCTTTGGTATGGTTCAGAATGTTACAACATGTCCTGATTGTCAGGGAACAGGTGAGGTTATTGATACTCCATGTCCTGATTGTAATGGTACTGGATATGTTGCTCGCAAGAAGAAGATTTCTGTTTCTATTCCAGCTGGTATCGACAACGGACAGAGCGTTCGTATTCGTGAGAAGGGTGAGCCAGGTAGAAATGGTGGCCCTAGAGGTGATTTACTTGTAGAAGTAATCGTTAAAAATCATCCTATTTTCCAGCGTAGAGATATGGATGTATACTCATCAGCACCTATTTCATTTGCGCAGGCTACTCTTGGTGGAGAGGTTATCATTGATACTCTCGACGGCAAGGTATCATACGAGGTTAAGCCTGGTACACAGACTGATACAACAATCAGACTTCGTGGAAAGGGTATTCCTTCACTTAGAAATAGAAATGTTCGTGGTGACCAGTATGTTACACTTGTTGTACAGGTTCCTACAGGACTTTCTAAGGAAGCTAAGGAAGCACTTCGCAAGTTCGATGAGCTTACAGGCAACACAACAGTTGGCGGTCCAAAGTCAGTAAAGGCTGAGAAAAAGAAGAAGGGCTTTGCTGATAAAATAAAGGACGCTATCGACGATCTATAAAGGATAATAAATGATTATTAATACAGGGCAGCGCACTGACATACCTGCATTCTTTCCGGAATGGTTTGCCAATCGCTTGAAAGAAGGCTATGTATGTGTGCGCAATCCTTACAATCAAAGTTCAGTAAATAAATATATTTTAAACCCACAGGTGGTGGATGCTATTGGCTTTTGCACAAAGAATCCAGCACCTTTTTTTTCGTATTTGGATTTAGTAAAAGACTATGGTCAGTATTGGTATGTGACAATCACACCCTATGGCAAGGATATTGAGCCAGGTGTTCCAGATAAAAAAGAGGTAATGGAGTCCTTTAAATTACTCTCTAAAACGTTGGGGATTAATCGCATTGGCTGGCGATATGATCCAATCTTTGTAAATGAAAAATATACAGTCGATTTTCATATTGAAGCCTTCACAAAGATGGCTGAAAATCTTAAAGGATATACGAATCATGTGGTAATCAGCTTTATTGATATTTATGAAAAGGTAAAGAAGAACTTTCCTGACGCAATGGCTGTATCTGCAGAGGATAAGATACGTTTGGGACAGGAGATTATTCGTATCGCAAAAGCCAACAATATGGTTGTAAAGCCATGCGCCGAAGGAGATTTCCTTGCTAAATACGGAGCTGATTGCAGTGGTTGCATGACTGTGGATATGTATGAAAAGGCCATTTCTGCTCATTTGAATGTGCCTAAATCAAATGTTAAGCCTGCCAGAGCAACTTGTGCTTGTTACCTTGGTGCGGACATAGGAGCATACGATACTTGCAGACATTTTTGCAAATACTGTTATGCAAATAATGACTTAAGTCAGGTAAGAATAAATGAAAAACTCCACGACGTTAATTCTCCATTTTTAATTGGAGGATTTCGAGAGGGAGATGAAATCCATGAGGCTAATCAAAAGTCTTGGATTGATAATCAGATGAGCATTTTTGATTTAATATAGATTAGGTGGTTATTTAAATGTTTTTATGGATTTTAGCAGCCTTTTGCGCTTTCTTTGTTAAAGGGTTATGTGGATTCGCAAATACGTTAGTATTCGATACAATCCTGGGATTTGGAGTAAACAATGTAAATATTTCTCCAGTGGAACTTATTCTAGGGTATCCTGCAAATATCACATTAGTTTATAAAAATAGAAAACATATTAATAAAAATATCGTAATTCCGTTAATTATAGTAGTTATATTAGGAAGCATTCCTGGAGCCGTAGTTCTTAGATACGTAAATGCGAATATCGTTAAAATGATATTTGGTGTTATGGTTACACTTGTAGGTATAAATATGATGTACCGAGAGTACAAGCCATCATCGGGAAGGAGTCATAAAGTATTCGATATTGTAATAGGAATTCTTGCAGGTGCTATGTGTGGAATGTTCGGTGTAGGTGTGCTTTTGGCAGCATTTGTAAGCAAAGTTACAAAGACTAGCACAGAGTTTAAAGCTAATCTAAGCCTAGTATTCATAGCAGAAAACACCTTTAGGTTTATTACATACATATTTCTAGGTGTAATGACTTTTGATAGCCTTATAAAGGCAATATGCCTTGTTCCTGTAATGATTATTGGTTTATGGATGGGCATGAAGGCTGGAGATATCATGGATGAAAAGCTGATAAAGAAGCTTGTAATTATTTTCTTGATTATCTCTGGAATTGCTATGATAGTAAATAATATGAACATAATATAAAAAACGCCTAGAGCATTTGCTCTAGGCGTTTTTCTTATATTATGCTACACATTCCTCAATAGCCTTTTCATCAACAAGTGAGTTGATATCAAGAATAGATATAAGCATATCTGTCTTTTTACCTACACCTGAGATGAATGATTCATCAGACTTAATAAAAGGAGATGGGTAATCGATTTCTTCACCAGAAATAACCATTACTTCCTTAACGGAATCAACTACGATGCCAACCTGCTCGTTTTCGTTGATGTTGAATACGATAACACGTGTATCCTTTGTGATGATTTCTTCGCCGTAATTCATACGCTTATGCAAATCAATTACAGGAATTACGTGTCCACGTAAGCTAATCATTCCCTTAATATAATCAGGAGCGAGAGGTACATCAGTAATCTCTGGCATCATAATAATAGTGTTGATATTGATGATGTCGATACCGTAAAACTCGTTATTTAAAGTGAAAATAATATATTGCTTTTCGTCAACATTATTATCTGTTTTAGTAATTAAATTAGACATTTCTAATCCTCCAAATGACTATAATTACCTTACTTGAAGAACTTCATCTCTTCATTTAACTGCTCAGCGATGTCTCTAAGATTAGTTGCAGATTCTGCAAGGTTTGTAACTGTAGCTGAAAGCTCTTCAACTGAAGCACCTGTTGTTTCTGATGATGCTGCGTTTTCCTCTGAAATAGCAGAGAGTGATGACATAGCGTTTGCTACTACTGTGTTTGAGTTTACACAATTATTTGCTTCACCAGAAATCTTTGAAACGCTAGCTACAGTTTCTTCGATATCCTGAAGCATTCCCTCTACAGCGAAAAGTGTCTCGCCAAGGGCCTTCTGTTGTTCTTCATTTCCGTTCATAACAAGAGCAGCAGCTGTAACAGCCTGCTCAGCCTCAGCTAAAAGCTGATCCATAAGAATTCTAATTTCTGATGCAAGGTTTTCTGAATCATCAGCAAGCTTTCTGATTTCCTCAGCAACTACTGCGAAGCCCTTACCAGCCTCACCAGCTCTTGCAGCTTCGATAGAAGCGTTAAGTGAAAGAAGGTTAGTCTGAGCAGCGATGCCAGAAATACCCTCAACACGTTCGTTGATGTTTGCAACAGCGTTCTGTGTTGAAGAAATCTTAGAAGAAATCTCTTCAATCTTAGATGTCATTTCAGAGCTTGTAGCCTGAAGTGTAGCAAGAGAGTTGCTTGATGCTTCTGATGCTGACTTCATACGATCTGCAAGGTTAGACATATCGTTTGTAGAAGACTGTACGTTGTCTACAGCTGTTGTAATCTGGTTTGTGCTATCTGCAGCTGACTGGATTTCCTCAGCCTGCTCTACAGCGCCACTAGCAATCTGCTGAACTGCAACAGCAACTGATTCTGTAGTAGCAGCAATCTGGTTTGCCATCTCTGATAACTCGTCTGATGACTCGCCTACAGTGTTTGTAGAATCCTTAATATGACCTACGATAGCTGAAAGCTTATCAATAAGAGAGTTTGCGTTGTTGATCATCTGACCAAATTCGTCTGTACGCTTTGTAAATTTATCTGTTTTCTTAAACTCACCGTTAGCTAATGCTGATAATAACTTGTTTACCTCAAGCATTGGCTTTGTAAAGTTGTTTGCAATAATGATAGAAAGAACTAATACAGCTATAACCATAGCGATACCAGTCATAATAATTATCATTGCGCCCTGTCTAGCTTCGGCAACAATGTCCTTCTGAGCTTCAGCTGCGCAGATTACGTATCCTGATGAAGCATTTCTTACATAGCTTACATATACAGGATAACCCTTTGCTGTACTAATATAGAAGCCAGTTTCATCTTCTGATGTCATATATGGTGAAGAAGAGAAGTTCTGTGCTTCGTCTGTTGCTGCGATTTCGAAATCTGAGTGAGCAACCATATCTGCGTTTTTATCTACAACGAATGCTTCATCAGCTTCTTCTGCTAATAATGTATGAATATCATCTGGGTTTAATGTTTTATGTACAACACCGAGAACTGTAGTACCGTTTGTATCATAGATAGGTACGGCTACACAAATGTTTCTTGAGTTTGTAACTGAGCTTACGAATACATTTGATACGTAAGTTTCGCCCTTGATTGCAGCCTGGAAGTAATCTCTTTCGCCGATGTTCTTTAATTCGCCATCATCACTACGAAGTACCATATCACCGTTTGCATTTGACATAACGATAGTATTGTCATCGTTGAATGACTCATTAATCTGTACCATCTGAGCCTTTACTACTGATGAATCTTCAAGCTCGCCCTTTAAGAAAGCGATTGTCTCTGGAGAAGAAGCGAAGCTTCCAAGTGAAGTCTCAGCTTTGATTAACATCTTGTCTACTTCAGACTCAATGTATTTTGCCTGCCAGTTCAAATTCTGCTTTGCTGTTTCCTCTGCACTGTTAGTTGAGCTGTTATAGCTGATTGCTACGGCAACTAACAAAGGAACAATTGATACTAAGAGCATAACAGAGATAAGTTTTGTTCTTACGCTCTGTTGTTTTGTTTTCTGTGTTGTTGTTTTTTTCATTTTATTCCTCCGTGAATAATGAACATGTTATTGCTATCAGTGTTTTAAGTTATACTTGAAACACGAGTCGCAATATTAACATGGTTTTATAACTATGTATAGTGTTTTTGCACAATTTTTTATCTCCAATTTGTTTATGTTGCTCAACTGCGAGTTGATGAGTGGATTTTTTGAATGGTCGTTTTTGCAATTTTTCCCTGCAAGAATACTTGAAGTAGAAAACCGAAAAGGTGTAAAATAGTTTCCAGATGGACAATCTTCATAGTTATTATTTCATTAGATTCGGAGGGGAAATATGTTGCAGGAAAGTATAAAGAAATTAGTTCAGTATGGAATTGATACAGGACTTACACCAGAGAGTGAAAGAATCTACACAACAAATCTTTTGCTAGAGTGCATGAAGGAAGATGAGTACACTGATCCTGATTGTGATTTATCTAATATAGTATTAGAAGATGTGTTAAAGGATTTACTTGATGAAGCGGTCAAAAGAGGAATTATAGAAGATTCCATTACATACAGAGATTTGTTTGATACAAAGCTTATGAATCAGCTTTGCCCAAGACCATCACAGGTTATTGATAAATTCAATGATATATATAAGAACGAAGGGCCAGAGGCTGCTACAGATTTCTTCTATAATATGAGTCGTAATTCTGACTATATTCGTACATATAGAGTAAAGAAGGATTTAAAGTGGACCACAGAAACCGATTACGGAACACTTGATATCACTATCAACCTATCAAAGCCTGAAAAGGATCCAAAGGCTATTGCGGCTGCAAAGAATGCAAAGCAATCAGCATATCCTAAGTGTCAGCTTTGCATGGAAAACGAGGGATACGCAGGACGTACAAATCATCCTGCTAGAGAGAATCATCGTATAATTCCTATCACTATTAATGATAGCAAGTGGGGATTCCAGTACAGTCCTTATGTTTACTACAATGAGCACTGCATCGTATTCAACGGTGAGCATACACCAATGAAAATCGAACGTGCTACATTTGTAAAGCTTTTTGATTTTGTAAAGCTTTTCCCACATTATTTCCTTGGAAGTAATGCAGACCTTCCTATTGTTGGTGGTTCTATCCTTAGCCATGATCATTTCCAGGGTGGTCATTATACATTTGCAATGGAAAAAGCTCCTATTATTAAGGAGTTCTCTGTAAAGGGATATGAGGATGTGAAAGCAGGCATAGTTAAGTGGCCACTTTCAGTTATTCGTCTTCAGTGCAAGGATGAAAAGAGAATCATTGATTTTGCTGAACATATCTTAAATGCATGGAGAGGATATACAGACGAATCAGCATTTATATTTGCAGAAACAGATGGAGAAAAGCACAATACAATTACTCCTATTGCTAGAAAAAGAGGAGATTTGTTTGAGCTTGATTTAGCTCTTAGAAACAATATTACAACAGAGGAACATCCTCTTGGAGTTTATCATCCACATGCTCACTTACATCATATTAAGAAGGAAAACATTGGTCTAATCGAGGTAATGGGACTTGCAGTTCTTCCTAGCCGTCTTAAAGGTGAAATGGAGCAGCTTGCTGATTATATTGTTAATGGCAAGGATTTAAGAGCAGATGAAGCACTTGAAAAACATGCTGATTGGGTTGAAAGCTTTTCAAAGAATTACGATAAGATTGATGAAAGCAATGTAAATGAAATCCTTCAGCAGGAGATTGGTAAGGTCTTCTGTGAAGTTCTTGAGTGTGCTGGAGTATATAAGTGCACAGAAGAAGGAATGGAAGCATTTATGAGATTTGTAAATACTTTATAATGATATAAATTAAGCCATCTAGTTAGAAGCTAGATGGCTTTAGTTTTATAAGTCATTATAGTTAATAATTTGATTACGACCGTGATTCTTTGCGTAGTATAAAGCCTTGTCGGCTTTGTCCACACATTGATGATATGTTTCGTTTTTATTGTATTTGCAAAGGCCCATAGAGATTGTTACAGGGCAAATGCCATTATCTGATTGTTCAACATCAGAACGAAGTTTTTCAGCTAGCTCTAGGGCTTTATCCGTTGAGTAATCTACAAGGATTATTATGAATTCTTCTCCGCCCCAACGAATAATATAATCATCTTTTGAAAGTTGATTTTTAATTTTTGCTGATACATATTTTAATATCTCATCGCCAGCTTCATGACCGTAGGTATCGTTGACATTTTTGAAGAAATCTATATCAAACATAAGAATTACTATGTCTTTGTTGAGTATAATTCTGTCTGTTTTATTATCGATTATTTCATTGATAATGTAACGGTTATTTACGCCTGTGAGCTCATCTGATACAGAGCTTATTTCCAACTGCTTTTTAACAAGGTATTGATCAGCGTATGAGTTTTCCAAAATCCAAAGCATAATAACAACACCGATATAAAGCGGAATTGCAAGTGCTAACATGATGGTGTAATACTCATAATGATTCCACATATTTGAAACGATGATGTTGGCCATCAAAAGAGCGTGCAAAACTATGTGGTACTTCAGAGGTGTAGCAAAGCCAATGGCCAGGAAAGCAAAGTGCATAATGATGAAGCCTTCACGAGCATAGTCTCGGTTTTCAAGATGATAAATGGCCCATATTGTACACCACATAGCTGCATGTGGCATCAAATAATATAGGAGAGTTCCCCATTTGTAATCAACTATCCTTGGATACAAAATCAGAAATAGGATAAGAGGGATTACAATTGAAAATCGAGGGATGACGGTTTCTGTTGCAAACCTTCCATATAAAATGCAATCGGAGATGAAATAGGTCATCTCTAAAAGACCAATTAAGATAGCGGAATAGCCACTGACAACCCTGAAATAATCAAATTTGGATTGGTAGAAATTATTCAATTCATCTTTTCTAATTTTACGAGTCACCATAAATCTGATTATACGACAGGATATTATTATACACAACGTTACATTATATAACGTAACGGTATATACTTGAAAATTTACAAAATTAGTATAGAATAGTTTAGGACTGCAATTTTATGTAAGTCTTAAATTAATTTGATTTTATGCGAGGTATAAAATGAGTAAGGTTAGAACACGTTTCGCACCATCACCTACAGGAAGAATGCATGTAGGTAATCTTCGTACAGCTCTTTATGCTTACTTAGTAGCAAAGCACGAGGGAGGAGATTTTCTTCTTAGAATCGAAGATACAGACCAGGAGCGTCTTGTTGAAGGTGCTGTAGATATTATTTATAGAACACTTGCTGCTACAGGTCTTATCCATGATGAGGGACCAGATAAGGATAAAGGCTTTGGCCCTTACGTTCAGTCTGAGCGTCAGGCACAGGGCATCTATCTTGAATATGCAAAGCAGCTTGTTGAAAAAGGAGAGGCATATTATTGCTTCTGTGATGATAAGCGCCTTGAAGAGTGCAAGCAGGTTATTGGTGGTAAGGAAATCCACATTTATGACAAGCATTGCTTAAACCTTTCAAAGGAAGAGGTAGAAGCAAATCTTGCTGCTGGAAAGCCTTATGTTATTCGTCAGAACAATCCTCGTACAGGTACAACTACATTTGTAGATGAGTTGTACGGAGATATTACAGTAGATAATGCAGAGCTTGATGATATGATTCTTATCAAGTCTGATGGATATCCTACTTACAATTTTGCAAACGTTGTTGATGATCACCTTATGGGTATTACACACGTTGTTCGTGGTAATGAATATATTTCTTCTTCACCAAAGTACAATCGTCTTTACGAAGCATTTGGTTGGGAAGTTCCAAAGTATATTCACTGCCCACTTATCACAAATGAGGAGCACCAGAAGCTTTCAAAGCGTTCAGGTCATTCATCTTATGAAGATTTAATTGAGCAGGGATTCTTGACAGAAGCAGTTGTCAACTTTGTTGCTCTACTTGGATGGTCACCAGAAAATGATAACGAAATCTTCTCATTAGAAGAGCTTGTTAAGGAGTTTGATTATCATCGTATTTCAAAGTCACCAGCAGTCTTTGATATTACAAAGCTTAAGTGGATGAATGGCGAATACATGAAGGCTATGGATTTTGATAAGTTCTATGAGATGGCTGAGCCTTATCTCAAGGAATACATCAAGGGTGATTATGATTTAAAGAAGATTGCAAAGATGGTTCAGACTAGAATTGAAATCTTCCCTGATATCAAGGATCATGTTGATTTCTTCGATGCAGTACCTGAGTATGATAGCTCAATGTATACTCATAAAAAGATGAAGACAAACGAAGAGTCTTCACTTGCAGTTTTGAAAGAGCTTCTTCCTGTACTTGAGGCACAGGATGATTACTCAAATGATGCTTTATATGCACTTCTTTCTGGATTTGCTACAGAGCATGAATACAAGAATGGATATGTGCTTTGGCCAGTACGTACAGCTGTTTCAGGTAAGCAGATGACTCCTGGTGGTGCAACTGAGCTCATGGAGATTCTTGGAAAAGAAGAGTCAATTAAACGAATCAAAGCAGCTATCGAGAAGCTGTCTAAATAATTAAATACTTGCAGATAGAGTTGGGAAACCTCTATATAGAAACACGGTTATCAATAAATTATGAATCTTAATGATAGCCAGCAAAAAGCAGTTTCACACAAGAATGGACCTTGTCTTGTTTTGGCAGGTCCAGGCAGTGGCAAGACTGCTGTGCTTACAAGGCGTGTTTGTGCTCTTATAGAATCTGGTGTACCGGCTCGAGAAATCCTGGTGATTACATTTACCAAGGCTGCAGCTTTAGAAATGAAGGAACGTTTCGAAAGGTTATCAGATGATATTCATCCTGTGACTTTTGGAACGTTCCATTCTTTATTTTGGGGAATTCTACAAAAAGAAATTGGCTTTAAATCTACAGATATTATCCTTGGAAATACCAGAACGAAAATTATCAGAGAGGCAATGGCAAAGGTTAACTTGGACCATGATGATAGTTTGCTTGTAAAAAGCTTTTCGTCGGAACTATCGGTGATAAATAATCGAGTGGGAGGAATGGATAATTATCTGCCAAAGGCTGTTGATAAGAAAGAACTTAGAGATTTTGTTTTAGCCTACGAAAATCTTAAGGCTAAATATCATGTCATAGATTTTGATGACATGCTAAAGAAGGCTTACGAGATTTTTTTACAAAAACCAGAAATTCTTAAAAAATGGCAGAATCGGTTTTCATATTTTCTTGTAGATGAAATGCAGGATATGAACGATTTGCAGTTTCAACTGATTAAAATGTTATCCGCCAGGACTAATAATATTTTTTGCGTTGGAGATGATGACCAGTCTATATATGGCTTCAGAGGTGCGAATCCTAAATTAATGGAGGATTTTAGAAATCATTATCCGGATTCTAAGGTTGTGGTACTTGATTACAACTATAGAAATCCTACCAATATTGTGGAAAAAGCAGGAAATTTAATATCAAAAAATACAATGCGCTTTCCAAAGAAAATTATGGCTACTGCTGATGAGGGGAATTTGTGTATTAAAGAACTTAAATCCGAGGGCGATGAAGCAGAATACATTATTTCAAAGATTAATGAGCTTTCTGCTAAGGGAACATCCTTTGATGAAATATCAATTCTGTATCGTAATCATTCTGACGCAAGGTACATAGTTGATAAACTACTGGAGTCAAAAATACCATTTTATCTAAAAGAGAAAATGCCTAATATTTATTCTCATTTCATCATTTCAGATTTGGAAGCATATTTTCAAATTGCTATTGGAAATGAAACGAGAGCCAGGCTTTTATCTATCCTTAATCGCCCAAATCGCTTCCTGCACAGAAGAAGTGTAGAGTACAGAGGAAATTTACAGGGGATGAAATCCTTCTATAACGATAATCCAGGCTGCCTAAGGGCTACAGAAGCGTTGATCGCGGACGTAAATTTGATAAGTAAAATGTCCCCATGCGCTGCTGTTAATTACATAAAGAATGTGATGGGCTATGATAGCTTCTTGAGGGAAGAGGCAGTAAAGCAGAATGCAGATGTTAGCGAATACTATGATGTCTTGGATTTTTTTATTGAAATGACAAAGGACTGCAAGACTATAAAGCAGGCGATTGATAAGCTAAATATTATGAGGCTTAAAGTGGATTATGAAAACAAGACAAAGGTGATAGATAAAAAGAATAAAATCGGACTTTATACGTTGCACTCTAGCAAGGGCTTGGAGTTTGAAAATGTATTTATAATAGGCGTAAATGATGGAATAATCCCTAGCAATAAAGCTGATTCTAAGGAGGAGATGGAGGCAGAGCGTCGATTGTTCTATGTTGGAATTACCAGGACAAAAAGGAATCTGTATTTGACCTATACAAATAAAAAGAACCGGGATAAATCCCGATTCTTAGATGAGCTGAATTATTCTTCGTCTAATGCTTCACCGTAAAGCTCATCGAACTTTTTAGCTACAGCATCGTATTCTTCATCAGACTCGATGTTGTCAAGAGAAGGAGCGCCTGTTTCATCCTCAAAATAACGATAGATGTAAACCTGTCCCTCAGAATTTTCCTCGCCGTTTTCATCGAGAGGAAGAAGTACAATATAGTCCTGATCGCCTATGTCGAAGATTGTGAGAATTTCACATGTTACTTCTGAGCCATCATCCAAACTTAAAGTGACAACAACATCATCATCTTCATTGTCAACTGGAAATACCTGATTTTCGTCCATTCTATACTCCTTTTGTTTATTTTATTTGTTTAAGGCATGTCCTTATGATATAATTCATCAGGAATATTGTCTAGTAAAATTAATTATTTATTGAGTTTAATATACAGCTTTTTGGAATCGAGGCATAGTTATGAAGGTATTGAGGGGCGATTTTAGAGAATATGGTCCAAGGATAAGTTCAAAGGATGGTGTTGTTTTCACAGTAGCAATCAAATCTACTACGGAAAAAGCATCCATTCTTTTATTTGATATTAAGACTAAAAAGCAGCTACATGAAATAGAGCTTTTACCAGAGTTTGCCGTTGGAAGAGTATATTCTGTTGAGGTTACTGGTATAGAGATTGATAAGATTTGTTATCTCATAAAAGAAGATGATAAAACTGCACTTGATCCATATTGCACAGCAGTTGTAGGCCGCGATAAATGGGGAGATGTAAAAGAGCGTCAGACAAAAGAGTTTGCGGTATATTCTGGAATCTCTCATGTGGAGAAGAAGTGGAAGGATACAAAGGTGGAGGTTGCACCATCGGATATGATTCTTTATAAGCTTCATATGCGCGGATTTACTGCTGGATTTAATATGGCAGCATCTAAGGTAGGCAATTTCAATGGGCTCCTTTCGAAAAAATCCTATCTGAAAAGTATTGGCGTTACCAGTATTGAGCTTATGCCTCTCTATGATTTTGAAGAGCTATTTTTAGATAATAAAATGCTGATATCCTCAAAGGGAATGATTACCGAGACAAAAGAATTCTCTGGTAAGAAGAACTATTGGGGATTCGGAATTGCTAATTATTTTGCACCAAAGGCATCTTATTTTGGTGGGGCTTCCAATGCATGCGAAGGCCTGCGCAACATGGTGAGCAATCTTCATAACAGTGGTTTTGAAGTCATTATGGAGATGGCTTTTGCTGCTGAAACATCAGATGATCTTATCTTAGAATGTTTAAAATATTATGTTAAGTATTTCCACATAGATGGATTTCATATAGTAGGATGTAATGCTCCAATAGGACGTATTGCATCTGAGCCTTATTTAGCAGATACAAAGATATTCTACGAATTTATTCCAGAGGAAATCCTTTGTAACGAAAAAGGTAAAAAGCATTTGTTTGTATACAACGATTCATTTATGAATGTGACTCGTCAGATAGAAAACCATATGAACGGAAGTATGGTTCAGTTTGCAAATCATATGCGCAGACAAAACAGTGCCTATGGATTTGTTAATTACATGGCAAATGTTAACGGATTCTCATTGTGGGATTCATATTCATACGGTGAAAAACACAACTGGGATAATGGCGAAGATAACAGAGATGGTACTAACAACAATTATTCTTTCAACTATGGAGTTGAAGGAAAGACTACAAACAAGACCATCAATGCTAATAGATTCAGAGAGATGCGAAATGCTTTTGCAGCGTTGATGCTTTCTCAAAGTGTTCCATTGTTTGTGGCAGCAGATGAAGCTGCAGCTACACATCTTGGAAATAACAATCCATATTGCCAGGATAATAAGGTTGGATACACTTGTTTTACGAAGACAAAGAGCAAGGATTCACTTACAAGCTTTGTCAAAAACTTAATTGAGTTTAGAAAGAACCATAAATGTCTTAGAGTTGAAAGTCCATTTTTAATGAACGACTACAGACATTTAGGTCTTCCAGATATGTCATTTCATGGTACTGAGCCATGGATGATGTCTATCGGTGAGGAGCAAAAGGCATTGGGCGTCCTTTATAATGGCGCTTATGTTGATGAAGAAGAGGAAGTATTTGTTTGCTATAACTTCCACTATGATGCTGTAGATATGGCACTTCCGCTTTTGGCTCCAGGAAAACGATGGCGTTTGTGCTTTAACACGGCTAAATATACTGATGATTTTGAACCAAAGCCTATACATGACCAACAGTCAATCAATGTTCCAGGCAATTCCATCAGCGTGCTTGTTGGGGTAAAGCTAGGAAAGAGGTAATTAATGAAGGCTTGGGAGCATTTTAAAACAATCACCCATCATCGTCGTTTAGTTAGAAAAGGATGCTTTGCTGTAGGTTTATATATGCAAGGGCTTCTACATGATTTATCTAAGTATTCATGGGTTGAATTCAGAGTGGGAGCTAAGTATTATCAGGGGACACAAAGCCCTAATAATGCTGAAAGATTAGAGACAGGAGTTTCTATGGCCTGGCTTCATCACAAGGGTCGAAACAAACATCACTTTGAATATTGGATAGATTATAGTTTAGATGAGCATCATCACATGACTGGCATGGAAATGCCTGTTAAATACGTGGTTGAAATGTATTGTGATAGAGTGGCAGCCTGCAAAACTTATCAAAAGGAAAAGTATAATGATGCTAGTGCCTTGGAATACTACAATAGGGGCAAGGGCCGATATATGATGCATCCTAAAACAGCGGCTTTATTGGAAGATATGCTTACATATCTTGCTGAACACGGTGAGAGTGCGACAAACGAATACATTCGTAAAAATATACTAAAGAATAAAAAGTAATTTGGAGATAACATTATGGAAAAAGAGAAGAAAGTATTATATTCAGGTATGCAGGCAACAGGAAAGCTTACCATTGGCAATTATATAGGAGCATTAAAGAACTGGGTAAATCTTCATGAGGATTATGATTGCTTCTTTGGTGTTATGGATTTACATTCCCTTACAGTTAGACAGAATCCTACAGAATTTAGACAAAATGCAAGAAGAATCTATACACAGTATGTGGCTGCAGGACTTGATCCTCAGAAAAACTGTATTTATTTTCAGTCACATGTGCCAGCACATGCTCAGTTAGGTTGGATTCTTGACTGCTACACATACATGGGCGAGCTCAACCGTATGACTCAGTTCAAGGATAAGTCTGCAAAGCATGCAGATAATATCAACGCTGGTCTATTTACATATCCTGCATTAATGGCTGCAGATATTCTTTTATATCAGGCTGATTTAGTTCCAATCGGGGCAGATCAGAAGCAGCATTTGGAAATCTGTAGAGACGTTGCAGAGCGCTTCAACAACATCTATGGTGATGTATTTACTATTCCTGAGGGGTACTTCCCTAAGGCAGGTGCAAGAATTATGTCTCTTGCTGAGCCAACAAAGAAAATGTCTAAGTCAGACGAGAATGTTAATGCTACAATCTATCTTATTGATGACAAGGATACTATTATCCGTAAGTTTAAGAAAGCTGTTACAGATTCAGATGCTGAAGTAAGATATGATGTTGAAAATAAGCCAGGCGTATCAAATCTTATGGAAATCTACGGCGTTGTTACTGGCAAGTCTATGGATGAAGTTGCTAAGGAATTTGAGGGCAAAGGATACGGTGATTTCAAGCTTGCTGTTGGTGAAGCAGTAGCAGATATGCTTGAACCATTCCATGTTCGTTGTGCAGAGCTTGAGAAGGATAAGGCATATATCGACGGTTGCATTAAGGAGAACGCTGAAAAGGCATCTTATTTTGCAAATAAAACTCTTCGCAAGGTTCACAAGAAGCTTGGTTTAACAGAGATGATTAGATAATAATGATATTGTTTTTAAGACAGGAGTGTGCTATGATAGCTCCTGTCTTTTTCTATTTTCAATTTTAATTCCAGAGGAGTTTAATTGTATAGTATTGTAAATACCGCTACTATTTTCGGTATTGATTCTAAACTTATATCTGTGGAAGCAGATATATCTGAAGGTATGCCCATTTTTGAGATGGTGGGTTATCTTTCATCAGAAGTGAAGGAAGCGAAGGAAAGGGTGAGAGCTGCATTAAAGAATGCAGGCTATGCACTTCCTATAAAGCGAATCACGGTCAATTTATCACCAGCAAGTATTAGAAAAACAGGAGCAGGCTTTGATTTGCCTATTGCTGTGGCTATTTTATCTGCTATTGGAATAATTAATTGCGAGAAGCTTCCATCTATATGTCTGTGTGGTGAAATAGGCTTAGATGGCAAAATTCAGCCTGTAAATGGCGTATTATCCATGGCTATGGAGGCCAGAAGGAATAATTTGCAGATAATGATTGTTCCTAAAGATAACTTAGTGGAAGCTAGGTTGGTAAACGATTTGACAACAATTGGCGTAAGCCAGATTTCAGAGGTAATCGAGCTACTAAATGAAGGTGTCTTCGAAGCTAAAGGAGAAGCACTTGAAATAGAAGAAACATCTCAGGAAGTCATGGAGTACGATTTTTCCATGATTAATGGACAGCAGGCCTTAAGAAGGGCTTGCGAGGTAGCTATTTCAGGCATGCATAATATGCTTATGGTTGGACCGCCAGGAGCAGGGAAATCCATGATAGCGAAATGTATTCCTTCTATATTACCTGCTATGGATTCAGATGAGCAGTTAGAATTATCAAAGATTTATTCTGTGTGTGGTATGTTTGATGAGCGTGGCGGTCTTATGAAGAAAAGACCATTTAGAAGCCCACATCATACAGTGTCCCCTCAAGGATTAGTTGGTGGAGGACAGAATCCAAAACCAGGGGAAATATCCTTGGCTCATGGAGGCGTCCTGTTCTTAGACGAGCTTACTGAGTTTACAAAGTCCACCATAGAAATGCTTAGACAGCCTCTTGAGGATAAAAAGGTCAATATTTCTAGGGCATCAGGAAGCTTCACCTTCCCGGCAGATTTTGTAATGGTGGCTGCAATGAATCCTTGTTCTTGCGGATATTATCCGGATTTGAACAGATGTCATTGTAGCAGGATGTCAATTCAAAGATATTTGGCCAAGATATCTCAACCGCTACTTGATAGAATAGATATTTGTGTAGAAGCGCCTACTTTGAATTTTGCACAGATTGCCTTACGTCAGAAAAACGAATCATCTGCTGATATAAGACTCAGAGTTGAGCGTGTTCACGAAATTCAACGTAAGCGATACAAGAATTATGACTTTAAGTTTAACAGTCAGATTCCTAGTAGCCATATAGATATGTTTTGTCCACTGAAGGCTGAAGAAGCTAAATATATGGAAGAGATGTATGAAAAGTACTCCCTTACAGCCAGAACCTATCACAAGGTACTGAGAGTGGCTAGAACTATAGCGGATATGGATGGCTGCGAGGACATTAGTCTTTTACATCTTCAAGAGGCTATTTGCTATCGAGGCCTAGATAAGCATTACTGGGAGGAGGGAATCTGATGGATAAACACCTTTACCAGTATTGGTTTATGCGAAACGAAGATATAACGTATTCAAAGAAGCATAAACTTATTGATTATTTCTACGATAGTTATAATATCTATTTTGCAACGAAAAAGGATTTGGTGGATTCAGGACTTGTGGATAATAAAACAGCCGATGTTTTTATAAACAATCGAGCAAAGTTTGACTTATCCAAAGAGTATGAGGAGTTTTCGCATTCACCTTTTTCTTTTGTAACGATGGAGGATGTGACATATCCAGATAAGCTAAGAAACATCTATGACAAGCCATATGGCCTTTATTATGTTGGGAAAATGCCTTCTTTTGAAAGGGCGATTTCCATTGTAGGGGCTAGGCAATGTAGCGCTTACGGCAAAAGACTTGCTCTCCAAATTGGAGAGAAGCTTGGACAAAATGGATACACTGTTATTAGTGGAATGGCCAGAGGAATTGATGCTTATGGCCATAAAGGATGTATAGATGCAGGGGGTAAAACTATAGCAGTTTTAGGAAGTGGCTGTGATGTGATTTATCCTACTGCTAATAGATTATTATATGAAGAGATAGTTTCATCTGGTGGAGCAATTATTTCTGAATATCAGATGGGAACAAGCCCGGTAGCAATGAATTTTCCTAGACGAAATAGGATAGTTTCAGCTCTTTCAGATATTGTTGTTGTAATTGAAGCAAGAGAGAAATCTGGTTCTTTAATTACGGCAGATTTTGCATTAGAGCAAGGCAAAGATATTTTTGTTACTCCTGGAAGAATAGGGGATTCATTAAGCGCTGGAACCAACAAACTTATTGCCCAAGGGGCAGGAATCATATACGACACAGATCAGTTTATAGCTGATATAACAAATTTTTATGGACTAAATCCGAAGAAAATTAACACCGAAAAGAAGCCTAAAATTATTCTATCGGAGGAGCAGAAAAGGGTATATAAATTGTTTGATGATTATCCTAAAAGCATTTCCACAGTTATAGAGGAAAGTGGCATGGATTATCTCAATTTATTGTCTGTTGTGCTTTCGTTAGAACGGCTTGAATTGCTTTCTGAAGTGTTCAAAAATAATTACGTAAAAACAGCGTGATTTGTTGATGGATTTTATATGAAAATTATTAAATTGTTTTGTCAATAGGTAAAATTTTCCTTGAAAAGAAAAAAATAATGTTGTATAGTGATTTTCGATTTCTTTGTGAATAGGAGCAAAAAACATGGCAAAAAATCTAGTCATTGTGGAGTCACCAGCAAAGGTGCATACAATCAAAAAGTTTTTAGGTAGCAATTACGAGGTAATGGCATCCCAGGGCCACGTTCGTGATATGCCTAAAAGCCAGCTTGGCTTTGACCCTGAGAATGATTTTGAACCTAAATATATAACAATTCGTGGAAAGGGCGAGCTTCTTGCTGCACTTCGTAAAGAAGTGAAGAAAGCAGATAAGATTTATCTCGCAACTGATCCCGACCGTGAGGGAGAGGCTATTTCATGGCATCTTACTCACGCACTCAACTTACAAGATAAAAAGGTATATCGAATTACCTTTAATGAGATTACAAAGACTGCTGTAAAGAATTCACTTAAGAATCCTAGAGAAATTGATATGGATTTAGTTGATGCACAGCAGGCGAGACGTATGCTTGATAGAATGGTTGGATACAAGATTTCACCACTTCTTTGGGCAAAGGTTAAACGTGGCCTTTCAGCAGGTCGTGTACAGTCTGTTGCTCTTCGCATTATTTGCGACAGAGAAAAGGAAATTGAACAATTTATTCCACAGGAATATTACACTCTTGATGTATTGCTTGATGCAAAGGATGCGAAAAAGCCTATAGTGGCTAAGTATTATGGTGATACATCTGGCAAGAAGGATATTTCTGACAAGGAAAGCCTTGATAAAATCATGTCTGATTTAAAGGGCGCTGATTTTAATATTGCTTCAATCAAGCGTGGAACAAGGGAAAAGAAAGCTCCATTACCTTTTACTACATCTACAATGCAGCAAGAGGCATCAAAGGCTTTGAATTTCTCAATTCAAAAGACAATGAGCGTTGCTCAGCAGCTTTATGAAGGTGTTAGCGTTAAGGGACACGGAACAATCGGTCTTATCACTTATCTTCGTACTGATTCAACAAGAGTATCAGATGAAGCAAGAGCAGCAGCAGAACAATTTATTACTGGCAATTACGGTCAGGAATATTTATCAGCCCCTGTAAATGCAGGTAAGAAAAATAATGGCAAGGTTCAGGATGCTCATGAAGCAATCCGTCCTGCTAATATCGAATTGATTCCATCTGAGATTAAAGAAAGTCTTACTAGAGATCAGTTTAGATTGTATCAGCTTGTATGGAAGAGATTTGTGGCAAGCCAGATGGCTAATGCTGTTTATGATACAGTTTCATTAAATGTTCAAGCAAAGAATCATGTATTTACAGCATCTGATTCTTCAATTAAGTTTGATGGATTTATGATGATTTATGTTTCAGCAGATGATGAGGCAGAGTCAAAGACACATCCATTATCAAAGCTTACAGAAGATACAAAGCTTGGATTTAATTCTTTTGAGGAAAAGCAGCATTTTACACAGCCAGCGCCTCATTTTACAGAAGCATCTCTTGTAAAGACATTGGAAGAGCTTGGAATCGGTAGACCATCTACCTATTCACCTACCATTACAACTCTTTTAAAGCGTCATTATATTACCAAAGAGGCTAAAAACCTTTTTGTTACAGAGCTTGGCGAAGTAGTCAATTCAATTATGGAGGCTTCATTCCCTATAATTGTTGATGATAAATTTACTGCAAACTTGGAATTACTGCTTGACGGTGTTGAAGAGGGAACAGTTGAATGGAAATCTGTTGTAAGAAACTTCTACCCAGACCTTGAAAAGGCAGTTGAAGTGGCAGAAGAGGAACTTGCAAAAGTTGAGATTCATGATGAAGTTACTGATGTTATCTGCGAAGAGTGCGGAAGAAACATGGTAATTAAGTTTGGGCCTCATGGTAAATTCTTAGCTTGTCCAGGATTTCCAGAATGTAGAAATACAAAACCATTCCTTGAAAAGATAGGAGTGCCATGCCCTAAGTGCGGCGGCGATGTAGTTATTAGAAAGTCTCAAAAGGGAAGAAAATTCTTCGGATGTGCAAATCATCCTGAATGTGACTTTATTAGCTGGTCAAAGCCAACCACTGAGAAGTGTCCAAAGTGCGGAACTTATATGGTGGAAAAGGGTAATAAACTTGTTTGTGCAAATGATGATTGTAGATTTGTAGAAAATCAGAATAAATAGTAGTAAATTTTCTGAAATTTATTGCGATTTGTTCTAATCGGTGCTATAATTGGTACAAATTTCACATTAGTTCGGGGACGTCAGTTAGATTGATTTGGCACAATACAGTGTTTAGATTCAGGAGGAATACATTTTAAATGAGCGTACAGTTATTAGACAAGACAAGAAAGATTGGAAAACTTCTTCACAATAACAATTCATCAAAGGTTGTTTTCAACGACATTTGCTCTGTACTTACAGAGATTTTGGATTCTTCAGTACTTGTTATTTCTAAGAAGGGTAAGGTCCTTGGACTTTCACACTTACCAAACACAACAGAAATCGGTGAGTTAATCGTTGACGAGGTTGGCGGATTTATTGATCCACTTTTAAACGAGAGATTACTTTCAATTCTTTCAACAAAGGAAAATGTTAACTTAAAGACATTAGGTTTTGAAAAGTCTGATATTGATATGTACTCAGCAATCATCGCACCAATTGATATAGCTGGTGAAAGACTTGGAACACTTTTTGTATACAGATTCGATAAGCAGTACGATATCGATGACATCATCCTTACAGAGTACGGTACAACAGTAGTAGGACTTGAGATGATGCGTTCAGTAAACGAAGAGTCTGCAGAAGAGAACAGAAAGCTCCAGGTTGTTAAGAGTGCTATTTCTACACTTTCATACTCAGAGCTTGAAGCTATCATCCATATCTTTGATGAGCTTGATGGAAACGAAGGCGTTCTCGTTGCTTCAAAGATTGCTGACAGAGTTGGTATAACAAGATCAGTTATCGTAAATGCTCTTCGTAAGTTTGAGTCAGCTGGTGTAATTGAATCTCGTTCATCTGGTATGAAGGGTACATACATCAAGGTTCTCAACGACGTTGTATTTGATGAGCTTAACGAGATCAAGAAAAATAAATAATTAGGATTCTTTTAAAGGGACTTACATTTGTAGGTCCCTTTTTTGTTATAATTCATAACTTAAACACAAAATTATTTTATGATGAAAGTGATTATAAGATGGAGATTTGTATTCTATATTTCCACAATATTCGCGAAATACAACACTATTAATGGCAATTGAGTAAATGAATGAAGGACACTATTTCTTGTGTTTAGATTTTATAAAATATACTACATGATGTAAAAAAGCCTTGTGTTTTTTTACATATAATTTATAATTAAATTAGTCTAGGAGGATTGTATATATGATTAGTTCAGATGCATTTGGATATATCAACTTACTTGATAATACAGCAGATGTGAGCTGGCAGCGCCAGACACTTATTATGAATAACATTGCAAACGCTACAACTCCTGGTTATAAGAGACAGGATATAGAGTTTGAGAGTGTTCTTAGAAAAGAACTTATCAATACTCATGAGCGTTCCTTGGAAAGAGCGGTTAATGTCTTAGACGATGATGGAAATCATGTTGATGGCATTGAATATACAGATTACGAGAATTATTCTTACAGACTTGATGGCAACAATGTTGACATGGACACAGAAAACGTAGAGCTTGCTTCTGAACAAATCAGATATCAAACTCTTACAACTAGTGTCAACAACGAAGTTGGACGTTTCAAGTCAGTTATTTCATAAGCATGATTGTTAAATAAACGGAGGAAAGGCTATGGGATTATTTCAACCTTTTGACATTGCTGCATCAGGTATGACAGCACAGCGTTTCAGAATGGATGTTATCGCTGAAAATATTGCAAATGTCAACACCACTCGTACAGAGAATGGTGGCCCTTACACACGTAAAATAGTTACATTTCAGGAAAAACAGTTAAAGGCAGGCACTCCTTCTTTTAGAAATATTCTCAAAGAGAGTACAGCTGCATACAATGGAAATGGTGTAAAGGTTTCGAAGGTATCTGAGGATACAGAGACAGACTACATCATGGAGTACGATCCATCTCATCCAGATGCTGACGAAAATGGATACGTTCGCTATCCAAATGTAAACACTGTTACAGAGATGACTAACCTTATCGATGCCAGCCGTGCATACGAAGCAAATACCACTGCATTCCAGGCTATTAAGTCAATGGCGACAAGCGGTATTTCAATTGGACAGGGATGATATTAAAGGAGAATTAAATGGACGTTAGTTCTATTCAGAGTTTATATGGCGCAACGCCAGTTACATCAAGCGAAACAAAAGTAAACGCAGATACAGGATTTCAAAGCATGCTTAATTCTGTTATGAGCTTATTAGAGGATACAAACTCACAGATTCAACAGGCTCATAAAGAAGAAGTTGCGTTTCAGCTTGGTGAGACAGACAACACTCATGATTTGATGATTGCAGAGCAGAAGGCAAACATTGCATTACAGTATACTGTAGCAGTTCGTGATAGAGTGCTTGAGGCTTATCAGCAGATTATGCAGATGCAGGTCTAATTAGGTATTATTAAAGGGAGAACAATATGCCAGAACAAATTCAAGCTATCATTAATCGAATACTTGAATGGTGGAGAAAGTTTACTAGAAGACAGCAGGTGTTGATAGTATCAATTACTGCTGTTGTTATTGTGTCATTTATAATATTAGGAGTGATTATTTCTCGTCCTACTATGGTTCAGTTAATCCAGTGTGAGGACGGAGTGCAGGCAGCATCGGTTAAACAGCTCCTTGACGACGAAGGAATCGCATACGAGACAAGTGAGGATGGCTTTACTTTCTATATTGAGGACAAGGATAAAGCTAATGCCAATGTTTTACTTGGATCTAATGACATTCCTAGTTCAGGATACTCTATCAACGATGTTGTAGACGGAAGCTTTTCTACAACCGAGGCTGACAAACAAAAGAAATATAAGCTTTATCTTGAAAATCAGTTTGAGGAAATGTTGGAGTCTCAGACTGCTGTTAATTCTGCAACAGTTATTCTTACTATTCCTGAGCAGGATGGAACAATTCTTGCTAGAGAAGCAGATTCATACGCCAATGTTACACTTGATTTAAATTCACAGATTTCAGGAGATACAGCTGCTGGCTTAGCTAGAGCGCTTGCTGTCAATCTTGGAAATGATGATACAGAGAATATCTTTATCATGGATACAAATGGTAATGTTTTATTCTCCGGTGGTGACGCAGTTTCAGCTGCAGGAAATGCTAGCGCAAATCAGGATGTTCGAGAGAGAGCTAGTAATGAAATCGTAGATAGAGTACATACTGTTTTGGAAGGCACAAACCTTTATGATGATATTTCTGTAGGCGTTAATCTTTCAATGAATTTCGATGAAAATAGCTCTGTTACTTACGATTATTCAGTAGATGAAGGTCGTACAGAAGGCTATTTAGATAGTGAGTCAGGTTCAAACTCAACCAACACTTCAGGTGCTGGTGGCGTGCCTGGTACAGATTCAAATGACGACGATACTACTTATGTAATCGAGGATGGTACTCAGTCTGAAAGCACAACAGAAGAATTCTACAGAGATTATCTTCCAGATGAAACTATCACAAATCACACAGATGAAATGGGTAAGAGAGAGCTTGATAATTCTTCAATTTCTGTTACCTGTAAAACATATGCAATCTACAATCAGGACAAGATGGAAGACGACGGTACTCTCGAGGAATTGGGACAGACATTTGATGAATTTGTAAAAGAAAATTCTGATCCAGTTCAGCTTGAGGTTACAGATGATATTGTGGAAGTAGTTGCACAGGCTACAGGATTCCCAACATCAAGCGTTAAAATCGTAGCTTACGAGATTCCAATGTTCCAGTATTCTGAGGGTTCAGGAATTGGGCTTACAGATATCCTTCAGATTGTACTTGCAGCACTTATCTTCTTAATGCTTGGCTTTGTTGTATTCAGAAGTATTCGTACAGAAGAAGAGGAGCCTGTGGAGCAGGAGCTTACAATTGATGATTTGATTGCTTCTACACAGGAAGAGGAAGAAGAGCTTGAGGATATCGGTTATACAGAGAAGTCCGAAGCTCGAATATTAATAGAAAAATTCGTAGACGAAAAACCAGAGGCTGTAGCACAGCTTTTGAGAAATTGGCTAAACGAGGATTGGGGATAAGCTATGGCTACTGAAGATTTAAATGGCGTACAAAAAGCGGCTATACTTCTCATCGCTCTTGGTCCGGAGAAGTCTGCTCAGATATTTAAACATCTCAAGGAAGAGGAAATCGAAGAATTAACACTTGAGATTGCTAATACCAGGAGCATTTCTCCTGCCTTGAAGGAAGAAGTTATAGAAGAGTTCTATCAGGTTTGTCTTGCACAGCAATATATCGCAGAAGGTGGTATTGGCTACGCAAAAGAGCTTTTGGAAAAGGCTCTTGGCGACGACAGGGCTCAGGACGTTATCACAAAGCTTACTGCATCTTTGCAGGTTCGACCATTCGAGTTCATTCGAAAGACCGAGCCTTCTCAGGTGTTGAACTTCATACAGGACGAACATCCACAGACAATTGCTATGATTCTGTCATATCTGTCTGCTGGTCAGGCATCCCTTATTATCGGTGCTTTGCCTCCAGAAAAGCAGGCTGATGTTGCAAAGCGTATTGCTATGATGGATAGAACCAGTCCTGAAGTTATTAAAGAGGTTGAGCGAGTGCTTGAAAGAAAGCTTTCTTCACTTATCAATCAGGATTACACTATCGCCGGCGGTGTAGATGCGGTAGTAAACATTTTAAATACAGTAGACCGTGGTACAGAAAAGCGTATCATGGAGTCTCTGGAAATCGAAGAGCCAGAGCTTGCTGAAGAAATCAGAAAGAAGATGTTCGTATTCGAGGATATCTTGCTTCTTGATGATAGAGCTATTCAGCGTGTTCTTAGGGATGTTGATAACTCTGATCTTGGTGTGGCTCTTAAGGGAGCAAATGATGAGGTTCAGGCGGCTATATTCAAGAACCTTTCTTCTCGTCTTGCTGCAATGATCAAGGAAGATATGGAATTCATGGGCCCTGTACGTATGAAAGATGTAGAGGAAGCACAGCAGAAGATTGTAGGTATAATCAGAAAGCTGGAGGATTCCGCAGAGATTGTAATTTCAAGAGGTGGAGGAGACGAGCTTGTTGTCTAGTAATAATGTCATTTACGGCTTCCAGGTTGCACCAAATCTTCCAGATGAGGAAGGCGAAACTGAGCAGCTTGTAATTGACTCAAATGAATTAGCTAAGCAGCTGATTCTTAAACAAGAAAGAGAATATAAAGCGAAGCTTCTCGAAGAAGAGCGAGAGCGTCGTTTAGCTGCTATGCGTGAAGCTGGCGAGGAAATTCCTGATGGAATGGATGCTGATGAGTTCTTAGGCTTAGCCGATACTATCATGCAAAAGGATGAGCCGGATGTATCTGCTCAGGTAGAAGAGCTTTTAGAAGATGCCAGAAATCAAGCGCAGGCTATTATTGATGATGCTAACGCCCAGGCACAGGAGATTCTCAATGCAGCTCAGCTTAATGCTGATGCTATGAAAAATCTTGCTCGTCAGGATGGAGAAAAGGAAGGATACAACGAAGGTACTCAAAGAGCGGCGTTGGAGCTTCAGGATGCTCAAGTTCAAATGAGAGCAGAGGTTGAACGTGTTCAAAATGAGTATATGGAGCGTCAGCTTCAAATGGAGCGCGAAATCGTTGAAATGTGTCTTCCTGTATTTGAGCATGTGTTTGCTGCAGAGTTGTCAGGTCGAAAGGATGTAATATATCATCTTTTAGATCATTGTATTATGAAAATTGAGCGTACTGGCCAGATGCAAATCAAGGTCAGCGATGCAAATGCAGAATATATAAAGAGCAAAAAAGATGAGATTCAAGGAAAGGTAGGAGCTGAGGTAGGACTTGATATTATCGCAGATCCCCTTTTGAATGATGACCAGTGCATTATCGAGACTGATGGTGGAATTTTCGACTGTAGTATCGATACCGAACTGGACAATCTTATTAGAGAGATAAAAGCCTTGAACTAAGGAGAATGATTTGGACCAAAATTCACTAATGCAGCTTGTTGAAAAGGATTATTTTAAATCTCTCGGCAAGGTGGTTAAAGTAGTTGGACTTACAATTGAATCAGTTGGGCCTGAGGCCAAGCTACGTGATTTATGTGAAATCATTGTAGAAGGCTCTGAGGAAAGAATAAAAGCAGAGGTTGTCGGTTTTAAAGATAAACGTCTGCTTTTGATGCCTTATGAGAATGTAGAGGGAATCGGCGTAGGATGTATGGTTGAAAATACCGGGCATCCTCTGGAGGTTGCTGTTGGAAATGAGTTATTAGGCCATTTGGTTGATGGACTTGGAGTGCCATCGGATGTTGATGATTTAACTCAGTTTGACAACATGGTTAATTATCCAGCAGAAGCTGATCCACCAGATCCAATGTCTCGTGTAATCATAAAGGAGCCTTTGTCTTTAGGAGTAAAGGCCGTTGATGGTTTGATTACTGTAGGTAAGGGACAGAGAATTGGTATTTTTGCTGGCTCAGGTGTTGGTAAATCTACACTTATGGGTATGTTCGCTAGAAATACAAAGGCTGAAATAAATGTTATCGCTCTTATTGGAGAGCGTGGACGAGAGGTTAGAGAATTCGTAGAAAATGATTTGGGCCCAGAAGGCATGGCTCGTTCCGTAGTAGTTTGTGCTACCTCTGATAAGCCGGCCTTAATCAGAAAGAAGGCTGCATTGACAG
The DNA here is from genome assembly GCF_900111635.1 of Pseudobutyrivibrio sp. C4. Taxonomy (NCBI): domain Bacteria; kingdom Bacillati; phylum Bacillota; class Clostridia; order Lachnospirales; family Lachnospiraceae; genus Pseudobutyrivibrio; species Pseudobutyrivibrio sp. C4. Next base: position 535,310 of record NZ_FOHF01000001.1, on the reverse strand, counting down.
CTACAGCTATTGCTGAATACTTTAGAGACCAGGGAAAAGACGTCCTTCTTATGATGGATTCACTGACTCGTTTTTCTATGGCACAAAGAGAAATCGGCCTTGCATCGGGTGAGCCTCCTGTTACACGAGGATATCCACCTTCAGTATATTCTGAAATGCCTCGTCTTTTGGAAAGAGCAGGTAATTCTGCTGTTGGTTCAATTACAGGTCTTTATACCGTACTTGTTGATGGTGATGATTTCAACGAACCTATCACTGATACAGCCCGTTCAATTTTGGATGGACATATTATGCTTAACAGAAAGTTGGCTCAAAAGAATCATTACCCAGCTATTGATGTGCTGCAGTCTATTTCCAGAGTTATGTCTGCTGTAGCTACACCAGAGCATAAAGCTGTGGCAGGTAAGCTTAAAAATGTTCTTGCCACCTATCAGGAAGCAGAAGATTTGATTAATATTGGTGCATACAAAAATGGTTCAAACAAATCTATTGATTATGCTATTAAAAAGATTGATGCTGTTAACGAATTCTTGTTACAGCAGACACACGATAGATTTGAGTATGATGATATTATTGAGCAAATGACAGCTATATTCCAGGATTAATAAGGAGTGAATTATGGCGAAGTTTGTTTACAGAATGCAAAACATTCTAGAGCTAAAACAGAAAATCGAAGAACAAGAGAAAGCTAATTTTGGAATGGCTACTGCCAGGTTCAACGAAGAGCAGCAAAAGCTACGAGAGTTGATGATTAAGCAGGCAGGCTATGAAAGACAGTTAAAAGAGCTTTCTATTGGTGATATTGATATTAGTAAAATCAAAACCTGTAAAAATGCAATTTCTTCGATGAAGGTTGCCCTTCGTGATCAAATGATAGAGCTTTCAAAGGCCCAAAAAGCAATGGAAGTTGCTAGAAAAAAGCTTAATGAAGTTATGATGGAGCGAAAGATGCATGAAAAGCTTAGAGAGCATGCGTTTGAGGAGTTCCTGGATGAGCTTGATTATGAAGAGAGCAAGATTACAGATGAGTTGGTTAGTTATTCATATTTTAATGCAGAGAAAGAGGAAGAGTAAGTTATGGCAGATGTAACAGAAGAAGTAGGAAGCACTACTGAAGAAGATCCAAAGGCTGCAAAGAAAGCTGAAAAAGAAGCAAAAAAAGCTGAGAAACAGGCTAAAAAAGATGCTAAGAATAACGGCGAAGAGGGAGCTGATGATGAGGAAAGCTTAGGTATTGGCGGAAAACTTATCATGGGCTTTGTTGTGCTGTTGATTATTCTGATTTGGCTTGTTATTTTTGCGTTCCTTGTAAAGATGGATGTTGGTGGATTTGGTTCGACAGTGCTATTTCCTGTTTTAAAGGATGTACCATATGTTAATCGAATCTTACCTGGTATTGAGGAATATATCCCGGCAGAAGAAGATGAATATGCAGCTTATACTACAGTTGAAGAGGCTGTAGATCGAATCAAAGAGCTTGAGGTGGAAATAGAAGAACTCAAGGAAACAGGCACACAAAATAGTGATTATATTGCAGAATTAGAGGCGGCTTCAGCAGAACTTGCTGAATACAAGGCCAACGAGGCAGCATTCGAAGAAACTAAAGAAAAATTTTATGAAGAGGTTGTTTTTTCGGATAATGCACCCGATATAAATGAATATAAGACTTACTATGAGTCTATAGAGCCTGAGAATGCTGAAGCTATCTATAAACAGGTGGTTTCTCAAATCCAAACGGATGAAGAAATCGAAGATTATGTTAAGGCATATTCAAGCATGAAAGCCAAAGATGCAGCTGCCATATTTGATACTATGACAGATGATTTTGATCTTGTATGCGAGATTCTCTCAGCTATGGACGCTAGTACAAGGGCAGATATTTTAGCTGCTATGTCCGAAGAAAATGCAGCTATTATAACCAAGATGATGGAGCCTTAGTCTTATATTTGCAATTTGAAAAGAGAATATAAGAAAGGAGGACAACACATGACAAGTAGCAATGTTTCTAACTTGCTGGTTCAAGTGGGAAATGTCAATGTGGATCTTGTGGATGCTAAAACAGAGCTTCCAAAATCAGGATTTGGATTTGACAAAACATTGCAGAATGCCATCAAGCCTAGTGATGTACCTGCACCTGCGGATAATTCTAGTCAAGCAGATGCAAGCAACAAATCCTTCAGTGTATCAAAGGAACCAAAGGTTATCAAAGCCGAAGAAAAGCCTGATACAGTAAATGAAGAAGTTGTTGAGAAGGTAAATGAAGCGGTAGACAAAGTTAAGGCGGTGATTGAGGAAGAGCTGGATGTTACTGAAGAAGACATTGAAAAAGCAATGGAAACTTTAGGGCTTACGGTTATCGATTTATTAAATCCTCAGGATTTAGCTCAGCTTGTAGCTACACTTACAGGCGAGGATGATTCTATCGCATTAGTAATGAGCGATGAATTTAAAGGTATTCTTGATGTAGTTAATGAACTCACAAATCAGCTATTTGAAGAAACAGGTATTTCCTTTGTTGAGGTAAAGGATATTGTTATTTCTTATGCTTCACAGGAAATGATTGATGTGGATGTGCCTAAGGACGAAAGCCTTACCCAGGTTAATCCTGAAGAGGTTCTTGAGGTTGCTGAAGACATTCCAGAGGAGTCAGTGGCAGTTCAGGTTGAAACAACTATTGTTAAGCCTGAGGATAGCTCTGAAAGTACAGATTTTGTATCAGAAGATGCAGAGCCAAGTCAGCAAATCACATTAAAAGAAAATGTTGATGCAAAGCAGTCTGATTCAGAAGATTCATCTTTTGAACAGCCTAATGCTAAAACTCAAGAAAACGTAGTTTTAAGACAGACTACAAAGCCTTCAGAACCAATTATTCGAAATGATGGAATGATTTTTGGAGAGCCAAGAATCGAGATTCAATTCTCACCAGAAGAACAGTTGGTATCACTTCCTACAGGTCAGACAGTTTCATCTGAGGAAATTGTTAACCAGTTAGTTGAACAGGCTAGAATTCTTAATGAGGCAGAATCTACAACAATGGAAATGACTCTTAACCCAGAGGGATTAGGAAAGATTTTCATGGAGGTCACTCAAAAGGGTGATGAAATAACTGCAAGAATTTTCACTGAGAACGATGCAGTTAAACAGGCGCTAGAGTCTCAAATGGCAAATCTTCGTGTAGAGATGACTCAGAATAGTTCCGCTAAGGTTACTTCCATTGAGGTTTCGGTTGGAACACATGAGTTTGAAAAGAATCTTGAAGAAGATGCTAGAAATGAGCAAAGACGTGATGAACAGGCAAATCAGTCAGAAAAACGAAGCAACAGAATTAATCTTAACAGCATGGATGATTTGACAGGGCTCATGTCGGAAGAAGATATTCTTATAGCTCAGATGATGAAAGATAATGGTAATACATTAGATTTCCAAGCATAACGGGAGGAGGAAATAAATGGCGGAAGATTTATTAGTTGGTGCGCTTACTAATGGGCAGTACAAAAAGACAACTGCTTCAACAGAAGCAACTAAAAGCGAAACTACAAATTCTACTTCAAAAACAGCATCTAAAAACAACGGTACTGAATATAATCAGGAAATGTTTTTAAAGCTTTTGACAGCAGAAATGCAGTATCAGGATCCATTGGAGCCAACAGATAACAGTCAGTACGTTACACAGCTTGCATCATTTACACAGATTGAAACACTTCAGACAGTTAAATCTAGTATGGAAAGCCTTCAGGCCAACAGTATGGTTGGAAAGGTTGTTTCACTTACATCTGATGGTAAAACTGTTGAAGGCAAGGTTGATTACGTCACAAAAGACGATGATGATGTCATGAAGGTTTCTGTAAATGGAAAGTTGTATGACATGTCTAAAATCGATTCTGTTGTTGATGAGGAGTACTACACTGCTAAGTATCTTTCAAGTCTTTTGACAGATGCTATTAATGCACTTCCAAAGGTAGAGGAAGTTACTCTCAAGGACGAAGAGAAGATTGCTACAGCAACTGGTTACGTTAATGCAATGGATGCATATAGTCTTTCATTTGTTAACGAAGACTTAATCAAAAAGTACAACGAAGTAGTTTCACAGTTTGAAAAACTAAAATCTGCAAAAGAAGCTGCCGATAAAGAAAGTGAAGAGGCGGCAGTAGAAGAAGCTTAATTAGGAGGGATAAAATGAGCAATTTAAATATTAATCCAAATTTCACCTCCATTGAGCAGGTAGCTGGAACATATCTTAATCCAGCCCAAGAGTCCAGACCACTGGGCAACCTTAACGGTGCATCCTTTGAGGATATTTTTAAGCAGAAGCTTGAAAGCGCTTCAGAGCTTAAGTTTTCAAAGCATGCCACTCAGAGACTTGATGATAGAAATATTAAGCTTTCTGAGGAACAATCCCTTAGACTTGAAGAAGGCGTACAGAAAGCCTCAGAAAAGGGAATTACTGATTCTTTAGTATTAGTTGATACATTGGCATTTATCGTTAATGTACCTAATCAAACCGTAGTTACAGCTATGGATCAGACTGAATCAGACGAAAACATTTTTACAAATATTGACGGTGCTGTTATAGTTTAGCTGGACCTTATGGAAGCTAATTGTTCCCGACTGACAGAAGGAACAAACAGTCACCTCAATAGCATTATGCTTTGAGGAGGTCATTCATTATGATGAGATCACTTTTCTCTGGTGTTGCAGGTCTTAAGACACACCAGACAAAGATGGATGTTATTGGTAATAACATCTCCAACGTAAACACAGTTGCGTTCAAATCATCTTCAACCACTTTTTCTGATATTATGTATCAGACAACTTCACAGGCATCAGGCGCTACAGAAAACCGTGGTGGTACAAATGCTAAGCAAATAGGTCTTGGTGTTACTAATGGAGCTACAAAGATTTCCATTACTTCATCAGGTGCTGCTCAGTCTACTGGTGATGCTCTTGATATCAGACTTTCTGATACAAACTCAACAAATTTCTTTATCGTTAATAACGGTTCTGAAAACGTATTTACAAGAGCTGGTTCATTCTATATTGATGGAAATGGTAACCTTGCTATGACAACAACAGGCTATCTTGTAATGGGATGGCAGACAGATACTTCTAGTGGTACACCTGTTATTGTACAAGATACAGTTTCTCCACTTAGAGTTATGGCCCCTGAAAATCTTACAAGTGCACCAGAAGCAACAACACAGGCTAACTTCAGCGGTGTAATCGATAAGAATGATACACAGTTTAGCTCTACAAATGGTTATGTTCGTTCATTTACTATCTATGATAACCTTGGTTATTCATACACAGCTAAGTTCTCATTTAAGCTTGTAAATGGAACAACAGGCGAATACACTGTAGAGCTTACTAACTTATACGATCAGGATAATAATGATTTGCTTGCAGAATATGTAGCTGCTGGCGGAAACAAGTCAGATATTTTTGGTACTACAAACCCTGTAGATCATATATATTCGGCAGCAGATGGTAGTGGCTACACATTCGGTAACACTACTACTGGCGATTTAGCTCTTTATGTAAATGGAGATACAACTGTTCCATATCTTTACGATGCAGCTTCTCAGACATTTAGCAATGGAACTACAACAATTCCTTTGGCATCTGCAGTAGCAGGTTTGTCAGCTGATGACACTGTTACAGGAGTTGCTTATGCAAGTGATTCTACACTTACTATTACAACAACTACTATAAGCTATGATCTTAAGTTTGATACAAGCAAAGGTGATCTTACATTTGCAGGAGAACGTGGACAGTCACAGCTTGTAATGAACACTTCTTTACTTGGACCTAATAGACCTAATAGAGCTGATGCTGCATTAGCAGATGTTACAATTGATTTTTCACTTCTTACAATGTACGACAACGGTGGAACATCTACAGCAGTTGGTAACAGAGGTACATCTGAGGATGCTTCTAATGGAGCAGGTAAGAAGCTTGGTACAATGACAGGTCTTTCTGTTTCAAGCAATGGTGAAATTTATGGTTCATATAGCAATGGTAATACAGTTCTTTTGGGACAGATTCCAGTGGCGCAGTTTGCTAACGCATCTGGTCTTGAGGAAATGGGAGATAACTGCTATAAGACAACACTTAACTCAGGCGAGTTCGATGGTATTGGACTTGTAGTTTCAGCTGATGGTTCTGCAATGAACACAGGACAGCTTGAAATGTCTAACGTTGATTTGTCTGCAGAGTTTACTGATATGATTACTACACAGCGTGGTTTCCAGGCAAACTCACGTATTATCACAGTATCAGATACAATGCTTGAGGAACTTATTAATCTTAAGCGTTAATAATTTATAGTCTCTAAAAGCCAAGTCGTTAAGGCTTGGCTTTTTTGCTGAAAATCTAAAAATTCTGTGAAGAAACTATATTTTGTGGTTTGGACATGGAAAAAACACAATAATATGAGACGATTTTACTGATAAAAGTAGACAATAATTTATAAATCTAGTAAAATAATCACAAAAGTGTATACCGTGTATTTCTATACATTTTACTAGTTTTTACTCAATTTTTTATAGGATGGTGATTGCTTTGGATATAGCTTCTTTAGCTGGTTTAGTACTCGGTGTCGTAATGGTTATCTTCGGTATCGTGTCTTCTGGTGGTGTCGCAGCCATGGCAAACTTCATAGATGTTCCATCAGTTATTATTACTATCGGTGGTTCTTTGTCTTCTTGTATGGCATGTAACAAAATGCCGGACTTTATCGGAGGATTAAAGGGTATCACACTAGCTATCAACGAACCAAAGGTTGGTAGCCCAGCTGATAGCATATCTCAGATTATAAATCTTGCAAATATTTCCAGAAAAGAAGGTATATTGGCACTTGAAGAAGCTGCCAATGGAATAGAAGATGAGTTCCTTAAAAAGGGAATCAATCTGGTTGTAGATGGTACTGATCCTGAATTGGTTCGTGCTATTCTTGAAACTGATTTGGACTGTATGGAGGATAGACATAAAGTAACTATTAACTTCTGGTCTAAATGGGGTGAAATGGGACCTGCCTGGGGAATGATTGGTACACTGGTTGGTCTGGTAAACATGTTAAAGAACCTTGAGGATGCATCAACAATCGGTCCTAACATGGCGGTTGCGTTGCTTACAACTTTGTACGGTTCACTGATTGCAAACTGGCTTACAGGCCCAGTTGGTACAAAGCTTGGTGTTAATCATTCTCTCGAGGTTATGACAAAGAGTATTACTGTGGAAGGCTTACTTTCAATTCAAGCCGGTGAAAACCCACGTGTAATAGAAGAAAAGCTTAAATCCTTCTTGCCACCTGCATCTCGTGGTGCTATCGGCGAAGGCGAAGGAGGAGGTGAGGGCTAATGGCAAAGAAGCAAAAGCAAGAGGAAGCTCCTGCTGGTTCTCCTGCCTGGATGGCCACCTTCTCAGACTTGATGAACTTGCTACTATGTTTCTTCGTATTACTTTTCTCTATGTCTAGTACAGATACAGAAAAGTTTCAGGAAGTTATTGCAAGTATTCAGTCTAGCTTTAGTATTTTTTCTCAGGGCGGCACCTCAATTGGTGAGGGCCAGATGATATCATCAGGTATCAGTCAGCTTGAGATGTTTGACGACTATTTCAATAGTGTTCATGATGGTGATGATGAACAGTATGAAAAAGAAGGCGCAAGTGAAAATGAAAACGAGGGAGAACAATCAGAGGACGGCTCCGCTACAAATGAAGGGGATGTTAGTTCTAATGGAGTTTCTGTAGAGGAAGCTCAGGAAGCCCTTGAACAAGCTGGTGCAGGCGAAAGCGAATCGATCGCAGAAGAAATCGAGTCTCAGCTTAGTGAATATGGTCTTCAAGACCAGGTAGAAGTAGATTTTAATGCAAACTATGTAATGATTACCATCAATGGTGCGTTACTGTTTGATTCAGGTAAGGCAGTTCTTACAGATGATGCCCTTACTATTGTAGATAATCTTTCAAAGATACTCGCTCAGTATGATAACAATATCATCGAGGTAGAAGGTCATACAGATAATGTTCCAATGTCATCTGGAACTTATGAAAACAATGATGTGCTTTCAATGTATCGTGCACTTTATGTTGCAGATAGAATCAGAGAAGTCACAGATTTGAATCCAGCATACATCAAATCAGCTGGACGAGGAGAGTATGTACCTATTGCTGACAACAGTACAGCAGAAGGACGCGCTAGAAATAGACGCGTTGAAATCAAAATATATAATTCATACTCGTCAGATATAGCCGAGTAGAAAGGCAAATCATGAAAAAGAATTTGATTACAGTAATTATACTGGCACTTGTTGTTGTGAATCTTGTTCTTACAGCGGTTCTTACAATTACTATTATTCCTGAGACACAAAAGGCCAATGAGCTGATCACAAAGGTGTGCTCTGCAATCGATTTGGATTTGCAAGCAGGAGATACAGCTGGATCTCTTAGTATTGATGTGGCTGATATGGTAGATTATCCTGTTAATGGTGGTGAGACACTTACAATCAACCTTGTTGATGGATATGCAGTGCTTGGTATATCATTATCACTTGACAGCACAAACGAAGATTACGCTACTTATGCAGCTGATGGAACTTTAACAGCCCAGGATAATATCATTAGTGATAAAATAAATTCAGTTATCAAAAAGCATACAGTTCAGGAAATGATAGATAATGAAGATGAAATCAAAGAAGAGATTCTTGAAGAGCTTCAGACTCTATTTAAATCTTCATTTATCGTTAGAGTGAACTTCTCTAGTGCTACTTATCAGAAACAGTAATCTGTAAGTAGAAATTATTGGGACGAATGGTGGTGAGAAAGCTTGGGAGACGTTCTTTCACAAAACGAAATAGATAATCTGCTTAATGCGTTGACCAGCGGTGAGCTTGACGCCGAGGAGATTAAAAATAATAAAGAAAAACCAGTAAAGAACTACGATTTTGCTAGACCTTCTAAGTTTTCTAAGGAACACCTTAGAACAATGGAAATTATTTTTGAGCATTATGGCAGATTGTTATCAACAAACTTGCCTATATTCCTCAGAAAGAATATACAGGTAGAGGTTATGAACTCGGAAGCTGTTACATACATGGAGTTTTCAAACTCTCTATCAAATCCAGTTCTTTTAGGTATTGTAGATTTTTCTCCCCTTGAGGGAAATATTATCGTAGAAATGGCTTCTAATCTTGGCTTTGCCATGGTAGACAGAATGCTTGGCGGAGAGGGCGAACCTCTTGATAAGATTAGAGACTTTTCAGAAATAGAGCTTCTCATTATTGAGAGAGTAATGACATCATGCGTAGACTTGCTTAGGGAACCATGGGAAAACGTTTTGGATGTACATCCAAGACTTGAGCGAATTGAAACAAATTCACAGTTTGCTCAGATTATCTCTCCTTCAGAGATGATTGCTATTGTTACAGTCAATATTAAAATTGGCGATGTAGAAGGTCTTATGAATATTTGTTTACCTTTTATTACATTAGAGCCAGTTATGGACAAATTGAACACAAAGTTCTGGTATAGTAGTCAGAAGGAGAAAACAGGTGAAAGCTATTCAGATGCTGTGGAAGCTTTAATTAATCATGCTAAGATACCTGTAAAGGCAGTTCTTGGCAATAGCACAATTACCGTTGCGGATTTTTCACAGCTTCAGGTTGGAGATATAGTCAGACTTGATACAAAAGTCGACGATGAGTTGGATGTTTTCGTGGGAGATATTAAGAAGTTCCAAGCCCTTCCGGGAGCATCAGGCAAAGATTATGCGGTTAGAGTGACACAAATTATAAGGGAGGAACAGTAGAATGGGCGATGGTGTATTATCACAGGATGAGATAAATGCACTACTTAGTGGCGGAATCCCCGATGCCCCTGCTGGCGAGCCATCATCTGGTGGCGGAGAGCTTTCAGAGCAGGAAATCGATACAATCGGTGAAGTTGCCAACATAAGCATGGGAAGTGCGGCCACAACTTTATTTTCTCTTGTTAATCAAAAGGTTGAGATTTCAACACCAGTTGTTAGCGAAACAAACTGGCAGGAATTAGCATCTGGTTACGACAACTCTTGTGTAGTTGTTCGTATTGGATATACAAAGGGTATTGATGGTAGCAACGTTCTTGTATTAAAAGAAAATGATGTTAAGGTCATTACCGACCTGATGATGGGCGGAGATGGAACCAATACAGATGGTGAAATTTCTGATCTTCATTTATCAGCTATTTCAGAGGCGATGAATCAGATGATGGGAGCTAGTGCAACCTCACTGTCATCAATGCTGAACAAAATGGTAGATATTTCACCACCAACAGCGCAGCTTACAGATTTAGCTACGATAGACGGTGGAGAGATAGATGAATTCTTGAAACACAATTTCGTAAGAATTGCTTTCAAGATGGAAATTGGAACATTGGTAGACAGTGAGATGATGCAGTTGTATCCAATCTCACTTGCCAAGGAAATGTGTGGTTCTGTTCTGAACAATATGGAATCTGATTCCAATTCGACAGTTGATGACGGTGTTGCAGAAGCTGCACCAGCACCAACACCTGCTCCAGAACCAGCACCTGCTCCACAGGCTGCACCTCAAATGCAGGCACCACCTCAGATGGACCCAAATATGATGCAAGGACAGCCAATGCAGGGACAACCTATGATGCCATATATGTACGCTCCTGGACCTCAGGTAAATGTACAACCGGCACAGTTTACTCCGTTTGGACCAGGCTTTGCAGCTCAGTTCGCTCAGGAGAATATCGACTTGATTCTTGACGTTCCTTTGGAAGTTACAGTAGAATTAGGTCGTACAAACAAAACAATCCAAGATATTTTGGATTTTGCACCAGGTACCATCATCGAGCTTAATAAAATAGCCGGTGAACCAATAGATGTACTTGTTAATGGCAAGTATGTGGCAAAAGGCGAGGTAGTAGTTATCGAAGAGTCTTTTGGCGTACGAATAACAGAAATTATCAAAGAATAAATATATTTAAGGAGATGAAGACATGGCAAAAAACATTTTAATCTGTGATGACGCTGCTTTCATGAGAATGATGATTAAGGACATTCTCACAAAGAATGGCTACAACGTAGTCGGAGAGGCTGAGAACGGAAAGATTGCTGTTGAAAAGTATTCAGAGCTTTCTCCAGATCTCGTTCTTCTTGACATCACAATGCCAGAAATGGATGGTATCGGGGCTCTTAAGGCTATCAAGGAAAAGGATCCTAATGCATGCGTTATCATGTGCTCTGCAATGGGACAGCAGGCAATGGTTATCGAGGCTATTCAGTCTGGTGCCAAGGATTTCATCGTTAAGCCATTCCAGGCTGAGCGTGTTCTTGAGGCTGTTAAGAAGGTTATCGGTTAATCATGCTATTTCTTTCAGCGGTTGGAGAGAGCATCTTTCAATTGATTTTTGCTTTAGTGGTATTCGTAGGAGTGCTTGCACTTACTGCGTTTGTCACTAAGTGGATTGCAGGTTATCAAAAGTCCCAGGGTCTCAATAGAAATCTTGAGATTGTAGAGGGCATCAGACTTGCAACCAATAAATATGTTCAGATTATTAGGGCAGGTGAGGATAGATATTTCGTGGTTGCAGTTGGCAAAGACGAAGTTACCCTTTTAGGGGAATTATCCTCATCTGAACTTAAAGAACTGGATGCTACTGATACATCTGTACAGATGCCGGTAGATTTCAAATCGATTTTAGATAATCTTTCAAGAAAGAAAAATTAACTGATTGGGCAGAATGTTATGAGTAAATTCAAGAAGGCGTACGTAATCTTTAGCTTGGTCATCACAGCTATGGTTGGTTGTTACGCCCTTTTTATGAGTAGTACAACTGTACATGCAACTGAATATAGTGCAGAATATGGGGCAGACAATGAGGATTACGGTGCAACAGATAATGCACCAAATGCTTCAGACGAGGTTGTTGGAGGCGGAGGATTTACGCTTAGCTTTGATGGCGAAGATGGAAACTTTACGGCTACTCTTAGAATGCTGTTAGTTCTTACAATCATTACGTTATCCCCTTCGATTCTGATAATGCTAACATCCTTTACCAGATGCGTAATTGTTTTACATTTTGTCCGCGCTGCTATTGGAACCAATACAGCGCCTCCAAATCAGATTTTGATTGGGTTGGCGTTGTTTTTAACTTTGTTCATTATGTCGCCTGTACTTACGCAGATTAAGACAGAAGCGATTGATCCATTTGATGCAGGCGAAATCACTCAGGATGAAGCAATAGACAATGCAATTGCACCTGTTAGGGAGTTCATGTATGGTCAGACACAGACAAAGGATTTGGATTTGTTCTGTGACATTGCTGGCATTTCGTATGAGGTAGATGACTACGATTCTGTACCATTTACTGTCGTTGTTCCAGCTTTTATTTTATCTGAGCTTAGAACAGCTTTTATTATTGGATTTCTAATTTATGTTCCATTCATTGTTATAGATATGGTTGTTGCATCTGTACTTATGTCAATGGGTATGATGATGCTTCCGCCTACCACAATATCCTTACCTTTCAAGATATTGTTGTTTATATTGGTTGATGGATGGAATCTTGTTATTGGCGGGTTAGTCAAGACATTCTATTAGAATTATTAAGGAGAGAATAGGTTATGACTGAAGGACAGGTCTTGGACATTATCAGGAATGCTATATACATTCTTCTGATTACATCATTACCACTTTTACTAGTGTCTCTAGTAATCGGTCTTATAATCAGTATTTTTCAAACGGTCACATCTATTCAAGAGCAGACTCTCACCTTTATTCCAAAGATAGTAGGAGTATTTGCTGCGCTTATGTTTTTCGGCCCATGGATGCTTACAGTTTTGACGGAATATATCACACAATTATGGGCTAATTTTAGTATTTACTTAGGCTAGATGGATGTTTAGTATTGATTTTACATTACAAAATTTTGAATACTTTTTATTGCTCCTTACCCGCATATCCATGTTTGTAGTAGTGGCGCCTTTTTTCAACACAAGTAATACGCCGGCCAGAGTAAAAATTGGTTTTTCGGCACTTGTTTCACTGCTTCTTTATTTCGTAGTTGATTTTAGCGCCTTGGATTATTCTACTGTTACAGGATATGCTTTTTTAGTTGTTCAAGAAGCAATAACAGGGCTATTAATTGGATTCAGTACATATTGCTGCAATTTCATTATCCTGTTGGCTGGTAACATGATAGACATGAATATAGGTCTATCTATGGCTCAGGAGTATGATCCAACACTTCAGACAGAGGTTTCTGTTACAGGTACCTTATACAACAATTTCATTATGATTTTTCTTGTATTGTCTGGAATGCATAGATATATCTTTAAGACATTTTGTGATGCGTACACACTGATTCCAATTGGTGGAACAATTTTTAGATGGGATTCCCTTCTTAGTTCTACCATTATGTTTATTACAGAAATATTTGTAATAGCATTTAGAATTATTCTTCCAGTATTTGCTGTAATTATGATACTTAATGCAATACTTGGAATTATGGTTAAGGTTGCTCCACAGATTCATATGTTTTCTGTTGGTGCACAGCTTAAAATTATCGTTGGTTTTGTAGTATTGTTCTTAACAATTTTCCTATTACCAGACGTTGCTGCATTTATTTTCAAAGAAATGAAAAAGATGCAAACTCTATTTATTCAGGGGCTTTATTGATGAGGGATAATTATCAGGTTTTAATTCCATATAATCTTCAATTCTTTGCTCCAGATGGTGAAGGCGGAGAGAAGACTGAACAACCTACCAGTAAAAAGCTTTCTGATGCTAGAAAAGAAGGCAAGGTTGCAAAAAGTAAGGAAATTGTTAATGGTATTGCGTTGCTGGGATTCTTTTTGGGACTTAGATTGTTCCTTGGATTTGCTGGAACACGTATAGAAGATATATTTGCTTGGATATATGCTATAATACCAGATATAGTAGCTATGAATGGTGATGGTATGACTATTGGCACAATAAGTGGAATATTTAGAATCCTTGTAGCGAAGACTTTTATTGTTCTTTTACCATTTTTAGCTATAGGTTTTGTGACAGGATTTGTTGCTAATCTTGTGCAGGTAGGATGGAAGCCTACTATGAAACCATTGGAACCAAAGCTTAATAAATTTAATCCAGTCAGTGGATTTAAACGTATTTTTTCAAAGCAATCAATTGTTAACCTTTTGATGGCATTGGCAAAGATATTTTTGATAGTTTATATTGCTTATACCAGTATTAAGGATCAGGCTAATAACTTATTTATTTTATATGATGTTGCTTTAAAACAAGCGCTGAGCCTTATTTTCCAGATTATCGTGGATACTGGTATGAAGATTAGTATAGTGTATATAGTTCTTGGCTTTGCTGATTATGCATATCAACGCTGGAAATTTAATGATGATATGAAAATGACCAAGCAAGAAGTCAAAGATGAGTATAAGAATTCCGAGGGAGATCCTCAGATTAAAGGACAGCAGAGACGTAGGATGATGGAAAGCTCGCAAAGGCGTATGATGCAAAATGTGCCTCAGGCTGATGTAGTTATTACAAACCCTACACACTTGGCTGTTGCAATTTTATATGACAATGAAAAGGATGAAGCGCCAAAGGTTGTGGCTAAAGGTGAAGACTATTTAGCAAAACGAATCAAAGAAGTGGCAGCAGAAAATGATGTCCCAATCATGGAAAATAAGCCACTTGCCAGAGCGCTATATGCAACGGTAGATGTGGATGAGGTTATTCCTCCAGAGCTATATCAGGCTGTTGCTGAAATCCTTGCAGTTGTATATACACAGCGAAATAAAGCTGTTTAGAAATAATTTTTGAGAAAGGGGGATGCTTATGGATTTAACTGCTTCAGTTAAAAAGGCTGACGTTGGTATTGCATTGTATTTGCTAGCTGCAGTTACATTCTTTGTAATTCCTATCCCCAATTTTATCCTTGATATAATGATTGCTTTCAACATTTCAATAGCACTCATTATATTGATGAATGTATTGTTTGTGCAGGAAGTTTTGGATATGTCATTCTTCCCTACACTTTTGCTTTTTACTACTATTTTTAGAATTTCACTTAACGTTTCATCTACCAGATTGATTCTTTCAACAGGTGATCCAGGAAACGTTGTATCAACATTCGGTAGTTTCGTTGGTGGTAATAACCTTGTCATTGGTGCCATCATTTTCCTTATTTTGATTATCATCCAGTTTATGGTTATCAATAAAGGTTCTGAGCGTGTAGCTGAAGTATCAGCACGATTCACTTTGGACGCTATGCCTGGTAAGCAGATGGCTATCGATGCGGATTTGAACACCGGAGCCATTGATGATGCAGAGGCCAAAAGACGAAGAGACAAGATTCAAGAAGAATCAGCATTCTTCGGAGCTATGGACGGTGCTACAAAGTACGTAAAGGGAGATGCTACAGCAGGTCTTATTATTACAGTTATCAACCTTGCTGGTGGTACAGTACTTGGCATTATGAACCAGGGCCTTCCATTTGCTGAGGCAATTCAGCAGTTTGGTATTCTTACAATCGGTGATGGCCTTGTATCTCAGATTCCTTCACTTTTGATATCTCTTTCAACAGGTATTCTTGTTACAAAGGGCTCAAAGGCAGCAGATTTCTCTGGCACTTTGGTAAAGCAGTTATTTGGAATACCAAAGGTTTTATATATAGTTGGTGGAGCTATGGTTTTCTTAGGAATAGCCACACCTCTTAACTGGGTATTATTCCTTGCATTTGGTGCAGCCTTTATTATCACAGGATATTCTATTTCAAAGACTCTTGGCGAGGAGGAGATAGAGCAGGAGGTTGCTGCAGAAGAAACAGAGGCAGAGGAAATTCGAAAGCCGGAAAATGTTGTTTCATTGCTTCAGGTTGATCCAATCGAGCTAGAGTTTGGTTACGGTATTATCCCACTTGCGGATGTTAATCAAGGCGGCGATTTGTTGGACCGAGTTGTTATGATTAGGCGACAGATTGCACTTGAATTAGGTACTGTAGTTCCAATTATTCGATTGCGAGATAATATTCAGCTTAATCCAAATCAATACATTATTAAGATTAAGGGTATACAGGTAACAGAAGGAGAAATCCTTTTTGATCATTACATGGCCATGAATCCAGGTTACGTAGAAGAGGAAATTACAGGTATTCCTACTTTTGAGCCTTCATTCCATCTTCCAGCTATTTGGATTACAGAAAGTCAGCGTGAAAGAGCAGAATCACTTGGATACACAGTAGTAGATCCACCATCAATTATTGCTACACATCTGACCGAAGTTATTAGAAGTCACATAGCAGAATTGCTTACTCGCCAGGATGTTCAAAATCTTATTGATAATCTTAAAGAGAGCAATCCAGTTATTGTTGAAGAGCTTATTCCTAAGTTGCTTGGATTGGGCGATGTTCAGAAGGTATTGCAGAATCTTCTTTCAGAAGGAGTTTCAATCAGAGATTTGCTTTCTATTTTCGAAGTATTGGCAGATCATGCAACAACTACTCATGACACAGACGTACTTACTGAGTATGTTCGTCAGGGATTGAAGCGAGCAATATCAGGCAGATATTTTGCACCTAATGAGGTCACTCAAGTAATTACTGTTGATCCTAAGGTTGAGCAGGATATTATGGCATCAATTAAACAGACGGAACAAGGAGCATATCTTACACTTGATCCAGAACGTATTAAAGCAATTATTGCTTCCCTTGAGGAAGAAATCAAAAAACTTGAGGATATGGGAAAAACACCTATTGTTGTTACATCTCCAATAGTTCGAATGTATTTCAAAGGTTTAACACAAGATTATGTAAAGGATCTTATCGTTGTTTCCTACAATGAAATTGATTCAAATGTTGAACTTTCATCTGTAGGCATGGTAACAGGGTAGAATAAATGACTATTAATAAGTATACGGGAAAAACTGAAGAAGAAGCTATGGAAAAGGTCCGCAAGGAGCTTGGAAGTGCGGCTGTCATAATGAATGTAAAGGTGGTAAAGCCTAAAGGACTTGGTGGTCTTTTTAAGGGAAACACATACGAGGTTACAGCGGCTGTAGAAGACGATGGATTCTCTAATGATGCAAAAGCTTTTGCAGTTCCTACTCAGCAAGAACCACAGGCGGAGGCTGCTGCGGAGCCTAAGACAAGCACCTTTGAGGCTGTTGCAGATGATGCAATCAAACTTAAGGACGCTTTTTCTGCTGTAAATGAAGTACTTGAGAAACAGGAAGCTGCAAGTAAAGATTTTGAGCCACTTTTTGATACTGCACCTAGAGCCCAGGTTTTTGAACCTACTTACTCAAAGCCAGTAGGAGCTCGCCCAGTGCAGCCACAGCCAAAGCCAGCAGCACCTACATACAGTGAGCCAGTTCCAAAGCCTACCGTAAAAAGAGAAATGCCACAGAGAACTGCGGTTAATGATTTTGATGATAGCATTCAGGTAAAGCATGGAAATTCAAAGCCATCTATTGACGGCGATAATCATGTTTTTGTTAAGATGCTTTACAACGTTCTTCTTGAAAATGAAGTTCAAGAAAAATACATCAATCAAGTCCTTGAGGATATGGATAAGGTGCTTCAAACAAGCCATTCTTTAGATAATTTGCTTTCAAATGTATATCAAAAAATGGTTCTGAAGCTTGGCACTCCAACAAAGATTGAGCCAGGAGAGAGAAGGCCAAAGGTTGTATTCTTTATTGGACCAACAGGCGTTGGCAAGACTACAACAATCGCTAAAATAGCCTCAAAGTTTAAGGTTGAAGAAGGCAAAAAAGTTGGACTTATCACAGCTGATACATATCGTATGGCTGCGGCAAATCAGCTTCAGACTTATGCAAATATTCTCGGTGTCCCTTTAAATGTTATTTACTCTGCTGATGAGCTTCTTGATACAGTAAAAAAGCAGAGCAGAGAATACGAGGACTTGGACGTTATTCTTGTTGATACCATTGGTTTTTCACATAAAAACGAAGAACAACGACAGGATACAAAGAAGCTTATAAATGCACTTGATGGTTTCTATGATACAGAAGTATATCTTGTGCTTTCAGCTACAACAAAGCATAGAGATTTAATTGATATTGCCGATTCCTACATGGAATTTGCTGATTTTAACTTGATTTTTACTAAGCTTGACGAAACAAAGTGCCTTGGCAATATTTTCAACATGAAACAATATACAAAGGCTCAGTTATCTTATATTACTGTAGGACAAAATGTACCAGACGACATTGAAATCCTTAACACCCAGAAGCTGGTAAAACAGTTATTGGGAGGAAATTAAATGGATCAAGCTGAAAATTTACGAAATGTTATAAAAGCTCAAAACATACGAAGTGTTGAGAGAACTAAGGTTATTACCATCACATCTGGAAAAGGTGGCGTTGGCAAGTCTAATATGGCAGTTAATCTAGCGGTTCACTTTACACGTATGGGCAAGAGAGTAATCATTCTTGATGCAGACTTTGGCCTTGCAAATGTGGAGGTTATGTTTGGAACTTTGCCTAATTACAATCTATCAGATGTAATTTTCAAGGGAATGAGCATCCGAGACATTATAACTACAGGCCCAATGGGGATTGGCTTTGTATCAGGAGGTTCAGGAGTTGTGGGTCTAAACAACCTAAATCGTGAACAAATTGCGTTTTTAGTCCACAACCTATCACTTTTAAATGATTTATGTGATATTCTTATAATAGATACAGGTGCGGGGGTTTCAGATCAAGTTCTAGAATTTGTTCTTGCATCCCCGGAAGTGGTTTTAGTATCTACACCAGAACCAAGCTCACTTACAGATTCTTATTCTTTGATGAAGGCGCTATACAAGAGCCCTAAATATTCAAAGGAAGGCACCAATGTTCATTTGGTTGCCAATAAAGTTGAAAGTGAAGCCGAGGCAAATGCGGTCTATACCAAATTGCGTTCAGTGGTTCAAAAGTTCCTGGGGGGAGATTTGGATTATCTAGGATATGTGCCTTACGATAATCAGCTGGAGAAGGCTGTAAGAAATCAAAAGGTAGTATCTCTTGAATATCCATCTTCAAGAGCTGCGAAGAATTTTGAATCATTGGCTGCGAAGCTATTGAAAAAGGATGATAACACCCACTTTAGATGGGGTGTTTCTCATATATTTAACTCATTGTTGAAGGATAGGGCATAGCTTATGGAAATTATAGATCTAAGACCTGGCACACCTATTGAATTTTCAATTGCCAGCACAAATTCTGACATTGAAAACAATATCGAAGAGGATCGAAGTATTTATATCTCTAGTGTTTTTGGCGTAACTAAAAAAGGAGAAATAATATTTCACATTCCTACTCGAAAGGGACACACTGTAACAATACCAATGAATGTCCCATTTAATGCAGTTTTCAATACAAAAAAAGGATTATTTCAGCTTTCCGGTGAAATTACAAAACGTGGAAGGCTTGAAAACTTTCCAGTATATGTTTTTGTTCCTAGCACTAAGCTTTCAAAGGTTCAAAGGCGTGACTACTTTAGATTTCAGTGTCTAATTCCTGTAAAGGTTTTACCAATACCACAGGATGTGGCAATTCTTCCAAACATGGATTTAGTAGAAGATGATTTGGAAAAATATGGTAATACATATGGAGCTCCAGTATCAGGAAATATTCTTGATTTAAGCGGCGGTGGAGCGAAAATCAGTGCAAAGACCGATATAAATACTGATAGATATATGTATGTGTCTTTTAAACTTAAAACTCGCACGATAGACCAAACAATTAATGTTATAGCAAGACGCATCAAAACCGAAATAAAAAGCGATTCTGGTATGTACGAACATCGTATAGAATTTTTGTTCAAAGAGCCGGAAGATAGGGAGACTATAATAAAGTACATTTTTGACGAGGACCGACGTTTAAGAAAAAAAGATCAGGGGTAAAGAATGTATAAGATTTTAGTTGTTGATGACTCTGCACTCATGAGAAGGATTATCTGTGATATTATAAACGCGGATAATGATTTTCGTGTAATCGACGTTAGTGCAGACGGCGAGGACGCTTACAACAAAATAAAGAACAATTCTTACGATTTGGTTGTGTTGGATATGGTATTGCCAAAGCTTCCGGGTGTTGCACTCCTTGAGAGGCTCTACAATGAAAAAGTAGCATGCAATGCTGTACTTATCAGCTCATCCTTGAAAGAGGATGCTGACAGCACGATGAAAGCTATGGAATATGGTGCTTTAGATTTTGTAGTTAAGCCTATTCGTTCTAGTGGTGAAACAAGAGAAATCTTTGGCAAACAATTAGTAGACTCTCTACATAATGTTATTAAATCTAGAGCTTTCAGACCATCAGCTTCAAAGACCGGGTTTGCATCAGCTACCCAGGCAGTTGGAGAATCAAGAAGGAATACTGTTGAAAGGCTTGCAGGAGTTCGTAGTAGACTAGCAGAGGCAAAAGGAGTTGGTAGTGCGCAAACCAATCCACCAGAGCCTAAAGCTCAGCCTATAGCAAAGCCATTAGTATCTAATGATAGACCAACAGTACCAAAGGGCACCGGAGTTAGAACCAAAAAGATTATAGCTTTGGCTTGCTCAACAGGAGGTCCACAGGCGCTACATACTTTTGTGCCAATGCTTCCTGCAAACCTATCTGTACCGCTTGTTCTGGTTCAGCATATGCCAGAAGGCTTTACAGCTTCACTAGCTGCGAGACTTGACCAAATCTCCGGCATCAAAGTGAAAGAAGCGGAAGATGGAGAATTCTTTAAACCAGGTGTTGTTTATATCACTCCTGGAGGTAAGCACATGAAAATCTGCGAAGACGGAAGTCACGCAGCCTATTGTCAGCTTGATGACAGTCCACCTGTAAATAGCTTGAAGCCATGTGCAGATGTAATGTATCAGTCATTGGCAAAATCAAGCTTTGATGAGATTATTTGTGTTGTGCTTACAGGTATGGGCGCAGATGGTTCAGAGGGTATTAGATATTTGAACCAGTACAAAAAGACTTACGTTATTTCGCAAGAAGCTTCCACATGTGTTGTGTATGGAATGCCGAAGGCGGTGGAACAGGGCGGATTATCAAATGAAGTTGTTCCACTTAAATCAGTAGCAAATTCAATAGTAAAGAAACTTGGAGGTTTGTAAGATGGATGTAAGTCAGTATTTAGATATCTTTATCGACGAGACAAGTGGTCATATTCAGAGCCTTTCCGACAATATTATGGAGTTGGAAAAGGAGCCAGATAACAAGGATGTTGTTAATGAAATCTTCCGTGCAGCTCACTCTTTAAAGGGTATGGCTGGTACAATGGGATTCAAGAGAATGCAGCATCTTACCCACGATATGGAAAACGTTTTCCAGGAAGTAAGAAACGATAATGTAAAGGTTAATTCTTCACTTATCGATATTCTTTTCAAGTGCTTGGATGCTATCGAAGCATACTTGGATACTGTTAAAGCGACATCTAATGAGGGTACAGAAGAAAATGAAGCCCTTATTAAGCTTTTAAATGATTACCTTACACAGGCTGAAGGTGGTGAAGCACCAGCAGATGCAGCTCCTGCAGAATCAGCAGAGCCAGCAGCTGAAGCATCATCAGACGCAGCAGATGGCCCATTATTCAAGCAAATTAAGCTTGATCCTGAGGCTATTGAAAAGTTAAAGGGCGAAAAGCAGTTATATGGATTCACAATCCATATCAACAAAGAATGTTTGCTTAAGGCAGCTAGAGCTTTCCTTGTATTCAAAGCAGTTGAAGACTTTGGTACAATTATGGCCTTTGATCCTAGCTCTTCAGATATTGAAGATGAGAAATTCGAATTTGATTTCTCATTTATCTTATCTACAGAAGCAGAATTAGATCCAATTCTCGAGGCAGTTAAGGCTGTTTCTGAAATTGAATCTGTAGAGGCAGAAAAAGTAACACCTGAAATGTACGAAAAGAAGGAAGAGGAAGCAGCACCAGCAGAAGCAGCTCCAGCAGAGGCGGCAGCACCTGCAGCACCAGCTGCACCTGCACCAGCACCAGCTGCTAAGCCAGCAGCACCTGCAGCTAAGGCAGGTGGCAAGAATCAGCCTGCTAACAAGCCAGTTACTTCTCGTACAATTCGTGTAGATATTGAAAAGCTTGACGCTTTGATGAACCAGGTATCCGAGCTTATTATTGCAAAGAACTCACTTGCTTCTCAAAGCAATGCATCTGGCGAGATTGATGGCCAGACATTACATGAAAATATCGAATACCTCGAGAGAATTACAACAAACCTTCACGAGTCAGTTATGAAGGTTCGAATGGTTCCAATCGAATCAGTAGTTGCTAAATTCCCTCGTATGATTCGTGACCTTGATAGAAAGCTCAATAAGCCAATGGAGCTTGTTATGACTGGTGAGGACACAGAGCTTGATAGAACTGTAGTTGATCAGCTTGGTGATCCACTTCAGCATTTACTTCGTAACTCTGCTGACCATGGTATTGAGTCACCAGAGGATAGACGCGCAGCTGGCAAGCCAGAAAAAGGAACAATTTTCCTTAACGCTTTCCAGGAGGGCAACAACGTTATCATCGAAGTTGGTGATGATGGTGGCGGAATTAACACAGATAAGGTTCGTGATAAAGCTGTTGAACGTGGATTAGTTACACCAGAAGAAGCAGAGAACCTTTCACAGAAAGAGATTATCGACTTCCTGTTTATGCCTTCATTCTCTATGGCAAAGCAGATTACAGATATCTCTGGTCGAGGCGTTGGTCTTGACGTTGTTAAGAGTAATATCGAAGCACTTGGCGGTGATGTAACTGTTAAATCAGTTATGGGTGAGGGATCTACATTTACAGTTAGACTTCCACTTACACTTGCTATTATTCAGGCTCTTATGGTTGAAATCAGAGATGAAAAATATGCAATCGCACTTGCTTCAATTATGAACATTGAAAATATACCTAAGTCTGAAATCAAGTACGTTGAATCTAAGGAGGTTATCCACCTTAGAGGACAGGTTATTCCTCTTATTCACTTGGATAATATTCTTGATTTGGAGCCAAAGGAAAGCGACGAAGATACAATGACAGTTGTTATTTGTAAGAAAGGTGATACTCTTGGTGGTATTATCGTTGACAACCTTATTGGCCAGTTAGAAATCGTTATTAAGTCACTTGGTAAGCTTGACAACAACAAACTCATCAGCGGTGCTACAATCCTTGGTGATGGTGAAATCGCTATGATTCTTGATGTCAATGCAGTTATTTAATAGGAGGTGAGACCATGTCAGATTTAGCTATGTATGATGTAGTTGAAAAAGAAAAAAAGCAATACATTGTAGTAAAAATAGGCGGCGAGCATTATGGTATCGACATTTCCTATATTGATAACATTGTTCGTATGAGTAAAATCACAAGAGTTCCAAAGGCTCCTTCTTACTACAGAGGAGTTATCAATCTTCGAGGCGAAGTTGTTCCAGTTATGAGTCTCCGTAGAAGAATGAATCTTGATGATGATGAGTTTACTGATGCATCTAGAATTATTATCCTTAAGCTTGATGGCGGCGGATTAATGGGTGTTATCGTAGACGAGGTTAAGGAAGTTCTTTCATTATCAGAGGATGATATTGAGGCTCCATCATCTACACTTAAGAGCAAGAACTCATTCATTAACGGTGTAGGAAAGAATGGAGATGAGCTTATTTCTATTTTCGAAATTAGCTCAATTATTGGGGAGAACGATGCTTCTTAAAGGGAGGTAAGTATGCTCACATTAGATGAGGTTAATTCAAAATATTTTGACGTTCTCAAGGAAATAGGTAATATTGGCGCTGGCAATGCAACAACTGCCATCGCCAATATGCTTGGCCTAAGAATCGATATGAGCGTTCCAGAGGTGGCTTTTTTGCCAGTTGAGGATTTAGGCACAGCGATTGGAGCAGAGGACGAGATTATAGTAGGCATTATGCTTGGTGTTGAACAGGACATCGATGGTTCCATGATGTTCCTTATGGATATGGCATCAGCTCATCATATTGTTAATAAGCTTATGATGAGAGATGATAGCTATGCTGAACCATTCGACGAGATGGATTTATCAGCTATTAAGGAAATCGGAAACATTATTGCAGGATCTTATTTGTCTGCACTTTCAGGACTTACAAATCTTACAATAGTTCCTTCAGTACCATTTGTAGCAGTTGATATGGCAGCGGCTATTCTTTCTGTGCCTGCAGTACAATTTGGTATATTCGGAGATAATGCACTGATGATCAATACAGAATTCTCTGATGATTTGGGAATCAAGGGGCATTTTATTTTGATGCCAGAAGAAGATTCTTATGCGAAAATATTAACGGCACTTGGTGTACCAATCTAAGGAGAGTGAGAGTATGGGGCAGATGATTAAAGTCGGCATGGCCGATCTAAAAATATGTAAAGCTCCGGATGCACTGACTACAATTGGTCTCGGTTCGTGTATTGGAATTGCATTATATGATCCATCTACAAAGATTACTGGCTTGGCACATATAATGTTGCCTGATAGCACAGCTATTCGCAACAATTCAAATATTGCGAAGTTTGCAGATACAGGCATACAGAAGCTTTATGATGATATGCTTAAAGCTGGGGCAAACAAAATGAAGCTAGTAGCAAAAATAGCAGGGGGCGCTAAGATGTTTGAAATGCCTGGCGCGTCCGCTGCTGGCATTAATGTCGGGGAGAGAAATGCAGAGGCTTCAAAAGCGAAGCTAAAGGAGCTTGGAGTTAGGCTTGTTGCAGAAGACTGTGGCTTGAATTATGGTCGTACAGTTGAGATTTATAGCGAAACTGGAGAGTACTATATAAAAGCAGTTGGCAAAGAGCTTAAGATTATTTAAAATATATAATAAGTGGTTGGAGGAACAAATGAATACTAAGCCTATTCCTATAATAATTACGCTAGCAGCAGCGCTTATATCTTGTGTTGTTTCAATTGTACAAAGGACTGGCTTTTCAGTTTTCCTCAGCCGTCTAGTTATTGTAGTTGCCGTTTTTTTAGTAATGGGAACTATCATTAAAATGGTGCTTGATTATTCCTTCCGTACATTAGAACCACCAGCTTCCATTGATGATCAATTGGACGGCGTAGTTCCGGATGCAGGGGATATTGAGCAAACAGAAGAAATCGACACCACAGAGGACAACTCGTTAGAATCAGAGGAAGGCTAAATATTTCTGATTAAACGTTACTAAAGGGGGCATAAATGAAGGCAGCTGACAAGGAAAAGCTTTGGGACAAATATAAGGTTAGCCCATCCCCAGAGCTTAGAGAGCAGTTAATACTTGAATATGCATCGCTTGTTAAAATTGTTGCAGGACGTCTTTGTATGTACTTGGGTAACACCGTTGAATACGAGGATTTATGCAGCTATGGTATCTTTGGCCTCATTGATGCGATTGATAAGTTTGACTTAGCAAAGGATGTTAAATTCGAAACATATGCAAGTCTTCGTATCAGAGGATCCATTTTAGATCAGATTCGTAAAATGGATTGGATTCCACGTACAATCAGACAGCGTCAGCGTATGATTGATGATGCAATCAAGACAATTGAAGCTCGCACTGGACACAGTGCTTCGGACGAGGAAGTCGCAGCAGAATTAAATATATCTTCTGATGAATTTTTGAAATGGCAATCACAGCTTAATGTTACTAATGTTGTTTCATTGAATGAATTTGTTGAAGCTGGAAATGAACCAGTTATGGAAGCAGAACACAATTCTCATTTCATTCAGCCAGAAGACAACATTTCTAAGCAGGAGCTTACTCAAAAGTTACAAGAGGCATTAGATAAACTTACAGAAAAAGAAAAACAAGTCATTCTTTTGTATTACTACGAAGATATGACTTTAAAAGAAATAAGTGCAGCTCTTGAGGTTTCAGAATCAAGAGTATCACAACTCCATACCAAGGCCCTTCAAAAGATGAGAGGATCACTTGGAGAATACATGGGGATACTAATAAAATAGTGTTG
The DNA here is from genome assembly GCF_900111635.1 of Pseudobutyrivibrio sp. C4. Lineage (NCBI taxonomy): Bacteria > Bacillati > Bacillota > Clostridia > Lachnospirales > Lachnospiraceae > Pseudobutyrivibrio > Pseudobutyrivibrio sp. C4. The sequence continues at coordinate 509,335 of NZ_FOHF01000001.1, read as the reverse complement.
GCAGTTTAATTGTGTGGTATTCCATAGGGAGGGAATGTTATGTCAATTAGTCCTATTAATTTTAACGGAATGATCCAAAACACCAACGAGATTAGCCATACAAAGGCTACTGAGGATCAAAAGCCAATGCTTCAGCAGGAAGTTTTGACGCAGACCGTCGAAAAGAAGCAGGAGCAGCAAGCCAAACAGGTCAATGATCTTTACAACGCAAAGCGTACTGAAGACAAATATGACCGTGAAGGCAATGGCAAAGGTTATGAAGGAAATAAAAAACGTAAACCCTCTAAGATTAAACAAGAAGAAAAGCTAGAAGGTGATGGAAAGGTATCTGAGAAGCCTACACCTTCATTTGATATGAGAGTTTAATAGGGGGACTGAAATGACCGTTCTTGAAATTACACTCCTAATCATAGGCTTAGCCTTTTGTATTGGGAGTTTTTTTGTGTCTGAAAAGTTATCAAGCAAAGACAAAGAAAATCTTCAAAAGCTTACAAAAGAGCAAATAGAAGAAATTATAAAAGACAAAATGGCTGATGCAAAGGTAGAAATGGAAGATAAGCTTTCTGCTACAATTGATGAGGCCATTGAAGAAATGGATCGAAAAACAGATAAAGAAACAAACGAGAAGATTATGCAAATCTCTCAGTATTCAGATACAGTTTTGGAATCTGTTGACAAGTCCCATAAAGAAGTTACATTCATGTATTCAATGCTTAATGAAAAGCAGCAGGATACAGTTGATATGACTAAAAAGCTTTCAGATTTAGAAGATACACTTGTTGCTTTGGATTCATCTATTGCTAAGAAGCTTGATTTACTTCGCGATAGAGAAATCGAAATATCCGAAGAAAAGCAAAAGCTAGAGCAGGCCAAAATCGAATTTGAGGCTCAATCCACTGAAAGCAAGGCAGCTGAGCCAGTATCATTTACTGAGGCTCTAGCTGAAAAATTTGCAGATGAAACAGTTCGACCAAAGCAAAATGATAATCTTGAAATCCTAACACTTCACGATGAAGGTCTTAGCGAAGTTGAGATAGCTAAGAAGCTTGGTAGAGGTTTAGGCGAAGTTAAATTTGTTCTCGGATTATATCAGGAGGGCAAATAATGAGACTTAAATATTACATGAGAGGTATAGGCATAGGTGTTATTTTTGCAACACTTGTGCTTTCCATTAGTTTTTATTTCGGTAGAACTGATTTTTCTTCAAAGGAAATGACTGATGAAGAAATAATTGAAAAAGCAACAGAGCTTGGAATGGTTATGCCGGAAGACGAGGCATCTGAAGAGGAGACTCAGGATGAAACATCTGAAGAAGATGCAGCCGCTTCTGAGGAACAACCAACAGAAGAAGTAGCGCCTGAAGAGACAGAAGAGACTGATGCTGAAAATGAACCTGTTGTAGAAAGCTCTGAGTCTACAGTTAAATACATTCCGTTTACAGTAAACAGCGGAGAGTCATCAGATACAGTTGCAGCTAATCTTTATAAGGCAGGTTTAGTTGATTCTGCATCGGAATTCAACGACTACATGAATACGCTAGGGGTTGATAACAGAATTCAGTCCGGCACATTCTATGTAAGAGCAGATAGTACATACGATGATATTATTGTTTTACTTGTTAACAAAGATCATAGAACAACAACACCACCCACTGAGTAACACCTAATAATAGGTGTTGCATGGTGGGTTTTTTTATGGTAAACTTTTAGAGCTGTTGAAAATACACGCATAAGGACTGACATTGGTTCCCAACCTACAGTAGGCGGGGTGGTTGTCAGGAGGAATTATGCGGAAGAAACAAACCAGGAGGTATTAAAATGAGTGTTATTTCAATGAAGCAGTTACTCGAGGCAGGTGTTCACTTTGGACATCAGACACGTAGATGGAACCCTAAGATGGCTCCATACATCTACACAGAGCGTAATGGTATCCACATTATCGACCTTCAGAAGTCTGTAGGTATGGTAGACGATGCTTATGATGTTATCTTCGACATCGCACAGCAGGGTGGTACAATCCTTTTCGTAGGTACAAAGAAGCAGGCTCAGGATGCTATCGCTACAGAGGCAGAGCGTTGCGGTATGTTCTATGTAAACGAGAGATGGCTCGGTGGTATGCTTACAAACTTTAAGACAGTTCAGACAAGAATCGCTCGTCTTAAGGAAATCGAGAAGATGGAAGCAGACGGAACATTTGACCTTCTTCCAAAGAAGGAAGTTACTCAGCTCAAGAAGGAGCAGGAGAAGCTTACAAAGGTTCTTGGCGGTATCAAGGAAATGAACCGTATTCCAGATGCTATTTTTGTTATTGATCCTAAGAAGGAGCACATTTGTATTCAGGAAGCACACGCACTTGGTATTCCACTTGTAGGTGTTTGTGATACTAACTGTGATCCAGATGAGCTTGATTACGTTATCCCAGGTAACGATGATGCTATCCGTGCAGTTAAGCTTATCGTTGCTAAGATGGCAGACGCTGTTATCGAAGCAAAGCAGGGTGAAATGAATGAGGTTGCTGAGGAGTCAGCAGAAGCAGAAGAGGAGGCATAATTATGGCAGCTATTACAGCAGCAATGGTAAAAGACCTTCGCGAGCAGTCTGGCGCAGGTATGATGGATTGTAAGAAAGCACTCGCTGAGTGTGATGGTGATATGGATGCAGCTTTCGAGCTCCTTCGTAAGAACGGTGCTGCAAAGGCTGAAAAGAAAGCATCTCGTATCGCTGCAGAGGGTATTTGCAAAGTTGTAGTTGAAGGCAATACAGCTGTTGTTCTTGAGGTTAACTCAGAGACAGATTTCGTTGCTAAGAACGAGAAGTTCCAGGCATATGTTGAGAAGGTTGCAAACCAGATCCTTAAGTCTGATGTTACTACAATCGATGAGTTACTTGCTCAGCCATGGGCAGAGGATTCATCAAAGACAGTTAACGACGTACACGTTGAGATGGTAGCTACAATCGGCGAAAAGCTTTCACTTCGTCGTTTCGAGAAGGTAGTATCTGACGGATTCGTTGTTTCTTACACACACGGTGGTGGACGTATCGGCGTTATCGTTGATATGGCTGGCGCTGAGAGTGATGCAGCTAAGGAAGCAGCTACAAATCTTGCTATGCAGATTGCAGCTCTTAATCCTAAGTATGTTAGCCGTGATGAAGTATCAGCTGATTATATTGCTCACGAGAAGGAAATCCTTCTTGCTCAGATTATGAACGATCCTAAGGAGTCACAGAAGCCTGAGAAGGTTATCAATGGCATGATCGAAGGTCGTGTATCTAAGGAGCTTAAGGAAATCTGCTTACTTGATCAGGTTTATGTTAAGGCTGAAGATGGAAAGCAGACAGTTGCTAAGTACTTAGAGCAGGTTTCTAAGGAGACAGGTTCTGAGCTCAACGTCAAGAGATTCGTTCGTTTTGAGACAGGCGAAGGTCTTGAGAAGAAGGTTGAGGATTTCGCAGCAGAGGTTGCAGCTCAGCTTTAATTTCAAATTTGTTTTCTTTAAAGAGTCCACATTTAGTGGGCTCTTTATTTTTTACCCCCTTTATATTGAGAAATCGTTGTGATAAAATAAAAGAGAAATTTTTATGGGGAGGATTTTGTTTTGGAGAGTTCATTTGAGGGGCTTGAGAGACAAAGGGCAAAGCGCAGACGCGTTGCCAGAATGAAAAAATTTATTGTCACTACTGTTTTAGTTTTTATGCTACTTACAATTTCTGTAATGAGCTTCCTTTTGTTTGAGGTTTTCTCTTTACAGAGGCAGTTGGATAGCCTTGCTAAGCAGGTTTATGTTACTACTGATGTAGAGAATGAAGATGAAATGGTGGATGACAGTATATTGGATGATGTCTACCAAGTTGATAACGTTGATAATATTGCTGAAGAGGGTGATATACCTATGGTATATCTCACATTCGATGATGGCCCTAGCAGCAACACAGATGAAATATTAGATATTTTAGACGATTATAATGTAAAGGCTACATTCTTTGTTTGTGGCAAGGATTTAGAGCTTTACGGTGAACAATACAAACGCATCGTGGACGAAGGTCATACTATTGGTATGCACTCATATAGCCATAATTTTGGCGAGATATATGCGTCTGAGGATGCTTTTGCACAAGATTATAACAAAATTCATAATTTAATATTAGAAACTACTGGTGTTGACACTAAATATTATCGTTTCCCAGGAGGAAGCAGTAATAAGGTCAGCACTACAAGCATGTCTACATTCATTAATTACTTAAATAATCAGGGCGTTGTATACTACGATTGGAATGTTGCTTCGGGAGATGCTACATCTTCTGCGTTTACAACAGAACAGCTTATTGATAATGTAATGAAGGATGTGGTAAAATACAAAACGTCTGTAGTATTGTTGCATGACGCTTCAAATAAAAATGCGACAGTTGAGGCTTTACCTGGATTGATTGAATCTTTACAAGAGCAGGGGGCCATGATTTTACCAATCACAGATGAAACAACCGTTATACAGCACGTAAACGTTGTACAATAAAATGTTATGGAGGAATTGTAATGGGCTTTTTTAAGGATTTCAAAGAGGATTTTAATGACGCTTTAGACGAAATGGCTGGCGCAGAAGAGACATCTACAGAAGAAGTTATGGTTAATACCTTAGATGGCGATATTGACGTTGAGTCTGAGCTTAACAAGCTTGATGGTCTTTTAGAGCAGGTCACTAAAAAGGTTGAAACACCAGCTGAAAAGCAGGCAGAGGCTCCTGTTACTACAGAGCCAGTAGAGGAGAAAAAGTCTTTCTTCTCAGAGACAAAGAAAGAAACTAAGATGGAGGCACCAAGAACAATGGATGTTATGGGAAATGCTGCTGATACTAACAGAGCAGTTGCAGATGAGAATGCAGTTATTACAGCAGGAATGAAAGTTACAGGTAATGTAGAATCAATCGGTTCTATAGAAGTACAGGGAGAAATTGTAGGAGATGTTGCATGTAATGGCAAGCTTGTTGTTACAGGTAAGGTTAATGGTAACTCATCATCTTCAGAATTCTTCGCTGACGCTGCAAAGATCGAAGGCGAAGTAGTTACAACAGGTACAGCAAAGGTTGGCGTTGGTTCAGTTATCATCGGTAACATTACAGCTACATCAGCAGTTATTGCAGGTGCTGTAAAGGGCGATATCGATGTTAATGGTCCAGTAGTTGTTGATACATCAGCTGTTGTTATGGGTAACATTAAGTCTCGTTCAGTACAGATTAACAATGGTGCTGTTATCGAAGGCTTCTGCTCACAGAGCTACTCAGATGTTGATGTAAACAGCGTATTCGCAATCTAATAGATAAAGGATTATTACAAATGAAGAGAGTATTACTTAAGCTTAGTGGAGAAGCACTTTCAGGCGATAAGGGGTTTGGTTTTGACGAAGCTACATGTATGATGGTAGCAAAGCAGGTTAAGAAGCTTGTAGATGATGGTGTTCAGGTTGGTGTCGTTATCGGCGGCGGCAATTTCTGGAGAGGCCGTTCATCAGAGAATATTGATCGTACAAAGGCAGACCAGATTGGAATGCTTGCTACAGTTATGAACTGTATCTATGTATCTGAAATCTTCAGAGCAGCAGGCATGCGTACAGCAGTACTTACACCTTTTGAGTGTGGCAATTGCTCAAAGCTTTATTCTAAGGATAGAGCAAACAAGTATTTCGAAAGAGGAATGGTTGTATTCTTTGCAGGTGGTACAGGTCATCCATATTTTTCAACAGATACAGCTACAGTACTTCGTGCAGTAGAAATCGAAGCAGATGTTATTCTTCTTGCTAAGTCGATTGATGGTGTATATGACAGTGACCCAGCTAAGAATCCTGATGCAAAGCGTTACGACAAGGTTAGCATCCAGGAAGTTATCGATAAAAAGCTTCAGGTTGTTGATATGACTGCTTCTGTTATCGCAATGGAGCAGCAGATGCCAATGTACGTATTCTCTCTTAATGAAGAGGATTCTATAGTAAAAGCAATTTCAGGCAAATTTAATGGCACAGTTGTGTGTGTTAAGGAGGATTAATGGATAATATACTTTCAACTTACGAGGAGAAAATGACAAAGAGCTACAACAATCTCGAAAGCGAGTTTACAACTATTCGAGCAGGTAGAGCTAATCCACATATTCTTGACAAGATTACTGTTGATTATTATGGAGCACCAACTCCACTTCAGCAGGTTGCAAATATCTCTGTTCCTGAGCCAAGACTTATTCAGATTCAGCCTTGGGAGCCATCATTGGTAAAGGAGATTGAAAAGGCAATTAATATGTCTGATATTGGTATCAATCCTACAAACGATGGTAAGCTTATTCGTTTGGTTTTCCCAGAGCTTACAGAAGAGCGTCGTAAGGAAATTGCCAAAGATGTTAAAAAGCATGGCGAAGATGCAAAGGTTGCTATTCGCAACATCCGTAGAGATGCTATCGATCAGTTAAAGAAGCATTCAAAGGATGAAGGCGTTTCTGAGGATGAGATAAAGGACCTTGAGGATAAGTGCCAAAAGATGACTGATAAGTTCATCGCTGAGGTAGATAAAGCTGTTGAGGCTAAGACAAAAGAGATTATGACAGTTTAAACTAGTCTATTTATGGGGCACAGTTATTGTGCCCTTTTTCATTATATTTTATTTTGGAGGTGCTATGAACGTACCAGAGCATATAGCTATAATACTTGATGGAAATGGCAGATGGGCCAAATCAAAAGGAATGCCTCGTACATACGGACACACTGTAGGGGCAAAAAATGTCGAAACCATTTGTAGAGCGGCACACGATTTAGGAGTAAAATATGTTACTATGTACGCTTTTTCTACTGAAAACTGGTCTAGACCTGACGATGAAGTTAAAGCTCTTATGAAGCTTTTAGGGGAATATATAAAGACTTGTATGAAGACTGCCAAAAAGGATAACTTACGGGTTAGATTTATTGGTGATTTGACAAAACTGGATGACAAACTTAGAGCAGCTATAGCTGAGCTTACAGAGTATTCATCACAGTTTACAGGTCTTACACTTACTATTGCTATAAATTATGGTAGTAGAGACGAAATGACTAGAGCAATTCGAAAGGTTGCCGAGGATGTTAAAGCTGGCAATATCAATTCAGAAGATATTACAGAGGATGTTTTTTCAAGCTACTTAGATACTAAGGATATCCCTGATCCAGATTTTATGATTAGAACATCTGGCGAGCAGCGTCTTTCAAACTATCTATTATGGCAATTAGCATATTCCGAGTTCTACTTTACACCTGTTCCATGGCCAGAGTTCACACCAGAGGAGCTTAAAAAGGCAGTAGAGGAATATGATAAGAGAAACCGTAGATTTGGTGGTATATAGGAAGGATTATATATGTTTATTACTAGATTAATTAGTGGAATTATTCTTGTAGCTCTTGCACTTTTATTTATTTGCACAGGTGGAGATGTTCTTTTAGCAGTAATGCTAGTTTTGTCTCTCATCGGCATGTTCGAGCTATACAGAATCTTTAAAGTTGAAAAGAGTCTACCTGGAATACTAGGGTATCTCGCTTGTATTACATACTATTTAGATTTAAGATTTCAATTTTGCCAGGATGTTATGGTAATTGTCCTTGCATTTTTGATTTTGCTTTTAGCTGTATTCGTGTTTAGCTATCCAAAGTTCCATAGTCATCAGATTATGGCAGCATTCTTTGGCTTATTCTACGTAGGAGTGATGCTTTCATTCCTCTACCAGACACGAATGCTTACAAATGGCCAGTTTATTGTATGGCTTATTTTCCTTTGTTCTTGGGGATGCGATACATCTGCATACTGTGTTGGCGTATTGTTTGGAAAGCACAAGATGTCTCCAATTCTTTCTCCTAAGAAATCTATCGAAGGAGCAGTTGGTGGAGTAGTTGGTGCAATGTTATTTACAGCGATTTACTGCTACGTTATTTCAGCAGTATTCAAGATGGATGACTTTGCAATCCTTCCACTTGTAATTATTTCAGGAGTTGGCGCTTTAATTTCCATGGTAGGTGATTTAGCTGCTTCAGCCATTAAGCGCAATTTCGAAATAAAAGATTATGGAAAATTGATTCCAGGACATGGTGGAGTGCTGGATAGATTTGATAGCGTAATTATCACAGCACCTATTATTTTCTTCTTAGCTTATTATTTTTACGTATAAAGAGGTAGTAAAATGTCACAGAAGTTAGCTTTACTTGGTTCAACTGGTTCTATTGGAACCCAGACATTGGACATAGTTTCACAAAATCCAGAGGATTTGCAGGTAGTTGCAATGTCCTGTGGAAAGAATCTAGATTTGTTTGAAAAGCAAATCAGAAAGTATCATCCTACACTTGTTTCTGTGGGAACAGAGGAGCTTGCAAAGGATTTAAAGACAAGACTTTCTGATATGGATATAGATATTCATTTTGGAATGGAAGGACTTATTGCTGTTGCCACTTGTGAAGAGGCTGACACTGTAGTTACTGCCGTAGTTGGAATGATTGGAGTTCAGCCTACTATTGCGGCTATCAATGCCAAAAAGACAATTGCTTTAGCAAACAAAGAGACACTTGTTACTGCAGGTCATATCATTATGCCTCTTGCAAAGGAAAAGGGTGTTTCTATTCTTCCAGTTGATAGCGAACACAGTGCTATTTTCCAATCATTAAATGGAGAAAGACACAATAAAATTTCAAAGATTCTTCTTACTGCTTCAGGCGGTCCTTTTAGAGGAAAGACTCTTGAGCAGTTAGAGAATGTTAGGGTAGAAGATGCATTGAAGCATCCAAACTGGTCTATGGGCGCAAAAATCACTATCGATTCTGCCACAATGATCAACAAAGGTTTGGAAGTTATGGAAGCTAAGTGGCTATTCGATGTAAATCTTAGCCAGGTTGAGGTTGTGGTGCATCCACAGAGCGTGCTTCATTCTGCTGTTGAATTTATGGATGGAGCGGTAATTGGCCAGATGGGCACACCAGATATGAGATTGCCAATCCTTTATGCTCTATTTTATCCAAACCGTAAGACTCTTTACGCAGAGCCTTTAGATTTATTCAAAGTAGGTTCACTTACATTTGAAAAGCCGGATATGGAAACTTTCTATGGCCTTTCTTTGGCTTATGATGCAATGGATGCAGGTGGAAATGTTCCTACTGTCTTCAATGCTGCCAATGAAAGAGCAGTTGCAAAGTTTTTAAATAATAAAATCAAGTTTTTGGAGATACCAGAAATCGTATCAGAAGCAATGATTAATGTAGATTTCATTGAGAATCCTACAATCGAACAGGTTCTTGAAACTGAAAAGATGACTTACGATTTCATTGAGAGCAGGTGGTAAAAAATGAAGATTATTCTAGCTATACTAATTTTTAGTTTCATTATTATTTTTCATGAGCTAGGACATTTTCTTTTTGCAAAGAAGTGCGGGGTTAAGGTTAATGAATTCACTTTGGGTCTTGGCCCAACTCTGATTTCTTGGGGAAAAGGCGAAACAAAATATTGTTTAAAGCTTCTTCCATTTGGTGGTTCTTGCGTTATGGAAGGAGAGGATGAAGAAAGCGATAGTGATAGAGCGTTCAATAAAAAATCCCTATGGGAGAGATTCCAAATCGTTTTCGCTGGTCCTTTATTTAACTTTATTTTAGCTTATATACTTTCTGTTGTTTACATAGCAGCTTTAGGTGTAAATGACGCTACCATATCTGATGTTATGGAAGGCTATGCAGCTGAAGAAGCAGGCATGGAGGCTGGAGATACAATCATTAGTATTAATGGCTATAATGTTCATTTTTACAATGAAATAAGCATCTACACATTCCTTCATGCTGATGCGGATAGTTACGATATTGTTTATTCACGTGATGGTGAAAAATATGAGACTGAGATAGTGCCAACATACTCTGAAGAAACCGGCAGAAAAATGATTGGCATTATCAAGAACGCGGAATACAAAAAGGTATCACCAATTGGTGTTTTAAAATACGCAGCTTACGAAATCAAATATCAGATTTACGTTACATTATCTAGCTTAAAGATGTTATTTACGGGTCAGATTTCTGTAAATGAAGTATCAGGTCCTGTGGGAGTTGTTACTACCATTTCTGATGTTTATGATCAATCAATAAGCAGTGGTTTGTTTTACGTATTTATCAATCTATTATCAATCGCAATTCTTCTTACTGCCAACCTTGGCGTTATGAACCTATTGCCATTCCCAGCACTTGACGGTGGAAGAATTCTTTTGTTTATTATCGAAGGAATTAGAGGCAAGAAGATGAAGCCAGAGATTGAAAACGGTATCAATCTGGTGGGATTTGCATTGTTAATGGTTTTAATGGTTGTTGTTATGTACAACGATATTCTTAAGCTTATGTAGAGGTAATATTATGAAGACTACTGAAGTTAAAATTGGAAATAGAGTTATAGGTGGAGGAAATCCAATTCTTATCCAGTCTATGACAAACACAAAAACACAGGATGTAGAGGCAACAGTTGCACAGATTCTTCAGCTCGAAAAGGCTGGCTGTGATATTATTCGTTGCGCTGTACCTGACATGGAAGCGGCAAAGGCTCTTGGCAAAATCAAAGAGCAGATTCACATCCCTCTTGTTGCGGATATTCACTTTGATTACAGACTTGCTATTGCTGCAATTGAAAATGGAGCTGACAAGATTCGTATTAATCCTGGAAACATTGGAAGCGAAGATCGTATTAAGGCTGTTGTTGATGCTGCGAAAGCAAAGAATATTCCTATTCGAGTAGGAGTTAATTCAGGATCTCTCGAAAAGAATCTTGTTGAAAAATATGGCGGTGTTACAGCTGAAGGCCTTGTAGAATCGGCCCTTGATAAGGTGGCTATTATTGAACGCCTTGGATATGACAATCTTGTAATCAGTATCAAATCATCTGATGTTATGATGTGTGTTAAGGCTCACGAATTGATTGCAGACAAGACAACACATCCACTTCATGTTGGCATTACAGAAGCAGGCACAATCAAAGCCGGAAATATCAAAAGCGCATGTGGCTTATCAATGATTCTTTCACAGGGGATTGGCGATACTATCCGTGTTTCGCTTACAGGTGACCCTATCGAAGAAATTAAGACAGCAAAGCTTATTCTTCGTACACTTGGTCTTAGAAAGGGCGGAATCGAAGTTGTATCATGCCCAACATGTGGACGTACACAGATAGATTTAATTGGACTTGCAAATAAAGTAGAGAATCTTGTTGAAGAGTTCTCAGATTTAGATATAAAAGTAGCTGTTATGGGCTGCGTAGTTAATGGACCAGGAGAGGCTAAGGAAGCTGATTTAGGTGTTGCTGGCGGCATTGGAGAAGGCCTTCTTATAAAGCATGGCGAAGTCGTTCGCAAGATGCCTGAGAGTGAGCTTCTTGATGCATTACGTGAGGAGCTTACAAACTGGCCACGGAGATAATGATATGGATCAAATGAGTTTTTATGAAGTTTTCCCTAATATGGATGCGGGGAATGATTTGGATACAGCCCTTAGTGACGCCACTGTCACTAAGGTAAGTACCGGTCGTTCGAAGGATGATATTCGTATATACGTTACTTTCAATACCCTTATTCCTAAGCGCCGTATCTGGCATTTGGAAAAATCTATTAAAAAACAATTCTTCCCTAATAATGGTGTTACAATTCGAATCCTTGAAGAATTCGATTTATCAAGTCAGTACACACCTGAAAATCTTTTAAATTCATATAATGATAGTATTTTAGAGGAGCTAGAGGATAGAAGTGCTCTTCTTTTTAACATATATAAAAAAGCAGATTTAGACTTTACTGAAGACGGCCATCTTAAAGTAACTATCGAAGATACCATAATTGCCCGCGAGAAAGAGCATGAGCTGTTTGATATTCTTCATTCCATTCTTTGTCGCAGATGTCATCAGAATATTGTTATTGATTTCGATTATAAAGAGCCTGTTAAAAGCAAGTATCTTGAGAACGCAATTCTCGAAATCGAAAATAAAATCGCTGCAATCAATGCGCAGAGCGTTAGTCATGAGTCATCTGACGGCGATAATTCTGGTTCTGATAATTCTGACAAGAAAAAGGATGCTGATAACAAGAAGCCACAGGAAGCTGAGACGAAGGTTATCAAGCCTCTTACTAAATCTGACGACCCAGATTGCATCTACGGCAATGAAATCTTCGATAATGCAACTCCAATGGAGGACATTAACGGAGAGCTTCTTGGACCAATTATTATCCGTGGACAGCTTACAGCTCTTGAGTTTAGAGAGACAAAGAAGGGCGGATATTTTGGAACTGGTGCTATGACCGACTTTACCGACTCTATCTCTATCAAGCTTTTCTTCAGTGATGCAGATCAGGGACGTGAACTTGAAAAAGCTCTCAAGGTTGGAGAGTTCTATAAGATCGCAGGTAAGCTTGATGAAGATATTTATTCAAAGGAGCTTACTGTAGGTCGTATTAATTCTATCAATAGAATTCGAGATTTCAGAGTAACCAGACAGGATACTGCAGTAGATAAGCGTGTTGAGCTCCACTGCCATACAAAGATGTCGGATTTCGATGGTGTATCCGAAATCACCACAATTATTAGTAGGGCAAAGGAGTGGGGACACAAGGCGCTTGCTATTACAGACCATGGTGTTGTTCAGGCATTCTGTGATGCGGATCATATGAAGGGCCTTGGAGATTTCAAGGTTATCTACGGATGCGAAATTTATCTTGTAGATGATACAAAGCTTATTGTTACCAACGATAAGGGCCAGACTTTACGAGATGAGTTTGTCGTTTTTGATATAGAGACTACAGGTTTCAATCCTAAGACATGCAAGATAATTGAAATTGGTGCTGTTAAGTTTGTAAATGGAGAAATTGTTGATAGATTTTCTGAGTTCGTAAACCCACAGGTGCCAATCCCATTCAACATAACAGAGCTCACTTCGATTAAGGACGAAATGGTAGAGGATGCCCCTACAATCGATGTGATCCTTCCAAAGTTTATGGAGTTCTGTAAAGGTTCTGTTTTAGTTGCACACAACGCTGGATTTGATACCAGCTTCATTAGATACAACTGTAAGCAACTGGGACTTGAATATGACTACACCCATGTAGACACAGTTGAGGTTGCAAGATACTTACATCCAAATATGGCTAGGTTCAACCTTGATGCTGTATGTAAGGCAGAAAATATTGTAAACGAGCATCATCATAGAGCAGTTGATGACGCAGAGGCTACAGCAAAGGTATTTGAAAAGTTCATTACAAAGCTTGAAAATGAAAAGATTTTCACTTTATCAGAGCTTAATGATCATAGTAAACCAGGCCCAGAGCAGATTAAGAAAATGCGTGCCAACCACTGTATTGTTCTTGCAAAGAACGATTTAGGCCGTATTAATCTTTATAGATTGGTTTCAGAATCACACCTTTATTACTTCAGCAGATATCCTAGAGTTCCAAAGAGCTTGCTGATGGAGTGCAGAGAGGGACTGATTATTGGTTCTGCCTGCGAGGCAGGAGAATTATATGATGCCATTGTAGATGGCAGAGATGAATCAGAGATTATGCGTATAGCTAATTTCTACGATTATCTTGAGATACAGCCTGTTGGCAACAACGAATTCATGATTCGTTCTGATAAACGTAAATACGAAAATATCAATTCTGTTAAGGATTTGCAGGAGATTAATAAGCAGATTGTTGCATTAGGAGACGAGCTTAAAAAGCCTGTTGTTGCTACCTGTGATGTGCATTTCCTTGATCCTGAGGACGAAGTATATCGTCGTATTATCATGGCCAACAAGGGCTTTGATGATGCGGACCAGCAGGCACCTCTATATCTTCATACTACAGATGAGATGCTTGAGGAATTTGCTTACCTGGGACTGGCTAAGGCACATGAAGTAGTTGTAGAAAATACTAATATGATTGCTGATATGGTGGAGCGTATTCACCCGGTTCGTCCTGATAAATGTCCACCTGTAATCGAGCATTCAGAGGAAGATTTGCGTCGTATTTGCGAAACAAGAGCACATGAGGTGTATGGACCTGTGCTTCCTGAAATAGTATCAGCCAGACTTGAGAGAGAGCTTAACTCTATCATCGGTAATGGATACTCCGTTATGTACATTATTGCCCAGAAGCTTGTTTGGAAGTCGAACGAGGATGGATATCTGGTAGGTTCACGTGGTTCCGTAGGTTCATCCTTTGCAGCAACAATGGCTGGTATTACAGAGGTTAACCCACTTCCTCCACATTACAGATGTCCAGAATGTTTCTATGTAGATTTTGACGGTCCAGAAGTAAAGGAAACAATCGATAAAGGTCTTTCAGGTGTCGATATGCCGGACAAGATTTGCCCTAATTGTGGCAAGCCTTTGGCAAAGGATGGATTTGATATTCCTTTCGAAACCTTCCTTGGATTCAAGGGAGATAAGGAGCCTGATATCGATCTTAACTTCTCCAACGAATATCAGTCAAAGGCCCACAAATACACTGAAGTTATTTTCGGTGATGGTCAGACATTCAAGGCCGGAACTGTGTCTACACTTGCTGATAAGAACGCCGTTGGTTATGTATTAAAGTACTTTGATAAGCGAGATATTAGAAAGCGACGTGCTGAAAACGAGCGTATTGCAAAAGGTGTTGAAGGTGTTAAGTCTACTACTGGTCAGCATCCAGGTGGTGTAGTAGTTCTTCCTAATGGAGAGGATATTTATTCCTTCACACCAGTTCAGCATCCAGCTAATAAAGATACAGATATTGTTACAACACACTTTGATTACCATAAAATCGATGCCAACCTGCTGAAGCTTGATATCTTAGGACATTTGGATCCTACCATGATCAAGCGACTGGAGGATTTGACCGGAATTGATGCCACAAAGATTCCTCTTGATGACAAGGATGTTATGTCTTTGTTCCAAAGCACTAAGGCTCTTGGTATTACACCAGATGACATTATGGGAACACCACTGGGAACTCTTGGAATTCCAGAGTTCGGTACTGATTTCGCTATGCAGATGCTTGTTGAGGCAAAGCCTCAGTATTTCACTGACTTAGTTCGAATCGCCGGACTGGCCCATGGTACTGACGTATGGCTAGGAAATGCTCAGGACCTTATCCTAAATGGTGTTGCCACTATCACTGAGGCTATTTGTACTCGTGATGATATCATGGTTTATCTGATTCATATGGGCCTTGACCCTGCTGAATCATTTACAATTATGGAGCGAGTTCGTAAGGGTATCGTTGCTAAAGGTAAATGCGATGAGTGGCCTACATACAAACAACACATGCAAGAGCATGGCGTTCCAGATTGGTACATCGGTTCCTGTGAAAAAATTAAATACATGTTCCCTAAAGCCCATGCTGCCGCATACGTTATGATGGCTTGGCGTGTTGCTTACTGTAAAATAAATTATCCTTTAGCATACTATGCAGCATTCTTCTCAATCAGAGCCGGTGGTTTTGATTATGAAAAGTGTTGTCAGGGTAAGGCTAGATGTGAGCAGGAGATTAAGTACTACAAATCTCAGCCAGATTTATCAGCTACCGATAAGGATATTTTGATTGCGCTTAGATTGTGTCAGGAGATGTATGCCCGTGGATTTGAATTTTTACCTATGGACCTATACCAATCTGACTCAAGATACTTTAAAATAGTAGATGGGAAGCTTCTTCCACCATTCAATGTTATTTCCGGAATGGGTGATAAGGCTGCTGAGCAGTTACAGATTGCTGCCAGCCAAGGAAAGTTCTTATCACAAGACGAGATTCGCGATAGAGGAAAGGTATCACAGACTATTCTTGATAAAATGGTTGAGCTTGGAATCGTAAAAGATCTTCCAAAATCAAATCAGCTTTCACTATCAGACTTTTTTAATTTTTAATTTTGGGGAGGGCAGTTGAATGAAGGTATTAAAAAGAATCATAGCAATAGTTGTTGCTATTGGTATTGTGGCTGGTCTTGGTTTTTATAAGTACATAAATACTGTGACCTATTATAATGAACCAGGCACAAATGGAAACACTATTGGCAATCTATACGGAAATGGATTGTTCTGTGAATCAGATGGAGTAGTTTATTTTTCTAATCCAAATGATAAGGGCAGAATTTATAAAATGAATCCAGATGAATCTGATATAGAAATTGTCGCAACTGATAGCGTTTATTTTATTAATGCCGATTCACATTACCTTTATTACAGTCGTAATCACAACGATAACGCAGATTTCGTGCTTGATGTAAACACAGAAAGCTTGTGTAGAATGACAAAGAAGAATAAAAAGGTCATTATTCTTGATCAGGCAAACTGTAATGCGGCTGCTCTCGCTGGAAATAGAGTTGTTTATTTTCACTATGATTCCGAAGATGCCACATCTCTTTACATGGTAGGTATCGACGGTGAAGAAAGAGTCCAGCTTTCAAAAGCTCCAATTGATCCACGATGCATGGTAGGCGAAAAGCTTTATTATTCAGGTGTGGAGCGTGATCACAATCTCCATAGTATGAATCTTGACACAAAAGATTCTACCTATGTTTCATCAGAGAATTTGTGGCTTCCAATCATCGATGGTAACACTTTGTACTACATGAATCTGGATGAAAACAATCGAGTTTTCAGAAGTACTCTTTCTGGCGACAACAAAACAGGTATAACCACATACGGTACATCTGGATACAATATCTCTGGCAATTACCTGTACTATCAATCCATCAAGGGCAATCCTGATGGTATGTACAGAGTGGATTTGACTACAGGTGCCGAGGTTCTTCTTGCTGAAGGTGAATTTAACAACATCAATGTAACTAGCAAATATGTATATTTTGCTGATTACTATTCAGGTACAACGTTCCATGTGGCAAATGGTAGCACAGAAGTTGGGCTATTCAATCCACCAATTTTAGCATTAGACAAGTAACAGAATAGGAGTAACATGAGAGACTTAGGAGACATCAGGGTAGAAATCGATCAGGTAGACAAGGAGATTCTCAATCTTTTCAACAAGAGAATGGAGCTTGCCTGCCAGGTAGCTGAGTACAAAATTGCTACAGGTAAAAAGGTTTACGACAAAGAGCGTGAGGATGCAAAACTTGAAAAGCTTTCATCCTATGTTGATGATGATTTTAGCGAGCAGGCTGTCAAAGAGCTATACACACAGATAATGTCCATCAGCCGCAAAAAGCAATTTGCTATTTTGCAAGAGCGAGGAGTATCTTTTGACACAGGCTTTACTCAGGTAGATAAATTCGATTTTTCTGATGCAATCGTTTGCTTTCAGGGAGTTCAAGGGGCTTATTCCCAGCTGGCAATGCTGGCGTTTTTTGACGACGAAATGAAAGATAGCTTTCATGTTGATTTATGGCGCGATGCCATGGAGGCAATCAGCACAGGCAAGGCTGACTATGCTGTTCTTCCAATAGAAAACAGCCTGGCTGGTTCTATTGAGGAGAACTTTGATTTACTTTCTGAATACAATGTTGCCATTATTGGCGAGCAGATTCTCAAGGTTGATCATGCTTTGCTTGGTGTTAAGGGTGCCACAATAAATGATATTAAAACAGTATATTCTCATCCTAAGGCGATAGCCCAGTGTGAAAACTACATTCGTAAATATCACATTGATTGGGATGTTAAAAACCTACGAAATACAGCTATGAGTGCTCAGAAAATCCAGGATGATGGCGACAAGACTCAGGCTGCTATTGGTAGCAAATATAATGCAGTTTTGTATAATCTTGATATTCTAGAAGAATCTATTCAGGATGATAAAAATAATGAGACCCGTTTTATCATTGTTTCAAAGGATAAAAAATATAAAAAATCTGCAGATAAAATTAGTCTTTGCTTAGAGATTTCTCACGAACCAGGAAGTCTTTACAGGATTCTTTCAAACCTCATTTTCAATGGTATCAATATGAACCGAATCGAATCTAGACCAATTAAAGGTGTTAATTGGCAGTACAGATTCTTTATCGACATAGATGGCAATCTTAACGATGAGGCAGTTAGAAATGCACTTACTGGTCTAAAAGAGGAATGCGTAAGCATTAGAGTTTTAGGAAACTATTAATTTCGTATTGGGGGGAACATGAAATTATTTGCAAGCATTTACATTGGCTCTTATGAGACTACAATGAAAGTTTTTGAAGTTAGTAAGCAGAAGGGGATTAAGACTGTGGACACTCTTAAAATCCCTTCTGATATTATCAGAGATGTGCTTGAGCATGGCCGTATCTTACCTCAGACTACGGACAAGCTTTGTCATGTTTTAAATGATATGCGTCGCACTATGGAAGGCTACAAAGTGGACAGCTTTTCTGTAGTGGCAGGTCCTAATATTAGACAGGCTGAAAACGCTATCATCTTTCTTGAACAAATAAAAATGCATACCGGATTTACGGTAAATGTTCTTTCTAATTCTGAGCAGAGATTCTTAGGATACGAAGCAGTTGCATCCACAGAGGGCTTCGAAGAGCTCATTAACGAATCCGCTGTTCTTGTTGATGTGGGCGGTGTCTCACTTCAAATCACTCTTTTCTCAAAAGGGAAAATCGTTACAACTCAACATTTGTCTATGGGTACAGTTTCAATAAGTGAGAACCTTAGGAAACTAGGCACTATATCAAACAATTCTTTTGAGCAAACCTACGAGATGATGTACAAGGAATTGGAAGTTTTCAAGACTATGTTCTTGAGGGACATGGTTCCAAAGTACATGATTCTTTTAGGTGTGCAGGTTAGTACCATTGCTGAGAGAATATCCAATTTTTCCTCAAAACAGATTAAAACAAAGGACTACCTTGAATTCCTAAACAAGATTAATAAAAACTATATTAAAGCATTCGAGCTTAAGCATGATGTTTATCTGGATAACGAAAATCTTATCGAGCCAATGGTAATGCTTTATAAAGTATTGGCTGAAACACTGGCTCCTGAAATCGTGTATGCTCCGGGAGTGTCTGTAAGTGAGGGCGTTGCATATAATTATAGCTATTCTAAAAAATGGCTTACATCATCCCACGATTTTGATAATGATATTATTTCAGCAGCTTGGGCTATTGCCAAACGATATGATAGCTATCAGCCACATTTAAAGGCTTTGTTCAAGCTTTCCAGTGAAATATTTGATGCTATGAAAAAGTATCACGGGCTAGGCAAAAGACAGAGAGTTCTTATGCAATGTATAGCTATTCTTCATGACTGTGGAAAATACATTTCACTATCAGAAGCATCAAGCTGCTCATATACCATTATTATGTCTTCTGAAATACTTGGACTTAGTCACAAGGAGAGGGAGATAATTGCCACTACTGTTGAGTTTAACAGAAAGCCTGTTGAACCATATGAGAACCTTTCGGACAAGTTCACCCAGGAAGAGTATGTAACCATTTTGAAGTTGCTTGCAATTTTAAAGGTTGCCAATGCTCTTGATAGATCGCATAAGCAGAAGATTAAAAATGTTTCAATGAGAGTAAAAGATAGAGAGCTTGTTATTACTATAGAGGCTAACAGCTCACTTGCCCTTGAAAAGGGATTATTCAAAAAGAATGCAGATTATTTCGAGGAAATCTTTTCTATAAAACCAGTTCTTAGAGAAAACTAGATTTTTAGGAGGCGTTATGGGAAGCAAAATCAATATTTCAGATGCAAAATACTATGATAATAGAGAACTTAGCTGGTTAAAGTTCGAGCTAAGAGTATTGAATGAAGCTATGGTTAAAGAGCTTCCTATTTTGGAGCGCATTAAATTCGTAAGTATTACTTCGTCCAATTTGGATGAATTCTTCATGGTTCGTGTAGCTTCTCTTAAAGATATGGAGCATGCAGGCTACACAAAGCCTGACATTGCAGGAATGACACCTACAGAGCAGCTCATTGCAATCAACGAAAAGACAAGAGAGCTGGTAGAGCTTCAGTACAACATATGGGGAAAGCATCTCAACCCGGCATTAAAGGAAAACGGAATCATCCTCTATGATAAATATGAGGATTTAAATGAAGAACAGTTGAAATTCGTGGATTCATTTTTTATGAGCCAGGTTTATCCTGTTCTTACTCCGATGGCCTTTGATGCATCTAGACCATTTCCACTTATAAGAAACAAATCTCTAAATATTGCAGCGTTGATTGAAAAGAAAAAGGGGTCTACAGTAGCAGGTAACGACAGTGATGATGTTGAGTTTGCCACTGTTCAGGTTCCTTCAGTTTTACCTCGATTTGTATCCCTTCCATCAGACGAAAAACATCACGATTGCTTTATTCTTTTGGAACAGATTATCGAGCGCAACATGGACAAGCTTTTCTTAAACTACAATGTGGTTGCAGCCTCTCCATATCGAATCATGAGAAATGCCGATTTTTCAATTGATGAAGAGGGTGCAGAAGATTTGCTTTTAGAAATCGAGAAACAGATTAAATCACGACAATGGGGCGAAGTAATTCGTCTCGAGGTGGAATCTACAATTAATAAAAAGCTCCTATCAATTCTAAAGAAAAATTTAGGTGTAAATGAGATAGATATTTATAAAATCAAGGGACCTATTGATTTAACCTATCTTATGAAGCTTTATGGAATTGAAGGTCATGGCGAGCTTAGAGCTCCAAGCTTTAAGCCTCAGAACAATCCACGCCTTAAACCAGGTGAAAAGCTGTTTGATGAGATTAAAAAAGGTGACATTTTCCTCCATCATCCATATGAAAGCTTTGACCCTGTTGTTGATTTTATTGCACAGGCAGCCTTTGATCCACAGGTGCTTGCTATCAAGCAGACTTTATACAGAGTTAGCGGTAATTCACCTATCATAGCAAGCCTTGCTCATGCTGCTGAAAATGGAAAGCAGGTTACAGTCCTTGTTGAGCTGAAGGCTCGTTTTGACGAGGAGAATAATATAATCTGGGCCAAGAAGCTTGAGAAAGCTGGATGTCATGTAATTTATGGTTTAGTAGGATTAAAGACTCACTGCAAGATTGCTCTTGTTGTTAGAAGAGAAGATGATGGTATTCGCCGCTATGTTCATCTTGGTACCGGAAATTATAATGATTCCACAGCTAAGCTATACACCGATTGCGGTATGTTTACCTGTAATGAAAAATATGGCGAAGATGCTACCGCTGTATTTAATATGCTTTCCGGATACTCAGAGCCAGCAAGCTGGAATAAGCTTGTTGTAGCTCCACTTTGGCTAAGGGACACCTTCGTCACTTTGATTAATAGAGAGATTCGTCATGCCAAAGAGGGAAAGGAAGCTCGCATTATTGCTAAGATGAACTCCCTTTGTGACAAAGAAATAATCGAAAAGCTTTACGAGGCAAGCAATGCCGGAGTAAAGATAAATCTTATTGTTCGAGGAATATGCTGCCTTAGAACAGGTATTCCAGGCGTAAGCGAGAATATTCATGTGTCATCAATTGTTGGCACCTACCTTGAGCATGCACGTATTTTCTACTTCTACAACAATGGATTAGAAGATATATACATGGGTTCAGCGGACTGGATGCCTCGTAATTTGGATAGACGTGTTGAAATAATTTTCCCAGTTGAGGATGTTATTTTAAAGAATAAAGTTAAGCATATTTTGGATGTTCAGCTGGGAGATACCCTAAAGGCTTATGAGATGACAGAGGATGGAAACTATGTTAGAATAAAGCCTGTTCGCGGCAAGAAGCCTGTGGGAGCACAGGACACCTTCTGTCGAGAGGCAAAGAAAAATAACGAGCCAGAGATTGATTATTTCAAAAAGCGTACCTTTACGCCTATCTTTGGCAATGAGGTTTAAAATGAACAGAAAAATACTTGCAGTTGATTTGGACGACACAACTTTCGATGACAATAAGGACATCTGTAAGGCCAATCTTGATGCTTTAAATGCAATGCTTGATGCAGGGCATGTGCTTGCTGTAGATACAGGCCGTCCCACACACGTCATGAAAAAGCTTTTAAAGCGATTTGAAGTTTTTGATAGAGAAAATGTTTATCTTTTAGGTTACCAGGGAACCGTTGGTACTAGAGCCACCGATGATGAAGTATTATTTGGACATTTCCTTGATAATGAAGCAGCAATAAAGCTTATGACCTATTCAAAAAATGCCGGGTTAACCACCATTATTTTTGAATTTGGTCAGATTTATTCTTTTTCGTTAAACGAAGATACAGACAGATATTCTGAGATTTCAAAGGAGCCAATTACTGTAATTGAATCACCTGAGGATCTCAGGGGCCATAATCTTACAAAGATGATGGTAGTTAATTTCGAAGACCATGAAAAGCTGTTCCAGTTTGAGGAAGCTCATAAGGCCGAAATGGAAGATTCATTTGTCAGCATGTTTTCAAATGTTGCTTTCCTTGAGTATGTTGGAAAGGATTCTAGCAAAGGCGCCGGGCTTGCAGAGCTTGCATCTATCCTTGATATAGATATGCAAGATACAGTAGCATGTGGCGATGAAAGAAACGATATCAGTATGGTTCAGGCTGCCGGTGTAGGAGTTGCTGTGGCAAATGCCAGAGATGAGCTTAAGGCAGTTGCAGACTATATTACAGTTTTAGATAATAATAATGGAGCAGTAGCAGAGGCAATCAACAAATTTATTCTTAATTCGTAGAAAATTGTTGACTCTGCGGGGTTTACGTGATATATTATTCGTGTTGTGAAAACAAAGTAGAGTATCCACTCTCACCTTAGCACGTATATTTACAGTGACTTGGGTCTTATATTTCACACAAACCTTGTTTGTGATGATTTATGGTGGATATTCTGTATCCACTATTTTTTTATTATTTGGAGGTAGTACCATTAGCGAATTAATGATTAATGAGCAGATTCGCGACAAAGAAGTTCGTGTAATTGGCTCTGATGGGGAACAGCTTGGCATTATGTCAGCACGAGAGGCACAGAAGCTTGCCGATGATGAAGGATTAGATCTTGTAAAGATTTCACCAAAGGCTAATCCACCAGTGTGCAAGATTGTTGATTACGGTAAATACCGTTATGAGCAGGCACGCCGTGAAAAGGAAGCTAAGAAAAAGCAGCATGTTGTTGAGGTAAAAGAGATTCGTATGTCTCCAAACATTGATGCTAATGATATGAACACAAAGGTAAATGCAGCTAAGAAGTTCATTTCAAAGGGCGATAAGGTTAAGGTAACACTTCGTTTCCGTGGCCGTGAAATGGCTCACATGCAGTCATCAAAGCATATTCTTGATGATTTTGCTGAGGCACTTGCTGATGTTGCAGTAGTGGAAAAGGCACCAAAGATTGAGGGTCGTAGTATGAGCCTGGTGCTTACAGAAAAGAAATCGTAATACAGGAGGAAATTTATCATGCCAAAGATGAAGACAAGAAGAGCAGCTGCAAAGCGCTTTAAGGTAACAGGAACAGGAAAGCTTAAGAGAAACAAGGCATACAAGAGCCACATCTTAACCAAGAAGACTACAAAGAGAAAGAGAAATCTTCGTCAGTCAGCAATCGTTGATTCAACAAACGTAAAGAACATGAAGAAAGTACTTCCATATCTCTAAAATAGATTTGGAAATGTTATTTATTTGGTTAGGAGGAATTTAAAATGGCAAGAGTTAAAGGCGGATTAAACGCTAAGAAAAGACATAATAGAACATTAAAGTTAGCAAAGGGTTACAGAGGCGCTAGAAGCAAGCAGTATCGTGTTGCAAAGCAGTCAGTTATGCGTGCCCTTACATCATCATACGCTGGTAGAAAGCAGAAGAAGAGACAGTTCAGACAGCTTTGGATCGCTCGTATCAACGCTGCTGCACGTATCAATGGACTTTCATATTCTAAGTTCATGTACGGTCTTAAGCTCGCTGGTGTTGAGATGAACAGAAAGATGCTCGCTGAGCTCGCTGTTAACGATGCAGAAGGTTTTGCTAAGCTTGTTGAAGTTGCAAAGTCTAAGGTAGCTTAATTTCAAAACAAACGATTAAAAGTCCTAGGAGTAGTCCTAGGACTTTTTGTTTGTTATAAAATTAAGCTAATATGCAAGAAATATAATAGAAAACTATTTAACATTTTCTAGTATTCTGCTAATCTATTATGTGGTAACGAACTTTAAGGAGGTGCTTTATGGCAATATTAGTTACGGGTGGTGCTGGTTTTATTGGTAGCCACACATGTGTAGAGCTTCAGCAGGCAGGCTATGATGTAGTTGTATATGACAATCTTAGCAATGCATCTGAAAAGTCACTTGAGAGAGTAGAAGCTATTACAGGAAAGCCAGTTAAGTTTTACAAAGGCGATATCTTAGATAGAGATAGATTAAACGAAGTATTTGCAAATGAAAAAATTGATTCTTGTATTCATTTCGCAGGTCTTAAGGCTGTTGGTGAGTCAGTTCAGAAGCCTTGGGAATACTATGAGAATAATATCGCAGGTACACTTACACTTGTTGATGTAATGAGACAGCACAACTGCAAGAACATTATTTTCTCATCTTCAGCAACTGTTTACGGTGATCCAGCAGAGATACCTATCACAGAAAACTGCCCTAAGGGACAGTGCACAAACCCATACGGATGGACAAAGTCAATGCTTGAGCAGATTCTTTCAGATATGCAGAAAGCAGATAATGAATGGAACGTAGTTCTTCTTCGTTATTTCAATCCAATTGGTGCTCATCAGTCTGGTACAATGGGAGAGAATCCTAACGGTATTCCAAACAACCTTATGCCATACATTACACAGGTTGCAGTTGGAAAGCTTCCAGAACTTGGTGTATTTGGTGATGATTACGATACTCCAGATGGTACTGGTGTACGTGATTACATCCATGTTGTTGATCTTGCAAAGGGACATGTTAAGGCTCTCAAGAAAATCGAGGAGAATGCAGGTCTCAAGATTTACAACCTTGGTACAGGAGTAGGATACTCAGTTCTTGATATTGTAAAGAACTTTGAGGAAGCTACTGGGGTAAAGATTCCATATTCTATTAAGCCACGTCGTGCTGGTGACATTGCTACATGCTACTCAGATGCTACAAAAGCTAAGGAAGAACTTGGCTGGACAGCAGAGTTTGGCATCAAGGAAATGTGCGCAGATTCATGGAGATGGCAGAAGAATAATCCGAATGGATACGAAGATTAAAAAAAGTGTTGACATAAGTCAATTCACATAGTATTATATGTCTTGTCGCTGATAGCGACAGGGCAATATGGTTCCTTGGTCAAGCGGTTAAGACGTCGCCCTCTCACGGCGAAAACAGCGGTTCGATTCCGCTAGGAACTGCTAAAAAAGACACCTGATTTCAGGTGTCTTTTTTGTTATTCTTATATATTTGCTAAGTCAAATTTACGAGTATATTCCGTAGGATATGCATTGCCTGTTTTTGATGTCAGGATAGTGCGGTAAATATCACTGGAAATAATATCGTATTTATTAATTGTTTCATTTGGTGCTGTAAGTAAAGGGGCAGATGATGCTTCTTTTATTTTACTAAGAAGAACACTTCCGTTTTTACTGAATCCTAACATTCGCATATACGATATATATCCAGCTTCTTTTGCTTCCTTAAAATCATTTTCTGTAATACCTAAAAGAATATGACAGAGCACACGGCTGATTCTGGAATATTCAAAGTTTTTGGTTTTTAAAACTTCGCAGAATTGACTAAAGGAAACAAATTCCGGCAACTTATTTTTGATTCTATCTGAAAGGTCGTTGTTGCAATCTAAATATTGCTCGAAGCTTTCTGTGGTAAGAAGCTTGTAATGAAGCAATTCTGAAATATCATCGGAAGTCACAAATGGACTGTTGTTATATAAATTTATTACTTCTTCAGGTACTGCTTCAAAAGATTTTGACAGCTTGTAATGCTGGCGTATTGAGCTGGCAGAGCTAAGCTGTCCAGATAAGCTTAAATCATTGTATTCGTTGCCCTGTCGCTTCATAACAGCTATATCCATGTCAAGATGATTTGCTTGGATATAACGACAGTATTCGATTCCTAGTATATTATTAGGAGAGGAGATAATATCTTCAGCTAAAAATGCTTTTAAAGCCTTTGCTCTGGCAGTGGCATAGCTAATTCCCTGAGATACGAGTGTATTGATTTCATTGTTGATCTCGCCGGAATTTTCAAGCTCCACCAGTTTTTTGCTTTCCTCAATGAATAAGTCTTTGCGGTCGCATTCTGCTGAGAATAAAATAGTATCAACAACACCAGTGGCATTAAGCAAAGCAACACCGGCTGACGCATATTCTCTTGCAGAGCTGGTGGCGAAAATGGTAGGGATTTCAAGTACTATATCGGCACCACACATAAGAGCAGCTTTGGCTCTTGTATATTTGTCGAAGCAGGCTATTTCGCCACGCTGAGTAAAACTGCCTGACATAGCGACAATTATCTGATCAGCACCTAATACATTTCGTGCATATTCAATCTGAAGTTTGTGGCCATTGTGAAAGGGATTATATTCCGCAACTATACCAATTACCATTTTGTTCCTCCGAAAATACTTTTACATGGGTATTATACATTAAAATTTGGTTGAGAAGACAAATTTTAGTGATATAATTAAAATGTTGTTTAAGAATACAATTATTAAAGAAAGAAAACATATAAAGAAAGGAACTTTATTATTATGAAGATCTTAGTTATCAACTGTGGTAGCTCATCTCTTAAGTATCAGGTTATTGATTCAGAGAGCGAGCAGGTACTTTGCAAGGGACTTTGCGAGAGAATCGGCATCGATGGACGTATCGTTTATCAGAAGGCTGGTCTTGATAAGGAAATCACAGAAATCCCTATGCCTACACACAAGGAGGCTGTTGCAGCTGTAATCAACGCTATTACAAACGAAGCTACAGGTGCTCTTAAGTCTCTTGACGAAATCGATGCAGTAGGTCACAGAGTCGTTCACGGTGGTGAGAAGTTCGCAGCTTCTGCACTTATCACAGACGAGATGATTAAGGTTGTAGAAGAGTGCAACGATCTTGCTCCACTTCACAACCCAGCAAATATCATCGGTATCAATGCATGCCGTGAGCTTATGCCAGGTAAGCCACAGGTTGGTGTATTTGATACAGCATTCCATCAGACAATGCCTAAGGAAGCATATATGTATGCAGTTCCTTACAAATATTATGAGCAGTACGGCGTACGTCGTTACGGTTTCCACGGTACATCACACAGCTATGTTTCAAAGCGTGTAGCTGAGATGGACGGATGCGACCTTAAGAACTCAAAAATCATCGTTTGCCACATTGGTAACGGAGCATCTTGCTGTGCAGTTCTCAATGGTGAGTCAGTAGACACATCAATGGGTCTTTCTCCACTTGAAGGACTTGTTATGGGTACTCGTTCAGGAGATATCGATCCTTCAGCTGTTGAGTTCATGGCAAAGAAGGAAGGTCTTGATTTCGCTGGTGTTATGAACGTACTTAACAAGGAATCTGGTGCACTTGGTGTTTCTGGTATTTCTTCAGACTTCCGTGATCTTATTGCTGCTTCAGCAGAAGGCAACGAGAGAGCAAAGCTTGCTATGGATATGATTGCATACCGCATCGCTAAGTATGTTGGTGCATATGCAGCTGCTATGAACGGTGCAGATATCATCTGCTTCACAGCTGGTCTTGGAGAGAACAATGCAGGCCTTAGAAAGGCTGTATGTAGCCATCTTGGTTTCATGGGCGTTGAAATCGATGACGCTAGAAACGACGTAGCTGGCGAGGAGAGACTTGTTTCTTCTGACTCTTCAAAGGTTAAGGTATACGTTGTACCTACAAACGAGGAAGTTATGATTGCAAGAGATACAGCAGCTATTGTATCTGGCAAATAATTTCATCAAATTTTTGTAAAATTAATGCACTTTTTTCTTAAAAGTGTTTGACAAGCATATTAAAGCTTAGTATAATTGGCAAAGTGTGGATAGGAGATTTTATATGAAGATTTCTATTAAGGATATCACTTCATTACCTGATCAAAATAAGAAGTTTACTGGAACTTGCGACATACATGATTTTTCTTATCTTGGCAGTAAGTTTACTATCAATCGCACAGAGCCATTTGATGTAGTTTTGTCTATGATTGGTTCTGAAAAGCTTCATATTACATTCACTACTAGTGCTAATATCACTGGTTCATGTGACAGATGCTTGACAGATGTTTCATTTGATGTACCTGTGGCTGTTGATGAAACTGTTGAGGTTTCAGAAGGGCAGGTAGTTCCAGATGAAGAAATAGGTCCTTACTCATTTGTTGATGGTGAGGAAATAGTTGTAGATGAACTCATATTAAACGAGATCTTAGTGAATTTCCCGGCAAAGATATTGTGCCAGGACGACTGCAAGGGTATTTGCCCAGTCTGTGGCAAGAATCGTAATATCGAGTCTTGTGGATGTGACGACACAGTCTTAGATCCTAGAATGGCACAATTTTTAGATGTCTTTAATAGCTTTAAGGAGGTGAAATAGCATGTCTATTTGTCCAAAGAACAAATCTTCTAAGGGAAGAAGAGATAAAAGAAGAGCAAACTGGAAAATGAGCAAACCAACACTCGTTAAGTGCAGCAAGTGTGGAGAGCTTATGGTACCACATAGAGTTTGCAAGAACTGTGGATCATACAACAAAAAAGAAATCATCGCAGTTGATTAATTTTAAAAACCTTTCGGAGTTTCCGAAAGGTTTTTTTATTTGAAATAATGCCTAATTTAAAGTATAATTTCTAAAGTATGTATGAAAGGATATTATCATGAGTGATTATACTATAGTTGCACTTGATGCAATGGGCGGAGATAACGCACCATCAGCAATGGTACAGGGCGCTGTTGATGCTGTTAATGCAAACAAAGCTATTAAAGTTATTCTTGTTGGTAAGGAAGATGTTATCAAAACAGAGCTTTCATCTTACACATACCCACAGGACCAGATTGAAATAAAAAATGCTACAGAGGTTATCGAGACAGCTGAGCATCCAGTAGCTGCCATCAAAAGAAAAAAGGATTCTTCCATGGTAGTAGGCCTTCACCTTGTAAAGGATGGTGAGGCAGATGCATTTGTTTCAGCAGGCAATTCCGGAGCTCTTCTTACAGGTGGTCTTGGCATTGTTGGTCGTATCCGTGGCATTGAGCGTGCACCATTTGGTACACTTTTCCCAGTAAAGACTGGCGTTGCTCTTTTGGCAGACAGCGGAGCAAATGTTGATTGTCGCCCTAGCCACTTGGTACAGTTTGCCAAGATGGGCAGCATCTACATGGAAAAGGTAGTAGGAGTTAAAAATCCTCGTGTTGCCATTGTCAATGTTGGTGCCGAAGAAGAAAAGGGTAATGCTCTCGTAAAAGAGACTCTGCCACTTTTAAAGGAATGCGAAGATATTAATTTCATCGGTAGCATTGAAGCTAGAAATATTCCAAACGGAGATGCAGATGTTATTATCTGTGACGGATTCGTTGGTAATGTTATTCTTAAATTATACGAAGGTTTGGCAGGTACACTTATCACTGTTATTAAGGGTGGTTTAATGAGTACCCTCAGATCAAAAATCGGCGCTGCACTTGCACTTCCAGCTTTAAAGAAGACTCTCAAGAAGTTCGATGCCAGTGAATACGGCGGAGCCCCACTTCTTGGTTTAAAGGGGCTGGTTGTTAAGACTCACGGTAGTGCAAAGGCTGGAGAGGTTAGAAACACTATTTTCCAGTGTGTAACCTTCAAAGAGCAGCAGATTAACGAGTTTATTAGAGACAATATAGTTATAGAAAAGAAAAAGGAGGACTAGAGATGGAATTCGATTTACTCAAAGAGATTATTGCAGAGGTATTAAATGTTGATGCAGCTGAAATCACTACAGAGACTACATTTGTTGATGATCTTGGTGCAGATTCACTTGATGTATTCCAGATTATCATGGGTGTTGAGGAAAAGCTTAACATCGAGGTTGATACAGAGGCAGCTGAGAAGCTTTCTACTGTAGGTGATGCAGTTGAGCTTATCAAGAAGACAGTTGCAAACAAGTAATTTTATGTGTAAATGCGGCCTATTATAGGGCCGCAACAATTACACGTTTAGTGTCCACTTTCAGTGGACACTATTTTAAACTCAGGAGGTAGTATTTTGAATAGTTTAAAGGAATTTCAAAAGATTATCGGTTATGAGTTTAGAGACGAAAGCTTACTACAACAGGCTTTGACACATAGTTCATATGCAAATGAAAACCATATGCCAAAGCTTAGCGACAACGAGAGACTTGAGTTCCTTGGGGATGCAGTGCTTGAAATCGTTTCGAGTGAGTTTTTGTATCTAAATTATACCGAATTAAATGAAGGTAAATTATCTAGACTTAGAGCTAGCATAGTTTGTGAGCCTACTCTGGCTTACATTTGCAAGGAAATAAACCTTGGTGACTATGTTCGCCTATCTAAAGGGGAGGACATGACAGGCGGTCGAAATAGAAAGTCTATTCTTTCTGACGCCTTCGAGGCTACAATCGGCGCTATCTTTTTGGATGGTGGAATGGAGCCTGCTTCTGAATATATCCATAGGTTTGTTTTAAATGACATAGAACACAAGCAGCTATTTTACGATAGCAAGACCAGACTACAGGAAGTTGTTCAGGCTAATTTCAAGGAGCCACTTACATATCAGCTTATTTCTGAAACTGGTCCAGACCACGCTAAGGAATTTAAGGTTGAAGCCTTAGTTGGGGATAGAGTTCTTGGCTCAGGTGTTGGTAGCACCAAAAAGGCTGCTGAGCAGGAAGCTGCTTATGAAGGCTTGATGCGCCTCCACAAAGAAGACTCTATCAAGATTATATAATTAATTAGGGAGAATTTAATGTATCTTAAAAGTATTGAATTATACGGATTTAAATCTTTTGCACACAAGATGAAATTCGAATTCCATAATGGTATCACAGGTATCGTTGGTCCTAACGGTTCCGGTAAAAGTAACGTTGCTGATGCTGTTCGCTGGGTTCTCGGTGAGCAGTCTGCAAAGCAGCTTCGTGGTGCCAGCATGCAGGATGTTATCTTTGCAGGAACAGAGGCTAGAAAGCCTCTTTCATATGCATATGTAGCACTTACAATGGACAACTCTGACCATGTGCTTCCAGTAGATTACGAAGAGGTTACAATTGCTCGTCGTGTTTATCGTTCAGGCGAAAGTGAGTATCTTCTCAATGGTACACCATGCCGTTTGAAGGATGTGTCAGAGCTTTTCTATGATACTGGTGTCGGTAAGGAAGGTTATTCTATCATCGGACAGGGCCAGATTGAAAAGATTTTGTCTGGTAAGCCAGAGGATAGACGTGAGCTTTTCGATGAAGCTGTTGGTATCGTAAAGTACAAAAAGCGTAAGGCAGCATCTGTAAAGAAGCTTGAAAGTGAGAGAGAGAATCTTGTTCGTGTAAATGATATTCTTTCTGAGCAGGAGCGTCGTATTGGGCCTTTGGAAAAGCAGTCTGAGGATGCAAAGCAATACTTAAAATACAAAGAAGAGCTTAAGCGTATCGATGTAAACTCTTTCATGCTTGAGGTTGATAGACTTCAGGCTAATTTAGATGAGGTTGAAAAGAATGCAAATCTTGCTAGAGAACACATGGAAGAAAGCAAGACAGCTCAGGAGGAAATCCGTACAAAATACGACTCTTTGGAGCAGCAGATCAACGACCTTGATGTTGAAATCGAAACCTTAAAGAAGAATCAGTCAGATTCTACTCTCATGAAGGGCAAGCTGGAAAACGAAATCGCCCTTTTAGAGGAGCAGATTCGTTCTGCTAATGCCACAGATGAAAATATGGCAAGCCGTATCGCTGAAATCGAGGCAGATAAGGCAGATAAGGAAAGCCAGTTAGCAGATTTTAAGGCTGAAAAGGAAAATCTTGATAAAACATTGGAGGAAGCGGTAGAACGTCTCAATTCTGTTAAGGCTAATTACAGTGAACTCCAGGTTGCAATCATTTCAAATAACGAAAAAATCGAGCAGGACAACAAAGCAATCATGGAACTGCTCAACAATCGTGCTTCAATCAAGTCTAAGGAGCAACGTCTTGAGACTATGCTTGAGCAGACAAACATCCGCAAGGCAAAGCTTAATCAACGTCTCCTTGAAAGAAAGACTCGTGAAGAGGATTTGGATGTTGCTGTTGCACTTGCAGAGGACGAGTTTAAGAATGCACAGTCACTTCTTCTTGAACTTCAGGAAAAGGACAAGGAATATACAGAAAAGGCAGCTGAATGGAAAAAGAAGAGCCGTGAGAATTCTACTGCATTACAGGCAAAGAAGGATGAGTTCGCTCGTGTTCAGACTAGATTAGAGTCAATCAAGAACATTGCAGAGCGCTACGAGGGCTACGGCAATTCTACTCGTAAAATCATGGAGCAGAAGGGCAGAATCGATGGTATCGAGGGTGTTATTTCTGACCTTATCCATGTTGAAAAGAAATACGAAATGGCTATCGAGACAGCTCTCGGTGGTAACATTCAAAATATCGTTACAGCTGACGAGGCTTGTGCAAAGAAGCTTATCAGCTACTTAAAGGAAAACAAGCTTGGTCGTGCCACATTCCTTCCTTTGACATCCGTTGATGGAAGAGGCAATTTCAAAAAGACAGAAGTTCTTAATGACAAGGGCGTTCTTGGTCTTGCATCAGAGCTTGTTACATGTGATAGCAAGTTTGATGGAGTTGTAGCTTATCTTCTTGGTAGAGTTGTAGTTGCTGACAATATCGATTCAGCTATCGCTCTTGCAAAGAAAAACAACTACAGCATTCATATCGTTACACTTGATGGTGAATACCTTGCACCAGGTGGTTCAATGGCCGGTGGTCACTTCAAGAACAAATCAAATCTTCTCGGTAGAAATCGTGAGATTGAGGAGCTTGAAGGCAAGCTTGATGTTATCTCTAAGGAGATGGATGAGCTCAAGAACCGTGAGGGCGAAATCGAGACAGCTGTTGCACTTCTTGAAAGTGACAGAGATGACAACACTACAAAGCTTAATGAAGCTGCAATTGCATTAAATACAGCAAAGCTTGGCTTAGATAGAGCAAATGAGCAGAAGAAGGAAAGCTTAACTGCTTACGAAGGTCTTTCTAAGGAAAGCGAAGAGCTTGAAACACAGCTCACTGAAATCGCTGCAGGCAAGAAAGAAATCGAGTTCGAAAAGCAGGAATCAGAAGACAAAGAAGCAGAGCTCAAAGCTGAAATCCAAAAGCTTTCAGACGAAGTTGATGAGAAGACTTACATGGAGACTTCTGTTAACAGAACAATGTCTGAGGTTCAGATTGAGGAGGCTAATGCTAGACAGAAGGTTGATTTCGTTCAGCAGAACTTAGACCGTATCACATCCGAAATCGAAAAGTGTGTTGCTGATATTGCTGTCATCAAAGAAAATGCTCAGTCTACTAAGGAAGAGACAGAGGCAAAGAAAGCCCGAATCGACGAGATTAAGGCCACAATCTCTGCATCTGACGAGTCCTTTGGAAAGCTTGAGGAAGAAATCAAAGAAGCTGTTGCAAGAAAAGAAGAGCTTAATAACTCACACAAGAACTTCTTTGAACAGCGCCAGGAAATTACAGATAGAATTGCTGAATTAGACAAGGAAATCTATCGTCTGGATTCTCAGAGAGAGAAAATCAGCGATGCTATTTCATACCAGAACAATTACATGTGGAATGAATATGAGCTCACATATCATTCAGCAGAAGAATTAAAGGATCCAGAGTACAACGATTTGGATCAGATGAAGAAGGATGCTTCTAAAATCAAGAATGCTATCCGAGCTATGGGAAATGTTAATGTAAACGCTATCGAGGAGTTCAAGGAGCTTTCTGAGCGTTACAACTTCCTTAAGGGACAGCACGATGATTTGGTTGAGGCAGAGGCTTCTCTTGTTCGTATTATCGATGAGCTTGATGAGGGAATGAGAAAGCAGTTTGCTGAAGGATTCAAGGATATCCAGGTGCAGTTCGACAAGGCATTCAAGGAATTGTTCGGTGGTGGACATGGTACACTTGAGCTTGTTGACAGTGAGGACTTACTTGAGACAGGTATTATCATTAACGCACAGCCACCAGGAAAGAAGCTTATCAATATGATGCAGATGTCCGGTGGTGAGAAATCACTTACTGCAATCGCATTATTGTTTGCTATTCAGAACCTTAAGCCATCTCCATTCTGTCTCTTGGACGAGATTGAGGCGGCTCTTGATGATGCAAACGTAGATAGATTTGCTGGATACTTACACAAGCTTACAAAGAATACACAGTTCATCGTTATCACTCACCGACGTGGTACTATGAACGCAGCAGATAGATTATTCGGTATCACAATGCAGGAGAAGGGTGTTTCGGCTCTTGTTTCTGTAAATCTTATCGAAGCACAGTTGGATGATTAATCCTTAGCTGGAGGTTATATGGCAGAAAAAATCAGCTTCTGGCAGCGCCTTATAAAGGGCCTGACCAAAACAAGAGACAATTTTATAAAGTCGATGGATTACATTTTCAACGGCTTTTCAAATATCGATGAGGACTTCTACGAGGAGCTTGAAGAAGTCCTTATCATGGGCGATATTGGTGTGCGCACTACAGAGACTATCCTCGACGATTTAAGAGAGGCAGTAAAAAAGGAGCACATCAAGGAGCCTGCCGAGTGCAAGCAGTTTCTTATCAACGAAATTAAAGAGCAGATGGCTCTCGATGAGACATCATTTGATTTTGAAAAGAAGACATCTGTTGTTTTAGTAATTGGCGTAAACGGAGTTGGAAAGACAACCACAATCGGAAAGCTTGCTGGAAAGCTTCAGGCTGCTGGCAAAAAGGTTATGGTTGCCGGTGCTGATACATTCCGCGCAGCTGCTTCTGATCAGCTTAAGGAATGGGCAGATAGAGCATCAGTAGATTTTATCGGTGGTCCAGAGGGCTCAGATCCAGCGGCAGTTGTTTATGATGCTGTTCACGCAGCAAAAGCTAGAAATGTAGATGTTCTTCTTGTGGACACTGCAGGTAGATTGCACAACAAAAAGAATCTTATGAACGAACTTTCTAAGATTAACAGCACTATCTCAAAAGAATTCCCAGAGGCATATCGTGAGACACTTATTGTGTTAGACGGTACAACAGGCCAGAATGCCCTTGTTCAGGCTAGAGAATTCTCTGAGGTTACAGATATATCTGGTATTGTTATTACAAAATTAGATGGAACTGCAAAAGGCGGTATTGCAATTGCTATCCAATCTGAGTTAAAATTGCCAGTAAAATATATTGGTGTTGGAGAAACAATTGACGACTTAGAAAAGTTCAACGCAGATGAATTTGTTGATGCATTATTCTACGCTGAACAATAGTAAGCCACACAAGAGGGAGACTAATTATGCTTACATTGGACAAATTTGAAGAAGCCTCAAAGATTGTCACTGAGGTAACACACGAGACAAAGCTGGTTTACAGCGATTATTTTAGTGAGAAGTGCGGAAATATGGTTTACCTTAAGCCAGAGAATATGCAGCTTACAGGTGCATATAAGCTTAGAGGTGCATATTACAAAATCAGCACACTTACAGATGAGGAGAGAGCAAAGGGACTTATTACAGCATCTGCTGGTAATCATGCCCAGGGTGTTGCATATGCAGCTAGCAAATATGGCGTAAAGGCAACAATCGTTATGCCTACAACAACTCCTCTTATTAAGGTCAACCGTACAAAGAGCTACGGTGCCGATGTTGTTTTATATGGTGATGTATATGATGAGGCATGTGAGTATGCTTACAAGCTTGCTGATGAGCATGGCTATACATTCATTCATCCTTTCGACGATTTAGCAGTTGCAACTGGTCAGGGTACTATTGCAATGGAAATCTTCAAGGAGTTGCCTCTTGTTGAGTATATTCTTGTTCCAATCGGTGGCGGCGGACTTGCAACAGGTGTATCTACACTTGCAAAGCTTCTTAATCCAAAGATTAAAGTAATCGGTGTTGAGCCTAGTGGAGCAGCTTCACTTCAGGCGTCATTTGCAAAGGGAGAGGTTACAACACTTCCTTCTGTAAATACTATTGCTGATGGTACTGCAGTAAAGACACCAGGTTCAAACATTTTCCCTTATCTTCAGGAAAATATCGATGAGATTATCACAGTAGACGATGATGAGCTTATCGTTGCATTCCTTGATATGGTAGAGAATCACAAGATGGTAGTTGAAAATTCAGGACTTCTTACAGTTGCTGCATTAAATCATCTTGGTTTCAAAGATAAGAGAGTTGTATCTGTACTTTCTGGTGGAAATATGGACGTTATCACAATGTCTTCAGTGGTACAGCAGGGACTTATCTTCAGAGATAGAATCTTCACAGTATCTGTACTTCTTCCTGATAAGCCAGGTATGCTTGCAAAGGTTTCACAGCTTATTGCAGATCAGCAGGGCAATGTTATCAAGCTTGAGCACAATCAGTTTGTTACAACAAATCGTTCTGCAGCTGTTGAGCTTCGCATCACTCTTGAGGCATTCGGTACAGACCACAAGGAGCAGATTCTTAAGGCTTTGGATGAAGGTGGTTACAGACCAAAGATAGTTAGAACTTCACTTTAATAATATTAGAGGTGTAAAGTATTTATACTTGACACCTCTATTTTATTATAGTATATTATTTAAGGTCGCTAAAAGGAGAGATATGGAAGACAAGATTAAATCTGGTTATTTATATGATTTTTATGGTGAGCTTTTAACAGAGCATCAGCGTAGCGTATATGAGATGAGCATCAATGATGACTTATCCCTTGCAGAAATAGCAGATTCACTTTCCATTTCCCGTCAGGCGGTGCACGATATTTTAAAGAGATGCGACAAGCTTTTACAGGATTATGAATCTAGGCTCCATCTCGTAGAAAAGTTTATGAACATTAGAGGAGATGTCATTCGTATAAACGAATTGACAGAAGGAAATCCTAGCGAAGCTACTTTATCAGAGATTTCCCGATTATCTCAGTTGATTTTAGAGGAACTATAATTTATGGCTTTTGATTCACTTTCAGAAAAGCTTCAAGGCGTATTTAAGAATCTAAGAAGCAAGGGCAGACTTACAGAAGCTGATGTAAAGGCTGCTTTAAAGGAAGTTAAGATGGCACTTCTTGAGGCCGATGTTAACTTCAAGGTTGTAAAGCAATTTACAAACACTGTCACAGAGCGAGCAATTGGTTCAGATGTTATGAACGGCTTGAATCCTGGGCAGATGGTTATAAAGATTGTAAACGAAGAGCTTGTTAATTTAATGGGTTCAGAGGTTACAGACATCACTTTTGGCACAGGCGGCGCCATCACCACAATCATGATGGTAGGTCTTCAAGGTGCCGGTAAAACAACTACCACAGCAAAGCTTGCTGGCAAGGTAAAACAAAAGGGCAAAAAGCCTTTATTGGTAGCTTGTGATATTTATCGTCCTGCTGCTATAGAGCAGTTACAGATAAACGGTAAAAAGCAGGATGTTGAGGTTTTCTCTTTAGGAGATAAAGAAAAGCCTGTAAAGATTGCCAAAGAGGCAATGGCTTATGCTAAAAAGAACGGCTTCGATGTTGTTATCTTCGATACAGCCGGTCGTCTTCACATAGACGAGGATATGATGAATGAGCTCGCAGCTATAAAGAGCAATATCGATATCCTCAACACCATTTTGGTTGTTGATGCCATGACAGGTCAGGATGCAGTTAATGTTTCAGCTACATTCGATGAAAAGATTGGCATTGACGGAGTTATCATCACAAAGCTTGATGGTGATACTCGAGGCGGTGCAGCCCTTTCTATTAAGGCTGTCACAGGAAAGCCTATTCTTTACGCTGGTATGGGCGAAAAGCTTTCAGATTTGGAGCAGTTCCATCCAGACAGAATGGCAAGCCGAATCCTTGGAATGGGTGATGTACTTTCACTCATCGAAAAGGCAGAGGCCGAAATCGATAAGGATGCAGCAATGCAGCTTTCAAAGAAAGTAAAGAAAGCATCATTCGATTTCAACGATTATCTCACTTCTATGGAGCAGATGAAAAAGCTTGGTGGCCTTTCATCCATCCTTGGAATGATGCCTGGTATCAATTCTAGCCAGTTGGCTCAGATTGAAGGGGCAGTGGATGATAAAAAGCTTGCACACATCGAAGCTATCATCCTTTCCATGACTCCTGCAGAGCGTGAGAATCCAAAATTACTAAATCCTAGCAGAAAGCACAGAATAGCTGCTGGAGCTGGTTTAGATATAGCAGAGGTTAATCGCTTCGTTAAACAATTCGAACAATCAAAGAAGATGATGAAGCAGATGCCAAATATGATGGGCAAGGGTCGCCGCGGAATGCGCTTCCCATTTTAGCCAAGACCATTTAGTTTTATTATTTAGGAGGAATTAAAAATGGCAGTAAAGATTAGATTAAAGAGAATGGGTCAGAAGAAGAGACCAATCTACAGAATCGTAGTAGCAGATGCAAGAGCACCTCGTGATGGTAGAAACATCGATGAAATCGGTACATACGATCCTAACCAGGAGCCAGCAGCAGTTACAGTTGATGCTGAGGCAGCTAAGAAGTGGATCTCAAACGGCGCAAAGCCAACAGAGACAGTTGCTAGACTTTTCAAGCAGGCAGGCGTTCAGTAAACACTCGAAAGGAATGAATAGTGATGAAAGAATTAGTTGAAGTAATTGCTAAGTCACTTGTAGACAATCCTGAGGAGGTTGTAGTTTCAGAGAAGGAAGACGCTAAATCAATCGTTGTTGAGCTTCGCGTTGCACCATCTGATATGGGTAAGGTTATTGGAAAGCAGGGCAGAATTGCCAAGGCTATCCGCGCTGTAGTAAAGGCTGCAGCCTCAAAGATTGACAAGAAAGTTATCGTTGATATTGTTGACGTTGACTAATGTTGTAGGAACCTGAGTTTTCAGGTTCCTTTTTTTATTGGACTAATAATGCTTTTAAATTACAAATTTAAAAATTTTTTTAAATGCTTTACTAAAAAAATTGAATTTGTTAAAATTTTATACGGTGTGGCAATTCACATCATTAAATATAATTTTTAAGGAGAGACGTAATATGAAAAAGAAATTAGCGTTAATGCTAGCAACAGTAACAGCAGTTGCAACAATTTTTACTGGATGCGGTGGAAAGGACATTTCTGGAAATTATGTTTCGGAAATCAAACTTGCTCAGTTTTCAAGTCAAGAGGATATGCAGGCATTAGCTGATGTAGGAATTAATGCCGGAGATATCACTATGGATGTGACATTAGAGTTATCAGATGATAACACATTCACAATGGCTTTTGATACTACAAGTTTCAAGGATCAGTTTTCTACACTTGTAGATGATAACATGGATACAATCATTGATAAGTATTTAGAGTCAGAAGGTTATTCAAGATCAGATATTACTGATGAAGTTGCACAGTATGCTGGTTATGAAAGTGCCGATGCTTTGTTCGCAGATTTGGAGAACGAGATTAAAGGTTCTTTAGATGATATATATTCTGGAATTGATGAGGAACTACAGGAATATTCGGTTTCAGGCGATTATAAAGTTAAGAAAGATTCAGTTGTCTTTGTAGTTAATGGTGAAGACGAATTGCTCTTAGATAAGGGCACTCTAAATGAAGATGGTTCTATCACAGTTAATTCAGAAAGCGATGGTACTGTAGTTAGCCTTGAATTTGAGTTACAGCAGTAGTATTTCTTACATATCGAAGGGAGAATGAAAATGTTTATCTTATTGGGAACAAAAGAAAAAACAAAAGTTATGACAGAAATGGAATCAACTGAGCTTTGCATGAACTGCAATAATGAAGTGAAGCATGCTGTAATCAGAAACAGACTGTATTTTACACTGTTTTTCATTCCGGTGCTTCCATTACACACACGTTATTCAGTTGTTTGTCCTGCTTGTACTTTTGAAAGAAAAATTAAGAAATCAGAGGCTAAGGCTTTCTGTAATCATATTGCAATGTCAGACAGTAGCTTTACATATGTTGAAAGCAAAAAGGAGGCCTAAATCATGATGGACAAAAAATACAGAAAGAAAAATGGCAAGGCTTACCGTGTGATTTGGTGTAATACTTTCAAGTTGGTTGCTGCAGTAATTTGCTTACTTATTACATTAGTTTGCTTAATAGGTGCTGCAATTATTCCAGCAGTTTTATTCTTAGCTTTAACCGTTCTTGAGTTTTATAGATATAATGAAATCAATAATGTGGCTGACAATATTCGAGAGTACGGTGTTTTGATGGTAAATCATCCAGAATACACTGTTTATGATTTTTCAAAGGCACTAAAAAGAGATACAGAAACAGTAAATAAAGACATCGAAAAAATGTTGAAAAAGAAAGTTTTGTTTGGTACTACAGATCAAACTAAGTTCACTCTTGATGATGATTTTAACTTAAGAATCTTATTAGAGCAGAATGGCTGGGCTAGTGCAGTATTTGTAAATTAAAAATTAAAGTGGAATCTCTATGATTCCACTTTTTCTATAGTTGTAAATGTAAAGAATCCTAAAGAAGTCTAAAGATTAAACATATTATTTTTTTTATATGATAATATGTCGCTGTTTTTGGATAAAATTTTTAGGAGGATTTTTAGAATGACAAAGAAAAGATATTTTTCAATACTAGTTATTTTGGCAATTCTTATAATTACAGTAGGCGGTTTTGTATACAATCGCAATAGTAATGTTAAAATAGCGTATCACGCAGAAGGATCAGCTGGAAATATTGCTGGTACGACTATCGTTGTTAGTTTGTTTGCCGATGATACAGAGTCAAAGTGGGACAGCACAGAAGATGCAGAAAAGATATCTAATATCAACAATTATCTAGCTATAGCTGGAGATTATTTAGAAAATGTTGTTGCAAGCTATAATAAATCTGCTGATTTCATAACTGATTTTATTACAAACTCTGATCTAAAATACTCCATGGCATTTGATAAAAAAATTACAGATCAGGAATATATCAATAATGGAGAATGCGATACGGTTGTTTGGAATTTTATCGACAAGAATATCGATGAAGATGCGCTAAAACAAAAGTATAATGCGGATAATATTGTATATATGGTATTTGTTGATTCTGATGAAAGTAATACAGCTATTTCATGTACAAGAAGCTGGTATGAAGGTATTGAATCGGATGATGAAATAGTGTATTTGTTCAATATTGACAGCCAATGCTTAAATGGTCCAGCTGTATATGCACACGAGATTTTGCATACTTTTGGAGCGCCTGATTTATATGTTGAAGATTCTCTGTACAACATTACGAGTGATTTTCTTAATTATGTAAATGAAAACATGTCAAATGATTTGATGCTAACCTGTTCAGATGCAACTACAGATGATTATCTTTATGATTCAATTAACAATGAAGTTGGGGAGGTAACTGCATATTTTCTTGGTCTAGTGGATAACAGCAAAATTGTAGACCAGTGGAACCTGGTTATTCCTGAAACGTATTAAATAAGTGCATTGGAAGACTTAGGGAGGATAATGAACAAAAAGAATATTTCAAGAGAATTTAATCCTTTTATACTGCTGATAATCATTCCGTTTCAGCTACTCTTTGATTATCTTGTTTTACATTTTACGTTTGAATTGGAAGTGAATGGTAATCCAGATGCACATGGGCATCCTACAGGTTTGATGACGGCGACCATGTTTATTTTTATGTCAGTGATAACGCTTGTTGTCATTATTCTAACGCTGTTTAGCATTATAATAATTTACATGGTCAGAAATAAGAGGATGAAAGCGATGGTGAATCAGTTGGTTAGATATAGA
The DNA here is from genome assembly GCF_900111635.1 of Pseudobutyrivibrio sp. C4. Lineage (NCBI taxonomy): Bacteria > Bacillati > Bacillota > Clostridia > Lachnospirales > Lachnospiraceae > Pseudobutyrivibrio > Pseudobutyrivibrio sp. C4. The sequence goes on along the minus strand of NZ_FOHF01000001.1, from coordinate 467,613 downwards.
ATGATATTTACCGGTAGAGTGCAGGGAGTTGGTTTTAGATATACAGCTAATAATGCAGCCAACCAGTATCACCTTACTGGGTATGTGAAAAATGAATATGATGGCTCGGTCACTGTAGAGGTTCAGGGAGCCGAGGAAGCTATATACTTGTTTATTAAGTCGCTGGCTAATGATAGGTATATAGGCATTGACGATATACAAAAGCAGCAGATTCCTATTGAGGCTGATGAAAGAGGCTTCATTGTTCAGTATTAAATTAGGATGATGACTTGAACTTGCTATCATAGATTGTTAATGACAGGCATCTAGTCCATAAGGGCAAGGAAAGAGGTAGGTAAACTTTTAATCATGTTTGTTACAAGTATTGCTTTGTCCCGTAATCTTAAAAAGATAGATATGGTTGCAAGCCTCAAGGCCAATGAGTAAAATAATTGATAGCCCTATCATTTGCAAAGAACTATTTGTATATGATAGTCTAATAGAAAAAATTAGGAGTTAAATAGTTTGGAAGATTTATATCAGGTTGGTTCAATTACACAGACTCATGGAATTAGAGGCGAGGTAAAGGTTTTTCCTCTTACAGACGATATTTCCAGATTTAAGAATATGAAGAATTTGCTTTTGGATGCAGGTAAGGAGGGTTATATCAGCCTTGAGGTTGAAAATGCTCGTCCACAGAAGAATCTTGTTATCCTCAAGTTCAAAGGCATCGATAATATCAATGATATTGAAAAATATAAGGGCCACGGCCTTTATGTGACAAAGGACAATCGCGTAGATCTTAAGGAGGATGAGTATTTCATCGCAGATCTTATTGGCTGTGATGTTTATCTTGATTCTGATAAGGACAATAGATTCGGCACTATTTCTGATGTTATGGAAACAGGTGCTAATGATGTTTATGAGATTACCCTTGAAAGCGGTAAAACTGTTCTTGTCCCAGCTATCAAGGATTGCATCTTGGATGTAGATATCGAAGGTGGCAGAATGGAAATTCATTTGATGGAAGGATTGATTGATTAATATGAAGTTTTATATTTTAACCCTTTTTCCAGAAATGATTGAGGATGCGTTAAATACCAGCATCCTTGGCCGTGCTAGCAAGGCTGGTTCTATTTCATTCGAAGCTATCAATATTCGTGATTACACACTTGATAAGCATAAAAAGGTGGATGATTATCCATATGGCGGTGGTGCCGGCATGGTTATGCAGGCTCAGCCAATATACGACGCATATCAGGCAGTCTGCGAAAAGGCAGGTCACAAGGTTCATTGCATCTATTTGACACCACAGGGTAAGCTTTTCAAGCAGCCAGATGCAAAGACACTTGCTTTAAAAGAAGATATTTGCTTACTTTGCGGACATTACGAGGGCATCGATGAAAGAGTACTTGAGGAAATCGTTGACGAGTATTATTCAATCGGTGACTATGTACTTACTGGTGGCGAGCTTCCATCACTTGTTATGATTGATGCTATTTCACGTATGGTTCCAGGGGTACTTACAAACTCAGAATCAGGAGAGGATGAATCTTTAGAAAACAATCTTTTGGAGTATCCTCAGTATTCTAGGCCAGAGGTTTGGAACGACAGACGAGTTCCAGCTATTCTTTTATCAGGTGATCATGCAAAGGTTGATGCGTGGAGACACGAACAGTCAATTGAACGCACAAAAGAGCGTAGGCCTGATTTATATGCTAAATATTTGGAAAATGATTGTTGATTATTATAAACAACCATGTTATTATAAATGAGTTGCAAAAAAGAGATGTTCCGCTGTTATTCAATAGGGAATATTAAGAATGTCGCTAAATTTGGAGGAATTAAAATGAACGCAAACGAGATTATCAGAAACATTGAAGCTGCCGAGCTTAAGGCAGAAGTACCTGAGTTTCAGGTAGGTGACACAGTAAAGGTTTACGGCCGTATCGTTGAAGGTAACCGTACTCGTACACAGGTATTCGAGGGTACAGTTATTAAGAGACAGGGTGGAAGCAACCGTGAGACATTCACAGTTCGTAAGTCATCAAACGGCGTAGGCGTTGAAAAGACTTGGCCACTTCACAGCCCTAACGTTGAGAAGATTGAAGTAGTTAGAAAAGGTAAAGTTCGTAGAGCTAAGCTATTCTACCTCAGAGAGCTCACAGGTAAGAAGGCAAAGGTTAAGGAGAGAATCTAATCTCGGAATCCACTGGAACAGTCACTTTATTGTGACTGTTCTTTATTTTTAGACTAAAGTGCGGTATATTTATACTAAAGATTTAAAGGGATTTTTGTATGCTTTTATCAATTAAACGATTATTTAATAAAACCTTTCATCGTAGAAACGATGGGCTAAATTTTAGAAGACGCCGCAAGAAAATAAATTTCGATAAAGTAAGATACGTTTTGATATTTTTGCTGGAATTAGTGCTTGTGATTGGCTTGGCATTTGGAGTTGTTACTGCATTCGGTAAACAAGTAGAATGTTCCAATGCATCTATGGAGCCAACCTATCAAACATCCGATATATTACTTGTAAACACTATTGCTTACAAGTTTTCTGAGCCTGAGGCAGGGGATGTTATCGCATTCAAGCCAAAGTCTAATGTTAACGCTAGCTACAGTGTAAAGCGTGTTATTGCAGTGCCAGGGGATACTATCTATATCAGCAATGGTCGTATCTACATCAATGATGAATTATACAAAGAAAATCTTGATGTGGAGCGCATAGAAAATCCAGGTATTGCAGCGACTCCAATTACGCTTTTGGATGATCAGTATTTTGTACTGGGAGATAATCGTAATTCTTCAGAGGATTCGCGTTATGAAAGTGTTGGTTTCGTTTCCAACGAAGATATTTTAGGTAAGGTTTGGGCTAAATACCCATTCTAACGAGAGGTGAATATGGAATTTCAATGGTATCCAGGGCATATGACCAAAGCAAAGCGTCAGATGCAGGAGGATATAAAACTTATAGATTTGGTTATCGAGGTTATCGATGCTAGATGTCCTATATCTAGCCGAAATCCTGATATAAATGGGCTTGCTAATGGCAAGCTTCGTCTTGTTCTTTTAAACAAATCTGATCTTGCAGATAAATCTGTTAATCAGAAATGGATTTCTTATTTCAAGGATCAGGGCTTTTATTGTGTTGAGCTGGATTCTCGTGATAGAAAGAACATGAAGGGGGTTCAGGCCACACTTGATGAGGTCTGCGCTGCAAAGTTTGAAAAGGACAGAAAGCGTGGTATTAAGAATCGCCCAGTTAGAGCGATGGTTGTAGGTATTCCTAATGTAGGAAAGTCTACATTTATCAATTCTTTCGCGGGCAAGGCCGTTGCTAAAACTGGCAACAAGCCAGGCGTTACAAAGGGCAAGCAATGGATTAAGCTTAATAAATCAGTGGAGCTTCTTGATACACCAGGTATCCTTTGGCCAAAGTTTGAGGATAATACTGTTGGCTTACATTTAGCATTTATCGGCTCTATCAATGATGCAATCATCGAAACCAGAGAGCTTGCTATGGAGCTTGCAGATTTTATAAAAGAGACTTATCCAGGAGCATTAGCTGCTCGTTATGAAATAAATGAAGATTTAGTTAATCATGAAATTATTACTGAAATCGCCCTCAAGAGAAACTTCTTGAAAAAGGGCTCAGAGCCAGATTTCGACAAGGCTGCTTCAGTTTTAATAGATGAATTTAGAAATGGTAGTCTAGGAAAAATTTCACTTGAAAGGCCATAAGCATGAAGGTTATCGACTTTAACGAGGAAGAGCAAGAAATCAAAAGAGACATCGAAAGGGCTAGACAGAATATCAAAGAAGTAGAAGACTTGTCGGACTTCGATTCAAAGCCTAAAAAAGAAAAAAAGAAAAAGAAGGATGATGAGGAAGAACCTCTCACCAAGGCATCAGTAGCTAAGGAAATTATTAGCGTAATCATAAATGTACTGGTTTGCTTTGGCGTCGTTTTTCTAATTACTCATTTTGTAGGACAACGTACGGTAGTTAGTGGTTCATCCATGGAAGATACTTTGTCAGATGGGGACAATCTTATCGTTGACAAAATCAGCTATCGCTTCAATGATCCAGAGCGTTTTGATGTAGTTGTTTTTCCACCTAAATACGAGGAGGACACATATTACATCAAGCGTATCATTGGCTTGCCGGGCGAGGTAGTTAGTATTGATAGCGAAGGTACTATTTATATCAACGGCGAAGTGCTTGATGAGCAATACGGCACAGACGTTATTATGAATGCTGGTCTTGCTAGCAGCGAAATTCTTCTTGGACCTGATGAATACTTTGTTCTAGGAGATAATCGAAACAACAGTACTGACTCACGTTTTGATGCTGTTGGAAATGTTAAAGGTGAAGACATCGTGGGCAGAGCTTGGCTTAGAGTTTACCCATTTAACTCATTTGGACTTGTAGAGAATATAGAATAGACATGAGCGAAAAGAAGATTTCAGAAATTCAAAAAGAATATAAAGAGACTAGCGAGCTTTTACTTCCAGATTTCATTGAGGAATACATTAATGATGGCCGTCCAGGTGTTTCGAAAATCATTGGCATGGCCCAGAAGCGTATGGAAAAGCTTCGCATAGAGCGCGAACGTATCGAACACCTCAAGGAATTTGAGAATCAATATTGGCCAGAGTTTGATTATATCGGCGGTATTGACGAAGTCGGCAGAGGTCCACTTGCAGGACCTGTCGTCACAGCTTGCGTTGTTTTGCCAAAGGATTGTAGCATCCTTTATATCAACGATTCCAAAAAGCTTTCAGCCTCTAAAAGAGATGAATTATACGAAATCATTATGAAAGAGGCAGTCTCTGTAGGAATTGGTGTTTGCTCAGAGCAGCGCATAGATGAAATCAACATTCTTCAGGCTACATACGAAGCAATGCGCCAGGCTATTTCAGAATGCTCAGTAGAGCCACAGGTATTGTTAAATGATGCAGTAACCATACCTGAGGTAAAGATAAAACAAGTTCCGATTATCAAGGGTGATGCTAAATCAATATCTATCGGCGCAGCCAGCATTATTGCGAAGGTTACCAGGGATAGAATGATGGTAGAATACGATAGCATTTATCCTGAATATCATTTTGCATCTAACAAGGGTTACGGTAGCGCAGAGCATATCGAGGCTATCAAGAAATACGGCCCTTGTCCAATTCATAGAAGATCCTTCATAGGAAACTTTGTATAATTAGGTGAATTATGAACATTAACACTGGACTGAATCCTTACAACTCAAATTATGTTAACGGAGCTGACATGACAAAGCTTAGTCAGAGTCAGTCCCTTACGGGCTCAGTAACTGACAACCTCAAGGAAGGCGAGGTTTTTGAGGGCTCTGTTAATTCGATTGACAATGGCAAGGTTACAATTGGGCTTGCCAACGGTCAGACTATGACAGCTCGTTTGGATGCAGGAGTTAGCCTTACTCCTGGTCAGTCAGTGTTTTTTGAAGTTAAAAGCAACGATGGGAATCTTATACAAATTCGTCCAGTTTCTCTTACTAGTCTAGATGCTAATCCTACACTTCTAAAAGCTTTGGATATGGCCAATTTGGCTGCTACAGAGCGTACAATCAACATGGTTAACTCAATGATGCAGAATTCTATGTCTGTCAGCCCTGAGAATTTGACAGCTATGAATCGTGCTATGATTAATAATCCAGGGGTGGATATTCAGACTCTTGTAACCATGTCTAAATCAAATCTTCCGATTACACCTGAAAACGTCAGCATGTTCCAAAACTATGCTAATGACAAGGCTGTGCTATCGGATAATTTTGATGTGATTTCAGATATGCTTCACGAGATAATGACTAGCAGTGAGGTATCTACAGGAGATGTAATTGGCATTAATAATGCTATAAGGGATATATTTGTTAACACTAATGAAGCTATTGTTGCAGAAGCTACTGCTGAGGCAGAAAGTGCTCCTGTAGTTGCTGATAACACCACAGCTGCTGTTACAGAAAACACTACTAATGTTACAAATAATCCAGCTGCTGCCACAGAAAATGCCACTGTTATAGAAGCTGGCCAGCAGCCTCAGGTAAATGGGCAGGCTATCGCTGAGCAGGCATTGAATCCTAATCAGGTTCAGTCAGGCATGGTAGAGACTGAGGCTATTATTTCTAATCAGACAGAAAGCACCGCTGTTAATCAGGCTCAAGTTATGGAAAATGAGCTTGGTACACAGGTTTTAAATACATTTGCATCTGAAAAACAGATTGATTCATTCAATACTATATTGAACACTCTGCCAGATTTTCCAAAGGATAATCATGAGATATTTGCTGAAAACGGCACTCTCAAGGCAGACGCAGATATGAATCAGGTTTTCAGGGAAATCACTGATTATCTTAATAATCATCCTGATATTCCTAAGCAGACACTCAATGATATTATTGGAGCGCCTTTATATAAAGGACTTCTTAAAAATATAATTACAAATAGCTTTGCTATGGAGCCAAAAGAGGTTACAAAGCCGGGCGAGATTTCAAAGCTATATGAAAGAGTTTTAAAGCAGACGGAGGCCTTAGAGCGTCTTGTGGCAAACTTCAATAATAAGGCTGCAGACACAATCAAAACTCAGACATCTCAGATTAAGCAGAATGTCAACTTTATGAATTCTGCAAATGAAATGTACAATTTCATCCAGATTCCGCTTAAGATGTACAATCAGAACACTGATAGTATGCTTTATGTTCGCCAGAACAAAAAGGCATCTTATGAGCAGGGTGAGGAAATCACTGCATTTCTTCACTTTGATATGGAGTATTTAGGTTCTACAGATGTTTTCATTAGTTTGAAAGAGTCCAAGGTTGGTTGCAAATGGAATCTTGCTAGCGAAGATTCTATGAAGCTTATTGAGGACAATTTAGATATCCTTACAGAGCGACTTGCCAAGAAAGGTTTCTCGGTTACATCTGAAGTAACCTGTGGTGAGCCGAAGAAAAACTTTGTAGAGGATTTTCTTGGGGCTGCGCCAGTATCTACTGAAAACACAGCAGAGGGCATGGTTCACAGATATAGCTTTGATATGAGGGCATAATTATGGCAGAAGAAAAGACATTTGATAAAAACAAAACTGCTGTTGCCCTTTCTTACGAGGCTGGAGATACAGCACCAAAGATTTTGGCTTCAGGAAAGGGCTATGTGGCTGAGCAAATCATCGAAGAGGCAAAGAAGGCAGATGTGCCTTTTTACCAGGATAATGAATTGGCTCAGACCCTTAGTAAACTAAATATTGGTGATGCAATCCCACCAGAGTTATACGAGGTTGTTGCTGAGATTTTGGTCTTTGTAAATGATATGGAAAAGATTAAATCAAAGCTAGGTTAGAATTGAGGTTTTATTGAATTACAGAACGCAAGGAAATGATTTTGAAAAGCTGGCAGCTGACTATCTGAAGCGTCAAGGAATGTCTATTCTCAAAATGAATTTTTATTGTAAAATGGGAGAGGTAGATATTATTGCAAAGGATGGCAGCTACTTAGTTTTTGTAGAAGTAAAATATAGAAAATCTGCTGCAAGAGGCACCGGCTTTGAGGCAGTTAACTTTAATAAAATGCGTAAGATTTCTAGAGTCGCAGATTTTTATATGTATAGTCGTCACATGGATGGCGGCACAAGTGTTAGGTTTGATGTTATTGCAATTGAGGAAGGACATTTAAAGCATATTAAAAATGCTTTTGAGTATATACCAGTATGTTAAATTCAAGTCATAAAATTGCTCAGGTAAGTGAAGGCAGCCCGGCAGATAGGGCGGGACTTATTCCTGGGGATATAATCACAAAAATTAATAATGCAGAGCTCGTTGATATTTTTGATTATCATTATTATTCAGATGATGCTGATATCACTGTTGAGCTTCTCCATGAGGATGGGACTACTTCTTCAGTTTTTGTTGAGAAGGAAGAGGGAGAAGACCTTGGCGTAATTTTCTGCAATGGTCTTATGGATGATTACAAATCATGCTCCAATAAATGCGCATTTTGCTTCATCGATCAAATGCCACCAGGCATGCGAGAGACTCTTTATTTCAAGGATGACGATACACGTCTTTCATTTTTACAGGGCAATTATGTTACTCTGACAAATATGAAGATGGCTGATTTAGATCGTATCATTGCTTATAAGCTTGGTCCAATCAATATATCTGTTCACGCAACTAATCCTGAGCTTAGAGTGAAGCTTCTTCACAACCGATTTGCAGGAGATATTCTTGATAAGATTCGCAAGCTTTATGAAGCAGAGATTCCTATGAATGCACAGGTTGTTTCCTGCCCAGGTCTTAATGATGGACCAGAATTGGATAGAACAATTTCTGATTTGATGGAGTTTGCGCCTGTCATGAGCTCTATGTCAGTAGTGCCTGTTGGTGTCACAAAGTTCAGAGATGGACTTTTCCCACTTCGCACCTACACACCTGAGGAAGCAGGAAAGGTAATCGACCAAATTGAGCACTGGCAGCAAATTGCAATGGAACGCTTTGGAAATCATTTTGTTCAAGCATCTGATGAGTGGTATATTCTTGCAGGCAGACCACTTCCAGAGGCTGATAGATACGATGGTTTTATTCAGCTCGAAAATGGTGTTGGAATGCTTAGGCTTCTTCATGAAGAGGTTTTAGATGCCCTTGAGGATATTAAAAAGCCTTTATTTATGAAAAAGCGCCATGTGACAATCGCAACAGGAAAGCTTGCAGCTCCATTTATGCGTCAGCTTGCAGATTTGATTACAGAAAAGTTTAATCGAGTTACTGTTGATGTTGTGGCAATTACAAACGAATTTTTCGGTGAAGAAATTACTGTTTCTGGATTAATTACAGGACAGGATTTAATAAAACAGCTTTCAAATAGAGAGCTTGGAGATAGTTTATTATTGTCTTGTACAATGCTTAGAAGTGGCGAGGAAGTATTCCTTGATGACATCACTTTATCTGAGCTTGAGTCGGCTTTACAAGTCAAAACTCGTATAGTACAATCAGACGGGCGTGATTTAGTTTACGCCATAATCGGACATTAGAAAGAGGTATAATATGGCAAGACCAGTAGTGGCCATCGTAGGTCGCCCTAACGTTGGTAAATCCACATTATTTAATGCACTCGCAGGAGAGCGAATTTCAATTGTAAAAGACACCCCTGGTGTTACAAGAGATAGAATATATGCAGATATATCATGGTTAAATTACGATTTTACTATGATTGATACAGGCGGTATTGAGCCAGATTCAAAGGATATCATCTTATCACAGATGCGTGAGCAGGCTCAGATTGCTATCGATACAGCAGATGTTATCGTATTCCTTGTTGATGTAAAGCAAGGTCTTCAGGATAGCGATTCAAAGGTTGCAGATATGCTTAGACGTAGTCACAAGCCGGTTGTTCTTGTTGTTAACAAGGTAGACAGCTTTGAGCGTGATATGGCTGATGTTTACGAGTTCTACAATCTTGGTATTGGTGATCCAATCGCGATTTCAGCATCTTCACGTCTTGGTTTTGGTGATATGCTTGATGTTGTTTGCAGCTATTTCCCAGAGCCTACAGAAAACGAAGAAGAGGATGACACACCACGTATAGCAGTTATCGGAAAGCCAAACGTTGGTAAATCATCGCTTATTAATAAGCTTTGTGGTGAAGAGCGTGTTATCGTTTCTGACATCGCCGGTACCACACGTGATGCTGTAGATACAAAGGTTCGTTACAATCACAAGGATTACATCTTTATCGATACAGCAGGACTTCGTCGTAAGAGCAAAATCAAGGAGGACCTTGAACGCTATTCAATAGTTCGTGCTGTTGCTTCTGTTGAAAAGGCAGATGTTGTTATCATCATGATTGATGCTACAGAAGGTGTTACTGAGCAGGATGCTAAAATCGCTGGTATTGCTCATGAACGTGGAAAGGGTATCATCATCTGTGTTAACAAATGGGATGCTATCGAAAAGAACGATAAAACAATGAAGGAGCATGAGACAAAGATTCGTCAGATTCTTTCATTTATGCCATATGCATCAATTCTCTTTATTTCTGTTAAGAGCGGTCAGCGCCTTGGCAAAATCTACGAGACAATCGATGCAGTTATTGAAAACAACTCAATGCGTATAGCTACAGGTGTTCTTAACGAAATCGTATCTGAGGCAGTTGCACTTCAGCAGCCACCTACAGACAAGGGCAAGCGCCTTAAGATATACTACACAACTCAGGTTGCTGTTAAGCCACCTACATTCGTTATCTTTGTAAACGAGAAATACCTGATGCATTTCTCTTACGTTAGATACTTGGAAAACAGAATCAGAGATGCCTTTGGTTTTGAAGGTACATCTTTAAAATTTATCATTAGAGAGAGAAAGGAAAACGAATAATGGTTGTTTTGGGGAGAATTTTAGCATTACTTATTGGCTATTGTTTTGGAATGATTTTGATGGGATATCTCATCGGTAAATCTAAGAATATTGATTTAACAAAGGTTGGTAGTGGTAATGTTGGTTCCACTAACACAATGAGAACTCTTGGAGTTCCTGCAGGTCTTGCTACACTTGCATGGGACTGCCTTAAGTGCGTAGTAGCGGTATTTTTTGTTTGGCTGATTTTTGGACGTTTTGTAGAAAACGTTAATATTTACATGGTATATGCAGGCCTTGGCTGTGTGCTTGGTCATGATTTCCCATGTTACATGCATTTTAAAGGTGGAAAGGGCGTTGCATCTACACTTGGTTTTATCATCGCACTTTTCCCAATGGGACTTCCAATTCCAGCATGTGTATTTATAGCGATTGTTGCACTTACTCGCTATGTATCACTTGGTTCTATCATTGGTGAGCTTTCATTTGCAATCGAGATGCTTATCGGTGCCAAGATGGGACTTTTAGATGGCAAATTTGAAGGAGCACAGCTTAAGGAAGCACTTGTTATTTGCTGCCTTGTTTCTGCACTTTCAATTGCACTTCACCATGCAAATATTGGACGTCTAATCAATGGAAAAGAGAACAAATTCTCATTCCATCCAGAAACGAGGGCATAATGGCAAGAATTAGTGTTTTAGGTGCAGGAAGCTGGGGTATAGCCCTTGCTGTAATGCTTGACAAAAATGGTCATGAAGTAGAGGTTTGGTCACATCGTCAGTCACAGGTTGATCAGATGAACGACACTCATACCAGTGACAAAATAAAGGGAGTTAAGCTTCCAGAATCTATGAAGTTTACTGCAGATATTGAGTCTGCAGCAAAGTTCGCTGATGTTATTTTGATGGCTGTCCCATCAAAAGCAACAAGAGAGACAGCTGAAAAGATTAAATCCTTTGTTAATCCAAATCAGATTTTCATTACTGTTACAAAGGGTATTGAGGAAGATACTCTTTTCACACAGACAGAAATTCTGGAGGATGTGCTAGGAAAAGATAAACGTATATGCGTATTATCTGGCCCAAGCCATGCTGAGGAGGTTGTTGTATTCAAGCCTACACTTGTAGTTGCTGGTTCAACAGACCGTCAGACAGCGCTTTTTGTTCAGAATCTTTTCATGAACAAATATTTCAGAGTATATTCATCACCAGATGTTAAGGGTATAGAGGTTGGTGCTGCGTTGAAAAACGTTATCGCACTTGCTGCTGGTATGTCAGATGGCCTTGGTTTTGGCGACAATGCAAAGGCTGCTCTTATTACTCGTGGTATCAAGGAAATCTCTGCTCTTGCAGTTGCAATGGGTGGCCAGGCCGAGACATTATCAGGTCTTACAGGTGTCGGTGATTTGATTGTTACATGCTCATCTATTCATTCTAGAAACAGAATGGCTGGTTACTATATTGGCCAGGGTATGAGCAAGGATGAGGCTATGGAAAAGGTTGCCATGGTTGTAGAAGGCGTATATTCTGCAAAGGCGGCAAAGAAGCTTGCAGAGAAATACAATATCGAAATGCCTATCGTAGATATCGTAAATGCGGTTCTTTTCGATGGACTTGCTGCAAAGGATGCAGTATATGAGCTGATGACTCGTTCTAAGAAGGATGAAACATCAGATTTAGAGTGGGAGTGTTGTGGTGTTTAAAAGATGCAAGGAATGGTTACACTTCTTCGGTGTAACCTTTTTTATTTTAGGGATAATTTGCCTGATTCTCTGTGGAATCCAGATAGTGGGATTTATTATAAATAGCTCATCATCCAAGGCTTCCAAGGCAGATGGTTTTACAATTGAAGCTTATGAAGTGAATCTTGATGTGGATGAAAATAATAAAATTCACGTTACTGAAGATATTACTGTAAATTTCTATGAAGATGGGCATCATGGTATTTTTCGTTTTATTCCAGAATGGCTCAAGTATACCTCAAAAGACAAGAAAACTATGTCAAGAAAGGGTGAAATTACTAACCTGGAGTGCGAAAACGAAGAATATACAGTTGATACCATTCATGGAAAGAAGCGAATCAAAATAGGAAGTGCTTATTATACTTTAGATGAAGGTGATTATGACTACGTAATATCCTACGATTATGATATGGGGGGCGATGTTTACAAGGGCTTTGATGAGTTGATTTTTCATGCTTTTGGCGATTATTGGGGCACTGAAATCAATGGAGCTAAGGTTAATATCACTTTGCCTAAGGATATTGATTCATCCAGCAAAGTGTCATTCTTTGCGGACAAAAAGCGTAAGAAAGATATTTCTTCCCAGGTAGATTACACAGTTGATGGTAATACCATTACAGCAGTGGTTTCTAAGGATTATCATCTAAATGGAGCACTCACTGTTGATGTTGAATTGCCGGAGGGGTACTTCACAGATTCTACAGTTAATTATAAGAGCCTTGCCTTTAGACTATGTCTGATTTGCCTGGCCAGTGTTTTAATTAGCTTTTTCTTCTGGAATAAAAACAAAGATAGCGATTTGGTTGATGGCGAATATGTTTCTGGGACAGCTCCTGGTGGCCTTGAAGCTGTTGAAATGGGTTATATCTACCAGGGAAGTGGACAGCTTCTTCTGGTAACTGTAATTATTCAGCTTGCTGCCAAAGGGTACGTACGTATTAAGAACCCTAGTAGTAAAACAAAATTAAAGATTCATAAAGTAAATACAAGTATTGGTAATATGACTGAAGCAGAGAAGCTTGTATATGAAGGGCTTTTCCAAAATGGTTCTGAGGTGAACCCAGCAGAGGATAAAAGTGTTCGTAAGCTAAATGGTAAGCTTTGCAAAATGTTAGAAGCGAAGTTTGATTCTCAAATTTACAATATTACATCTTACGTAGAGTTTTTTATATCTAGCTTTCTGTTTTTTGCTTCCTGTGTAGCTTGGGGATTTGCCTATATTAAGTCGGAGGATATGGATCCGACTCTTAGATGGTTCTTTTTGCCTGCATTCCTTGCAATTATAGCTATAGGATTTTTTGCAGCTAATACGCCTAAAAAGAGTGCCTATGGCGAAGAGTTGCAAGCTAGAGTTGAAGCATATAAGGATTATCTTTCTGGAATAAAAAAGACAGATTTAGAGGCAAAGATTAAGGAAGACCCTGATTATTTTGATGAGATTCTTCCATACGCTTTTATTCTGGGTATATCCAAAAAGCTCGTACAGAAATATGATTACACTGCAGATGCAACAAACAGATATCGAAAGTATACAGATAATATAACAAGCTCTGTGTATTATACAGATACATATACAAGCAGCAGTTCTAGCTCTGGTTCTAGCTCAGGATGTGGCGGCGGATGCTCATCTTGTGGTGGTGGATGTTCTTCTTGCGGCGGAGGCGGCTCATGGTAAGAGAATTTGTATTGCAATGGCATATCAGTGAAAGCTGCAATCTTAAATGCTTACATTGTTATCAAGAAGGTCATGTACCCGTTTCACTTAATAGTGAGCAGCTTTTGGGTATTTTAAATCAATACAGACAGCTTCTTAAGGAGCAGAAAATCAAAGGACATATTAATATAACAGGAGGGGAACCACTGTGTTCTCCTCATTTTTTTGAGCTCTTAGAAGAATTTAAGAAGGATAGTGATTTATATAGTTTCTCGATTCTTACAAATGGCACTCTTATCACGGATGAGATAGCAAAAAGGATTGCCAGTTATGGCCCAGAATATGTTCAGGTGAGCCTGGAAGGCAGCAAGAAAACTAACGACTACATAAGAGGCAAGGGTGTTTATTCTAAAGTGGCAAAGGCTGTAAAGCTGCTGAAAAAGTACAATGTTTATGTTTCTTTATCTTTTACTGCAACGGCGCTCAATTATAAAGAGTTGCCAAACGTTGTTAAGTTTGCAAAAAGATATGGAGTGGACACTGTATGGTCGGATAGATATATTCCATTGAATTCTCCAGAGGTTAACCTTTGCATGAATAAAGAGCAAACGAAAGAGTACCTTGATATGATCACAAGGGCGAGCTTTGCACTAAGAAGACAGGGGTGTAAAACAGAAGTGGCGCTATATCGTGCTCTGCAATTTTTAAAGACTAATAATCTGCCTTATTCCTGCACAGCAGGAGATACCTTGCTGACTGTCATGGAAAATGGCGATTTAGTTCCTTGTAGACGTATGCCGATAGTGGTTGGGAATCTGCTAGAGGATAACATGTTGGATTTATATCATAATTCTAGGGTGCTACAGGAGCTTAGAGACGACACTACTCCTGATGAATGTATGGATTGTGACTATTGTTCATTCTGTAAGGGTGGATTGAAATGTCTTACTTATGCCACCTATGGTGATTTAAATCATAAAGATGTAGGGTGTTATTATGACTAAATTGTGAAACTTTATTTTGTGGTACAGAAGTCTATTGACTACTAGATAATGTGGTGGTAGTATAATTCTATCAACACAATATCTAGTAGTTTTTGTTTTAAATCAACTAGATATTGACTGAATATTATATACAATACGATTCATTCTTATATAAAACCCGGAGGCGGAACATGAAAAGATATGTAGTTAAAAAGGATGGCTCACTTGAACCATTTGATGTGCAAAAAGTTGTAGAAGCTGTTGGAAAATCTGCTACACGCGTACTTGTAAAATTTACTCCTGAGCAGGAAAAGTTTATCTGTCAATTCGTTGAAGAAAGAGTGGAGGAACTTGGCCTTGAGAAAATTGAAATTGCGCAAATGCATAACATTGTTGAGGGTGCTTTGGAACGTGTTAACCCTATGGTTGCAAAATCTTACCGCGATTACCGCAATTACAAGCAGGATTTTGTCCAGATGTTGGATGATGTTTATAAGAAGTCTCAAAACATCATGTACATTGGTGACAAGGAAAATTCAAATACTGATTCTGCGCTTGTATCCACAAAACGTTCTTTAATTTTCAATGAGCTTAATAGGGAGCTTTACAAGAAATTTTTCCTTACTACTGAGGAAGTTCAGGCTATTCGTGATGGCTATATCTACATCCACGATATGAACGCCAGAAGAGACACAATGAACTGTTGTCTTTTCGATGTAAAGTCAGTTCTTGAGGGCGGCTTTGAAATGGGTAACATTTTCTACAACGAGCCTAAGAGTTTGGATGTAGCATTTGATGTAATCGGTGACATCGTTCTTTCTGCTGCAAGCCAGCAGTACGGTGGTTTCACTATTCCTCAGGCTGATCAGATTCTTGAGAAATATGCTCAGAAATCATTCGATAAATACATGGAAAAATACATCGCTCTTGGTATTGGTGAGGAAAAGGCTCACGAAGTATCAATGGCAGAAGTACAAAGAGAAATGGAACAGGGCTTCCAGGGATGGGAGTACAAGTTCAACACAGTTGCTTCCAGCCGTGGTGACTATCCATTTATCACTGTTACAATTGGTCTTGGTACATCAGTATTTGCAAAGATGGCATCAAAGGCATGCTTAAAGGTTCGTTCAATCGGCCAGGGAAAGCCAGGCTTCAAAAAGCCAGTTCTTTTCCCTAAGATTGTATTCCTTTATGATGAAAATCTTCACGGCCCTGGTAAGGAGCTTGAGGATGTTTTTGAAGCAGGTATCGATTGTTCACGTAAGACAATGTATCCAGATTGGCTTTCTCTTACGGGTGAGGGCTACATTGCCAGCATGTACAAGAAATATGGCAAGGTAATTTCACCTATGGGATGCCGTGCATTCCTTTCACCTTGGTATGAAAGGGGCGGCATGAAGCCTGCAGATGAAAATGATGAGCCAGTATTTATTGGTCGTTTCAATATTGGTGCAGTATCACTTCACCTTCCTATGATTCTTGCTAAGTCACGTCAGGAATCAAAGGATTTCTACGAAGTGCTTGATTACTATCTTGAAATGATTAGAAAGCTTCACATTCGTACATATGCATATCTTGGAGAAATGCGCGCTAGCACAAATCCACTTGCTTATTGCGAGGGCGGCTTCTACGGTGGACACCTTGGTTTCCACGATAAAATTAAGCCACTTCTTAAGGCTGCAACTGCTTCATTCGGTATTACCGCATTTAATGAGCTTCAGGAGCTTTACAATGGCAAATCTCTTGTAGAAGACGGAGAGTTCGCTATCGAG
Source organism: Pseudobutyrivibrio sp. C4 (assembly GCF_900111635.1). Classification (NCBI taxonomy): domain Bacteria; kingdom Bacillati; phylum Bacillota; class Clostridia; order Lachnospirales; family Lachnospiraceae; genus Pseudobutyrivibrio; species Pseudobutyrivibrio sp. C4. Next base: position 451,113 of record NZ_FOHF01000001.1, on the reverse strand, counting down.
GTTCTTAAGCATATCAATGAAAAAGTAAATCAGTTCAAGGAGGAGGATGGCAATCTTTATGCTATCTACGGCACACCAGCTGAGAACCTCTGCGGACTTCAGGTAAAGCAGTTTAGAAACAAATATGGAATCATTGAGAATGTATCTGACAGAGAGTACGTTTCAAACTCATTCCACTGTCATGTTACAGAAGACATTACACCAATTGAAAAGCAGGATTTGGAAGGCAGATTCTGGGAGCTTTCAAACGGTGGAAAGATTCAGTACGTTCGTTACCCAATCAATTACAACCGCGACGCTGTAAAGACACTTGTTCGTCGCGCTATGGCAAAGGGCTTCTACGAAGGAGTTAACCTTTCCCTTTCATACTGTGATGATTGTGGTCACGAAGAATTAGAGATGGATGTTTGCCCAGTTTGCGGCAGCAAGAATCTTACAAAAATCGACCGTATGAATGGATACTTGTCATATTCACGTGTAAAGGGAGATACACGTTTGAATGAGGCAAAGATGGCAGAGATTGCCGATCGTAAATCAATGTAGAGGACTTGAAGAATATGAATTACCATAACATTACAAAGGATGACATGCTCAATGGTGACGGCCTTCGCACTGTACTTTGGGTAGCTGGCTGTGATCATCATTGTAAGGAGTGTCAGAACCCGGTTACTTGGGATCCTGATGGAGGACTTAAATTTGATCAGGCTGCAAAGGATGAATTATACGAGGTCTTATCTCGCGACTATATATCAGGCATAACATTTAGTGGCGGAGATCCACTTTATCCTGGCAATCGTCAGGAAGTGACGGCCCTTGCCCGGGAGATTAGGGAGAGATTTCCCGGGAAGACCGTCTGGCTTTACACGGGCTTCACTTATGAAGAAATTAAATCTCTGGAAATTATGGAATATTTGGATGTTCTGGTTGACGGAGAATTTGAAATTGATAAGATAGATTTGCAGGCAAAATGGAGGGGAAGTATCAATCAGCGTGTTATTGATGTTCCACAGACTAGAAAGCTTGGACAAATCGTTTTGCATGTAGATTAATAAATGGAGAATAAAAATGAATATTAATATTTTGCGTATGACTGATTCTGCAAAGCTTCCTGAGCGTGGCTCAGTATCAGCAGCTGGTTATGATTTATTTGCTGATGTTGCAGAGGATGTTACTATTGCGCCTCACGAGACCAAGATGATTGGAACAGGTCTTGCGATGGAGATTCCTGAAGGGTATTTCGGAGGCATTTTTGCTCGTTCCGGATTATCTGCAAAGGAAGGTCTTCGACCAGCAAACTGTGTTGGCGTGGTAGATTCTGATTACAGGGGAGAAATAAAGGTTGCCCTTCACAACGATGGAGAGCAGGCTAGAGTTATTACACCAGCTGAAAAGATTGCTCAGCTGGTGGTTGTACCATTTTTATCTGTTGACTTTAATGAGGTTTCAAATTTATCTGATACCGCTAGAGGAGAAGGCGGATTTGGTTCCACTGGAAAACATTAGTATTTATTACGTTGGCGCCTGGTTTTGTACCAGACGCCTTTCAGCGTTTTTATAAATTATATCGAAAGAGAGTATGATTTTATGGCAAACAAAGTTACTTATGATGCCAGCAGTATATCTGTTTTAGAAGGTCTTGAGGCTGTTAGAAAAAGACCCGGCATGTATATTGGTTCAACATCACGAAAGGGCTTGAACCATCTTATATATGAGATAGTGGACAATTCGGTAGATGAGCATTTGGCCGGTGAGTGCGACACTATCCATGTTACTCTTGAAAAGGACGGCAGCTGTACAGTAGAGGATAACGGTCGTGGTATTCCAGTTGGAATGCATGCAAAGGGTGTGCCTGCTGCACGTCTTGTTTTCTCTACACTTCACGCAGGTGGTAAGTTTGATGACAGTGTCTATAAAACATCCGGCGGTCTTCACGGTGTAGGTTCTTCAGTTGTAAATGCTCTTAGTACATACATGACTGTAGATATTTCCCGTGAGGGTTACGTTCACCACGATAGATACGAAAGAGGCGTACCTACAGAAAAGCTTGTTGATGGACTTCTTCCAAAGATTGCCAAGACAACAAAGCACGGTACAAAAATCAACTTCCTTCCTGATCCAGAAATCTTCGAAAAGACTTATTTCAAGGAGGAAGATATTAAGTCACGTCTTCACGAGACTGCATATCTTAATCCAGGTCTTACAATCAATTATGCAGATTTACGTGGTGAGGAGCCAGAGTATCTCACTTTCCATGAGCCAGAGGGAATCAAGGGCTTTGTAAAGGAGATTAATAAAACTGCAGAAGCTCTTCATGATGTTATCTATTTCAGCGGTAGCGCTGATGGAATCGAGCTTGAGGTTGCATTCCAGTATTGTAACGAATTCAAGGAGAATATCCTTGGTTTCTGTAACAATATCTACAACTCTGAGGGTGGTACACATATCACAGGTTTCAAGACAGTTCTTACAACTGTTATCAATAACTATGCCCGTGAGCTTGGTATCTTAAAGGATAAGGATGCTAATTTCACTGGCGCCGATGTTCGTAACGGAATTACAGCTATTGTTTCTATCAAGCATCCAGATCCTCGCTTCGAAGGACAGACAAAGACAAAGCTTGATAATCCAGATGCTTCAAAGGCTACTCAGAAGATTTGTCAGGATGAGTTTGTTCTCTATTTCGATAGAAACTTAGATACATTAAAGGCAATTATTTCTTGTGCAGAGAAATCTGCAAAGATTCGTAAATCCGAAGAAAAGGCAAAGACAAACCTTCTTACAAAGCAGAAGTTTTCTTTCGACCAGAATGGTAAGCTTGCAAACTGCGAATCAAGAGATGCAAGCAAGTGTGAAATCTTTATCGTAGAGGGAGATTCCGCTGGCGGTTCTGCAAAGATGGCTCGAAATCGTATGTACCAGGCTATCATGCCTATCCGAGGAAAGATTCTTAATGTTGAAAAGGCATCAATGGATAAGGTTCTTGCAAATGCTGAAATCAAGACACTTATCAATGCTTTCGGATGTGGTTTCTCTGAGGGATATGGTAACGACTTCGATATTTCAAAGCTTCGCTATGACAAAATCGTAATCATGGCCGATGCCGACGTAGATGGTGCCCACATTTGTACATTGCTTCTGACATTCTTCTATAGATTTATGCCAGAGCTTATCAAGGAAGGTCACGTATACATCGCTATGCCTCCTCTTTACAAGGCTATTCCTACAAAGGGCGAGGAAGAATACCTTTACGATGATGTTGCACTAGATAAATATCGTAAAAAGATGAATGGAAAGACATTCACTCTTCAGCGATACAAAGGTCTTGGTGAGATGGATAAGGATCAGCTTTGGGAAACTACACTTGATCCTGAGCGTCGTAAGCTTAAGCTTGTTGAAATTGAGGATGCTCTTATGGCTTCCGAGGTAACAGAGCTTCTTATGGGCAGCGACGTTGCTCCTAGAAAAGACTTTATTTACAAACATGCAAAGGAGGCAGAGATAGATGCCTAGTGAGATTATAAGAACCGAATATTCTGAGATTATGCAGAAATCCTTTATAGACTATTCTATGTCGGTTATCCTTGCACGTGCAGTTCCAGATGTTAGAGATGGTCTTAAGCCTGTACAGCGTCGTACCCTGTACGATATGTACGAGTTAAAGGTTGATTATAATAAACCATATAAAAAGAGTGCCCGTATCGTAGGTGATACCATGGGTAAATATCACCCACATGGTGACAGCTCAATCTACGAAGCACTTGTTGTTATGACACAGGATTTCAAGAAGAGCCTTCCACTTGTTGATGGCCATGGTAACTTTGGTTCCATCGAAGGTGATGGTGCCGCTGCTATGCGTTACACTGAGGCTCGTCTTGCTAAGGTTGCCCAGGAGGTTTATCTTGGGGACCTTGATAAAAATGTTGTAGATTTCGTACCAAACTATGATGAGACAGAAAAGGAGCCAGAGGTTCTTCCTGTTCGTGTTCCTAATATTCTTATCAATGGTTCCGACGGTATTGCCGTTGGTATGGTTACATCAATCCCTCAGCACAACCTAGGTGAGGTTATTGATGGCGTTATTGCATATATGAAGGATCCAGATATTAACACAGCTCAGATGCTTAAAATAATTCCTGGTCCAGATTTTCCAACTGGTGGCATCATCACTAACAAGGATGATTTGCTTGAGATTTATTCTACAGGTGTTGGTAAAATCAAAATCCGTGGTAAGGCAGAAATCGAAAAGATTAAAGGTGGTAAGGAACAAATCGTAATTACGGAGATTCCTTATCCTATGATTGGTGCCAATATCGGAAAGTTCCTTAATGATATATATTCACTTGTTGAGTCTAAAAAGACCAACGATATTACAGATATTTCAAACCAATCTTCAAAGGATGGTATGCGAATTATTGTTGAGCTTCGCAAGGGTGCGGATGCTCAGAATGTCCTTAACCTCCTCTACAAGAAGACTCGTCTTGAGGATACATTTGGTGTAAACATGCTTGCTGTTGCTGATGGAAAGCCAGAGACTCTCGGCATCGTTCCAATCATCAGACATCATGTTAACTTCCAGTATGAGCTTTGCACTAGAAAGTACACTCATTTGCTTGGAAAAGAGCGTGAGAAAAAGGAAATCCAGGAAGGTCTGATTAAGGCTTGCGATGTTATCGACCTTATCATCGAAATTCTTCGTGGTTCAAAGGATGTAAAGCAGGCTAAGGCATGTCTTGTTGAAGGTATCACAGAAGGTATCAAGTTTAAGTCAGAGCAGTCGAAAAAGGATGCAGCTTTACTCAAGTTTACTGAGCGTCAGGCTCAGGCTATCCTTGATATGCGTCTCCACAGATTAATCGGTTTGGAAATCGAAGCATTGCGTGGTGATTATGCTGAGACAATGCAGAAGATTGCTGATTATACAAAGATTCTTGAAAGCCGTGCAGAGATGGCAAAGGTTATCATCAAGGATTTACAGGCTATCAAGAAAGAGTACGCTAGAGAGCGTCGTACAGTCATTGATAATGTAGAAGAGGCTGTTGTAGAAGAAAAGCCAATCGAGGAAATCGATGTGGCAGTTCTTATCGACAGATTTGCATATGCTCGTGTAGTAGATATGCCTACATTCGAGCGTAATAAAGAAGCAGCAGAGACAGAATCTAAAAAGATTATCTTCTGTAAAAATATAGACAAGATTTGTCTCTTTACAGACGACGGAGATATGCATGCGATTAAGGTTCTCAGCTTGCCATTTGGTAAGTTCCGCGACAAGGGACAGCCAATCGACACTGCAGAAAAGGGCTCAAAGATTGACCTTACAAAGCAGAATCTTATCTTTGCAGATTCAATGGCTAACATTATCCAATCAAGACTTTTATTCGGTACTAAGCAATCTATGATTAAGGTTGTTGAGGGTGCAGAATTTGACGTTACTAGAAAGCAAATTGCTGCAACTAAACTTGCTGATGACGATAAGGTTATTTGTGTTGGCAAGCTTAATCCTGGTAGCTCTGTTGTAATGCAGTCTGCAAAGGATATGTTCCTTCGAATTGAAGGGGACACAATTCCTGAAAAGAAAAAGACAGCAGTTGGTGTCCGTGGAATGAAACTTGGCAAGGGTGACGAGCTTATTAATATTTACATTCTTGGCGAAGGCGAAAATGTAGATGTTAAGGTTAAAGACAAAACTGTTTCAATCGGACGACTTCACATCGCAAGCAGAGACACAAAGGGCGTTAAGAAATGATAAAAAATGTTTATTTTGATTTAGATGGCACACTTGTTGATTCAGCTCCTGGTATTATTGAGGGGCTGAAGGTTGCCCTTACAAAATACGGATATGACATTCCGGATTTTGTTACACTTCGTAAATGCGTAGGGCCACCATTTACATATTCTTTTCCAAAGCTTTTACATATTAAGGATGAGGATTTTGATGGTGCTGTTGCCGCTTACAGACAGTACTATGACAAGGAAAATGGTATGTTCAATGCCAAGGTTTACGCTGGTATAGAAGAGCTTCTTGCTGCATTAAACAAAAGAGGCTATTGCTTGTTTGTTTGTACATCAAAGCCTGAACCTACAGCTAGAAAGCTTTTGGCAAAGCTTGGTATAGACCATTATTTCACTGATATTTGTGGAGCTACATTGGATGCATCAATAGATACAAAAGCAGAGGTTATTGATTTATGCTTCTCGCGTGCACCATGGCACAAAAAGGAAGAAACTGTTCTTGTTGGTGATACTAAGTTCGATGCAGAAGGTGCTGCACAAAGAGGTATCGATTGCATTGGTGTTTCCTGGGGCTTTGGTTCAAAGTGGGATTTGGAAGATGCTGGAGCTGTCACTATTTTAGACTATCCAAATGAGGTGCTTGAATACATTGAAGCAAATTAGACAGAATAGAATCATTCAAATTATATATCCATTGCTTGTTTATTTCTTTGTATATCAGCTGGGAGTTTCGTTGCTTCTTGATATCATAGGAGATAAATACGGCAAGCTTACATGTCTGCTTATAGCAGGCATTGTTTGCATTGTGCCAATGTATATTATTTATTCAAATGTTCCAAAGCTTATTCCGGAGCCTGTTAAAAACAAAAAGCAAGTCTTCGTATATGCGATATGGGTTGTGGCAACAGTAGCTGTGGCAGTTTTACTTAACGTAGCTCTGACACATAGTGGGTTGGTTGAATCGTCGGCAGGCTTTGCCAGAGCCAACAGCATACTTACTGATGGCGATTTAGTAATGAAGGTGTTATGCAATTGTTTAGTAATTCCTATATTGGAGGAATTATTAATGCGAGGGATTCTAACAGGCCAGCTATGCTTATGGTATGGCCCGGTTCCAGCGGTAGTGATTTCCTCAATTTGTTTTGGAATTCTACACAATAATATAGTACAATTCATATATGCAGTATTGATGGGAGCAGCCCTTGGATTTATGTATATTAAAAATAAACGTTTATCTATGTGCATTATTGCTCACTGTTTAATAAATCTTACTGCTATATTATTTGGTTAAATACTGATTATTATCACTTAATCAATACTAAGGAGGAGACTATGGCTCACACACAAGAAGAAATTAAGGACTCAAAGGCAGGCTTGATTGCCAATATTATCGGAGCGATTGCTTACCTGGCTGTTGGTATTTGTTTGCTCACACTTAATGTAGAGTTTATTTCAAAAGTGGTATATTCATTCTCTATTTTAGGTTTTGGTATTTTATTTATTTGTTTTGGAATGTACTACATGATTAAATATTTCTTTAATCATGAATTTACTAGAATCACTAGCTATGGTTTTACAATGGGTGTCATCCTTGTTGTAATAGGTGCAGTTTTTATCGTAAATGCGGATATTGTATCAGCATTTATTGATGCCCTTGTTTGTCTCATTGGCGTGGTTTTTGGTGCAATCATGCTTCAGCAGTCATTTGCATTGTTCCACATTCAAAGAGGCTCTTGGTTCTTAAGTTTGATTCTTGGAGCAGCTACAATTGCCGCAAGCATTTACCTGCTCTTAACACCTATCAAGATTTTTGATGGAAATGTTTATGCATGCACTTACTTAGTAGTGGTAGGAGCATTTTCTCTATTTTCATTGTTACTTATGGCGATTGGCCTTAGGGATCATAAAAAGGATTCTAATAGAAACTTTAATCGCAACATGGAGGATTCTCCAATTTCAGGCAAAAACAAAGTAGATGAATCTATTTTTGAGGAAGAGCCTGTAGTTGAGTTTGCAGAAGAAAAAAAGTCACAGCCTGAGGCTGGCTCAGATGCTTTATTTGAGGAATAGTATGTTGTATGGCTAACATCTTTGATTATCTTGACTGGAGAGGGGATGTCCCTTTCAATATAGATCCGTTTAATGAGGTGGATGCACTGGCTCTTTGTGAGCTGGTGTATGCACCTTTTGATGGTTTAGTGCCTGGTCCTGGCATTAAAGAAAAAATCTCGATAGAAGATCTCAACAAAAAATTTTTTGAAAAATTCACAGAAGAAGGTTTGATGGCAAGAACAGCTATGACTAAGCTTGCTCCCTTTATTATGCCTAAAATGGCTAATTCTAAAAGATTTGGTGGAATGAAGCTTGCAGGTTTTGTTAATGATGTTGACGCTAGGAAACAGACTCAGTTTGCTGTTTGCAGTTTTTATTTGCCTGATGGCACTATTTTTGTTGCTTTCAGAGGAACTGACGATACACTTGTTGGGTGGAAAGAAGATTTTAATATGTGCTTTTCCGAAGGCACTGGCGGTCAGCTTCAGGCGGCAGATTATCTCAATACCAATTTTGCTAGGACAATGAAAAAGCTTCGAATTGGTGGCCACTCAAAGGGTGGTAATTTTGCTGTTTATGGAAGCACATTCTGCAGGGGCCATATACAGGATAGTATCTTAGAAGTATACAATTTTGATGGACCTGGATTTATTCCGGAAGTCCTCAAAAAGCCTGCTTATAAAGCTATGATTAATAGAGTTCATAAGTTTATTCCGGAAGAATCTATTATTGGAATGCTTATGTATACAGAGGCAAAGATGCAGGTTATTGTCAGCGATGCGAAGGGGATTAACCAACATGACCCATTGAGCTGGCAGATAAAACGCAATAAATTTGAACAGGTAGATGCAGTTGCCTCGTCTTCAGTTTTAATTGATGAAGTCATCAAGAAATGGGCTGTTCAGTTTGATTATGAGACCAGGGCTGCATTTGGTGATGTTTTCTTTTCATCGCTTATTAGCTCATCAGGGGCTACAAGGCTTTCGCAGATTACATCTAGTAAAGTCAGGTCTATTGCGTCGCTAACAAAAGAGATACAAACTCTTGATCCGAAGAATCAGGCTTTGATTTTGGATGTATTTGGCAAACTTGCGGCTGCAGGTGGCGATAGTCTTAAGCATTCTCTGCTTTCTAAGCTACCTAAAAGTTTAATAATGAGAAAAAATGAGAAATAAAGAGAAAATAAGAGCTTTTCATAGGATTCTTTCGAAAACTACTAACCTTAATTGCTTGCAACTGATTCGAGAGAATCCTATTATACTCTTTGTGGTTAGCACTCGACTGAATGGAGTGCTAATAAATGATTTTGATACTTAAATTAGGAGGTAATATAAAATGAAATTAGTTCCATTAACAGATCGCGTTGTATTAAAGCAGTGCGAAGCAGAAGAGACTACAAAGTCTGGTATTATTCTTGCATCTGCAGCACAGGAGAAGCCACAGGAAGCTATGGTTATAGCTGTTGGCCCTGGCGGAATTGTCGACGGTAAGGAAATCACAATGCAGGTTAAAGAAGGCCAGAAGGTTATATATTCAAAGTACGCTGGTACAGAAGTTAAGCTTGAAGGCGAGGAGTACATTATCGTTCGTCAGAATGATATTCTCGCAGTTGTAGAATAATATTTAGGAAAAGAGGTAGATTATTATGGCAAAAGAAATTAAGTATGGCGCTGAAGCAAGACAGGCTCTTGAGGCAGGCGTAGATAAATTAGCAAATACAGTTAGAGTTACTATTGGACCAAAGGGACGTAATGTTGTTCTTTCAAAGTCTTACGGTGCTCCACTTATCACTAACGATGGTGTTACTATCGCTAAGGATGTTGAGCTTGAGGATGCATTCGAAAACATGGGTGCTCAGCTCGTAAAGGAAGTTGCTACAAAGACAAACGATGTAGCAGGTGATGGTACTACAACAGCTACAGTTTTAGCACAGGCTATGGTAAAGGAAGGTATGAAGAACCTTGCTGCTGGTGCAAACCCAATCGTTCTTAGAAAGGGTATGAAGAAGGCTACAGATTGTGCTGTTAAGGCTATTCTTGAAATGTCTAAGGCTGTAGATGGCAAGGAGCAGATCGCTCGTGTTGCAGCAATTTCTGCTGGTGATGATGAAGTAGGTCAGATGGTAGCTGATGCTATGGAAAAGGTTTCTAACGATGGTGTTATTACAATCGAGGAATCAAAGACAATGCAGACAGAGCTTGACCTTGTAGAAGGTATGCAGTTTGACAGAGGTTACATTTCAGCTTACATGTGCACAGACATGGACAAGATGGAAGCAAACCTTGATGATCCATATATTCTTATTACAGACAAGAAGATTTCTAACATTCAGGAACTCCTTCCACTTCTTGAGCAGGTTGTTCAGTCAGGTGCTAGACTCCTTATCATTGCTGAGGATATCGAGGGCGAGGCTCTTACAACTCTTATCCTTAACAAGCTTCGTGGAACATTCAACGTTGTTGCAGTTAAGGCTCCAGGATATGGTGACAGACGTAAGGAAATGCTTCAGGATATCGCAATCCTTACAGGTGGCCAGGTAATTTCTGAGGAAGTTGGCCTTGAGCTTAAGGATGCAACTCTTGAGCAGCTTGGTCGTGCTAAGTCTGTAAAGGTTAACAAGGAGAACACAGTTATCGTTGATGGTCTTGGTGATAAGGCTGCAATCGAGGCTCGTGTATCTCAGATTCGTGGACAGATTGATGAGACAACATCAGAGTTTGATAAAGAAAAGCTTCAGGAAAGACTTGCTAAGCTTGCAGGTGGTGTTGCAGTTATCCGTGTAGGTGCTGCTACAGAAACAGAAATGAAGGAAGCTAAGCTTCGTATGGAAGATGCTCTTAACGCAACACGTGCTGCTGTAGAGGAAGGTATCATCCAGGGTGGTGGATCTGCTTACATCCACGTTCAGAAGGAAGTTGCAGCTCTTGCTGATACACTTTCTGGTGATGAGAAGACAGGTGCAAACGTTATCGTTAAGGCTCTTGAAGCTCCATTATTCTACATCGCTGCAAATGCAGGTCTTGAGGGATCTGTTATTATCAACAAGGTACGCGAGTCAGAAGTTGGTATTGGTTTCGATGCTTACAACGAAGAGTATGTAAACATGGTTAAGGCTGGTATCCTTGATCCTGTTAAGGTTACAAGAACAGCTCTCTTAAACGCTGCTTCTGTTGCTGCAACACTTCTTACAACAGAGTCTGTTGTTGCAGATATTAAAGATCCTACTGCTGATGCTGCAGCTGCCGCTGCTGCCGCAGGTGGAATGGGTGGCATGTACTAAAATTATGCTTTAGTTGTTTCTTTTCACCGCTGATTATGTTAGAATAATCAGCGGTGTTTTGTTTAACACAGAGTATTTTTTGAGGTGATTTATGAGCAAAGTTGCAATTCTTACAGATAGCAATAGTGGCATTACACAGGCACAGGCCAAGGACTATGGAGTTTTTGTTATACCTATGCCTTTTTATATTGATGGTGAGTTATATTACGAGGATATCGATTTAACTCAGGAACAGTTCTATGAGAAGCTTACACAGGGCGGCGAGATTACTACTTCAATGCCTATCACAGGAAATCTTATGGATACATGGGATAAGCTTCTTAAAGAGTATGATGAAATAGTTTATATTCCTATGTCTAGCGGTTTATCTTCATCTTGCGCTACAGCTAAAATGCTGGCAGATGATTACGATGGCAAGGTTGTAGTTGTAGATAATCAGCGTATCTCAGTTACACAGAAGCTTTCAGCACTGGAGGCTAAAAAGCTTGCCGATTTAGGAAAGAGTGCACAGGAAATCTGTGATGCTCTTATGGAAATCAAGTCTTTATCTACTATCTACATCACTGTAGATACACTAGAATACCTTAAAAAGGGCGGAAGACTTACTCCAGCAGTTGCTGCAATCGGTTCACTGTTAAAGATTAAGCCTGTACTTTCAATCTACGGAGAGAAGCTTGATAAGTATTCAATGGCTCGTACAGTTAAGGCTGCAAAGCAGACTATGATTGAAGCATTAAAAAAGGATATGCAAAATGTCCTTCATACAGACAATCTTGATGATGTTGTGATTTCTATAGCTCACACACAGAATCAGGAAGCCGCAGAAAAATTTAAAGAAGAATTAGAAGCTGAATTCCCAGGCAAAGATATCTGGATAGATCCGTTATCACTTTCAGTTTCATGTCACATTGGACCAGGCGCACTTGCTTGTACAGTGACTAAGAAATTGATTGATATAAATTAATTTAATTGTAATTTAGGAGGATTGTTATGGTTAAAGCAGTTGTAGGTGCCAATTGGGGCGATGAAGGCAAAGGAAAGATTACAGACATGATGGCAGCGAATGCTGATATCATTGTTCGTTTTCAGGGTGGTGCAAATGCAGGACACACTATCGTAAACAACTATGGTAAGTTCGCGCTTCACACATTACCTTCAGGTGTATTCTATAATCACACCACTAGCATCATTGGAAATGGCGTCGCATTGAATATTCCTATCCTTATCAAAGAGATTAACTCTATTGTAGAGAAAGGAGTACCAGCACCTCGCATTCTTGTATCTGATAGAGCACAGATTGTTATGCCATATCACATCCTTTTTGATCAATACGAGGAAGAACGTCTTGGAAAGGCTTCTTTCGGTTCAACAAAGAGCGGTATAGCTCCTTTCTACTCAGATAAATACGCAAAAATCGGTTATCAGGTTCAGGAGCTTTTTGATGATGAGCTTTTGAAGGAAAAGGTTGTTCGTACATGTGATCAGAAGAATGTTCTTCTTGAGCATTTATATCACAAGCCACTCCTTAATCCAGAGGAGCTCCTTGAGACATTACATGAATACCGCGATATGATTGCTCCTTATGTTTGCGATACATCAGCATTCCTTTGGAACGCACTTAAAGAAAATAAAACTATCCTTCTTGAAGGCCAGCTTGGTACTTTGAAGGATCCAGACCATGGTATTTACCCAATGGTTACATCTTCATCAACACTTGCTCCATACGGTTGCATCGGTGCTGGTATCCCAGCTCAGGAGTTAAAGCAGGTTGTTACAGTATGTAAGGCTTATTCATCAGCTGTTGGTGCAGGTGCATTTGTTTCTGAAATCTTCGGTGATGAAGCTGATGAGCTTAGACGTCGCGGTGGCGATGGCGGTGAGTTCGGTGCTACTACAGGTCGTCCACGTCGTATGGGATGGTTCGACTGTGTTGCTTCAAAGTACGGATGTAGAATGCAGGGAACAACAGATGTAGCATTTACAGTTGTTGATGTACTTGGATATCTTGATGAGATTCCTGTATGTGTTGGCTATGAAATCGATGGTGAGGTTACTACAGACTTCCCAGTTACTAGCAAGCTTGAAAAGGCTAAGCCAGTACTTAAGACGCTTCCAGGATGGAAGACAGATATTCGTGGAATTAAGAAATACGAAGATCTCCCAGAGAACTGCAGAAACTACATTGAGTTCATTGAGAAGGAAATTGGCTTTCCAATCACAATGGTTTCAAATGGTCCTGGAAGAGACGATATCATCTACAGATAATTATTTAGAAGCTGGAGCTTATGGCTCCGGCTTCTTTGTTTGTTAATACTTTTTTGTTATACTAAGTAAAGAATATTTTCTTGGAGGAAATGATGAAGAAGTTTATTTCAAAGAATTATAAAGGCATATTTCTTGTACTGGCCATTGTTTTGCTTATTGTGGTTTTGATTATTACTTTTAATTCTAAAAACCCAGCAAAAATGATACAAAACCTTGATGGCTCTGATGAACAGGCAGAAGTATTGGATGAAGCCAGCGAAATAGAAGATGAAGGCGATAATGTTATATTGCTTGATAATGAAGAAGTTTATAGCTTCCAGATGACTGATAGCAATAACATTCTATTAACCTTTGAAAGAGATGGAGAGGATTGGGTTTACACAGATGACCCTAGCATCGATATAAACGAAGATAGAATAGAAAAGCTGTTGAATTATATTACAGATGTTAGATTTGTAGACATCATTGCCAATGAGGATGAAGATGGAAATGGCGATGAATACGGCCTAAATCAGGATTCACCTGTGTACATTATTAAGGATGCAAACGGCTATTCAACATTTATTTCGTTAGGTAAAACTGATGAAGAAACAGGACAGATTTATTTTGCATTGAATTATGATTTTTCTACTGTTTATGTAAATAGTGGAAAATTAGCAGGTGTTAATAAATATGCAATCGAAGATTTAATACAGTAACAGTTTAAAAAAGCCTATTTATACATAGTTTACATATTTTTATAGCTGTGTTATTATATATCGGTACGAAATTTACTGTAACTCAGGTTTTGGACACTCCGACCTTTTCCTTAGTTACGGCATATTAAAAGTTTTTAGGAGGTAGTTAAAATGATTACAAAAGAGAAGAAGCAGGCAATTATCAATGAGTATGCTAGAACAGCTGGTGACACAGGTTCTCCAGAGGTTCAGATTGCTGTTCTTACAGCTCGTATTTCTGAGCTCACAGAGCACCTTAAGGCTAACCCAGGTGACCATCATTCACGTCGTGGTATGATGAAGATGGTTGGTAAGAGAAGAAACCTTCTTGCATACCTTAAGAATACTGACATTGAGAGATATCGTTCAATCATTGAGCGTCTTGGCTTAAGAAAGTAATCTATAAGAGCGGAGTATTGCTTACTCCGCTCATTTTCTTATTTGTTTTTCGATTTCAAGCAAGATCCGAAGCCACTGAATTAGGAGAGTATAACTCTTCGTTTTCAGTAGTTTCGGGTTGATGCTTAAATAATAAAATATTTGAAGGAGAAAACCATGAAGACATTTACAATGGATTTGGCTGGTAGAACACTTCGTGTTGATATCGGCAGAGTTGCTGCACAGGCTAATGGAGCAGCATTTATTCAGTATGGTGAGACTACAGTTCTTTCAACTGCAACTGCATCAGACAAGCCTAGGGATGGTATCGATTTCTTCCCACTCTCTGTTGAGTTTGAAGAAAAGACATACGCTGTTGGTAAAATCCCTGGTGGTTTCAATAAGAGAGAGGGTAAGGCATCTGAGAACTCAGTTCTTACATCTCGTGTTATCGATAGACCTATGCGTCCACTTTTCCCAAAGGACTATCGTAATGACGTAACACTTAACAACATGGTTATGGCAGTAGATCCACAGTGCCGTCCTGAGCTTGTTGCTATGCTCGGTGCAGCTATTGCTACATGTATTTCAGATATCCCATTTGATGGCCCTTGCGCTATGACACAGATGGGTATGATCGATGGAGAGTTTATCGTAAACCCTTCACAGGAGCAGTGGGATAAGGGTGACCTTAAGCTTACAGTTGCTTCTACAAGAGAAAAGGTTATCATGATTGAAGCTGGCGCAAACATCATCCCAGAGGACAAGATGATTGAAGCTATCTACAAGTGTCATGATGTTAACCAGACAGTTATCGCATTCATCGATGAGATGGTTAAGGAATGCGGTAAGCCAAAGCATGAGTACACATCATGCGCAATTCCTGAGGAGCTCTTCGCAAAGATGAAGGAAATCGTTACTCCTGAGGAGATGGAAGGTGCTGTATTCACAGACGAGAAGCAGGTTCGTGAGGAGAATATCCGTCAGATCACTGAGCGTCTTGAAGAAGCATTTGCTGATAACGAAGAATGGCTTGCTGTTCTTGGTGAGGCAATTTACCAGTACGAGAAAAAGACAGTACGTAAGATGATTCTTAAGGATCACAAGCGTCCAGATGGTCGTGAGATCACACAGATTCGTCCACTTGCTGCAGAAGTAGATATTATTCCACGTGTTCACGGTTCATCTATGTTCACTCGTGGACAAACACAGATTTGCGACGTTGTAACTCTTGCTCCTCTTTCAGAGGCTCAGAAGATTGACGGTCTTGATGCTTTCGTTACTGAGAAGAGATACATGCATCACTATAACTTCCCTGCATACTCAGTAGGTGAGACAAAGCCTTCTAGAGGACCAGGACGTAGAGAAATTGGACACGGTGCACTTGCAGAGAGAGCACTTCTTCCAGTACTTCCTACACCAGAAGAATTCCCATATGCAATCCGTGCTGTATCTGAGACATTCGAGTCAAACGGTTCTACATCAATGGCTTCAACATGTGCTTCATGTATGTCACTTATGGCAGCTGGTGTACCTATCAAGGCTATGGTTGCTGGTATTTCTTGTGGTCTTGTTACAGGCGATACAGATGACGATTTCGTTCTTCTTACAGATATCCAGGGTCTTGAAGATTTCTTCGGCGATATGGACTTCAAGGTTACAGGTACAAAAGAAGGTATCACAGCTATCCAGATGGATATCAAGATTCACGGTCTTACACGTCCAATCGTTGAGGGTGCTATCGCTCGTTGCCGTGAGGCTAGATTCTTCATCATGGACAACTGCATGAGCAAGGCAATCGCTGAGCCACGTAAGGAAGTTGGCGAGTATGCTCCAAAGATTATCCAGCTTTCAATTGATCCAGAGAAGATTGGTGATGTTGTAGGACAGCGTGGAAAGACAATCAACGAAATCATTGCTAGATGTGATGTTAAGATTGATATTACAGATGACGGAAACGTTTCAATCTGTGGTACAGATGCTGCAAAGATGGATGAGGCTAAGAGAATGATCGAAATCATTACAACTGATTTCGAACAGGGTCAGATCCTTACAGGTAAGGTTGTAAGCATCAAAGAATTCGGTGCATTTATCGAGTTCGCTCCAGGCAAGGAAGGAATGGTTCACATTTCTAAGATTGCTAAGGAAAGAATTGACAGAGTAGAAGATGTTCTTACTCTTGGTGATACTGTTAAGGTTGTATGCCTTGGCAAGGACAAGATGGGACGCATCAGCTTCTCTATTAAGGATGTTCAGTAAAATTAGATTTTATTTGGCGCCTGACATTAGTCAGGCGCATTTTTTAAGGAAAAACTATGTTACTTAATGTTTCGCATATTTTTAAATCATTTGGTGAAGATGGCATTATAAAAGATGCCACTTTTACAGTAGATGAGGGTTCTAAAGTAGCTATCGTTGGTAACAACGGAACAGGAAAATCTACCCTATTAAAAATAATAGTTGGAGATTTACCAGCGGACAGTGGTGAAGTTACTCTTAAAAAAGATGCTACTATGGGCTATTTAGCTCAGTATCAGGAAGATTCTTTCGGTAGTAGCATTTTAGATACAGTACTTAGTGCACGTGAAGATTTGCTTTCCATGGAAAAACGTCTTTCAGACATGGAAATGGAGATGTCAAATCTTGATAGTAAAGATGCTGCGACATTTATGGAAAGTTATCACAAGTTACAGCATCAATTTGATTTATTAGGTGGATATACATTCCGTTCGGAAGCTGTAGGCATATTAAAAGGCCTTGGTTTTGAAGGGGATGATTTAAATAAAAGCATGAATGAGCTTTCTGGTGGTCAGAAGACACGAGTTAGTTTGGGACGTCTTCTTGCATCATCGCCAGATTTGCTCTTATTAGACGAGCCTATAAACCATTTGGATTTGAATTCAATCGTGTGGTTGGAAGGATATTTATCTTCATATAAAGGCGCAGTTGTAATTGTTGCTCATGATCGATATTTCCTTGATAGAATTGTAGATCATGTTGTTGATTTATCCTACGGACGCACTAGTGTATATACAGGAAATTATACAGCTTTTTCTGAGCAAAAGGCTTTATATCAGCTCACATATGAGCGCAGCTATGAAAAGCAGCAAAAGGAAATAGAACACCAGAAAGCTGTTATTGAAAAGCTTCAATCCTTCAACAGGGAAAAATCCATTAAAAGAGCGGAAAGCAGAAAGAAAATGCTTGATAAGATCGATATTATGGATGCCCCTGATAAGGATATGCCTAGAATGCGACTTACCCTTGAGGTGGAAAAGGAAAGTGGGAAGGATGTTTTAGATTTTTCTCATGTGACAAAATCGTATGATGATAAAAATATCTTTACAGACTTATCCTTTGAGGTTCATAAAGGGGATAGAATTGCCATTTTAGGTGATAATGGTACAGGAAAGACTACAATCCTTAAGTGTATCAATGGTCTCACGGATTTTGAATCAGGAGAGATTCGCTTTGGGGCAAATGTTACTGTAGGATATTATGACCAGGAGCAGCAAGGACTTACTGAGTCAAACACTATCTTCAGTGAGCTTCATGATGCTTATCCATATCTTACAGAGACTCAGGTTAGAAACACATTAGCTGCATTTATGTTTACAGAGGATGATGTTTTTAAACGCATTAGCGAGTTATCCGGTGGAGAGCGAGGTCGTGTTTCTCTTGCAAAGCTTATGCTTTCTAAGTCTAATCTTTTAATCCTTGATGAGCCTACAAACCATCTTGATATGGATTCGAAAGAAATGCTTGAGGAAGCACTTAACGAATATGATGGAACTTTGCTTTATGTAAGTCACGATAGATATTTTGTTAACCGTACTGCAAATATGATTCTTGAACTTTCAGATGGTCATTTTACAAAGTACCTTGGCAATTACGATGATTATATTGCAAAGAAGGAACAACTTTCTGCAGCAAATGTTGTTTCAACCCAGGAATCTGTAGCAGATTCTAACGCTACAGCTGCAAAACTTGATTTTAAAGAACAAAAGAGAATTGAAGCAGAAAAGAGAAAGCTTCAAAACAAAATCTCAAAAATCGAAGAAGAGATAGAAAAACTAGAAGAAAAAAAGGCAAAGATTCAAGACGAATTCTTAAAGCCAGAGAATATGACAAATTCTGCAAAGCTCAACGAATTAACTGCAGAACAGAATGAAATAGATTTAAAATTGGAAGATTTATATTCTCAGTGGGAGGAGTTAAGTTTATCTTAAGCATTTATTAAGTCTTTGTTAAAATCTTGACATAGTTTTTGTGTGATTTTATAATTAAGATTGAAAATTGTAATTAGGAGGTATATGGTTTGGATAAACAGATTTCACAAGCAGTCATCAGAAGACTTCCTAGGTACTACAGATATTTGGGCGAACTTTTAGACGATGGTGTTGAAAGAATTTCATCAAATGATTTAAGTAAGAGAATGCATGTTACAGCATCTCAGATTAGACAGGATCTTAACAACTTTGGTGGTTTTGGCCAGCAGGGTTATGGATATAATGTTGCATATTTACATGATGAAATCGGAAATATCTTGGGAGTTAACGAAACACATAATGTTATCGTTATTGGCGCTGGTAACTTAGGCCAGGCTATTGCAGGTTATGTTAAATTTGAGCGTGTAGGCTTCAAAATTATTGGATTATTCGATGTTAATCCTGAGCTTAAAGGAAAGTTGGTTAGAGACATTCCTGTTCAGATGCTTGATGAGCTTCCAGAATTCATTAAACATAATGATGTTGAGATTGCAGCTTTGACATTGCCAAAGTCAAACGCCAGATCTACAGCTTTAAAGCTTGTTTCTCTTGGTGTTCATGCAATTTGGAACTTTGCTCACGTTGATTTAGATGATATTCCTGATGTTATTATAGAGAATGTTCATTTATCAGATAGTTTGATGCAACTTTCTTATAACATTACTCAACAGAAGTAGGTGAATGTATATGGCGGACAGGGATTTTACAACTGCCATTTCCAAAATCAAGGTTCCTATGCTTATTTTGGATCAGAAATGGCATAGACTTTTTGCTTTAGGTGGAAAGCCAGAACAGGTTAAAGAGCTTGAAAAGCAGGAAAATGACTTACTGAAACGTGAGGCTGAGCTTAAAAAGGAACTTAAGGACCTTAAGAAGGTCAAAGAAAACTTGATGGCTTCAGTCATGTCCAATATGGAAGGAACTTCAGATTTAGTTTCTAAGAAGTTGGATGATGATAAAAGACTTTTGGAGGAATGCAAAGAACGTATTCAGTCAAATGAAGACGAGCTTAGCGAACTTCCACAGCAGACAGATGATGTTAATCGAGAATTGATGTTGGCTACTATGGATTATTGCTATGATAAACTCCGCACTAATTCTACAGAAGCCGAGGAAATCACTAACTGGATTAAGGATGTAAGGGTTCAGCTTAAGAAAAACGTTATTCGTAAGCATAATCGTGAGATTAACAATAAAGAGATTTATTCATATATGCATGATGTTTTTGGTATGGAAGTGCTAAATCTGTTTGATATGCAGAATGGAGATTTCTATATCGGAACAATCGATGACAAGGGCGATTCTGTTAAAACACCTGCTGACAAGCAGGATGAAAACGACAAAACAGACTTATCAGATATTCAGCTTGAAGAAGTTGATTTGGATGCCGTTTCCAAAGAATCAAAAGAAGATACAGAGGAAGCAGAGTCTTCCACAGACGAATAGAATTCACTGTTTTTTAAAAGACTAAACACCATAATGTTTAGTCTTTTTCTTATATATATGGTATCATTATTAGTGTGATAATTTACGTATTTCGAGAAAGGAGTATTTATGGAAGACGGGTCCAATCCCTATTTAATTATTTTTTTATTGGCTATTGTTGTTATTGAAGCAATAGGGCTAATTATTTTGTACAGAAGGTCTAAGCAAGAAAATATTACCGAGGAAGATGTTATTTCTCTTGTAAATGAGGGGCACGAGGATGGCAATATTTTGGCCTCCGAAGCAGCTATGATACAGAATATCTTTGAGTTTTCCGATACCGATGCAAAGGATATCATGACTCATCGAAAAAGCATCGTTGCGGTGAATGGTGATAGTACCTTGCGAGAGGCTATAAATTTTATAAATGAGAATAATATGAGCCGTTATCCGGTTTATATTGAGGATTTAGACAATATCATTGGCATTTTACATATAAAGGATCTACTCACATACTATGATAAGGATATTGATAATGTGAAAGTTAAGGATTTACATGAACTTATGTCAGTGGCTGAGTTTGTTCCAGAAACACATGGAATCAATACTTTATTTGCTAAGATGCAGTCTAAAAAGCGCCATATGGTTATCGTAGTTGACGAATATGGACAGGTTTCCGGCTTACTTTCCATGGAGGATATTCTTGAGGAAATCGTTGGAAATATTGAGGATGAGCATGATGAGGAGGAAAACTCTATAGAGGTTAAGACAGAGGATTCTTTTGTGATGGATGGAGGAACTTCTCTTGAAGAGGTTGAAGAAATTCTTGGTACAAAGCTATCTGATGATTATGAAACTCTCAATGGATACTTAATTTCCTTAAATGGCAAGATTCCTGAGGATGGCAGTTCCTTTACTTTAGAGGATGATAATTACGTTTTTTATATTAAAAATGTATCCGATAAAGTCATAGATAGCGTATATGTTAGACGCAAAAGGCACGTTGAATAAAAGGCCGTGATTTGTTATAATTTTTTGAGATTTAGAATAGAAAAGAGGTAAATAATTTTATGTCAGGACATTCAAAGTTCGCAAATATTAAGCACAAAAAAGAAAAGAATGATGCTGCAAAGGGTAAGATTTTTACAATAATTGGTCGTGAGATCGCTGTAGCAGTTAAGGAAGGCGGCCCAGACCCTAATAATAATTCTAAGCTTCGTGATGTTATCGCTAAGGCTAAGGCTAACAACGTACCAAATGCAACAATTGAAAATGGTATCAAGAAGGCTGCTGGTAACGCAGATGCTGTAAATTACGAGTCTGTTACATACGAAGGATATGGTCCTAACGGTACAGCTATTATCGTTGACTGCCTTACAGACAATCGTAACCGTACAGCTGCTAACGTTCGTTCAGCATTTACAAAGGGCGGCGGAAGCATCGGTACACCAGGTTGCGTATCTTTCATGTTTGATAATAAGGGTCAGATTATCGTTTCTAAAGAGGATTGCTCTATGGAAGCTGATGATCTTATGATGATTGCACTTGATGCAGGTGCAGAAGATTTCTCTGAGGAAGAGGATTGCTTCGAAATCTATACAGCTCCAGAGGATTTCTCAGCAGTTAGAGAAGCTCTTGAGGCTGAAAATATTCCTATGGCTGATGCTGAGGTTACAATGATTCCTCAGACATACGTTGATCTTACAGATGAGCAGGATCTCTACAAAATCAACAAGATTCTTGATCTTCTTGATGATGACGATGATGTTCAGAACGTATATCACAACTGGAATGAATAAATAAAAATTGAGGGGTTTATAATTATGAATAAGATACTTTTCGCTGCCAGCGAGTGCGTACCATTTGTCAAAACCGGCGGATTGGCAGATGTTTGTGGAGCACTTCCTAAGGAATTCTCAAAGGAGTACTTTGATGTAAGGGTGGTTTTGCCATACTACACATTTATTCCAGAGAAATACAAGAAGGACTTCAAGTTTTTAACTAGCTTCCAAATGAACATGGGACCACTTGTAGGTACTAGATATGTTGGCGTTTTTGAATATGAGTTAGATGGGGTTACTTACTACTTCATCGATAATCATGATTATTTCGATTGTTTCTATCCTTATTCTGAGGATAGATGGGATCTTGAAAAGTTTATATTCTTTGATAAGGCTGTTTTATCAATGCTTCCACTTATCGGATTCCAGCCAAATCTTATTCATTGTCATGATTGGCAGACAGGTTTTATTCCTGTTTATTTAAAGAATGATTTCCAGGGAGACCAGTTCTTCTGGGGGATGAAATCAGTCATGACTATTCACAACCTTAAGTTCCAGGGTATGTGGGACACCAAGACAGTAGCTGGTATTTCGGGCTTGTCTATGAATTTATTTACTCCAGATAAGCTTGAATACAAAAAATGCGGAAATATGCTTAAGGGTGGTCTTGTTTATGCAGACTATATCACAACAGTTTCTGCAACCTACTGCGATGAGATTCAGACCCCATACTATGGAGAGGGGCTAGATGGCTTGCTTCGTGCTCGCCACTACGACATGCAGGGCATTGTTAATGGTATTGATAACGATGTATATGATCCTGCTAAGGACTCTAAAATCTACAAAAACTTTGATGTTTCTACATTCCGTAAAAACAAAAAGGTTAATAAGGCAAAGCTTCAGGCTGATTTAGGTCTTGAGGTTGACCCTAAGAAATACATGATCGGCCTTATTTCTAGACTTACAGATCAAAAAGGCCTTGATCTTATCAATTATTGCATTGAAGGAATAGTTGATGATTTTACTCAGCTTGTTGTTATTGGCACAGGCGAGTCAAAGTACGAGAATATGTTCAGGCATTATGCATGGAAGTATCCAGAGAAGATTTCTGCTAACATTTGTTATGACGACAATCTTGCTCACAAGCTTTATGCGGCAGCGGACGCATTTTTGATGCCTTCAAGATTCGAGCCATGTGGCTTGACACAGCTTATTTCATTTAGATACGGAACAGTTCCAATTGTTCGTGAGACTGGTGGTCTTAGCGATACAGTTGAAGCTTTTGATGAGTACAAAAAGACAGGAGATGGCTTCTCATTTGCAAATTACAACGGTGATGAGCTTCTTAACACTGTAAATTACAGTAAGTTTGTATTTTTCGATAAAAAGACTCAGTGGAATAAAATGGTTGAGCGTGGCATGAACAAGAACTATTCTTGGGCTGTACAAAAAGAAAAATACGAAAATATTTACAACTATTTGATAGGTTAACAAATAGTAATTTACAAAAGAGAATAGCTTGACTATTCTCTTTTGATTGTAAGAGGTTATATATTGGCAACAAAAGGGACGAATAATTCTAAAAGAAAATCAAATAATTCCCGCAGAAACACTACTAAAAAAAGCAACAACAAATCTACTTCCACAAGAGCTAAAAAGGCTTCTATGGAGGTTGAATTCGAGGACCCATTTTTCGAGGATTCTTCAAAGGAAATTATCCTTTGGGGTTCTTTAGTGCTGTGCATTTTACTTTGTATTAGCAATTTTGGGCTTGGCGGAGTTGTAGGTAATGCCATTGCCGATTTCTTGTTTGGTATTTTTGGCATTATTCAGTTTATCTTGCCTTTTATGGTTGCATTTTCTGCATTTTTCATTATTTCAAACTATGGTAACAAGGTAGCAGTAGCGAAAGTTATTGCAGGTTCTGTTTTACTTATATTTATTAGCGTATTTGTGGAGCTTATTATCCATGGGCAGGATGTATTAGGGCCACTTTCTACATTTGAATATTCGAGGGATAACCACAATGGTGGAGGCCTTTTGGGAGGCGCCATCGTTTTTGGAATATATGATAGCTTCGGTTTGTTTGGAGCTTACTTAATAGATATTATCGCAATGGTTGTTTCTACAATCATTATTATTGAGCGTTTTGCTTTCGATAGAGTGCAGCAATCATCTAGATATCATGCTGATAGGGCAGCTGCTAAGAGACGCGCAAGAAGAGAACGTCAGCTTATGGAACGTGAAGCAAATCAAACCAGATACAATTCTGACCGTCAGGCTATTATTGATAAAATTAACGAGGAAAAAGCTCTCGAGCTTGAGCAAATGAATCAAAAGGGTGGTTCAAGAAGAGAGAGAAAGCATTCTGGCGTTACTACCAACACAACACTTATGCCAGATTTTTCAGAAGCATCATTGTCTGCTGATGGTGTTAACGAAATCAAAATCAACATGGCTGAAGGAGAGTCTGATGTAGAAATTACAAATACAAGCAGGCATCGCCTTCGTTCCGGAGATAAAAAGTCTAAGAGCACACATTCTTTCAAGAATGTTACACCTCTTGTGGCTACAAACGAAACAGCTACATTTATTTCGCCAGAGCAGCCAGTAGTGGTTGAGCCAAAGGTTGCTGTTGCACCTAAGCCAGTGGAGCCTGTTATTAATACTCCGGCTCCTACACCTGCTCCAGAGCCTACACCAGAGCCAGAAGCAGTTATGGAACCAGTGACTTCTACTAGAAAGCCTAAGCCATCGGCTTCTACTCAGGCAGAAATAGAGGATTCATCAGAATCTCTTAGAGCTTCTATTGAGTCAGATAAAAAGAAACCTAAGAAGCCATTTAAGCTTCCACCTATTTCATTACTTAAGGATGCTAAGAAGGGCGCGGGAGATTCTAGAGAGTATCTTCAGGAGATGGCTGGTAAGCTACAGCGTACACTTGGCAATTTTGGTGTTCAGGCTAATGTTACTGAGGTTACTTTGGGACCATCAGTTACTCGTTATGAGCTTGAAATCGCAGAGGGTACTAGAGTATCAAAGGTTGTAAACCTTTCTGATGATATTAAGCTTAATATGGCTGTTACTGACGTTCGTATAGAAGCCCCAATTCCTGGCAAATCTGCTATTGGTATTGAGGTTCCAAATAAAGAAAAGACAATGGTTTCTTTCAAAGAGCTTGTATCTTCGAAAGAATTCAAGAATGCTAAGTCAAAGATTTCCTTCTGTGTTGGAAAGGATATTTCAGGTAGCGTAGTTGTTGGAAATATTGAAAAGATGCCTCACCTTCTTATTGCAGGTGCTACGGGTTCTGGTAAATCAGTATGTATCAATACCATCATCATGAGTATTCTTTATCATGCCACACCTGATGAGGTTAAGATGATAATGGTTGATCCAAAGATGGTAGAGCTTTCTGTATACAATGGAATTCCTCACCTTCTTTTACCTGTTATTACTGACGCTAAAAAGGCGGCAGGAGCTCTTCATTGGGCTGTAAAGGAAATGACAGATAGATACGAGCTTTTGGCATCGGCAGGAGTGCGTAATATCGAAGGATTCAACGAAAAAGTTGATTCTGATGCATTGCCTGAGTCTATACCAGAGGAAAAGCGTGTGAGAATGTCACAGCTTGTTATTATTCTGGATGAGGTTGCGGACCTTATGATGGTTGCCGCAGCTGATGTAGAAGATTCAATTGTTAGATTGGCTCAGCTTGCCAGGGCAGCAGGTATTCACTTGATTATCGCTACACAGAAGCCTACTGTTAATGTTATTACTGGTCTTATCAAGGCTAATGTTCCTTCAAGAATTGCTTTCTCTGTTTCATCAGGAACAGATTCACGTGTTATTCTTGATATGAATGGTGCAGAGGATTTGCTTGGAAATGGTGATATGCTTTATGCTCCACAAAATCTTTCTAAGCCTATTCGTGTACAGGGTGCCTTTGTCAGTGATGATGAAGTAAGTGCAGTAGTGGATTTCCTTAAAAATAATAACGAAAATGCAGAATACGATTCGAATATAGAGGCTCAAATTCAAAACTCTGAGACTGGATCTGGTTCAGTGTCAATCTCTGGAGAACCTGACAATTCTAGAGATCAACTATTCAATGAAGCAGGTCGTCTTGTTATAGAAAATCAAAAGGGTTCTATTGGCTATCTTCAAAGAAACTTTAGGATAGGCTTTAATAGGGCGGCACGTATCATGGATCAGCTTGCGGAAGCAGGCGTTGTTGGTCCTGAAATGGGTACTAAACCTAGAGAAATACGCATGTCCATTTCAGAGTTTGAAGAACTAATAAAAGCAAATTAAAAGGGAGTCATTTCAAATGAAGTCAGACATTCAAATCGCTCAGGAAGCACAAATGGTCAATATCAAGGAGGTAGCAGCTTCACTTGATATCAGGGAGGATGATTTAGAGTTTTATGGAAAATATAAAGCTAAATTATCTGATGAATTATTATCCAGCATTCAGGGTAATAAAGATGGCAAGCTTGTGCTTGTAACTGCAATCAATCCAACACCAGCCGGAGAAGGCAAAACAACAACTTCTGTTGGTTTAGGTGAGGCAATGGGAGTTCTTGGTAAGAAGGCATGTCTTGCCCTTAGAGAGCCTTCACTTGGACCTTGCTTTGGTATCAAAGGTGGTGCCGCAGGTGGTGGATATGCTCAGGTTGTTCCAATGGAAGACTTGAACCTTCACTTTACTGGTGATTTTCATGCTATAACATCTGCAAATAATTTGCTTGCAGCTATGCTTGATAATCACATTCAGCAGGGTAATTCACTAGGAATTGATCCTAGACAGATTGTATGGAAGCGATGTCTTGATATGAATGACAGAGCCCTTAGAAATATTGTCGTAGGTCTTGGAGCAAAGGCAGATGGAATGGTTCGAGAGGATCATTTTGTTATTACAGTAGCCTCTGAAATCATGGCTATTCTTTGCCTTGCAAACGACATGAAAGATTTGAAAGAGCGACTTGGAAGAATCATCGTTGCTTATAGTTTTGACGGAAAGCCTGTTACTGCTAATGATTTACAGGCTACAGGCGCTATGGCAGCCCTGCTTAAGGATGCCTTAAAGCCTAATATGATTCAGACACTTGAGCACACACCAGCTATAGTTCATGGGGGCCCATTTGCAAATATTGCACATGGATGCAACTCTGTTAGAGCTACAAAGGCTTCAATGAAGCTTGCAGATATCACAATTACTGAGGCTGGTTTCGGTGCTGATCTTGGTGCTGAAAAGTTTTTTGATATCAAGTGTAGAATGGCAGGTTTGAAGCCTGATGCTGTTGTTTTAGTAGCAACTGTTCGTGCTTTAAAATATAATGGTGGTGTTCCTAAAACAGAGCTTACTACAGAAAACTTAGATGCTTTAAAGAAGGGTATTGTTAACCTTGAAAAGCATATTGAAAACCTTCAGAAATATAATGTACCAGTAGTAGTTACTCTTAACTCATTTATTACCGATACAGAAGCAGAGACTAACTTCGTTAGAGAATTCTGCGAGTCTCGTGGATGCGAATTTGCACTTTCTGAGGTTTGGGAGAAAGGTGGACAAGGTGGCGTAGAGCTTGCAAAGAAGGTTCTTTATGTTCTAGAAAATAAAGAAAGCAATTTCAAGCCACTTTACGATGATTCACTTTCACTTAAAGATAAAATTAAGACCGTTGCAACAGAGATTTACGGCGCAAAGGATGTGGCATACTCAGCTGCAGCTGAACGCGAATTAAAGAGAATAGAAGAGCTTGGAATGGGAGATTTCCCAGTATGTATGGCAAAGACTCAGTATTCATTATCTGATGATGCTACTAAGCTTGGCCGTCCAACAGATTTCACTTTAAATGTTCGCGAAGTATATGCTTCAGCTGGCGCAGGTTTTGTAGTTGCTGTAACAGGAAGCATTATGACAATGCCAGGCCTTCCAAAGCAGCCAGCTGCCAACAATATCGATGTTACTGACGATGGAGTAATTACAGGATTGTTCTAAAATGAAATGTAAAAAATGTGGAGCTGAAATTGAAAATGGTCTTATGTACTGCCCATCTTGTGGGGAGTCTATTCAGCTTGTGCCTGATTACAATGTTTTAGAAGAAGAATTACTTTCAAAAGTTGTAGAAGATAAAAACAAATCAAAGGATGATAAGTTTGCTACAGGTGTTTATCAGATTCAAGAGGAAGCACCTGCTGCAAACACACCATCCAAGACTCAACCTCAACCAAAGCCTGAGCCAAAGGTTTTTACAAAAAAGATAAAGGCTTTTCTTTTGGTAGCGTGCTTGCTTGTTGCCATAATAGGTGTTTGCATGTTTATTCCTTATATGGGTGCGCATACTTATGACAATATTATGAATCAAGCAGTGGATGCCGAATCTAATGAGCAATATGCAAAGGCTTTAGGTTACTATGAAGAGGCATATGAAATCGACCCTACATCATTTGAGGTTATTTATGGTTTGGGCCGTATGTATTACATGGTTAAGGATTATGACGACGCTATAGAGATGCTTTATCTTGCGCTAGATAGTGATCCTACCAATAAAAAAATATATACATATCTTCTCAATGCTTTATACGCAAATGGTGATATGGATGGAATTTCAGCTTTGCTGGAAACATCACCTAGTGATGAAATTACAGAGATGATTAATTCATATTTTCTTTCAGCACCTACATTCAACTTAGCTGGAGGCAATTATGAAGAGGATCTTCTTATCCAGATTACCGTTAGCGGAGATTATAAAATCTTTTACACCTTGAATGGTAAAAGCCCAATTACAACAGGCAAACAATACACAAAACCGATTCCTTTGACTGAGGGTACTACAGAAATAAAGGCTGTAGCACAAAATGATGCAGGAGAATACTCTGATATTGTTAGTGCTACATACACTATTACTTACCCTGAAGTTGAGGAACCAGAAGAAAGTACGGGAGAGGATGTGACAATTGATGTTACTAACTAATTTATGTTTAACAGAATGTTCACAAGATTTCCGAATTTTTTACATAATTAATTAGTATCATTACATCATCTCATTAAGAGATACATTTTTCATAACATTATTCTCCCTTTGAAAGACACGTCACCGCAGGCGTGTCTTTTATGTTGTCTAAATCATTCAAATGGGCTAAAATATAACCTATGAATGTTAAAATTCTATGCGTAGGTAAAATCAAAGAAAAATTCTTTAGAGATGCAATTTCAGAGTACTCGAAGAGGCTCTCGAAATACTGCAATTTAGAGATAATAGAGGTCTCCGATGAAAAGACATCAGAGAATGCATCTGATACTGAAATATCACTTGTAAAATCCAAAGAAGGCGAAAGAATTTTAAAGCACATTAAAGAAAAAGATTTTGTTATTGCCCTTGCAATACTTGGAAAGCAACTGGATTCTGTTGCTTTTTCTAAATATATAGAGAATCTTGGAATCTCTGGACACAGCAGTATAGCTTTCGTTATAGGTGGTTCTTTGGGGCTTTCTGATGAAGTTATGAAGCGTAGTGATTATCAAATTTCTTTTTCTGAGATGACTTTCCCTCATCAATTAATGCGTGTGGTTTTACTTGAGCAGATATATCGGGGAATGCGAATTATGAATAACGAGCCTTATCACAAATAGGCAATAAATATAAGGGGTTTTGTTACTATGAGAATGTACGACTTAATTGAAAAAAAGAAACTTGGAGAGGAGCTTTCTACCCAGGAGATTTATCATATTGTTAATGGATATACAAATGGCGAGATACCAGATTATCAGATTTCTGCACTTCTTATGGCTATCTATTTTAGAGGCATGAATGTTAGAGAACGCTATGATCTTACTATGGCTATGCGTGATTCTGGCGATATTCTTGATTTGTCTTCAATCGATGGTGTTAAAATTGATAAACACTCTACAGGTGGTGTTGGCGACAAGGTTACACTTGTCCTTGGACCAATTATCGCATCTATTGGTGTGCCTGTTGCAAAGATGAGTGGTAGAGGCTTAGGCCATACTGGCGGTACTATTGATAAGCTTGAAGCTTTTCCTGGTTTCAATGGAGCTCTTTCTGAGGAGGCCTTCATTAATCAGGTAAACAATATTAAAATCGCAGTTACTGGTCAGTCTAAAAATCTTGCTCCTGCAGATAAAAAGCTTTATGCACTTAGAGACGTTACAGCCACAGTTGATGAGATTTCTCTTATCACAGGTTCTATCATGTCTAAAAAGCTTGCTGCCGGTACAGATGCTATCGTTCTTGATGTTACAGTTGGCGATGGCGCCTTCATGAAGACAAAAGAAAAGGCATTAGAGCTTGCAAAATCCATGGTTGATATTGGTAAGCGAGCAGATAAAAAGATTGCTGCAGTTCTTACAAATATGGATGAGCCACTTGGTTTTGCAGTAGGAAACAATCTCGAAGTTATTGAAGCAATCAATGCCTTAAAAGGAAATGGTCCAGAGGACTTAATGGAAGTTGTTTATGAGCTTGGTTCTCAGATGATTGTTTTCTCAGAAATTGAGACTGATAAAGCTAAAGCTAGAAAGCTTATGGAAAATGCAGTAGCAGATGGTAGTGCATTTAACAAATTTGTAGAGTTTATTCAGGCACAAGGTGGCGAT
This sequence comes from Pseudobutyrivibrio sp. C4, assembly GCF_900111635.1. Lineage (NCBI taxonomy): Bacteria > Bacillati > Bacillota > Clostridia > Lachnospirales > Lachnospiraceae > Pseudobutyrivibrio > Pseudobutyrivibrio sp. C4. The sequence continues at coordinate 420,598 of NZ_FOHF01000001.1, read as the reverse complement.
TCAAGCTTTGCAACTGATATTAGTAAATTTGAGCCGGCTAAATATGTAGTGCCAGTTGAGGCTCAGTCTGATGGATATGTTCACGCATTGAAAGCAGAGGCATTTGGTCTTGCTTCTATGTCTCTTGGCGGAGGTCGCGAGACATTTGAGGATGTTATCGATATGGCTGTTGGTATTGTTCTCAACAAAAAGGTTGGGGATGAAATCAAAAAGGGCGAGCCTATCTGCTATATCCACGCAAATGATGAGAGCAAAATCAAAAATGCTATGGAGATGATTAACTCAGCTACAGTTATTGCTCCAGAAAAATGTAACCACATGGACTTGATTATCGATATTGTTGAATAAAATGAGCGATTTTTCTTTAAGTATTAGTATTCCGGCTGAGCACATCGACAATATTTTTGGCCAGTTTGACAAAAACATCAAAACCATAGAAAAGGGGATGGGAATTTCCTTTATTCTTAGGGATGATGTTATCAAAGTAGTAGGTGAAAAATCCCATGTTGAACATGGAATCGTTGTTGTGGATGAGCTTTTATCCCTTTCAAAAAAGGGAAGTATTATAACTACACAGGATGTTAATTATATTATGTCAATTGAGCAGGAAAAAATAGAAAATCATGATGTTTCAGAAGCTAGAGGCGAGATAATTTGCCATACAACCACAGGTAAGCCTGTAGCTCCTAAGACACTAGGACAAAAGAAATATGTAGATGCAATCACCAACAACATGATTGTATTTGGCGTGGGCCCAGCAGGTACTGGTAAAACATATCTTGCTATGGCAAAGGCTATTACAGCCTTTAAAAACGAGGAGGTTTCTAGAATCATTCTTACTCGTCCAGCTATTGAGGCAGGAGAGAAGCTAGGTTTCCTTCCAGGAGATTTGCAAAGCAAGGTAGATCCTTACCTCAGACCATTATATGATGCTCTGTATCAGATAATGGGTGCTGAAGCATTTCAGCGCAACATGGAAAAGGGCCTTATAGAGGTAGCCCCTCTTGCTTATATGAGAGGCCGTACATTGGATAATGCCTTCATCATTTTGGACGAGGCACAAAATACTACGCCAGCCCAGATGAAGATGTTCCTTACTAGAATTGGCTTCGGTTCAAAGGCTGTAATCACAGGTGATAAGACTCAGAAGGATTTACCTACAGGAGTTAAATCAGGCCTTGATGATGCCATGGCAGTTTTAAAGAACATTGATGACATAAAGATTTGCAATCTTGATGCAAAGGACGTTGTTAGACATCCACTTGTTCAAAAGATTGTAAATGCGTATGAAGTACACGACAAAAAAATACAAAGCAAAAATAAAAAGGCGAAATAATGAAATGGACTAATCGTTTTTCCACTACAAGATTATTGTATGCAATAGGCATGGCGTTTGTTTTTATTATTGCCAACACTTTAATGTGTTCCTTTGCCTCTGTACTTATGGACAAATATATTTGCTTAGTTGCAATTAATATTTGTTTCTTTTGCTTACAGTTTTTACTTATTATCAGAAGACGCTTAGAGCAAAAGCTTCCAGAAAAAAACTATATATCCTACGGAAAAATTACATTCGTTATTTTGGTAGAATGGATTTTGGTTATCGCTATGTCGTTGTGGGCACCTGATTTTTTTGCTCCATTCATAGTGCTTCCGATTATTGCCAGTAGTGTTTTTGAGGATAGCCTTTCAAATGCTTTGAGTCTTTATTTGGTGGTAATTACATCTCTTTGCTGGGATTACAATAGTTACACTATTCTTTGTTATATTACGCTGATTCTTTTTGGCGGTGTGCTATCCGCATTTCTTAGAAAAGGAGAGACACTTCAAAAGTTGTATGCGCTAATTATGGTTTTTGCAATTACAACACTAGTGTCTATAGTATTTTATTACTTTAATTATCTTGAGTTATCATTTTCAGTGTTATTTTATGGCTTGATTGATGGCGTAGTGGCATGCTTAATTATAGCGGCTATCTTCCCTGTAATTAGCAGATTTGTGGATAGAGAACAGGTATTGATATACGATACCTTCTTGGATCCGGATTACACTCTATGCAATGAAATCCGTAAGCTATCCTACATCGAATACCAGCATGCAATGAGACTTTCAAGATTATCTAGAAAGTGTGCCGCAGCAATTAATGCCAACGAAAATCTTGCTGCTTGCGCAGGACTTTATTATCGCCTTGGCAAAATCGAAGGTGAGCCAATGATTGATAACGCAATCAAAATTGCAAACAATCATTGTTTTCCAGCTGAGGTTATTCAAATTCTGGCTGAGTATGGCGGAATAGTTATTTTGCCTAGCTCAAAAGAATCGGCCATTGTTCATATGGTGGATTCAGTTGTTACAAAGGTAGAGCTTTTTGATTCTGATTCAATGAGCAGTAGTTGGAATCAAAATATGGTTATATATCAAACCATTAATGAGCTTTCACAAAAAGGCTTCTACGACAACTCAGGACTGACCATGAATCAGTTCTTGAAGATTCGTGAGATTTTAGCAAATGAGGATATTTTAGCATGACAATTTTAATGGAAAGCGAAACAGAAGTTGATTTCGACTTCGATTACGAGAAAGTTGCAAAAGATGTGGTGAACACTGCTTTGGATTATATGAAATTCCCTTTCGAAACTGAAGTAAGCATCACTCTGACAGACAACGATGGCATACAGGTAATCAATAAAGAATTCAGAGGTATTGATTCACCTACCGATGTATTATCATTCCCAATGATTGAGTATGAAAATCCTGGTGATTTTTCAAAAATAGAAGAGAATGATGATTTATTTAACCCTGAGACAGGAGAAGTAATTCTTGGAGATATAGTTCTTAATATTCCTCGTATTCATGCGCAAGCAGAGGAATATCAGCATTCAAATCTCAGAGAGTATGCTTTTCTTATAGCCCATAGTATGTTACATTTAATGGGGTTTGATCACATGACAGAGGAGGAAGCTTCTGTTATGGAAGAAAAACAAAGGGAGATATTAAACATACTAAATATTTCTCGAGATTAATGAAAAGGAGACACTAATCTATGAAAAAACAATTAGTATCCGCATTGCTTGTTTTGACTATGTGCACATCATTGATTGCCTGCGGCAAAGATGAAGCAGACGATACAGCGGCTGATGATGCAGCAAGCAATACAGCACAGGAGGTAGTTGAACCAGTTGATGATTCTGCAGCTTTTTGGGATCAGGTTTCAGAAGATGGCAAGGTTCGAAGCTACTTAACTGGAGATTGGGTTGATGCTGAGTATGGCAGACAGCGCCCAGTTGCAGTCATGATTGAGAACACAAAGGCATGTTTACCACAGTATGGTATTGGTAATGCTGGTGTTATCTATGAGTGTGTTGTTGAAGGTGGAATCACACGTATGATGGCTATCTTTGATGATTATTCAGGATTAGACCAGATTGGTAATATCCGTAGTTCACGTCCTTATTACGTATATTTTGCTAGTGAGTATGATGCTATTTACATGCATGCAGGTGGAAACCCAGCAGCATTCGAGCTTATTGATGACAAGAATCTTGTAGACAACATCAATGCTCTTACAGTAGAAGGTACAAAGGGTAAGGCAGCTGCTTTCAGAACAGGTAAGGGTGAGCACACTCTCTATACAAATTCTGATGGTATTGATATTGGTATTGAAAAGCTTGGATATGACACAGAGCTTCCATCAAACTATGAGCCTCACTTCACATTTGCTGCAGATGGTAATGACCTTTCTAGCGGTGAAGATTGCCAGGCTATCCAGCTTTACTACTATACAAACAAGCCTTATTGGATTTACAACGAGGATGATGGTTTATATTACAGATACGAGTTCAATCAGAAGCAGGTTGATGCAATTACTGGTGAACAGCTTACAGCTAAGAACATTATTATTCAGAATGTAGAGTGGTGGACATATGAAGGATCTCAGTATCTTGGATACCTTCTTTCATACAACACAGGTACTGGTAAGTACATCTCTAATGGAAAGATGATTGATATTGTTTGGTCAAAAGATGGTGATACTGATATCACACATTATTATGACTTAAACTCAGGCGAAGAAATTCAGCTTAATGTTGGTGTAACTTGGATTCAGGCTTGCCAGCAGGATTACACAGATGAAACTGTATACTATGCAGATAAATCAGAATTTAGTAAGGCAAATTAATTAGTTTATGAATGCTAAAAAAAGGCGTAGCGATACCGGCTTTTTAATGCAGGGATCAATTCTTGCTATGGCTTCAATTATCAGTCGTATTGTGGGACTTATTTACAGAGTCCCACTTACGGCTACTATTGGAAAAACAGGAAATGATTACTACGGTACCGCTTATGAAATTTACAACATAATATTACTTATATCTTCTTATAGCATACCTCTCGCGGTATCAAAGCTAGTTTCAGCGAGAATAGCCAAAGGGCACATTAAGGACGCAACTAAGGTTTTACATGGCGCCCTTCTTTTTGCGTTTATAAGTGGTGGTATTGCATCCATAATTGTATTCTTTGGAGCAGAGTTCTTTACAGGTACTGTTTTAAAGACACCTCTTGCGGCTATTGCTTTAAAGGTTTTGGCGCCTACATTACTTGTAGTTGCTATTCTTGGTGTATTTAGAGGCTTTTTCCAGGGCCTTGGCACAATGATTCCAAGTGCTATTTCTCAGATAGGAGAGCAGTTGGTTAACGCTGTTGTTTCTGTAGTGGCAGCAACTATATTATTCAGCTACGGAAAAAAGGTTGGCGGTGTTTTAGGTAATGTTTCAGATTATGCAGCTGCTTTTGGTGCGGCTGGTGGAACACTTGGAACATCTACAGGTGCTTTGTTTGCTCTTTGTTTCATTATTTTCATTTTCTTTGCTTTCAAGAAGGTCCTTAAGAGAATGATAAAGAAGGATAGACATAAGCATTTTGAAACCTTTGGGGATATTTTACCAGTTTTAATTATGACAATAATCCCTGTACTGCTTAGTACAACGGTTTACAATATAAGCTCTATAATAGATCAGGGTATTTTCAAAAATCTTGCTTTGTTGCAGGGCTATGATTCAAAGGTTACCAGTGAATCATGGGGTGTGTTCACTGGTCAGTATAAGGTTCTTATAAATGTACCTTTAGCAATTGCATCTTCAATGGCTGCATCTACAGTTCCTAGTTTAACTGCTGCTTTCAATTCAAATGATAAAGAAGTAGTTAAAAGACAGATTAACGCAGCTAATAGATTTGTTATGGTGATTGCTTTCCCATGTGCTGTAGGACTTATGGTACTTGCTTCACCAATTATGCTTTTGTTATTCAATGATGCTGAAAGCTCATCTGCATTAATGCTTATTATTGGTGGATGCTCAGTTGTTTTCTATTCCCTTTCAACTCTTTCCAATGGAATTCTACAGGGAATTGATAAAATGACTATTCCTGTAAAAAATGCGCTTATTGCACTTGTTGCTCATGTTGCACTTTTGTTTGTATTGATGGAAGTATTTAAATTACACATCTATGCTGTAATCATTGCTAATGCTTTTTATGCACTTATGATGTGCTTCCTTAATCAATCTGCAGTACTTAGATTCTCTGGAGCAAGGATTGATGTTAAAAAGGTTGTACTTGCGCCACTTGAAGCATCAGCTCTTATGGGACTAGTTGTTTATCTCATTTATCATATGCTGGATGCCATTTTAGTTATTGGTATGTCAGAAAAGGTAGCAAACCTTTTTGCATGTGTTATTTCTATAGTTGTTGGAGCGGTAGTTTACTTTGTTGCTATGCTTCTCTTTAAAGGTATAGATGAGGAAACACTATTAAAATTCCCTGGTGGAACAAGACTTTGTCAGATAGCATATAATTTACATTTGTTGAGGTAGTTTTATGAATACAGATGAAAAGGTATATGATGTTTGTATAATAGGTGCCGGTTTTTCAGGACTTGTTCTCGCAATCAAACTTGCGAGAGCAGGTCTTTTGGTCTGTTTAGTGGAATTAAATCGTATGGTTGGCAGAAGAATTTTATCTACTGGCAATGGCCGATGCAACTTCACAAACAGTAGAATGGGGGCTCAGTATTATTACAGCAATCACAGCCTTGATTTTATTTCAGATAATCATAATGATTTACGCCAATTTCTTAATGAATTAGGGGTATACGACAAGGATTTGGATGGATATTATTATCCGATTACAAATCAAGCTAAAACAGTTAGAGAAGCACTTGAAAATGAAATTGGTTTTCTTGGAATCGATGTTCTTCTTGATAATAGAGTTACAGAAGTTTCAAAGGCAGATTTATTTAAAGTTACTACCACTAGAACTATCGTAAATACGAAGAAGGTTTGCGTTGCTTCAGGTGGACTTGCTGCTGCAACTCTTGGTTCTTCTAAAATCGGTTATAAAATAGCACAAAGCTTTAAAATGAAAACAACTAAGCTTTCGCCGGCCCTTGTTGGTGTTAAATCTTCAAGCCAGTGCTTAAAAGAATTAGCAGGAGTGAGAGCTACAGGTGTAGTTTCATACAAGGATTACAGTTGTGAGGGAGAAATCCAATTCAATAAAGATAGCGTGTCAGGATATCCAATCATGTGCATTAGCCGTTTCATCGGCTTTGATGAGCTGGATAAAAAGCTATCGGATATACGAATTGATTTTATTCCTTACCTTTCAGCAGAACAATTGAAGGATGAGCTAACTAAAAGATTTAATCGTAATCCAGAAGCCACAATTTTGACTGCGTTGGTTGGTCTTTGTAATGAAAAAGCTATTGAACAGGTGGTTAGTTATTCTCGAATTTATGGTGACACCACTGTTGATCGCTTAGACGAAGAGGATTTAGAGAATCTTGTTTACTTCTTCAAGAGTTTCACAATCTCTGTAGATGGAACAAAGGGCTTTGACAGCGCTCAAGTTACAGCTGGAGGTGTTGATTTATCAGAAATCGATACTTCTTCAATGGAATCGCTAAAATGCAAAGGTTTATATTTTACTGGTGAAGTATTAGACGTAGATGGAATATGCGGAGGATACAATCTTAACTGGGCATATACATCTGCTGATATTGCATCTAAATCGATTATAAAGGAATTACAATGATTAGAATTGATCAAGTTAAGGTAGAGGTATCAGGACAAGAAGCTGATTTAAAACAGGTAATTGCAAAGAAGTTAAAAGTCAGCGAAGGTGAAATCAAGTCTTTAGAGATTTTAAAGAAGTCTGTAGATGCCAGAAAAAAGCCAATTATTTACTTCGTATATTCGATAATTGTTCAATTATCAAATGATAATGAAAAGAGAATATTGGCTAAATTTAAAAAAGATAACAATATAAATAGCTATGTTCCTAAAGCTTACAATATGCCAAAAGCATCAGATTGGACCGGAGATAGACCTATTGTAATTGGTGCTGGACCTGCTGGATTATTTGCAGCATATATTCTTGCTTTAAACAACCTTAATCCTATAGTTTTTGAACGAGGAAAAAAGGTTGATGAAAGAACAGCTGATGTTGTTAAATTCTGGGAGACTGGAATTCTTGATACCACATCTAATGTACAGTTTGGCGAGGGCGGTGCTGGAACATTTTCAGACGGCAAGCTAAACACCCTTGTAAATGACAAATTGGGACGTAACAAATTCGTTCTGGATACATTTGTGAAATTTGGTGCTAACAGTAATATTTTATATGATTACAAGCCTCATATCGGCACAGATGTATTAAAGAATGTCATTGCAAATATGAGAGATGAAATCATCAGACTTGGCGGTGAGTTTTACTTTGGTACAGCTGTTGATGAATTTATTATTGAAAATGAGAAAATCATTGGTGTAAAAGCTGGTGATAAAACATACAAATCAAGTCATGTGATTCTTGCAGTAGGACATAGCGCAAGAGATACATTCAAAATTCTTCACGAATCTGGCGTTTATATGGAGGCAAAGGATTTTGCTGTTGGATTTAGAATCGAGCATCCTCAGGAGATGATTTCTCGCAGCATGTATGCAGATGGCTACAAAAACCTTGAGCCTGCACCATACAAGCTTGCTACTAATCTTGATAATGGCCGTGGCGTTTATTCATTCTGTATGTGTCCAGGTGGCTTTGTAGTTAATTCTTCATCTGAGGAAAACAGGCTTGTTGTTAATGGTATGAGCTATTCAAAGCGTGATAGCAAAAATGCCAACAGCGCCATTGTCGTATCAGTTGGTGGGCGAGAGTTTGATAAAACAAATCCTCTTGCAGGCGTAGAATATCAGCGCACCCTTGAAGAAAAAGCATTTAGCTTGTGCAATGGAAAAATTCCACAGCAGCTGCTTGGAGATTTTAAACTAAAGAAATTGTCTTCTAGCTTCGGTGATTTCTCTTCTGAAACAAAGGGGCAGACAGCATTTGGATTGCTATCTGATATATTTTCTCAGGAAATTTACCAGTCTGTTATTGACGGCATAGGTGTTTTTGGGACTAAAATAAAAGGGTTCGATAGAGATGATGCGATTTTCTCTGGTGTTGAAAGTAGAACTTCTTCTCCAGTAAGAATTAGTCGTGATGAATTCTATCAGGCTAACATAAAAGGTCTATATCCTTGCGGAGAGGGTGCAGGCTATGCAGGTGGTATAACATCTGCTGCAATGGACGGAATGAAAGTTGCAGAGGCTGTTATATCCAACATGAATTTATAAGAATAGGTGGGATAATAATTGGCTGAATACACTCCAATGATGCAGGAGTATCTTAAAACAAAAGCGGAATATGAAGATTGTATCTTGTTTTACCGTCTAGGTGATTTTTATGAGATGTTTTTCGAGGACGCAAAGACTGCATCTAGAGAACTTGAATTAACACTTACAGGAAAGTCTTGCGGAGCAGAAGAACGTGCACCTATGTGCGGCGTTCCTTTCCATGCTGCAGACACATATATTAATCGCTTGGTTGCAAAGGGCTATAAAGTTGCAATTTGTGAGCAGGTGGAGGACCCAAAGGAAGCAAAGGGACTTGTTAAAAGAGAAGTAATTAGAGTTGTTACTCCTGGTACAAACATTGATCAGCTTGCACTAGAAGAAGGAAGCAATAATTACATCATGTCTTTGTATTATACAAAGGGTGTGATTGGAATTGCTTGCTGTGATGTTTCTACTGCTGATTTCTATTTAACCGAGGTAAACGAAACCAGAAAGCTTACAGATGAGCTTTACAGATTTACTCCAGCTGAAATAATCTACAGCAAATCAATCTATGAATCAGGAATTGATATTACTGATTATGCGGACAAATTAAATATCGCGCTTACTCAGCTTGATGAATCTTACTTTGATGATACCTTAAGCACACGTGAGCTTTTGAATCATTTTAAAGCTCATTCCTTAGAGGGATTGGGCTTGATAGATTTTACTGTTGGAAAGGTATCTGCGGGTTCATTATTACTTTACTTAAAAGAGACACAGAAATCAGAGCTTACACATTTAACACATATCACTCCATATACAGATGGCAAATTTATGCTGATTGACAGCTCTACTCGCAGAAATCTTGAATTGACTGAGACAATGCGAGATAAACAAAAGCGTGGATCACTTCTTTGGGTTTTGGATAAAACTAAAACTGCCATGGGTGCAAGACAGCTTAAGAGCTTTATTGAACAGCCACTTGTATCGGTAGATGAAATCATTAAAAGACAGGATGCTATCGAAGATATTAATGGTTCTTTAATTGACAGAGAAGAGCTCAGAGAGTATCTTTCATCAGTTTATGATTTAGAGCGTCTTATTACTAAAATCACATATCAATCAGCAAATCCAAGAGATTTGATAGCATTTAAGCAATCTATCGGCATGCTTGCTCCAATCAAAACATTGCTTGATGGCTTTCATTCACATCTAATCAGAGATTTAAATGCAAGCATCGATGATCTGAAGGATTTATATGTGCTTATTGATAATGCTATTGCAGAGGAGCCTCCAATCAGCTCACGTGATGGCGATATTATTAAGACCGGATACAACGAAGAAGTAGACAGACTTCGTTCTGCTAAGATAGATGGCAAGCAGTGGCTTGCTGAGCTTGAAGCAAAAGAACGTGATAAGACCGGAATTAAAAATCTAAAGATAAAGTTCAACAAGGTTTTTGGATTTTATCTTGAGGTTACTAATTCATATAAGGATTTGGTTCCTGATTATTACGTTAGAAAGCAGACACTTACAAATGCGGAGCGTTACTACACTCCAGAGCTTAAAGAGCTGGAAGATAGCATTCTAGGAGCTGAGGATAGATTAAATACTATCGAGTATGAGTTCTTCAAAGCAGTCAGAGATACAATTGCTGGCGAGGTAGATAGAATTCAAATTAGTGCAAAGGCAATCGCAACACTTGATGCAATTATTTCACTTGCTGTTGTTGCTGAAAAGAATCACTATGTGAGACCAGTAATCAACAATCGTGGAGTCCTTGATATCAAGGAAGGGCGTCATCCTGTTGTTGAGCAGATGATAAATGCCGACCAGTTTATATCTAACGATTGTTATTTGGATCAGGATTCCAACACCATCGCAATTATTACAGGCCCTAATATGGCTGGTAAATCTACATACATGAGACAGGTTGCTCTTATTGTGCTTATGGCTCAAATCGGTAGCTTCGTTCCAGCTACTAGCGCAACAATTGGTGTTGTAGATAGAATCTTTACCAGAGTAGGTGCATCAGATGATTTATCGACTGGTCAGTCTACATTCATGGTAGAGATGAATGAAGTAGCTAATATTTTGCATAATGCTACTAGCAAATCACTTTTGATTCTTGATGAGATAGGCCGTGGAACTTCCACATATGATGGACTTTCAATTGCATGGTCTGTTGTTGAACATGTGGCTTACAATATTGGTGCAAAAACTTTATTTGCAACACATTATCATGAGCTTACAGAACTGGAAGGTCAGATAAAAGGAGTACATAATTACTGCATCGCAGTACAGGAAATGGGAGAGGATATTATATTCCTTAGAAAAATCATTTCTGGCGGCGCAGATCAAAGTTACGGTATACAGGTAGCCAGACTGGCAGGCTTACCTGAGGAGGTGCTTTCAAGGGCACGTACAATCGTAGATTCTTTAAATGAAAATGATATTGCTGCAGTTTCGGATAAGATTGCTCTGCAGGAAAAATTCGAAGAAAAGCTCAAAGAAGCTACAGGATTAGAGATTTCTGAATCTGAGGCACAGATAATTACAGAGCTAAAGAATCTTGATGTTACAAAGATAACTCCCCTTGAAGCTATGAACATATTGTTTGAGTATCACAATAAGGTGAAAGAATAATGGGAAAAATTAATTTACTTAGCCAGGAAACTATTGACAAAATAGCAGCAGGAGAGGTTGTTGAAAGACCTGCTTCTGTTGCAAAAGAGCTTATTGAAAACAGTATTGATGCTGGAGCCACTGCTATTTCTGTTGAGATAAAGGGCGGAGGAATTGAATATCTTCGTATAACCGATAATGGTTCTGGAATTGATAAGGATCAAATCCAAATCGCATTTTTACGTCACTCTACCAGCAAAATCGAAAACGCTGCTGATTTAGCTAATGTTAGATCATTGGGATTTAGAGGAGAGGCTTTATCCAGCATTTCTGCTGTAGCTAAAGTCGAGCTTATTACAAAAACTAAGGACTCTCTACTTGGTGCATCCTACATTATCGAAGGCGCAAAGGAAGTATCTCTTACAGATATTGGAGCCCCTAATGGCACTACCTTTATCATCAGACAGCTGTTCTTTAACACACCAGCTAGAAAGAAGTTTTTAAAGTCTGAAAGCACTGAGGGAAGCTATGTATTTGATGTTGTTGAGCATTTGGCGTTATCACATCCAGAAATTTCCTTTAAGTTCTTGCTTAACGGCAAAGAAAAGCTTATGACTTCTGGTAATGGTGTTCTTTCAGATACTATATATCAGATTTACGGACGTCAGATAGCATCCAATGTTTTGGAGATAAATTACAAAGATGAGAGAGTTTCAATCAACGGCTTTATTGGAAAATCAGTTATCGCCAGAGGAAATCGAGCTTTCGAGCATTTCTTTGTAAATAACAGATATATTAAAAGCAATAATCTTTCCAGGGCTTGCGAAGAGGGATATTACGGCTTTTTGATGGGACATCAGTATCCATTCTTTGTAATTAATATCAATTTTGAAGATGGTGCTGTTGATGTTAATGTACATCCAACAAAGCAGGAAGTTCGTTTCGAGGATGAGGCTTTTATACTTGAGATTCTTACTAAAGTAATAAATGATCGTCTTAGAAAAAGGGAAGATGTTCTTGAAGCTCATATTGATGAGCCAAAAGCATCAGCTCCTGCGCCTGTAATTGAAACATATACAGAGTTTGTTTCTAAGCCAGCTGTAGAAAAGGAATCAGATTCATCTTCATATGAAGTCTCTAATGATTCTGTGTCAGAAAAGGAACCGGAAATTATCCCTCCTGTGAAGGTAAAGCTTCCTGAACCATTCGAAAGGGATAGACTTGAAAAGATAAAAGCTCAGGTTACAAGTCAAATTCGACAGGACACACCTTACGAAAAGAAATTTGCTGAGAATAATCTAGACAAAACAAAGTACGAGCAGATTAGCTTTTTAAAGCAGGAAGCAGTTAAAGAGCACAAAATTATCGGTCAGGTATTTGATACATATTGGATTATTGAATATGATAAAAATATGTATATCATAGATCAGCATGCTGCTCATGAGAAAGTTCTTTTTGAAAAGACAATGGCTCGTCTCAAAAACAATGAAATGACATCTCAGATGGTTAGCCCGCCAGTTATTATTTCATTGTCACCTCAGGATGTTCTTTTGTTTGAAAACTATCATGAGGCTTTTGAGAAGCTTGGATTTAGAGTGGAATCATTTGGAGGAAATGAGCTTGCTATCAATGGAGTTCCAGGTAACCTATTAAATCTGGATCCAAAGACATTTTTCCTTGAGATACTTTCAGATTGTGAAAGCTTCAAGGCATCAGATTCATTTGACATGATAGTTGAGAGAGTGGCATCAATGTCTTGTAAGGCTGCTGTAAAGGGTAATAATAAGCTTTCTATTCCAGAGATTAAAACCCTAATCGATGATTTGTTAAAGCTTGATAATCCATATCATTGCCCTCACGGTAGACCTACAATGATTTCGTTTTCAGAATACGAATTAGCAAAGAAATTTAAAAGGATTGTTTAATGGATAAATTAGTAATCTTAACTGGACCAACTGCGGTCGGCAAAACTTCACTATCAATTAATCTCGCCAAGGCTATAAATGGCGAGATTATTTCTGCTGACAGCATGCAGGTTTATAGAAAAATGGATATAGGTACAGCGAAGGTTACACCTGAAGAAATGGACGGGGTTCCACATCATTTGATTGATGTGATTGAGCCAACAGAGGATTATCACGTTGTAAAGTTTCAGCAAATGGTAAAGGATGCCATGGCAGATATTTATTCCAGAGGTAAAATACCTATCATTTGCGGAGGAACTGGATTTTACATACAAGCGATTTTGTATGATATTGATTTTACAGAAAACGATATCGATAAATCCTATCGTCAGTCCCTAGAAGATTTTGCTGATAAGTATGGAAATGATGCTTTGCATGAAAAGCTTAAGGAAATTGATCCTGAGTCGGCAGAAACTATTCCAGCTGCAAATAGAAAAAGAGTGATTAGAGCTATTGAGTATTATGAGCAGACAGGTGAAAAGTTCTCTGTTCACAATGCTACTCAAAGAGAAAAAACTAGCCCTTATAACTTTGCTTATTTTGTATTAAATGACGATAGGGAATTGCTATATAATCGAATTAATAAAAGAGTTGATATAATGATGGAGGATGGCTTGTTATCCGAAATCGATAGCCTACTTGCTATTGGCGTCAAAAAGGGTATGACTTCCATGGATGGTATTGGCTATAAAGAATTATTGTCTTACAAGGATGGCGAGATATCTTTAGATGAGGCAGTAGAGCTTATCAAAAAGAACTCTAGAAACTACGCCAAGCGTCAACTCACTTGGTTTAGAAGAGAAAAAGAAGTCATTTGGCTTGATAAAACAGTTTATACGACAAGTGATGCTTTACTTGAAAAGATTTTAACTTGTTTGAAAGAGAAAGGAATTATAGAAAGTGTTTAGTATTTATAAGGATTTTGGTATTTCTAAAGAAGTTTATGATTACGGTGAGGAGATTCTAAAAGGTCTTAAAGACAGATTCGAGGAAATCGATAAAACAGCAGAGTTCAATCAGCTTAAGGTTCTTAAGGCTATGCAGGAACATAAGGTTGCAGCTGAGTGCTTCAACACATCTACTGGATACGGTTATGATGATGTTGGACGTGATACATTGGAAAAGGTGTATGCATCAGTTTTTAAAACAGAGGATGCTCTTGTTCGCCCACAGATTACATGTGGTACACATGCTCTTGCACTTGCATTAATGAGTAATCTTAGACCAGGTGATGAGTTACTTTCACCAGTAGGAAAGCCATACGATACACTTGAAGAGGTAATTGGAATTCGTCCTTCAAACGGTTCTTTAGCTGAGTATGGCATTACATATGCACAGGTTGATTTGCTTGAAAATGGCGGATTTGACTACGATGGAATCAAAGCAGCTATTAATGAAAAGACAAAGCTTGTAACTATTCAGCGTTCTAAGGGATATGCAAATCGTCCTACATTATCAGTTTCACAAATCGGAGAGCTTATTTCATTCATCAAAGGTATTAAGCCAGATGTTGTCTGCATGGTAGATAATTGCTACGGAGAATTTGTTGAGAAAATCGAGCCAACAGAGGTTGGTGCTGATATGTGCGTAGGTTCTCTTATCAAGAATCCAGGCGGCGGACTTGCTCCTATTGGAGGATATATCGTAGGAACTAAGGAATGCGTTGAAAATGCTGCACACAGATTAACTTCTCCAGGACTTGGAAAGGAAGTTGGTGCTTCACTTGGAATTATGCAGTCATTCTATCAGGGATTCTTCCTTGCACCTACAGTTGTTGCTGGTGCTTTAAAGGGTGCTATTTTTGCAGCAAATGTATATGAGAAGCTTGGATTCCTTTGCGTCCCTAATTCTACAGAATCAAGACATGATATTATTCAGGCTGTTTCATTCCTTAAACCAGAAGGGCTTATTGCTTTCTGTGAGGGAATTCAGGCAGCTGCTCCTGTAGATTCATACGTTACTCCAGAGCCTTGGGATATGCCTGGTTACGACAGTAAGGTTATCATGGCAGCCGGTGCATTTGTTCAGGGTTCATCAATTGAATTATCAGCAGACGGCCCTCTTCGTGACCCATATACAGCCTTCTTCCAGGGCGGCCTTACATGGAATCATGCTAAGCTTGGTATACTAAATTCACTCCAAAAACTAGTGGATGCTTGCCTTGTGATGAAGTCACAACTGTGTTAAAATTTTTAGGATGTTTTATATAAAAATATATACGGAGGAAAACCATGGCCAATTCATTTGGTATTGATATAGGAACCCAGAATCTTAAGATTTTTAGCGGTTCTAATAATCAAATTACTGACATAAAAAATACTATAGCAATCGTTAACAAGAATCAGATGTATTCATATGGTGATGCAGCTTATTCTATGTACGAAAAAGCTCCAGACACAATCAATGTTTCATTCCCAATTGTTTCTGGTGTTATTGCTGATTTTGATAATATGCAAACTATGCTTTTCGAAGTTATCGAAAAGGACTTAAAGGGCAAGATTAAGGGAAGTGACATTGTTGTTGCTGTACCTACTGACATTACTGAGGTAGAAAAGAAGGCTTTCTCTGATTTATTTAGCAAAGCAAAGAACAAGCCACATTCTATTAGAGTTTGCGAGAAGCCTATTGCCAGCGCTATCGGTATGGGGCTTGATGTTTCAGAGCCTACTGGTGTTATGGTAGTAGATCTTGGTGCAGACACAACTGAGATTTCTGTTATTTCCCTTGGTGGTCTTGTTTTATCAGAGCTTCTTCCATTTGGTGGAAATCAAATCGACGAGTCAATCGTTACATACCTCAAGAGAAACTTTAATCTTGTTATTGGACAAAAGACTGCTAAGCAGCTTAAAGAAGAAATCGGTTCAGCTCAGGAAGGAAGAGGACAGAAGCTTACTGTTGTAGGACGTGATGTAGTTAGCGGTCTTCCTATTGAGATGGAAGTTGAGAGTGATACAATCTACAACGCTATCAAGAATGATTTAGAGAGCTTCTGCACAAATGTAAAGCTTATCCTTGAAAAGGTTCCACCAGAGCTTGCAAAGGATATTGTTCACTCTGGTATTTATCTTACAGGTGGTACATCTCAGCTTTATCAATTGACAGATTTATTCTCAGAGGTTACAAACATCAAGGTTAACGTGATGGATGAGCCACAGGAATCTTGTGTTAGAGGTTTAGGACAGGTTCTTTCAGATTCTAAATACAAAATTTATGGATATAGCATGAGGGCAAGGATTTTCAAATAATGAGACAAAGAAAAGCAAATGGCGGTATTCCAAGTAAATATTTGCTAATGATTTTATCTATTGTTTGTATAATGCTTTTGTTTTTCAGTTATTCAACTGGTTTTTCAGGTGGTCCATTAGAGACAATTGCCAATCACATCTTTATTCCAATGCAAAAAGGAATAGATTACATTGGCAGCTCTATAGCCATTTCTTCAGCTGATACCAAGACTCGTGAGGAATTGGTTGCTGAGAACGAAGAGCTTCAGGCTCAGGTTGATGAGCTCAATTCTACTATCAACAACTACGAGCTTAAGCTAAAAGAATTAGATGAATTACAGGAATTATACGAGCTAGATCAAACTTACTATGACTATGAGACAACTGGTGCCAGAATCATCGGCAAAGGCACATCTAATTGGTTCAATACATTTACTATTGATAAAGGTACCAAGGATGGAATAGAAGTAGATATGAACGTTATCGCAGATGGCGGTCTTGTTGGTATTGTCACTTCTGTTGGAGATTCTTATGCAGTTGTTCGTGCAATCATTGATGACACATCGAATGTTAGCGCAACTATATCATCTACCGAAGATAACTGTATTGTTTCAGGTTCTCTTGAGAACATGACAGCCAGCAATCTTATCTTGTTTTCAGATTTGGATGATGACGATGATGAGGTAGCTATTGGCGATGTTATCGTTACATCTAACATTTCTGACAAATATCTTCCAGGATTGATGATTGGATATGTTTCATCTGTTTCTTTAGATGAAAATGAACTTACAAAATCTGGAACAGTCACACCAATTGTAGATTTTAAACATTTATCAAATGTCCTTGTTATTAAGCAGTTAAAGGAGTCATACGAAAGTGAGTGATTTTAAGCAATATTTAAAGAAAATATTGATTATAGCCCTTGTCATTTATGTATGCTTCTTACTGCAGACAAGTGTTTTTTCTAGATATAGACTTGCAGGTGTTACACCTAATGTCTTGATTTGTGTTGTATCTACTTACGGCTTCATGAAAGGCCGCAAATACGGTATCTTAATTGGATTTTTTGTAGGTATTCTTTTGGATATTTTTTCAGGCGGACTTTTTGGAATGTACGCTCTGATTTATATGTATATAGGTCTTTTAAATGGCCTTTTTAAAAAGCAGTTCTTTGGTGACGATTTACGTCTTCCAATGATTCTTATTGGGACAAGTGATTTAATCTATGGCGTTGCCACTTATCTCACTTTGTTTGCAATCAGATCTCAGTATGATTTTTCTTATTATCTTTTGAATATCATTTTACCTGAGGTTGTTTACACTTTACTTGTATCCATTTTTGTTTATTATGCAATTCTTCACATAAACAATTGGGTCGAAAAACTAGAAAAGAAAGGTTCTGATAGAATTGGATATTATTAAGGACTTTTTTGAAAATGCATTTTCTTCACGTATTCGCGTGGTTATAGTAGCAATGATTGCCTTTGCTGCTATTCTTGTTTCACGTCTTTTTTATTTGCAAATATTAAATGGTAGTGAATATCAGGACAATTACAATTTAAAACTTGAAAAGACTGAATCGATTGCAGCTACAAGAGGAAATATATACGATAGAAACGGTAATTTGCTGGCTTATAACGAGCTGGTATACGCCGTTACTATTCAGGATACTGGAACTTATTCTTCTACAACAGAGAGAAGCCAGTCGTTAAATACAGAAATTGCTGAAATCATTTCTAAGCTTGAAAGTAATGGGGATACCATTGATAACGATTTTGGAATTTATATTGACTCATCAGGTTCATTCCAGTTTTTAAGTTCCGGCTCTGCGTTACAGCGTTTTAGAGCTGATATATTTGGTAAAAATAGCGTTGATGATTTGGAATATAACGAAAAGCTTGGAATAGACGAAGCAACTGCAACAGCTGATCAGATTGTTGAATATCTTGAAGGCGAAAAAGTTTATAACATCTCTGATGAATATTCTAAAAAGCTTCGCTATGAGATTATGGTTGTTCGTTATAATATGGGCCAGAATTCATATCAGAAATATATCTCTACAGTTATTGCATCAGATGTTTCCGATGAATCAGTTGCATTCATCAAGGAAAATATTAACGAGCTTACTGGTGTAGATGTAGAACAAAAGTCACTTCGCCGTTATGTAGACAGCGAATACTTTGCTCATATTATTGGATATACTGGTCAGATTTCCACTTCAGAATATAAAGAGCTTTCTGCCACAGATAGCACCGTCGAAACAACAGATATAGTTGGTAAATCAGGTATTGAAAAATATATGAATGATTATCTTTCTGGTACAAAGGGCTTTGAAACTTTGTACGTTGATAGTGTAGGTAATACTATCGCAGAGGGAGATTACCAGGCGGCTGTTTCTGGAAATGATGTTTATCTGTCTATTGATATGGACTTACAAAAGGCAGCTTATATTCTTTTGGAGCAGGAGATAGCAGGTATTCTATATTCAAAGATTCAAAACATCAAAGAATACAGCACAACATCTTCAAGTGATGTAGTTGTACCAATCTACGATGTTTATTATTCTTTGATAAAAAATGGAATCATCGATATTAACGCATTTTCTGATCCTAATGCCTCACAGACTGAAAAGGATGTTTTGAGTGCATACGAGGTTAAAGAAAAAGAGGTTTTGGCAACTTTAAAGAGCCAGTTAAAGGCCTCTAATGAGACAGTTTACAATCAGCTTCCAGATGAGTACCAGGCCTATTCTACTTATATCGTTACTACACTTAAGAGCCTTGGTATTTTTGACGCTAGCGCTATTGATACTTCTTCAGATGTACAGACAAGCTGGACATCAGAGGAGATGGCTGTAAACAAATACCTTATCTATGCAATCGAGCAGAACTGGATTGATATTACCAAGTACGAATCAGAAGCTAAGTACGCTGATACAGATGAGCTTTACGCTGATTTAGTTGATTATATAATCGATTACCTTTCAACTGATACTTCATTCCAAAAGCTAGTTTATAAGTACCTTCTTTTGGATGATAATATTTCTGGAAGCCAGCTTTGTTTGATTTTATATGAGCAGGGTGTCCTTTCTAAGGAAGATGATGAAGATTACACAAAGCTTGCTGGTGGTCAGATTACAGCATATGAATTTATGCTTTCAAAGATTAAATCGTTGGAGATTACACCTGGCCAGCTTGCACTTGATCCTTGTTCAGGTTCTACTGTTCTTATCGATGTTAAGACAGGAGAAGTTTTAGCGATGGTTACTTATCCTGGCTATGATAATAACAAGCTTGCTAATTCTGTAGATGCAGACTATTATTCGTACCTTACAAATAGTGCGGCTAATCCTTTGTATAACTACGCTACTCAGCAGAGAACAGCCCCTGGTTCTACATTTAAGATTGTCAGCTCTACAGCAGGTTTGGCAGAAAATGTTATTACTACAACCTCTGAAATCGTCGATTTAGGACAATATACAAAGGTATCAAATAATCCTAAGTGTTGGATTTATCCAAGTAATCACGGTAGCATCAATGTTTCGGAAGCTATCAGAGATTCATGTAACTACTTCTTCTATGAAGTTGGTTGGAGATTAGCTGGTGGTGATGGCGCATATGATGACGCCACTGGTATTGATAAGATTACAGAATATGCATCACTTTACGGATTAGATGAGACAACCGGTATTGAAGTAGAAGAAAACTCACCTCATATTGCTACAGAGTATCCTGTCATGGCTGCAATCGGTCAGTCAGATAACAACTACACCACAATTGGTTTAGCAAGATATGCGGCAGCTATTGCAAGTGAGGGAACAGTATATAACCTTACACTTCTTGATAGTGTTAGAGATTCTGAAGGCAATGTTATAGAAAGCTATAGCCCTTCAGTTAGAAATCAAATAGATGTACTTAATGCATCAGAATGGGATGCTATACATTATGGTATGAGAATGGTATGCGAGTCGCTTTCATCATTTAACGGATTTTCTGTTGAAGTTGCAGGTAAGACTGGTACTGCTCAGCAGGTTGCATCTCGTCCTAACCACGCTTTATTTATTGGCTTTGCACCATATAGTGATCCAGAGATTTCTATCGCTACACGTATTGCTTATGGTTATACATCACATAATGCTGCCGAGGTTTCAAAGGATATTTTGGCTTATTACTTTGGTGTATCTGCAACAGAAGACTTACTTAGTGGTGAGGCTAGTACTGTTTCAAATTCAGAAAATGAATTTACAGATTAAAATACTTTTTAACAATAAAGGGAGATAATATTATGAGTAATGACCCAGTCATTTTAAAAAGTAATAAATATGGATTAACTCTTCAGTTGGATGCGACTATTCCATTCGAAGACCTTGTAAGAGCTGTTTGCAAAAAGTTTGCTCAGTCTGCCGATTTCTTCGGTGAGACTGAGATGATTTTGGAAACTCAAGGTAGAGAGCTTACTGCCGAAGAGGGAATGGTTATTATTCAAGCTATCGAGCTGAATTCTAAAATCAAAATTATCCTTATTCATGAAAACAATGAACTCAAGGATACAAGAATGCTTGGTCAGATTGATAAATTCTATTCTGACGAGATTTTTGAAAATGCCAAAATCATTAGAGGCTCTGTTATGAAGAATGATTCTATTACTTCAGATTCAAGCCTTGTTATACTTGGAGACGTTAAGTCTAAGGCGTCAGTTCAGGCTAAGGGTAATATTATTGTCTTAGGTTCTTTGGAAGGCGCAGCTTATGCCGGATATCCAGATAATACTGGATGTTATATAGCAACTGGCCTTTTAGATAGCAACAACATTCAGATTGGTACTGTTAATGGCACTATTAGAATTCAGGAGAAATGGTCTTTTAGAGTTCATAAGAAAGAGATAGAGCCTATGGGCGTATCTGTATGGAATAGAGAGCTCTTAGCTGAGCCTCTTAGCAGTGGATTACTTAGAAGGATTAAAAATTAATGTTTCACAATTATAAGTTTAAAAATCTCGATGTAAAGTTAATAATTGCTGTTATTACTCTTACCATCATTGGTATTTTCGTTATTGGTAGTGCAAATGAAGCAAATCAGCAAAAACAGATTTTAGGAATGATTTTGGGAATCTTTGTAATGGCTGGTATGGCGCTGTTAGACTATGATTTCCTGTTGCATTTTCATTGGGTATATTATTTTCTTGTATTAGGCCTTTTGGCATCTGTTTTGCTTTTTGGTGAAAAATCAGGTGGTGCAACACGTTGGATTGATGTTGGTATCAGATTCCAACCTTCTGAGTTGGCTAAGATTTTGCTTATTCTGTTTTTTGCATGGTTCTTTATGATGCATGAAGAAGATATTAATAAGCCAAAAACTTTAGCTATAACTATTGTATTATCAATGTTTCCACTGCTTTTGATTGAAAAAGAACCAGATTTATCAACCACAATTGTCACAATGATGATTATTTGTGTTATGATATTTGTAACGGGAGTTAGTTACAAGTTAGTAGGAGCAATCTTAGGTGTTACAGTACCTGGTATTGCATTATTACTGTTTCTTGTAACAAGAGAAGGTCAGACGATTCTCGATGAATATCAAGGTCTTAGAATTCTTGCATGGCTCAAGCCTGATGAATATCCTGCAAGCTCATATCAGCAGCAGAATTCTATCATGGCCATTGGTTCAGGCCAGCTATTGGGAAAAGGTCTTGGTAATCAGGCGTTTGACTCGGTTAAAAACGGAAATTATATTTCTGAACCTCATACAGATTTTATTTTTGCCGTAGCGGGAGAAGAGTTAGGTTTTGTTGGTTCGGCACTTATAATAATACTTATATTTTTTATAACTATCGAAATACTAATGATAGCTAAGAATGCAAAGGACATTGCTGGCAAGCTTATCTGCATAGGTATGGCTGCTCTTATTGGATTCCAGAGCTTTGTTAATATTTGCGTTGTTACAGGCTTAATGCCAAATACAGGTTTGCCATTGCCATTTGTTAGTTATGGTTTGACTTCACTTGTAACAATTTATTTTGGTATAGGTATTGTTTTAAATGTAGGGCTTCAGTCCAAAAATAACAACGGGAGGCTTTTTTAAATGAATATTGGTTTGGTAGCACACGACTCTAAGAAGAAGCTTATGCAAAATTTCTGTATTGCTTACAGAGGTATTCTTAGCAAGAACGAAATTTTTGCAACAGGTACTACTGGAAGACTTGTAGAGGAAGTTACTAATCTTAGTGTACATAAATACTTAGCTGGACATTTAGGTGGCACACAGCAATTAGGTGCTCAGATTGAGCAGAATGAGATTGATTTGGTTATTTTCCTTAGAGATCCACTTACTGTTAAGTCTCATGAGCCTGATGTTAATAACATTGTTCGTATATGCGATGCTAATAACATCCCTCTTGCTACAAATTTAGCAACAGCTGAGTTACTTATTAAATCACTTGATAGAGGAGATCTTGAGTGGCGTGAGATGTATAAATAAATTATTAAGCTTTATACTGATTATTTGTATATCTTTACCATTTGTTGCATGTGGCAACACCACAGAATCTGTTACATCCTATCAGATGTATGATACTTCCTTTACATACGGTATCACACATAATGGTTCTACATCTAATGTTCAGTTATTTGCTAAGAATCTGTGTGTTGCCGGTACGGATGATTTAGGGACTTCAGCAGTAGATTCACAGGTGGCTGGCGCTGCAGGTGCTTTCAATACTACAGAGCAATCAGTGGTATATGCACAGTCATTACATGAAAAGATGTATCCTGCATCTACTACCAAGATTTTAACGGCTTATATAGCTTGTTTATATGGTAATTTAGATGATTATTACACGGTAAGCGCAAATGCAGTTGATCAAGCTAGCGATTCATCAGTTATCAATCTTAAAGAAGGGGATGTAATTTCCCTGAGAGATTTGCTATATGGTTTGATGCTTAGGTCTGGAAATGATGCTGCAGTTGCTATTGCTGAAGGTATCAGCGGCGATGTAGATACATTTGCGGCTCTTATGAATAGCACAGCCAAATCTCTTGGCGCAACAAATTCAAATTTTGTTACTCCTAATGGTTTGCATGATGAAAACCATTACACAACTGTTTATGATATGTATTTAATATTAAATGCAGCTATGTCTAATGAACAGTTCTATACTATTTTTACAGCAAGCACATATACGGCTAGCTATACAAGTGGTGGAGAAGCAAAGACTCAGGAGTGGAAGACCACAAATCAATACATTACTGGAAATGTAAATACACCTTCAGGCTTCACTATTTTAGGTGGTAAAACTGGTACAACAGGAGCTGCAGGCTATTGTTTGGTTCTTCTTTCAGAAAATGAAGACCACGACAAAATAATATCGATTGTTTTTAACGCAGATTGTCGTTCTAATTTATATCTGCTCATGAATGAAATACTTAGTAACTATTGCCTATAATTTGGCATTTAGTATTTAGGTTTTAACAGCATTATGTTAAAATTGATGTAACTAAAAATTTAAGGGAGGTATTTTGACATGGTGGAAATTATTTCAGGCGAAAAGGGTAAAGGCAAGACAAAGTATTTACTTGACAAGGTTAACAGTGATGTCAAAAAGGTTGACGGATCTGTTGTTTACATTGACAAGAATACGAAGCACATGTACGAACTTGATTCGAAGATTCGATTGATAAACATGGGGGATTATCCAGTTGAATCTACAGATGAGTTTTTAGGTTTCCTTAGTGGAGTTTTATCTCAGAATGCGGATATTCAAGAAGTATTTCTTGATAGTTTTCTTACTGTTTCCTACGTTGATTCATCAGACGGTCTTAATGTAGCCCTTAATAAGCTTGATAAGATTTGCAACATGTATGATGTTAAATTCGTTTTATCAGTTAGTAAAAATGAAAAGGATTTGCCAGAAAATGCGAAAGGCAAAATCATTATCTCTTTATAATTTAATGAGTATTAGGGCACGGTTTGCGTGCCCTATAATTATGTTAGACAATATATGAAAAGAAAAAAGAAAAATGATAACAAAATAATTAAATACCCAAAGCAATACCATTTTTCTATTGGTTTTATCGTCATAGGCGTAATGTTTATCTATATGATGTATCATTTATTTACTTATGTCACTGCAGATAACATTACTGTTTATGAGGTGTCACAGGGTTCTATATCTTCAAATCTAGAATATAATGCTCTTGCTATCAGACAAGAGCAGATCGTGTATGCGGATAATTCTGGAGATATTTTGTACCTTGCTGAAAATTTTGGTAAAGTTGGCTCAAAATCCCAGGTGTATGCGTTAGACACCACCGGAGAAATCTTATCTTCACTGGAGGATACTGGTGATGATTCAGAGATTGTTTTAGATGAAGAAGATTATTCTAAGATTCAATCTACAGTTTCTAATTATTTAATTGATTATGACGGTATTAATTTTACTAAGACATATTCATTTAAAAATGACTTAGAATCTCAGGTTGAACAATTATATACAGTTTCGGCTATGGAATCTATGGGGGATTCTCTGGACTCTGCAATAGCTTCTGGTTCGTTTAGTATATACAACAGTGCTACACCAGGCCTGGTGGTCTATTCCATCGATGGTATGGAAGATTTAACAACTGATACATTTACTGCAGATTCTTTTGATACTTCAGAATATTCTACTGAAAATCTTAAAGCACAAGAATCTGTTGTTGTAGGTCAGCCTGTATATAAGCTTATTACATCGGATCATTGGAATTTAGTATTGGAAGTAGATGAGGATTTATATGATTCTCTGCAAGGAGAATCATATTTAAAGATAAGGTTCTTAGAGGATGATACTGAAACCTGGACAAATCTTGAATTCCAGGAGAAGGCCGGAAAATATTATCTTGTTTTAACTTTGGATGATTCCATGGATCGCTTCGCGGATTCTCGTTATGTACATGTGAAGATTATTAATAACAATATTTCTGGCTTAAAGATTCCTAATTCGTCAATCGTTGAAAAAGAGTTCTATACAATACCAAAGGACTATATGATGCAGGGAAACAATACTGATGATGCTGGCTTCCTTCTTCAATCTGGTTCAGAAAATATGTATATTACTCCAACAATATATTATGAGTCTGATGAGTATTACTATATAGATGATGAAATTGTTACCAGAGGCGATAAGTTAATTAAGCCTAATTCTAATGAGCAGTATGTAGTTGGTTCTACAACTGATAAATTGGAAGGCGTATATAATGTCAATAAAGGCTATGCAGTATTTAAGCAGATAGAAATACTTTATCAGAATGATGATTATTCAATAATTAAAACAGGTACAAACTATGGTATATCCATGTATGACCATATTGTATTACAGGGCGATGAAGTAGAAGAAAATTCAATCATAAATTAAAAAATACAATCTTGATTTAATTAAGGAGCTTTTGGATGAGAGAACAAGAATTAAAAGAGAATTTAACAAATGTAGAGGAAAGAGTTGCGGCTGCTTGCAAGAGAGCTGGAAGAGCAAGAGAGGAAGTTACTCTTATTGCAGTTAGTAAGACAAAGCCAGTAGAGGATTTGCAGGTGATTTATGACGCGGGTATTCGCAGCTTTGGTGAGAACAAAGTTCAGGAACTTACAGGAAAGATTCCTGAGATGCCAAATGATATTGATTGGCATTTAATCGGTCACCTCCAGCGTAATAAAGTTAAATATATTGTAGATAAGGTTAAGCTTATTCATTCTGTAGATAGTTACAGATTAGCTGAAGAGATTAATATTCAGGCTAAAAAACATGGAATAGTTGTACCAATTCTTATCGAAGTAAATGCAGCTAACGAAGCTACAAAGTTTGGTGTTAAGCTTGAAGAAACATTACAGCTTTGTGAAGAAATCTCTCATTTGGAGAATGTTCACATCGAAGGATTAATGACTATAGCACCAAATGTAGTGGTTTCTGAAGAAAATCGACCAATTTTTAACAAAATAAAGGCTTTATCGGTTGACATAGCAAGTAAAAACCTTGATAATGTAGATATGAGAATTTTATCTATGGGAATGACAAATGATTTTGAAGTTGCCATAGAAGAAGGTGCTACTCATGTACGTGTAGGTACAGCAATCTTCGGTGAGAGAAACTATAATATTTAAATAAAGAGGAGTATGTTATGTTTGAAAGAATGCTTGACGCGATGCATCTTAGTGACGACTACGACGATTATGATGATGATGAATTATATGATGAGGAAGAGGATAAATCCTTCTTCAACAAATTCGGAAAGAATTCAGACGAAGAAAGACGTCCAGTTTTGAACAAGCCTTCTGAAAAAGAGACTAGAGCTGCTAAACCAGCTCCAAAGATTACACCTATGAGAAATAAAGGGAAAGGAACTGTTATGGAGGTTTGTGTTATTAAGCCATCTTCATTCGAGGATGCCAGAGAGATTTCTGAGACACTTTTAGCTGATAGAACCGTTTTACTTAATATGAAAGGTTTGGATTTAGGAGTTGCTCAGCGTATCATTGATTTCACATGCGGTACATGTTATGCAATCGATGGTAACCTTCAGAGAATCGAAGATTACATCTTCATTATCACACCTGCAGGAGTTGAGCTATCTGGTGATTTAGCAGGAATCGTTGATGCCTTTGACTTTACAGGAATTCAAACAGGCTTTTAAATTTTAAGCACCAGATAATCTGGTGCTTTTTTCTTTTGACTTATGTTGACTTGCTTTTGATCATTACGGGAGAATAAAATGCTTCAAGAATTACTAATCAATTACGAGAACAAGCCATGTTATAAAATTGTATTTAGACCAGATTTTTCTGATTTAATAAATGTATTTAACTCAGAAGTAAACCATCAATACGATAAGATTTGTATTGTTACGGATTCCAATGTAGCTAAGCTATATTTATCTGAAATTATATCAGGATTTAAGAATACTGATTCGGAAGTATACTCATTTAGCTTTGATGCAGGAGAAGAATCTAAGAATCTTAGTATTGTTAATTTGTTATATCAACATTTAATAAACCATAAATTTACCAGAAACTCACTACTTGTTGCCTTGGGTGGCGGTGTTGTTGGCGATTTAACTGGCTTTGCTGCGGCTACTTTTTTAAGAGGCATTGATTTTATTCAAGTTCCTACTACATTGCTTTCTCAGGTTGATAGTTCTGTAGGCGGCAAAACAGGTGTTGACTTTAACCAATATAAAAACATGGTTGGGGCGTTCTATATGCCAAAGCTTGTTTATATGAATATTGGTTCCTTAAATACACTGGATGATAATAACTTTATTTGTGGTATGGGCGAGGTAATTAAAAGTGCTCTTATTGCAGATAAGGATTTCTATATTTGGCTTAAGGATAATTCTACATTGTTAAAAGAGCGTAATTATGATGCCTTGGCATATGCTGTTGGAAAGTGTTGTGGAATAAAAGGTCATGTAGTTGAAATTGACCCAAAGGAAAAAGGTATCAGAGCGTATCTTAATTTTGGTCACACCATTGGCCATGCTATTGAGAAGCTTAAGAACTTTACATTGGGACACGGACAGTGTGTTGGACTTGGAATGGTCTCAGCAATTTATTTATCTAACAAATTATCTTACATATCGGATGATGAGGTTTCTGATATTATTGAGACTTTGAAGGAGTTTGATATTCCTGTTAGTGTAGATGGTTTGAATTCGACAGAAGTTCTTGCAGCTACCAAGTCAGATAAAAAAATGACTGGAAATAAGATTAAATTTACTATATTAAAGGCGGTAGGTCAGGCCGATTCATATTTGGATTTTTCCGATGAAGATTTGCTTTGGGCTATAGATAAGGTGCTAGTTTAATGTTTTACAAATATAAAAAATCAGTTTCATTGCTTTATAGTTTAATACTTACAGTTTTACTTATTGCTCTTGATCAGTTTACTAAGGTTTTGGCTGTAAGACATCTTATGAATAAAGCAGATATAATTCTTATTCCAAATGTATTGCAGCTGCATTATTTGGAGAATACAGGCGCGGCTTTTTCTATTTTAGAGGGAAAGCAGATTGTATTTGCAATTATTACACCAATACTTCTGATAGCTCTTTGCTATATTTTGGTAAAGATGCCTCAGACTAAGAAATATCAAGCTTTAGATTATATTATTGTGTTTTTGATTGCAGGAGCTATAGGCAATTATATCGATAGAATCATGAATAATTATGTTGTTGATTTTATTTATTTTTCCCTTATTAATTTTCCTGTATTTAATGTTGCAGATTGCTACGTTACAGTTTCTGTTATTTTACTGTTAATTCTTATTATGTGGTATTATACAGATGAAGATTTAGATGATATTAAAAAAGGATTAAAGATTACAAAGAATGGATGAATTTACTTTATCAATTGAGGATTCTGCAGATTGTGGAGTCAGAATAGATAAATATTTAGCTCAAGCATTACCTGAGAAATCACGAAGCTACTATCAAAAAGCTATTGATAGTGGCTTTGTTTTAGTTAATGGAAAACAGGTAAAATCTAAATATCAGACCAAACTTGGTGACGATATTGTTGTAAGTATTGAGCCGGTAAAAGAGATTGATATTGTGCCAGAGGATATACCTATTGAAATCCTTTACGAGGATCAGGATGTTATTGTTGTTAATAAACCTAAGGGAATGGTTGTGCATCCAGCTCCAGGTCATTATTCTGGTACACTTGTCAATGCACTTATGTATCATTGCAAAGATTCATTATCTGGAATTAATGGAGAAATTAGACCAGGAATTGTACATAGAATCGATATGAATACTACAGGGTCTCTATTAGTATGCAAGAATGATAAAGCTCATAATGATATTGCAGCTCAAATTAAAGTGCATTCAGTAAATCGTATATATAAGGGAATCGTTATTGGGAATTTTAAAGAGGACGAAGGCACTGTAAATGCTAGAATTGGCCGAAATCCGAAAGATAGAAAGAAAATGGCTGTAGTAAGCGATGGTCGAGATGCAATCACTCATTTCAAGGTTTTAGAACAATATAAAGGCTATTCTTATGTACAGTTTAAGCTAGAAACCGGAAGAACCCATCAGATTCGTGTTCACATGGCTCATATAGGCCATCCATTGCTTGGGGATGATGTCTATGGAAAGCCGGTTAAGAATCTTCAGGGCCAGACTCTTCATGCCCAGACAATTGGCTTCATACAGCCTACTACTGGAGAATATGTTGAAGTAGATGCTCCGTTGCCTGCTTATTTTGAAGATTTACTTAATAAATATAGAAAAATGGTATAGGAAATTCCTATACCATTTTTTATGTATCTTTTCTTCGGAAATCTACTGCGTTACGGGCCTGTCGTTTATGCTCATCTTCAATAGCAGCATAGTAGTCGATAGTTGTATTAATGTTTTCGTGGCCTAGTACATCAGCTACAAGCCTGATATCGCCGGTTTCACGATAGAGGGCAGTGCCATAGGTACTTCGTAGCTTATGAGGCGTGATTTTTTTGTTTGGAACCACTATTTTGGCGTATTTCTTAACAAGATTTTCAATTGCATCTACACTAATTCTTTTTCCTTGGAGGGAATAGAAGAGAGCAGTTTCATGGCCTTCTATAGGATTTATATATTGGCGTTCGCCATTTATATAGTCTTTTAGAACGTCTGCAACCTCCTGATTGAAGTAGATAACGTCCTGTCCGCCTCCCTTTCGAACGATTGTTAAAGAATTAACATGAAAATCTACATCATTTAAATCCAGGCCATTACATTCGCTGACACGTATTCCAGTATTTAGCATCAAAGTAAGGATTGCCAGGTCGCGGCCACGTGTTTTTTGATTATACATGCGTTGGCGCTCAGATGTATAGGCGGTTCCGTTATCAATGGCGTCTAGAATTGCTTGAACCTCATAATTGTTCATTCTAATGATGTTTTTGTCTTTTTTGAGCTTTGGCAATACAACTGTAGCCGTTGGATCATCGTCAATATTGTGTCTGGTATAGTGATACTTGAACATACCACGTAATGGAGACATTTTACGAGCGATTGCTTTTTTATCATTTTCGTGTTGTTCACCTACAACATTTAATTCTAAGTAACGTTGGTACTCAATAATATCATCAGCAGTAATTTTATTTAAAACGCCGTAATCAATTTTTTTGAGGTCTGAACCATCAATTGTAGGGTTGGAGGCTCCTAAAAATCGAAAAAAAGTTAATAGATCATAGGAATATGAAATTAAGGTGCTAGGCTGAGTTGTATGTTCCTTAGAATAAATATAATCAGCAGCACACTTAGGAAGCTGTGAGATTAACTCACGTAATTTGATTTTTTGATTCTTTGTTTTGTCTTTATAGAACTGTGAATCTTTACCCATATTGTAAATCCTCCCAAAAATTTGAAAAACAGGGGATAGATAGAAATGCCGTGTTTTCAGGCTTTTTTAATACTATCTATCGGATAAACAGATATTTATCCGATAGATACATTTTACTCTCTTCTGCGATTTTTATCAAGAGTAATGTGAATTCTAAGAGTAACTTTTTTATGTAAATGCAAATTTCTTAAACTTAATGCAACATTATAGAGGTAAAAGCAAAACATACATTACTGTTGCATTTAGTTCTGGAAATAATATGCATAAATAAAGGAGCTAAACCAGCTCCTTATAGTATGTTTATTTAGTTAGACAAACTTGAATTTGTGCGATTTACTTCCAGTTTTTTCTTCAATCAAGGATTATGTATTACATTTCTCTTTCCACTATTGGCAGTTCCTCTTACTTCTTCGTGGTAAAAGTAATCTACGATTGTTGGATGTCCTTTCTCTACTCTCTCATACGGAGTTTCATTATCAACAAACCTGCAATCATACTTTTTAGCCAGCTCTTCTGCTTTCTTTTCCAGCGCTTCAAAATAGCTGCGGTTCTTTTTGTTATAAATTTCGTCATACAGCGGCACCAAATCCGGATGTTTATCGGAAATGTATTTCATGATATCTGCCTTAAAACCTCCGCGAAGATTCAGATTCTCAAGCCATACAAGGTCACACTGATCTTTTATCCTGTCTATGATTGCTTCTATATCCGTAATCCCCGGGAACACGGGTGAAATGAAGCAAATTGTACGAATGCCTGCCGCATATACCTCTTTCATTGCAGCAAGCCTTCTTTCTATGCTTACTGCCGCATCCATATCATCTTTAAACTCTTCATCGAGAGTATTGATTGACCATGATACTGTAAGTCTACTATTTTCATTGATCTCTTTTAGCAGATCCAGATCTCTTAGTATAAGGTCTGACTTTGTACAGATAAGTATGTCCGCATCACTGTCCTTTAGTTCTTCCAGAAGTCTTCTTGTATTTTTATATGTTTCCTCTAGCGGATTATAACCATCCGTAACTGTTCCAATAATCACCTTCTGGCCGGCATACTTCTTTGGATTCTTTATTTCAGGCCAGTCTTTCACATCCATGAAGGTTCCCCATTCTTCCGTATGCCCTGTAAAGCGTTTCATAAAAGATGCATAGCAGTATTTACAGGCATGGGGGCACCCCACATAGGGATTCACCGAATATCCTCCAATAGGAGTATTCGATTTTGTCATTACACTTTTTGTTTCTATATGATTTACTTTGATTTCTGGTTGTTCCATATCCTCTGTTCCTCCAACACTTTGTTAAAAGCATCCGGCATTTCCTGTATCATTTCTTCTCCCATAATCGGAACAAGATCTTCTTTCCAGAATACAGGAATTTTCAGTTCATGAGCCTGTTCTGTCAATGAATAAACCCACCCGGGATCTGTTTTAACAGTCCTGCTCTTTGCACCTGTCATAGTTCCCACCACAATCCAGTCAATGCCTGTAAGATCAACCTTACCCGGATCATCGAACAAAGGCTCAAAGGTCACATGATAATGCTTTGCCCTTACATTGCTCCGCAGTGCATCAATACGCCATAACTCAGATTTTCTCGTAACTGTAACGCCAAACCATGCATTATCAAGATCTGTTTCAAAAGACAGAAGATCCGGTCGTTTGGTAAGAAAAAGAAACTGGTGCTGAGGATTCTCTGCTATCTTTTTAAAGACTTCCTCTCTCCATTCCTCATGCCAGCCCGAGAAATCGCTCATACCGGTCAGCAGAAAATTCTGCGGCTTTTTCTTTTCCATCATACGAAGCTTGCCTTGAAAAAACTGTGGCTTTTCAAAATCATCTATGATGTGATAACGCCTCGTATTGTTTCTGGCATAGCAGTACGGACATCCAACAGTGCACCCTATAACAAGATTCATGTTCTGAATCTGATCTTTAATACAAATACTCATAGCTCTCCACATAAAAAGTTATGGACATCTGCTTGCAGAAATGCCCACAACTTTAAAACTCATACTTACTCGATTACTGCATCGTCGGCGGTATACGCTTCAAGAGAACCTGCCTTCACCTGGATACAGGCATAGCTGATCTCAGAATCATCTGCCGCGAAGAACTGTCTTTTCCCATCCGGCGCAATACGCACGATATCACCGGCAGAAAGCTCTATATCCTCACCGTCAACTACCGCTTTTCCCTTGCCGGAAAGAATGATGTAAATCTCTTCATTGGTCTTATGATAATGAACAAAAGGAACACTCGCACCTGCCGGAAGATGGTTGATGCTGATCTCAGCCCCTGTAAGTCCCAGCTGATCATGTAGTTCAGTTCTCGGATTGCTTGCAACACTTACCTTACTATAGTTAGACATTTCTGATACCTCCATTTGTTGTGATATTGATTGATACAACGGAAGTGTACCACTGCCCCCGTTGTGATGTCAAGTGTTACAACAAAACTTTTTAAAATTCTATCAGCTTGTTCGCATCCGCCATTACATCAGCTATGGTTATTCGCCGCATTTTATCTTCCATGGCATTCTGTATTTCTTCAAGCCTGTGATCCATGATCCTGTGAATGTTCCGTCCCACAGGGCATAACTCATTCGGATTCTCATGGAAATGAAACAACTGTCCATTTTCGACAGGCTCCACGGCATTGTAAACATCCAGAAGCGTTATCTCCGTCAAGGATTTCTCTATATCGGCACCGCCGCTTCCCCGCTTCACTGTTACAATCTCCGCCTTCTTCAGCTGCTGCAAGAGTCTTCTGATTACCGTCGGATTTACATTTGCGCTGGACGCAAGAAATTCACTGGTGATTTTATGGTCATTCTTAAATGTTTCAATTGCTATAAGCACATGAACCGCTATTGTAAATCTGCTTGAAATCTGCATTCTGACACCTCCATCGACTCTATCTTAAATCATTTTTGTTGTAGTTACAATAGTCACAACAAGATACTATTTTTCCGTTCCTGTCAACTAAAAAAGGCTACCACATTTTTTGCAGTAACCTTTGTAAAATCATGGTATATCTGTAAGCATTGTGTCACTCCTACAAACAACGATTTTTCAATGTTTTTATATTTGATTATATTAAGCCCTATAATACTATTCTCATAGATACCGTTCCATTTTCACAGCCTAATTCCTCAAACTCCATACGCTTATATAATTCATAGGCTGTTTTCATTACTTTAGGTTTAGTAGTAAATGTCAGTTGGTCATACCCAAGCTTTCGCGACTTTTCTATCATGGAATTAAGTAGAACTCTTGCATACCCTTTCCCACGATACTCTGGTTTAATAAACAATCGTTTTCCTTCGCAGGTTGTGACATCTACTTTTTTTATAGCTATACAGCCTACAGGTTTACTATTTTCATAACCAACGAGAATTGCTCCATCCTTGTAAAAATTATTTAAATCGGCCAATTCTTTATCAAAAGAAACAAAGCATCCCTCGGCACCTTTTATCTGAGAGTACTCAATGAATAATGCTTTTGCCACCTCAATATCATTACATTCTTTTACATCAAAAGTTCCCAATTCTTGTTATCTCCTTCTAATTAAATCTCTCGTTATTATGAAGCTCTATACTCCATCAGGGTTGTATTCTGCCATTCTCCAAATCTGTCCTTCGCGATTCTTTCTCTATATCCTATTTCTCTAAAACCACACTTCTTATGTAATGCTATGCTAGCCCTGTTAATAGAGATTATTGCCGAATATATACTCCAATATCCTGCTTTTTCTGCCCCCTTAATCAACTCATTTACAAGAGCACTTCCAACGCCGTGTCCCCTGTACTTTTGATCCACATAAATGCTCATTTCAACGCAGCCCTTATAAACGCTTCTGCTTGATGTGGGACTGATTGCAACCCAGCCGATTACCTTTCCTTCGTCCTCATAAACAAATCTGCAATCCCTAATATGTCCCTTATCCCATTCTTCGAAACTAGGACACTCTGTATTAAAGGTTGCTGTACCGCCTTCCATTCCCTGCTTGTAAATCTCTGATACTCTTTCCCAGTCACTATCCATCATCTGTCTAATCACAACATTTGTCCTCCACTTTATCGCATGCTTCGTTATATAGTTTTAAAGCCTCAAGAACCTGATCTTGCTTATCTTTCGGAATACCCCATTTCACTAGTCAAATTCTCTCAACACTCTTTCCCTTTGTTCCTCCGAATCAAGAACACAATACACGCGCCAATTGCTACACCGATTGTGTTCAAAATCAAGTCATCGATATCAGTATGTCGTCCAATGCAAACCAGTTGAGTCAACTCGATAAACAGTGTAAAGCCCGCACCAGCGAATATAGTTTTTCGAATCGTATCGAGTTGCTTAAAACAAATTGGCCACACGATTCCAACCGGTATGAACATCGTGATATTACCGATGACATTCATCTTCCAGCCATCATATCGATCTACAAGGAAGTAGAATGGAATGATACTGATCATATCATGGATATCATCTCCAAAGCCTATCTTTAACGTTGGTATCTTTCCATTCTCAAGATGAAATCCAAAATACACAAATCGAAATATAACAACGATGCAAACGTAAACCAATAACAGTTGGAGTTCTCGCTTAATCGAAAATGCTTTTGTTTTAGCAGCTACAACTAAACGAGTGATAATCCATATAATCGTTATTAGTAAAAAGAGTTGTAAGTATGTAATCTCAATCATTATCTCAATCTCCATCGTGCATTATCCTGAAATACAATTATCGCAACAAATCTCAATTTATCATTGTCTTTATTTTAGTTGATTTAACAGCCTAAAGAAAGCTTTAATTACCATATTTCCAATATTTGTTCATTATAATATTTGAATATTTACGAAATAAACAATGAGTGGGCATTTTCCGCTAGTTTCTGCATCTCTTCCTGAGTATTCTTAGTTGGATCAAAGCTCTTCATTGTGCCTGATGCAGCATCATAATATAGCGCAGTAATCTGAGGGCTCATATTTCTGGCCGCTTCTGCACGTTCCTTTGCAGCCTGCGATGAGGCCTTTGCACCAGCAACAAACTTATCAAGCCAGTCTCTTACCTGTTCCCCAGTGTCTGCCGGTGATGTTATGATTTCTGAGAGTTCATCAAATGGCGTTTCAAATATGATTTCATCAGATACTACCAAATCTATTCCTGCCTTTTCAAACTGCTTCCTAAGTGCATTTACATATTTGTCAGTCGAAAAATCCTGTGTCAGATCAATGATAAATTTTCCACTCTGACATGTCATATTTAGCACAAGACCGCTTGAACAGTTTGAATACAGGTGTACCTCATCCACAAGTTCACTCGGCATATCAAACTGACCTATGTAACTTATAAGATAAGTGTCCAGCGCAAGATTTTCCATGAATCCAAGGAGTTTCTGTCTTCCTGCAAATGAATGAAAATGTCCTATGACACTCAGAAGCATATTGATATTATTAAATTCTTTTGCACAGTAATCATGATCTTTCTGGGCATTGAGAAGCCTTTTATATTTCGCAGCTATTTCACTGTCTGAAAGGTTCTCCTCTTCTCTTCCGTAAGGCAGAGTCATACTCTTAACACAGTTTTTGAAGGTGTCATCACAACCTAATATATGTCTTGCGTCCATAGGGAAATTACTTACTATAGTCTTATCACAGTCCAAAGAACTCTCTTTTATCCCTCTGCTCATCAGTATGCTCAGATATGTGATCGGAGATGCGCCTATGCTCTTGCAGGCATCCATAAACTGCTTCTGTGAAAAACTGATTTCATAACGCCTATGATCATCTTTATTCTTTGTTTCAGGAAGCTTATATCCCTTGTCGGACAGGCCTTCAATCTTCATGCTTTTTCCATTTAGCGCATACTTCTTTTCACACGGATCAGTAAGTTCGGCTTCCGACAGTTCAGATGCCAGCAAGTGGTGTTCTTCTCTTATCTGTTCATATTCACCCATGTCAGCATTTTTATAATCACTGTAGAATCTGAGCAATGTCTCGAGAAATGTCTTTGCACCTCTTCCATCTGTAAGTCCGTGATGAAAAGAGAGTTTAAGGCTCTTTTCCCAATATGTAACTCCCATGAGATGATAATTGTTACTATGTCCGCCTAGTGGGATAAATCCATCTTTGTGATGTGCCTCAAGCTTCATTTCGTTCCTTACCGCATAGAAATCTCCATCTTTTTCTATGAATTTGACACTAAAGTAAGGGTATCTGATGACAGTGTCTGCTATCGCCAGTTCAAGAATTTCATCATTTATGTCTTCCCTCATCCTGACATCATAAACCTCACTTGGAAGGCCCTTGGACCTGTATAAATAAGGCATTCCAGACAAAGCCTTGTCACCATTCTTAAGTATTGTTTCTACATTCTTATTTGTTTTGCTCATTTATCTTTTCCTCTCTTATTTTCAATTTGTTTTCTTGCTCTCTGTTTTGAGCTTGAAGTCATTATAGAAAAATGAGCCTGCAAAAAGAACAACACTTTTTGCAAAATATGATGATTTCAGGAGCACAGGTCCCGACAGGTTTTGTAAAAAGTGTTGATTTGTAAGTCCGATATTTCTAGTTTCAGACATAACAAAAAGCTGCCTCCTCGGCAGCCTTTATAAAGGGAGAATGATATATGAAAAAGTTTTATTATCGCTCTTGCGATGGTTATATATTAGTCTCCCTATGCGTCTTTATGATGGAAGTTATGTGAAATGTAAATGAAATCTAATCAGTTGACCAAGCATCACCTATGTATTCCAATTTATAATTTGCCATTCTTATAGTCCAAGCTCCTTCTCTAAATCATCAGCGGAGATTGTGCCTTCATCTTTGATTGATACTTTAGCTTCATTTAGTTTAGTTAGAAGTTGAAGTTTTGCCTTGAGAGTATCCAATTCATCAAGTTCTTTCATATCAACTAGAGCACATAATCCATGTCCATTTTTAGTGAAGTAGATTCTGTTACCATAAGATAATTCATTGACAATACTTGTATAATTTTTCATTTCTGAAATTGGTTTAATGTTTGGCATATAAACACCTTCCTTTAATTTCTAACGAAATCTTTATATCTAAAATATTTTATTAGCAACGAAATATCTATTGTCCATAGAGATAAAATAAAAATAATAATATCCAAAATGAGAAATAATATGCCTTTGCTATCATTCAAGTATTTATAATACCCAAGAGTTAGAAAAACAATAATTGGTATAAAAGGAATCAAAAATAAAAGATTTAAAGGGTTCCAGAATATTTCAGCTGGATTGTAATCACTATATACTACTATTGTTTTTCCAAATTTATTACATATATATTTTTCAGATCCTTTGTATTTTTTCTTTCTAGGACCTTTTTTTTGAGGCATTTTTTTCCAGTTAGCCCCTTCTTTAGCCATTGAGATTATTTTGTCTGCTTGATTTAATCCTTGAATTGACACTTTTTTCTCCTTGTTGAACGATAGTCATATCAGATAGTTATACTCTTTCCTCTTTATTAACTAAAGAAAACGCACAAATCAAGTACATAAGTAACCATCCGAATGATTCAAATCCTGAATCGGCTCCTTCAGAAATGTAATTCATAAGCTGACCCAAAAGTGCAGTAATTACAGGGCAACAAATGATTCCAATTATTTTAACTGGAATCATCTTTTTTAGAATCATTCCAATCCAGGCTATAGTTACGAATACATCACATACTATAAAACCTACAGCTAATGGTACCGCAATACTTTTTAATACTCTGAAAACCATATTTACAGAGGTTTGAACATCTCCAGTTACTTCCATTCCAGCGTTGAATACAACGGGAAGCATACATATTCCTATATGAATAAATGCGAAGTAGAGAATACCGCCCCAATTTGCTATTTTGAAGAGTTTAAATAGTTTTGAATTTCCTAGTTTGTATTTTTTATCTAATACGCTGATTACTTCCACAGCACTTACGGCAAATAGTGCAGCACACATAAAGCCTAATATAGAAGATGTTGCATATCTCCAATCAGGTACTACATTCCAAGTGATTCCCATATATGCTTCAGGTGAGCTGGAGGTACTAAATGTTTTGTAACCCAGCAGATAATCACCTATCATAGCTAAAATCATCGAATATACGCCAAACATAATCTTCTGGCGTGATGTAAGGTTATTCATACTAATATCCCCCAGATAGTCTTAGAACATTGTTTTTGTCATTGGTATTTCTTCAATTTCTTTAATGTCTATGTTTGCGTAAATAATATTGTTGCCAAATTAAAGCTCCAACAATAAATATAATCGAAAGAATCTGAATAAGCGTTATAGTAAACACCTCCTCTTCTATCTCTATATTTATTATATCGCCAAAAGTTAGTTATGTCTAACTTTATTTAATAAATGGTTCTTTTATTGCAGATAAATGAATTCTACTCTTTATGATAATTCTTTTAGATAGAATCTATTCATTGAGCTATGAACGACTTCTTTAGGCCGTTCAATTAGCTTATATCCACATTTTTCATATACATGAATCGCTGTCTTCAAATTTGTATGAGTCTCAAGATACATCTGCTTATAGCCTTTATTTATACCAGTGTCTTCTACTAATTCTATAAGTTTATAAGATAATCCGTGGCCTTTAGCAGCGTTGGTTAGATAAAGCTTTTGTAGCTCGGCCGTATCATCCATAAAATCAAGTTCTGCCAATCCTATTCCACCAATAATGTTGTTATCATCATCAAGCACAATAAAGTATGCTCTTTTGGGAGATGCCAGATAAAAATCACTGAGATGATTTAGGTTATCGTCAAAGTATACTGTCCCAGGAATATCCAGGTTATGACTTTTAAGATTTTCTCTGATTATTTCAGCTAGTATCGAGTTATCATTTGGTTCGAGTAATCTGTAATGCATTTTAAAACCTCATTCCACACTTAGGGCAAAAATCAAAGTCTTCTGATGTCTCATAGCCACAGTTATTGCAGTGTTTGAAGAAGTCTCTACCATTGCCTACTTTAGTGAGATCTTGAGGCTTGATTTGTAGGTCTTCTCCTGAAGCTATTCGATTACCTATTTCAGGATTAAGTTCGTATATACTGCCACAGCAGCTCATCTGAACGTAATATCTTTTATTCCATTTAAAAGTTGGGATAAAGAAAAGAGATAGAACTGTATAGAGCATGAAAACCTGATATCTTCCATATTTCCCACAATTATCGCATATGACAGTCTGGCTAAAGTCAAAGTCTT
Organism: Pseudobutyrivibrio sp. C4; assembly: GCF_900111635.1. Classification (NCBI taxonomy): domain Bacteria; kingdom Bacillati; phylum Bacillota; class Clostridia; order Lachnospirales; family Lachnospiraceae; genus Pseudobutyrivibrio; species Pseudobutyrivibrio sp. C4. Next base: position 380,554 of record NZ_FOHF01000001.1, on the reverse strand, counting down.
TGCGACCATCAGTAATCCCCATAATAAAAAACATAACTATTCTTCCTTTAGTAAATCTTTTCTAATTCTTCTTTAATATCATACATTGCCTTAAATGCAGCCAAATCATCTTGGCTTTTTATAAGCATTATTTCCTCAAAAGAACCTGTGGCAATATCCCTAAATCCAGCTACCTGCTCACCTGTGCATATACTAGCTTTAATTATAGGTTTCTTTGTGGTTTTATCATATGTTTTCTTTTCGACTTTTTTCTTGAAAAACATAGGCTACCTCTAGATAATCTTTTCCATCTTTACGTGAGGGATTACTAATCAATGTCGTTTGCGCTTTCTTTTAACCAATCCATTGATGCTAGATATTCGTAGAAATTATCATATTCAGGAAATTCCCAGTATCCTTCCACGTAACTTATCAATTGTGAGTCAGCATCATAGTCATTGTTTTGGCATTTACCATAAATATTTAAACTCTGAATATTTGTACCAGCCCAATAATCTCCAGTTTCAACATCAAAGACTAGCGTTATTTTATAATTCTATAATGAATAAACTGCAATCCCTACTACTGCTGATAAACAAATCAGTGCAATAGGATTTAATCCTTTTTTCAGAACTTTTCTCGAGCCAAAATAGATTAAAGCAATGAGACCCGTAAGAACCGTTGTTAATACATCTATGTTGTACCTCGGCATCAATCCACAATTCCTAACTATCATAAAGATACCCGTTACAAGGATAATCCCTATAATACATGGCTTTAATCCGCTAAGCGCAGCTTTTACATATCCATTCTGGAGAAAATGATTAAGTACAACCATCAATAGCAAAATGATTATAAATGCCGGTAAAACAACTGCAAATGTAGCTATAGCAGCTCCAAGTAAACCGCCTTTTTCGCTTCCAACATAGGTAGCCATATTCACCATAATTGGCCCAGGTGTACTTTCACTTATGGCAATCATATAAGAAAGCATCTCATCATCCAGCCAACCATGTGCCATAACAACATCTCGAATAAGCGGTATAGCTGTATATGCTCCACCAAAAGAAAAGAAGCCTACTTCTAGAAATCCGATAAATAAATCAAAATATATCATTTCTCTTCGTGCTCCTTTCCTGTGCTATTCTTAACAACAAATACAATGATTCCTGTTAGAGCAGCGACAAGCATCAGTACCATGGATGATATATTTAACGCAAAAACATTAATTAGTACCATGGAAACCACAGCAAATCCTAACATAGCAATTTGCATGGAAGCTTTTTTCATTTTCTTAAACATCTTAATCGCAGCATCTACAATGAGAATTCCAACAGCTATCTTGATTCCTTTGAATGCGTTCGCGACCCAAGTTATCTCCAAAAAATGATTTAAGAATTTTGATATCAAAAAAATGATTATAAATGACGGTAAAACCATGCCAAGTGTTGCCGCAATTGCGCCTGAAAGTTTTCCCTTCTTATAGCCTACATAAGTTGCGCAATTAATTGCTATCGGTCCAGGTGTCGATTCAGCTATAACTGTGACTGTCATCATCTCATCATGTGTTATCCATTTTTTGTTTTCCACGCATGTATTCTCTATAAGAGAAATCATCGCATAACCTCCACCAAAGGTAAACATACCTATCTTGGCAAAAGTAAGAAATAATTCTATTAATATTGGCAAAACTACGCCTCCAATTTTAGTAAGTCTATTCTCATAGACACAATATCTGGTCGCACAAACAGCCTTCTGCGCCTTTAATCTGAGAATACTCAGAAAAAAGTTCTTTGATGTTGCGCTGATTACTACTGTAACAGCAAAAAGGAGCTAGGATATTTAATACCTCCAACTCCTTTGTTATCTTACATGTATTTAATTGTGGCAGCTTCCATGACCGTGTCCATGGCAACTATGACCTTCACCGTGTTCTTCGTCGTGATGCGAACAGTTTGCTTCACCTGAAGCTGCAAGTGTACCTGCTAAGAATGCATTTACCACTTCATCAGTATTTCCACTTGCACCAGCGTATAACTGAATGCCTGCCTCCTGAAGGGCCATTACAGCACCACCGCCGATACCACCACAGATAAGAACATCTACTTCTGCAAGATTTAAAACACCTGCAAGAGCGCCACAGCCCTCACCATTAGTGCCTACAACCTCAGAGTTAACGACCTTACCATCCTCGATATCGTATACTTTGAACTGTTCTGTTCTTCCGAAGTGTCCAAATACATTTCCATTATCATAAGTTACCGCTACTCTCATTATATTTACTCCTTTTGATTTCAATTTATTATCAAAAAAAGCTTGGTTTCTATTCAACACTACATTACCACCGGATATACGAATTCGCTTTCCTTCTATAAGCGCAGTAGCTATTTTTTTTCTGGCACTCTCATACATAGCTGTAACAGTTGTTCTGGCTACCCCCATACTGTCTGCACAATCTTCTTGATTCAAACCTTCAGCATCTAAAAGTTTCAAAGTCTCATACTCATCTAGAGTAAGGGTGATTGTCTCCAACTCAGGTTTCTCCGAATTTTCTGGAACAAAGCTATAGTAATCTGGAAAAACACGTATCTTTCTACATTTTGGTAATCTAGGCACAATAGAATCCTCCTGCCTTTATTGACATATGTCAAATATAATATATCGCTATTACTGACATATGTCAAAATAATTCTATATTACAAACATCTTCATGAGGATTAACTTTTGCTAATCCAATGCGAACAATTTGTGCTTCAATATTCTTAAAATCACACATAGCTTTAACAGCTTCATTCATTTGATCGATAGTTAATGTCTTGCCTAGTGTAATATGTGGAAGCCATGATAAAGGCTTGTAATAATTGCTGATAGTGGTTTCCGGAATATTAGCAAAAGCTTCACATATATCCTGCTGAAGATTAAACAAGTACTGGTTTAAATATGGCGCAGCATATATTACCTTTGGCATAAACTGTCCTACAGATATTATTGATATATCACCGCCATGTAATTTGTTATTAAGATTTTCAAAAGTAGGCACCAGTACATCTATGCTTCTAGCTTCTATTGCGGTTAGCGTCATATGGGGAGGCACGTTATTATCTAGCATAAAACTATTGCCTGATGCCTCTGCTATTTTGCAAATATATTCCTGAAGCTTTTCAGTTGTATTTTTATCAAAATATGCTGATATTAAATACATTTACACCTCTTACGTAGCTTGTCTTATTTATGACTTTCAATTGCTTTATAGATATCCTTAGTGTACAGCTTGGTGCCATAGAAATCTTTTCTAGAGCATCCTGCTCTTCCGCCACCTGCACATGCGCAAGCGCAGGCACAAGCACAGCCGCCTCCCCCTGAGCTTGAATGGTGAGTGTAGGTTACCATTCTGTGATAATTTGCACCAAGTCCTCTTTGAGAAGAATAACCGTCCTGTCGGAATACTTTAGAGTTCCTAATTAACATTATGGCAATTATAAGTCCTACTATTGGAATTACTATAATTAAAACTGTAAGTAGTCTTTTTTGGCTCAGAGTATAATAGTATTCACTATCAGATATGTTTCCCTCTAAATATTCGTATTGATTCTCGTCGTAAACTAGTTTTACTGTTTCTCTAAGATTATAACCACCATCATTATTGGTCCACACATAGTAGCCATCTATAAGCTCTGGATTCCCCTCTACGGATTCTACATTATTTGCATTCCATTTTACGGTAATTACATCAACTGGCGTATCTTCGAACCAACCAGGAGTAAACTCGTAGTATGCTCCGTCTTCCTTAAGTTCAAATAGATTAGCCTGATGTAATGAGAAAGCCAAGTACAATGTTTCACCGGCCTTGTAGGATCTGTCTAAGTCTAGACGTACATAATCTCCACCATTGCCGTAGTATTTGATTTTTGAGATATTATCAGTAAGTGCTACAAATTCATCAGCATATTTATTTGGTATACCAACCTTAATCCAAGTGAGCGGACCATCTGTTGTACTATCTAATACTTCCCATTCAATTCTGTACATCAAATCGCAGGAACCATCTTCTCGCACATCAACTGTTATTTCATAATTGTGAATATGGTCTAAAGGAGACTTCGCTTCAACCTTGGTAAAAGGTAAAATAATAAATAAGAATAATATAGCAAGTCTAATTAGAATTCTCTTATTCATGGTCCACCTCCACTGAATTCATAATACGAAGCGGACAAATTCCTTCGGCTTTAGCCGAATTAGCTCGAATATTACGGCATTTAAGGCTATTCCAAATCTCCTTCCATTTGTTTGTAAGCATATTTCCTAATGAATCAGAGGAAAGCCAACTCTGGCAAGGTATCACTTGTCCATCTGGGGTGATCGCCATGTTGCTAAGACATGCCCCACAGCTTGGAACTATCATTTTAAGTTCTACGAGTTTATTTTCTTCAATCCATCCAGGAGATGTGAAATCTATTTCCATATCATGGCTATCTGCATAGTTTTTAGCATTTTTCAATATTTCATAAAGCTCTTCGCTTGATAGCTGAGACTGCCTTGAATCCTGGGAAGTTGCATTACCTGTCACTATTAATCCGGAACAGGTAACATATCGAACTCCTAGATTATGAAGAAATTCCAGCATATGCACATAGTCTTTATTCAAAGAACAAAGTGGTGTATTTACACTAAGATTCAATCCGGCTGCCAAGGCATTTTTAATACCTTGCACAGTATCTTTGAAATGCTTGGCTCCTACCAAATTATTATGGATTTCTTCAACATGGGAATACAATGTGACCTGTACACTATCAAGTTCTGCATCTACCAGTTTTTTTACTAGTTCATCGGTAAGTAAGATTCCATTAGTATTTAATCTTGTAACAAACCATCTTGCATAAGAAATCAGCTCAGGCAAATCATCTCTAAGGGTAGGCTCACCGCCTGTGAAAGTCAGCTGAGGTATTCTAGCATTTCGGCATCGATCTATTATTACTTTCCATTCATTTGTAGATAGCTCTTTAGATTCAGCATATTTTTGGCCAGCAGCATAGCAATGAAGACAATGCTGATTACATGCCCAGTGCCCTTCTTTTGCCATAGCAGAAACCATTAAATCCATTCTATGTGGTGCAGTCATATTAGGAGCATACTCTGCTAAACTCATAGTCCCTATATCGATTGCGGGTATCTGATTTTTTGCGATTGCATCAAATGTTTCGATGATTGTTTTTAAATCATCTCTTAAGATTTTGTCATCAACTGTAGGGTATACTTCTCTTACTCTATGAAAAGCGTCTAATAAAATCTCCTCGAGAACATCCGAATCCATTGGACTATCACCGTATTCATTTACACCATTTATGAATTCGGTTAAAAGTATCGCCCAAGATTCATTTATAGGAAGTACATCTTGCCCATTTAAAATGACAACTGATGGAACAAATTTGAAGGGGGTGAATTTTGGTGGTATTAAATGAATTCTGATTACACCAGGTCCATTAGGATTCCATGTGGTATGTACAACACCCTTCCACTTTTGAATTTCATATATTTTTTCACGTATCATTATTTTTCCCTTTGTTTTACATCCAAATTAAAAGACATTGGAGTGCATAATTTAGTGCTAGTAACAGTAGCAGGTAAATAAAGCCCCAGTAAGGTCTTAGTGCGCCTATGCCATCATCTTTTATGAAGCCAACATCATCTGGTAGTGCTTCTCTTATGTTATTTTCATTTAGGTAATTGTAATATGCGCCCTTCAATAAAAAATAAAATACAAAGAATTCTACTAGTCCACATACCAGGCATGTAAGAAAAATTCCGGTTTCTCCGCCAACATCTCTGAAAAACCAAAATGCTACCATGTTACAAGCTAAAACTAAAAACTGATTCCTTCGACTGTATCTGTAAAAACAACGTTTGTCGAGAAAATCTATGTTTTCCTTTGTAAATTTAGGGAGCTGTTGATCCAACATAGGCTGACATTCTACTAAATGCTCTCTAAAGATATTGTATCTCCTTTGGGAATCTGTTCTTTCCTTGGATATACCTACATTATAGAAAAATACTAGTTTTTCAAAGCCAAGCCTAAATTCAAAGCCTCTTGGACCAACTTTATAGTGACCAGCAAGTGCCGAATCAGCCCATTCAAGATAGCTGTGCTTATTTTCTATTCCAAAAAACCAAGGGTAATTTATACCATCGCCATCCATAGATGGAATATGTTTTTCTCTGTATGCTCTAACCTTCTTTCTTGCAAAGATTAAATATAATCCAAAGAGAAACAGCAAATACATAATCACTGCGGCCCATGGTTTCAAATGAATTGAATCATCACCAAAATCACATATGAAAATCATACCTGTTATAAATAAGATAACGCCTCCTATGAATGAATAATCTGAACTCATAAGAGCCTCGCCTGTTTCATATAAAGGAATCTCTTTAAGATGTTTTGGGATTTTTTTATTAATAATTTTTTGGTTTTCTGTGTTTTCTTTGATTTTTCTCTTTTTCATTGTAATTTCTCGTCTTCTAACGTCATTAATTGTCTTTATTTTAGTTGTTTTTAGGCATAATTTAAAGCGTAAATTACCATATTTTTGAGAGATGTATATAAAAAACACTTATGATTGAAAATTTCTAATCAACCATAAGTGTTTTGATTTGTACTATATGCTTACCTTATCGGCTCCTATTTATTCGCATTATATCATACGTGATGCATCATTTTGAAATGAGAAACTGTATCATGTTGCTTTAATGTAGCTCTTATAAATAATCCAAGGAAAACAGCGGCTGCAATTATTCCTATAGGATAAGCTATTTTTGTAGATAGATGCAAGCACTCTGGCGCACAGAAGAAATATGTGACAGAAACTGCTGACATAAATGTTGCAGGAACTGCTGTGAACCAGTAATTCTTTGCATTTTTATATAGATACATTGATGCGGTCCAAAGAGCTATCATTGCAAGTGTTTGATTTGACCAGCTGAAATATCTCCAGATTACACCATAGTTTAATTGGCTAATCAATGCACCGGCTGCAAGAAGTGGAACGCAAATATACAGACGGCTAAGGTATGGCTTCTGGTCAATCTTGAACCAGTCAGCGATTACAAGTCGTGCAGATCTGAAAGCTGTATCACCAGATGTAATAGGACATGCTATAACACCTAGCATTGCTAATACGATACCGAAACCACCCATTGTTTTTGTACAAATATCGTATACACAAGTAGCCTGACCATTTGCAAGCATTGCTGTTAAACCAGTTGTAAGACCTCCTGTTGTTGCATAAATTGCACTACCTGCTGCTGCCCAGATAAGAGCGATGATACCTTCACTAACCATAGCACCGTAGAATACCATATGGCTTTCTTTTTCTGAAGAACAGCAACGAGCCATTAGTGGTGATTGAGTTGCATGGAAACCTGAAATAGCACCACAAGCAACTGATACAAACATCATTGGCCATATTGGTGTGTTATCTGGATGTAAGTTGGCCAACTGAATCTCTGGAATGGTATAACCGTGTGTAAAAATACCTATGGCTACACCAAAAGCCATAACGATAAGGCATATACCAAATACTGGATAAAACTTTCCGATGATTTTATCGATTGGAATAAATGTGGCAATGAAATAATAAATTAAGATGATTGCCAACCAAAAATACGTGTTAGTCAGAAGACCTGTACCACCCTGATTTCCAATTAATAGGGAAATAAGACCGGCAGGACCAACAGCAAATACTGTACCAACCATTACAAGAAGAACTACGCTAAATATGCGCATAACTGTCTTCATTACATTTCCAAGGTATAAGCCTGTAAGCTCTGATACGCTGGCTCCATCGTGACGCATGCTCATAAATCCTACAGAAAAATCATGAACTCCACCAGCTAAAATGGTTCCTAGTGTAATCCAAAGAAATACTGAAGTGCCCCACTGCGCTCCTGCTAATGCACCATAAATTGGACCAAGTCCTGCAATATTTAGAAGCTGGATTAAAAATAGCTTCCATTTTGGCATTACAACGAAATCGACGCCGTCATTGATTCTCACGGCTGGCGTTTGTCTATCATCTGGTCCGTAGAGTTTTTCTATTACCCTTCCGTAGACAAAGTACCCTCCCATAAGTACTGCCAGACAAATAATAAAACTAATCATATACATTCACCCCCGTTACATTTATTTTGTCCTATAAGGACATCTCTTAACTTGGAGTATAGTATCTAATTTTACCTACAACAACGGGTTCGGACTGAAATGCTAAAAACAGGTACTGATTTACATGCTATAATAGTCCTTTATTTCATGGATTATTTTTCTGCTGATTGGAATAATAGTATGATTATCATCTTTCATACAAAGAGCATATCCGTTATTGGCATCTGGTTGTAAGGAATCACCTTTTGTAAGATTTGCAATATAGCTTCTATGAATTCTTACAAATGAGTTGTCGTCAGATTCTAGTTTCTTCTCCCATTCAATTAGTGGCTCATTACTGAAATAAACGTGGTCTTTACAATATACTTTAGCGCCTTTATGAATCGCTTCTATGTAGTATATATTATCAGCTTCAACTAGTTCTGTGTGATCTCCTGCTTGTAGACCAAAAGGGCCAATCTTTTGCTTGGCTTTTGTCTTTTCAAGTAAATCGTTGTTTATTGTTTCAAGCCTTTCATTATCTGCTTGAAGCATTTGTCTCATATATACATCTTTAAAAATTGAAAAGAATAAAAGCATACCTATGGAATTAATTATTACCATTGGTATTGTTAACGTCTTTACAATTTCTATTGCTATGGAAAATGGTTTCACGAATATTAAAAGATTTATCATATGAAACCCTTCCGCAGCAGCTGTAATTACAAGTAGCGTGGTCCATTTTAATGTATAATTCTTCTTTTTAAGAATTTGATATATGACAGCTGACAGTATTCCCTCTAAAAATGTAGAAAATGCGCAAGCAAATGTGGTTAATCCATGTGGGTCAAATAGAAATCGATGAATTGCGCCTATCGTTCCTGCTGTAATGCCAACTATTGGTCCACAAAGTAGCCCGCCAGCTAAAACCCCCAATACTCTTGTATTTGGGATGGCACCTTGGACGACACCTCCAGTGCAGGTTGAAAATATGCAAAATCCACCAAAAATTCCGCCAAGCACAAACCGTCCTAGCTTGGCGTGACCGCTATCCTGACATAAAATATGGTCAATATATGGAATTTTTGTCAAAGCTAGAGCAATTAACGCCAGTAGCCCTATATTTATTACCATGTCATAACATAATTCCATAAGCCGTCTCCTTTTACATATTTTATTTTACGTCCCAGCGCCACAAGTTGCAATAGGTGTGAAAAAAGGACCTATTCTATGAATAGGTCCTAAAGTATTATCTTGGTGGTATAGGGTGTGCAGCTCTTTGGCCTCCCTCGCGATTAAATCATAAACCTTTTACAAATTCCTTTACAGCTTCAACAGCTTGATCAAGATGGTAATCATAGCAGTGAGTATCACCAGGTATAAGCTTCAATGTGCAGTTAGCAAATTTCTTTGAGGCTTCTATTCCATATTCTACAGGAACAGCTTCATCTGCATCGCCATGTACAATTAGAACTGGGCCAGAATATTTCTTTATGGCTGCATCTAAATCAATGGATTGAGCAACTCTTATATAATTGCCACTAAGCTCTCTTCCATCCCATGACTGAAGCATATCTGGAATGTTTTCAGGATCGAAAGGCTGCCCCAACAATTCCCCTTGTTTTGCTCCTTCTATTATAACATAAGCTGGAGAAAGTGGAATTAAAGCCTTAATTACATCTCTTTCCATTGCTGCAGCAAGTGTAACTGCAAGACCTCCCTGTGAGTGGCCGCACATATACATTTCTGTAACAAAATCAAGAGTTTTAGCGTAATCTACAACTGTAAGAATGTTGTTAAGCCATTTATAGAGATTGTGATTCTTGAATTCACCGTCGCTGTTGCCGTGACCGTATAAATCTACTCTTAAAGTGGCAACTCCTATTTCATTTAATCCCTTAGATACTGCAAGGATGTGGTCCTCTTCGATGTGTCCTGTAAATCCATGAAATACTAAACATAGTGGACATTTAGTAGCCCCATTTGTAGGCATATCAAGCTTTGCATTTAGCTTAATGCCGTCATCAGTAATAAACATTATTGTCCCCCTTTAAAACATTATTTATTTTAGCAAACCTGGTTTCTACCATTTTGTTTTGCTTCGTATAATTTTTCATCAGCACTCTTGATGAAGTTTTCTAGGCTTTCATTAGGCTGGTATTTTGCAACTCCAAATGATGCTGTGACCTTTATAGATGTACCATTATACTTTAAATTCTGATTAGCTATAGTTTTGCATAGACCTTCAATTATATTGCGGAATGTTTTATTATCTGTTTCTCTTGAAGATATTAGCAAGAACTCCTCTCCACCCCATCGAGATACTCTTATATGTTTCTGAGAACTGAGAATTTTTGATAGTTCTATTAGGATAAAATCACCTGCTAAATGTCCATATGTATCATTTATAGTTTTGAAGTAATCGATATCCATTATTGCTATCGAAATATCTGTAGTATCTTTTGACTTGTTGAAGCATGTAATCCTATCATTTGTATATCTTTGCATGTACTGTCTATTATACAGCTTAGTAAGATAATCTGTATTTGCTATCATTTTTACATCATAACTATACTGATTGGTTCTTAAGGACGAATTGTATACATGTACAATAATTTCAATAAAGATTAACAATGAATTAATGGCAAATAAAATTTTGGCGATGTTTTCCGAAACATAATATCGCGTATATATGATTTCATTGTAATCAAGTATAGTTAAAACAAAAAATGTCACCATAATGAGAATCACAAATAGATACATGATTGCTCGGTCAATTATTGTTTTCATTGGGGTATAGTATGGAGTGACTGTTCCCAACAACATACCAAAACACCATAGAATAAAACCACAACTATAGCCTAGAAATACAGTTGCTAAAACGATGTGTAAATAGATTTCTGTCATGCCCATTCTGTACGCCACCAGCTCATAGCCGATCTTGCATAGATGACATGTACATATATATAAAGCGATGCTAAATACGTTGATGATAGCCATTGGAGTGCAACCGGCAACTATGTAAAAAACTTCTAAAGCAGTATGAACAAAAATATAAAATAATGAAAAGTAATAATATCCCTGACTAGGACTTGTGACGGTAATATGAGGATCTTGAATTATCAATGAATCTACTAGATTCTTAGTAGTATTTTTAAATTTTTCCATATATTATACTCTCCAATAAAAAACTCCGAAATCATTTTAAATGATTACGGAGCATTTTTACAGTATTTTATGAAAGTATTTGAGATATTGCTTCCTGGTATTCTTCCTCTTCCTTTTTAACAATATCCTGATAACATAGGGCTTTCTCGTGACTGAGGATTTCTGAACCAATCCATTCAAGATGAGTTGCAGCCTTCTGAGTCTTTAATACTATTTGATAGTAACATCCTCCCTGAAGAAGTAACTCAAGAGCTTCTTTTTTGGAAAGAAAGCCACTAGTTATAATGCCAAAGGTATTGTACAAAGTATCGTTTGCAATGGGGCCTTTTATAACGTCGTATTCAGATAAATAGTCATCTTTGGCGGCGCGGTTGTTGAAAATATAGTCAGCCCACTTTGAGCTACGACTGAATTCCTTAATATGCAGTCCGTCTAATTCCAATTCATATTTATTAATTATGATGTCATATCCTGCCTTTTCACGGGCCCAACGGCCGGCAAAGTCTGAATCATCAGATGTATAGAAACCCTGACCAAAATCGGCGTTTTTGCGACCGTGATGAATGTCCGGATTTTTGATTTCTTCGTAGGATGTATGGAAAAGATGTAACTTCATATCATATACCTGTATTTCAAATGCAGATTAATACTCAGGATCCTTTTCTGGATTATTTACATATACTCCAAATTCTTCCATGGTAGAAATAATTGTATTTCTAACGATATCTGCAACCTCATAGGTCTTCATATCTTTATAGGTTTCGTAATAAATAGGCTCACCAAATATTACTTTTGTTGTAACTGGACCAGGCTTAAAGCTATTAAAAGCAAGGTAAGAATCAATAAGTGTAACAGGAATGATAGGCACCTGAGCCTTCATTGCACATTTGAAACTGCCTGGCTTGAAACGCTGGACAATATTACCATTGCTGGCGTATCCACCTTCGGAGAAAAGAATGAAGCGCTTTCCTTCCTTTACTTCCTCTTCTATTTGAGCCATGATACGAACGTTTTGACGTACGTCATCCAATGCTAGGCGCTTGGCTCCAAGCAAATCAACCATCTCACGAACAAGGAAACCGTATGATTTGGCCTTATCCATAACGAAGGTGCATGGATTGTGATGCGCATACATGATTCCAAGAGCATCGTATTTGCCCTGATGGTTTGGATACATGATGTATCCGCCCTCCTCAGGAAGGTTTTCTGTGCCATATACCTCTGTGGTAATTCTGGCAGATTTCTTAAGATAACGTATAAGTCGGAGTGCATATGCGTATCTTGTTTTCTCTGGGTATTTTTCTTTATGTTTTATCATTTTACGCATAGTCGGAACTATTTCAGGTCCTCGTTTTGCGTTAAACAGAATTGCTATTAAAAAACGAATCATAATAACTCCCTATCCATATTCTCTATATATGATAGTACCATAAATGGGGGAGCCCTGTGAATACTTACTACAACATATCGTATGAAGAGTATTCGATAACGAGATAATTCCCAGCTGTAATATCATCGTCCAGAAGATGATTCATGGATTTAATATTACTGATGAAATCCTGTTTGTCAGTATAATCCGGGCCCATGAACTGATCTGCTATAGACCACAAAGTATCACCAGGCTGGATTTCGTAGCTGGTGTAATAAGTGTAAACTTGACGATTTGTTTCAGCTGCTGCTCTATTTGAAAAGAAGATAAAACCAAATAATAAAGAAGCTATGATAGCTGCTAATAACATGATTTTTCTATTTCTAACGATACGTTCTGACTTGTTATATACCTTCATAATATCAAACCCTCCAAAATAAATGTTCGGAACCTTTGTTCTGGTATCAATATAAATCCGAACGTTCGTTTTGTCAATACTTTTTTCGAACAAAATTTCGGAAAATGTGTTTGCAAAAGTATGTTCTTTGTGCTATTGTAAAATTAATAAAAAAGAAAGGAGCCTTTCCTATGGCATACGGAAAAATTTCTGCAAAACAGCGCGAAATCCTTGAAGTTATTAAAAAAGAAATTTTAAATAAAGGTTATCCTCCTACTGTTAGAGAGCTTTGTGATGCATGTAATCTTAAATCTACATCATCTGTTCACTCTCATTTGGAGACTCTTGAAAAGAACGGATATATCAAGCGTGACCCATCAAAGCCACGTGCTATTGAAATCGTTGATGATAATTTTAATATTGTTCGTCGTGAGGTAGTCAATGTTCCTGTAGTTGGAAATGTTGCTGCTGGTCAGCCACTTCTTGCGGTTCAGAACATCGATGAATACTTCCCTATTCCAGCTGAGCACATGCCTAATCAGCAGGCTTTCATGCTTCGTGTCAAGGGTGAGTCAATGATTAATGCTGGTATTCTTGATGGAGACACTATTATTGTTATGCAGCAAGACACTGCTAAAAATGGTGATATGGTAGTTGCTCTCGTGGATGACAGCGCTACTGTTAAGACATTCTATAAAGAGGATGGACACATTCGTTTACAGCCTGAAAATGACACTATGGATCCTATCATTGTTCCAGACTGTCAAATCCTTGGTAAAGTATTCGGTGTTTTCCGTTTCTTCTAATTTTAGCTATGAAAAAAGCCAATCCTTTCGGATTGGCTTTTATTAATTCTATAAGTCAGCAGCATCAATAAGGATGCCATCTTTCCAAATTCTTTCTAAATCGTAGAATAATCTATCTTCCTCAGAGAATAAGTGAACAATAACATCTTCGTAGTCCATAAGTACCCATGTGCTCTGTCTGTTACCCTCGATAGATTTAGCGTGAATTCCGTTTTCGTAAAGAATTCTATCTACTTCGTCCTGCATTGCATTCATCTGACTCTGGTTTGATGCAGAAGCAACGATGAAATAATCAGCCATGATACTTACATTTGAAATATCGATAGCTTTAACATCGATAGCTTTCTTATCGTCAAGTGCTTTGCAAACGAGTTTTGCCATTTCTCTTGAATCCATATTGTACCTCTCTTCTATTTATTAAGTAATTTACGATAATAATTAAACGTATCTATTGTGGTTGGATCTACCATATCAGGATTGGTATTAAGATAGTTAACAGAATCCTCAAGAATCATATATACACATAAATCTAAATCGCTATAGGCTACAGAACGAATAATATCTAACCTTGGCTGCTTGTCACGGCCTGGTTCAATATAATCTGCTACAAATATGATTTTATCTAATAAACTCATATTTGGACATCCAGTAGTATGAACTTCAATAGCATGAGCGATTTGCTTGTCCTTTACGTCATACTTTTCCTTGGCGTAATAGGCTCCAACTTTGCCGTGAAGTAAGTGAGGATATTTATACTCTATATCAGTGATATGAATATTGTTTTTCTCACATACGCTGATACGTTTTTCATCTGAGATGCATTTTGCGCAGTCGTGAAGCATACCAGCAACCATAGCGTTTATGGCTGGATAATTCCATCTTATTGCTAAGCTATATGCTGTTTGAGCTACTCCTATGGTATGAACATATCTACTTACTTTTAACTCCTTTTTCATTTCATCATCAAGACGCATGACGTCTTCCATGGTGTATGAATCAGGGGCATAAAGATTATGCTCAAGAATGTAGTTATAAACTGCTTCAGGCATCTGATTTTTAATATCTGGATTTATTCTGATTTTGTTTCTTATTGATGAGGATGCAATATCGTTTGCAATATAATCAATTAAGAAAAAATCACCATCAAAGATATTTTTGCATTCATGGATAGATTGCTCTATTTTATTCATATCATCCCCGGCTCTAGGTGCTGCAAGCACAATACAATACTGGGAAATAATTTCAGGCTTAACCCAATTCTTGAAATTGATTAGGCTGTCGCTACCCATAATAAAGAATAATTCATCATCCGGGTGCTCTTGATGTAATTCTGTAAATGTAATATAAGAATAACTCTTTCCAGCTCTATATATTTCTCTGTCGTCTATTTCTAGCCCGTCGATGCCTTCGATTGCAAGGCGCACCATATCGTATCTGCATAAATCAGCAACTGTCTCACTAGTATCCTTGTGAGGCGGTGTGCCTGAAATAAGGAAATAGACAATATCTAAGTCAAACTGCCTTTTAGCAGCCTGCGCAATTTCTATATGAGTGTTATGAATCGGATTAAATGTACCACCATAAATGCCAATTCTCATGATGTCTCCTTTACTGTGGAAGCTTAATAACAGGCTTTTTAGCAGCTCTGTAAAGCACGATCTTGCGACCGATAACACGAACAACTTCTGCACGTGTACGCTCAGCTAATACTTGAGCGATTTCCTTAGGATCATCAAAACAATTTTTTAATACATTTATCTTTATAAGCTCTCTAGCCTCTAAAGCTTCATCAACAGCATTTGTATATTCTGGTGTAAGTGAAGCCTTGCCGATTTGTAAAATAGGGCTCATATCGGCTGCTAAAGATGATAAATAAGCTCTCTGTTTATTTGTCATTTCTATACCTCTTTATTTGTAGTAATCAAATACTAGACCATACATACGAACTGTATCGCCTTCCTGAATACCCTTTTCCTCAAGCTCCTTCAAGATGCCTTGCTCTTTGAGGAAGTTCTGGAAGAATAAGAATCCCTTCTCAGACTCAAGGTTAGTGTATCCAAGCATTTTTTCAATACGTGGTCCTTCAACAACGTAATCGCCTTCATCGTTAATTTCTACTGTGTAAGGCTCATCATTGAATGCTCTGATTGTAGGATCAAACTCCTGCTCATAAACGATTGGAGCATCATCACATGTATCAAGAAGTCGTACAACCTCGTATAAAAGCTCTTTAATGCCCTGACCGCTAACTGCAGAAATAGCAAATACTTTGATACCCTTAGGCTCAAATTCTGCTTTTAATTCTTCAAGAACCTGATTAGATTCCTCTCCGATTACATCCATTTTGTTGGCTGCGATAACCTGTGGCTTTTTAAGAAGCGCTGAATCATATGCTTCAAGCTCAGCTGAGATAGTTTTAATATCCTCAACAGGATTACGGCCTTCTACAGAAGCACCATCAACCATATGAATGATAACCTTTGTTCGTTCGATGTGACGAAGGAATTCGTGACCTAGTCCGATTCCCTCAGATGCACCTTCGATAAGGCCTGGAATATCAGCAATAACGAAACCATTTATATCATCAACATCTACAACACCAAGATTTGGGCTAAGTGTTGTAAAATGATAATTTCCAATTTTAGGGTCTGCATTTGTTACACGTGATAAAAATGTTGATTTACCAACGTTTGGATAACCTACAAGACCTACATCAGCTATAACCTTGAGCTCAAGGATAACCTCTAATTCAATTGCATCTACACCTGGCTTTGCATACTTAGGTGCCTGCATTGTAGAAGTTGCAAAATGCTGATTTCCAAGTCCGCCTTTACCACCAGGAAGAACGATTTGACGCTTATTATCGCCAGACATATCTGCGATAACCTTTCCTGATTCGGCATCTTTGATAACTGTTCCTTCTGGAACCTTTAGGATTAAATCCTCTCCATTTTTGCCATGACAATTGTCTTTGCCACCCTCCTGACCAGGAGCTGCAGCAAATTTTCTACGATGTCTATAATCTGTAAGTGTGTTAAGGCCTGGATCTACTTCGAAAATTACATCGCCACCTTTACCACCGTCGCCGCCATTTGGACCACCGTTTGGTACATATTTTTCGCGACGGAAACTAACGTGACCATCGCCACCCTTACCTGATTTTATAATAATCTTTGCTCTATCAGCAAATGCCATAAAAATCTCCTTATACTGAAATGAAAAACGACCCGACTTTACGTAACACGTATAGTCGGGTCAAATAATTACTGCTCTACAGGATAGACAGAAGCCTGCTTCTTGTCTCTTCCCTTTCTCTCGAAACGAAGTACTCCATCAACTAAAGCAAAAAGTGTATCGTCTCCACCGAGACCTACATTATTGCCTGGAAGAATCTTTGTACCGCGCTGTCTATAAAGAATGTTGCCAGCCTTAACGAACTGACCATCTGCTCTTTTAGCACCTAATCTCTTAGACTCAGAATCTCTACCGTTCTTTGTAGAGCCTACACCCTTTTTATGAGCGAAGAACTGAAGGTTCATCTGTAGCATGTCTTACACCTCCTTAATTTCTAGTGAAATATACTCATCACCGTATTGTTTTTGAATCTCGCCCAAACCAAGCAACATAGAGTCAATCAAAAGCTGAG
Organism: Pseudobutyrivibrio sp. C4; assembly: GCF_900111635.1. Lineage (NCBI taxonomy): Bacteria > Bacillati > Bacillota > Clostridia > Lachnospirales > Lachnospiraceae > Pseudobutyrivibrio > Pseudobutyrivibrio sp. C4. The sequence continues at coordinate 363,055 of NZ_FOHF01000001.1, read as the reverse complement.
CTCTATCAGATAGCTTTTCTGAAAAAGACATAACTAAATGTCCTCCATCTTCAGCAGCCTCAACACTAAAAGCATCATCAGTAAAACGCTCAATGCTGTTAAATGTGTTAATAGCTAATACTGAAACTGCAGCACAAACAATGTTTTGCCCTGCTTCCTCGGAACCGGCATGGCCGTCCAAAGAAATCTGTTTAATATCTGCTGCTTGCTTGGAAATAATCACGGAAACCATAATTAACCGTTAATCTTTTCAATCTTAACCTGTGTGAAAGCCTGTCTGTGGCCATTCTTCTTGTGGTAACCTGTTTTTCTCTTGTACTTATAAACGATTACCTTCTTACCTCTGCCTTCTTTAACAACAGAAGCCTCTACTGTTGCGCCCTTAACTGTAGGGTCACCAACCTTGAGATCCTTGTCGCTAACAGCAAGAACCTGATCAAAAGTAACCTTCTCACCAGCTTCAACGCCAAGCTTTTCAATGGTAATGATATCGCCTTCAGAAACTTTGTACTGCTTACCACCTGTTGCAATAATTGCGTACATGGTTGCTCCTCCTTTTTATCATTACTCGCCAGTTTCGGTGGTGCTTCGTTATGAAACACACTTCAAAAACCACACTGAGCGGCATACTCAAGTATAATAGCACAGCAATTGGCTATCGTCAATAATTTAATTAAAGATTACTCTACTGTATGTACATCTCCAAGATGTTTCTTAAGATATTGATCTAAAGATGAAAGATTATGACCATTACTTTCTCTTATTTTTCTAGCTTCATCTTCAAGACAATGCCTACAAGCTCTGTGCAAATCATCCTGCTCCGTAGTTTCAAACCATTTATCGAATTGCTCTTCTAGGTCAGTGTCTGATTTAAATCTAAACTTGCTCAATTGCAAAGTAAGCTGTGAAATTGCACGCTGTTTAACAGCAATTCTAGCATCGTCAGTTAAGTTTACCTCAGGAAAATCTTTGTTATATTTTACAATCTCCTGGTCTGCAATCTGTTCAGCCTTTTTCTCTACTACAGGAATTATTTCGTTTAGTTCCATAATAGATGCCTATCCCATGATAAGGATTATTCCTTTCTGAATCAATGTTTTGCACCAAATCATATGAATTATATCATCATATTATGTTTAATCTGTTATAGAACCAGATTTGTAATTATTCCTAATTTCAAAAGTAATTTATTGTTGAAAAAGCTGAGGCTGACGTTATTTACATTGCATGCAATTAAAATTATAATAAAATATGTAATTTATACAACAGTGGAGTATAAAAGATGCCTATTAAAAAGCTTAATGAATGGATAAAAAAAGCGCCAGCTCATAGTGAAGATTCCAGTAGTATGATATCTCTTGTTAGATATCTTCTTTTGGCGTGGATTCCTTATTATTGTGCTGTTCTGATTTATACCATTATAAGAGGCTACTTTTTATATTCAGCAGTTTTAGCGATAGCTGTCGTGATATATGCTATCGCATTAAATCTTTCCTATAAAATTAGAGTTCGCGCATGCGCTTTCATAGTTATTCTTACAACAATAGCATCTACTTATATTCTTACATATGGATTTGGATGGCGATGTTCTTTTCAAAATATGATATATATTGCTTTCCTTATTCTCTGGTATGATGCTATGAGTTCATTAAAAGTAAAAATAAGTCTGAGCTTGATAATAACAGCTATATTTCTTTCATTATCAACTTTAACTCCGTTTGGCGGAACAATCTTAAATCCTGAATCATTAGAATTTAAGATTTTAGTAGGCGCGAACATTATAGAATTTTCAATTTGCCTTTCATTGACAGCATACTTCTACTGCACCTTATATGTAGATGTTGAAAGAACACTTCGTATTAATAATAAGCAGCTTAAGTTAATGTCTGAAACTGATACATTGACTGGTCTTATGAATCGACGTTTTGCTCAGAATGAATTGAAAGATATTGAAAAAGCAAAAGACATTTCATTTATATCTATAGCTATTGGCGATATAGATTTCTTTAAAAACATTAATGATACCTATGGTCATGATTGCGGCGATTATGTTCTTTCGGAGCTGGCTGAGCTTTTCAAGTCCTCCATGACTCTTCCAAATTTTGTGGCACGTTGGGGCGGAGAAGAATTTTTATTTGTGTTTGTAAATAAAAATGGGGATGAAGCTCTTTTGCTATTGGAAGATTTAAGAAATAAGGTTAGAAATTTTGATTTTAAATATAAAGATAAAAGCTTTAATGTGACAATGACCTTTGGCTTGGAAGAATATTCAAGAACCATCGGAACGGTATCAACCATTGAAGCGGCTGATAAAAAATTATACTTCGGAAAACAAGCAGGAAGAAATAGAGTCGTTTTTTAGGCTCTATTTCTTTTTATATTGTAAAGGTTGAAAAGATTTTACTGCGGGTAACCTCAAGAAGCCCCAGATTTGAAAAGCCGTGGATCGTAATTCTAGAAATATCCTCGTCAACCAAGCTGTTTGCTACTTCAATCAATTTCTCCTCTTCTGCTTTTGACACTTTAAGTAGGTCTATAAGGATTATTCCTGATATAGAACGTAACCTGATTTCACTGAAAGCTGCTTCCAGTGCCTCTACATTAACCTCAAATGGTTTTTGTTTTCCGTAGTTTTTGCCGGAATTGACATCGATTACAGTCAAAGCTTCTGTTGGTTCAATTACGATGTTTCCACCAGATTTCAAATGACAGATTCTAGAACAAATATTATCTAATAGTTTAGTTAATCCATAGAGATTCCATAATGATAAGGAATCATCAATGTAATATCTAAATGATGGATTAGCTTCATGGATGTCCGGCATATCAGTGATAACTTCTGTATCAGAATCACAATAGTTACCTAAATAGTATTTTATGAATGTAGGATTCTCAGTATAGTCTTCCTGCTTTATGAAGTTACAAGAATATGGCTTAATTCCTTTTCTATCCTGATAAATTTGAACGTAGAATTGATCTTCCTGGCAAACTTTTTTCTTGTCGGAATGCCTTGTGACATAAGAATCTGGAATAAGCTTTTTATTCTCGATATATCCTTTTGTGTTTGAATCAAGCTTTAGGATACAACCGTCTACATCGTTAAGCACTTTTTCTACTGTAGCAAGGTATACCTCGCCGATTTTGGTGACATCCAGATTGATTAAATCTACTGGCTTATCATTTTCATCAAAAGAAACAAGGAGCCGAAGCTCCTTATCTAAATATATTCCTGTTGTAATTACAACTTTTTTAATGTTCATCTCCTATTTCTCCTAGAGAAACAAAGCTGTCTGGTTCTCCTGTGTACATATCTACACGCTGAATATCTAAGGAAAGCTCATCAAATTCAGGCAAACCTAAATACTCGTGAAATGCTTTAACGACAAGCTCAGGCTTGATATTATCTGTACTACCACTTGAAAGAAGCAAGTCGTATACAGGAACGTTATCCTTTACTTCAAGGTTGAAGCGATAAATTAATGGCTTTAAATCAAGCTCTCGTTCACCTTTTTTTGTTTTCTTTACAATGTTTATAGAAGCAGCTTCATCAAAAAACTTTTCTTTTAAATCGATGATGTTATCAATATAGCAAGCATCATCCTTAGGATTTTTATAGGTAACAATATAGCTTGCTGCAGTCACAGCGCTCATGCATTTTTCTGCATCATCTGGAAGATATTTGAAGCCTGTAATTGCCAAGCCTTCTACCATATTTTGATTAAGGCTTTCGAGGCCTTCTTTGGAAGATACTTCTTGTTTTAAATCGATATCCATATATTCGCCAGTAGATGTAAGTCCTACACCAAGAGGTGCTGCAAAAGACATTATCTGATGTGGATTGAAACCTTCTGAATATCTTATTGGGAGATTTGCTCTTTTTACAGCTTTCTGGAAGAATCTCATTAAATCCAAATGGCCAACATATCTCATTATTCCTGTTTTTTCAAATTTAACTCTAACGCGCATTGTGACATACCCCCGAACCTATAGATTTTGCGCCACATCCACTGCAGCCCATCTTACAATTTGGAGTAACTTTGCCAGCCATGGCGTTATTCCATTCTCTCTTTAAGAAATCTTTTGTTACATGGCAATCGATGAAATCCCATGGGAAGATTTCGTCTAAATCACGCTGTCTGTAAGCGTAAAAATCAATTGAAATATTGTTTTTTTCAAATGCAGCAAGCCATTTATCAAAATCGAAGTACTCACCCCACGCATCAAAGAAACATCCGCTATTGTAGGCATCTAATATTGCTGGGCAAAGACGTCTGTCTCCGCGGGCAAATACACCCTCAAGTACAGTAACATCAGAATGATGCCAATTGTATTTAAGCGACTTTTGATTAAGCTGTGCCTTCATTTCGTCATTTACAACCTTTGCGCGACGGAGATATTCTCCTGCTTCGTACATTGGAGCCCACTGGAATGGTGTAAATGGCTTTGGAACAAAGAAAGATGTAGATATAGTAATCTGGCATCTGCCCTGACGCTGTTCCTTTGGAACTGTATCATAGTATGCAGCAGCAACTTCATTTGCAAGCTGAGGAATGGCTTTCATGTCCTCGTCTGTTTCACCAGGCAAACCAAGCATGAAGTAGAATTTGACCTTGTTCCATCCGCCCTTAAATGCAAGTGTAGCACCGCCGATAATATCTTCTACTGTAAGGCCCTTATTAATGACATTTCTCATTCTCTGGGAACCAGCTTCAGGAGCAAATGTGATGCTTGATTTACGAACATCCTGAACCTTGCTCATTACATCCAAAGAAAATGCATCAATACGTAAGGATGGTAACGATACATTTACACCCTCTGATAAGCAATCATCAATAAGGAAATCCATAAGCTCACCAAGTGCATGATAATCACTAGATGAAAGGGAGCTAAGGCTGATTTCTTCGTGGCCAGTAGATGCTAATAATTCTTTGGCCTGTGCCTTCAAAACATCAACTGATTTTTCACGATTTGGACGATAAATCATTCCTGCCTGACAGAAACGACATCCACGAATACATCCGCGCTGAATCTCAAGAACTACTCTATCCTGGATGGCACGGACAAATGGAATAAGCATCTTTGTAGGATAGCTAGATGAATCCATATCTTTAACAACCTGTCTTTCGACTGTTGCAGGAACATCATCATAGATTGGCTTGAAATCTGCTATTGTTCCATCTTCCTTGTATGATACTTCATAAAGTGATGGTACATATATGCCGGGAATATGGCTGGCTTCTCTGAGGAAATTCTTTCTATCGAAACCCTTTTTCTTGTGTTCTTTGTATAGCTCGAGAAGTGTTGGATAGCTAGTTTCGCCCTCGCCAACGTATACCAAATCAACAAAATCAGCAATTGGCTCTGGATTTGTGGCGCAAGGACCACCAACAATAACGATAGGATCGTCATTTTCTCTTTCACTGCTAATTAATGCAACTCCGGCTAAATCAAGAATCTGCAAAATGTTTGTATAACACATTTCGTACTGAAGTGTCATACCGATAAAATCGAAGCCCTTGATAGGGTCCTGAGATTCTAACGCAAAAAGAGGTATATTACGCTCCTTCATCAGATTATGCAAATCTGGCCATGGCGAATATACCCTTTCACAATATGTATCCTGACGCTTGTTGAGCATATCGTAAAGGATGGCAATTCCTAAATGAGACATGCCAACTTCATAGACATCAGGAAAGCACATGGCAAATCTGATGTCTACGTCAGCAGGATTTTTGATTACGCTATTAAATTCATTGCCGATATAACGTGCAGGCTTATCAATCTGCATCAGAATATCGTCTGGTAATGCTAATTTCTTCATAAATAAATTATCTTTGAGCTAACTCCGATGTGATGTCTTCCCATGTTACACCTTTTTCAGCCATGAGAACCATCATATGATAAAGGAAATCAGATATTTCGTATTTAGTCTCCTCAGGGTCAGGATTCTTAGCTGCAATAACGATTTCTGTAGCTTCCTCTCCCACCTTTTTAAGGATTTTATCAAGTCCCTTATCGAATAAATAATTTGTGTATGAGCCTTCCTTTGGATTCTTTTTTCTATCCATAATGACGGCATAAACATCTTCGAAAACCTTAAGTGGATTTCGCTCAACATACTCCTTTTTAACTATTTCGTTGAAGAAGCAGCTTGGTGCGCCAGTATGACATGCTACTCCAACTTGAGAAACTTTCGCCAAAATAGTATCAAAATCACAATCAGCAGTCAATGACTTGACGTACTGTGTATGGCCACTTGTTTCTCCTTTAACCCAAAGAGCTTTTCTTGAACGAGAATAATATGTCATCTTGCCAGTACGTATTGTAGAGTTCAATGACTCTTCGTTCATGTAGGCAAGCATGAGAACTTCGCCTGTCTGAAAATCCTGAACTACAACTGGTACAAGGCCATCTGAGTTTGGTTTTAAATCTGACCAGCTAAGCTTTGGCTCAAAGTTGTCCATTTTAATGCCAGAATCTGAAAGCTCGCTCTTTAACTGCATGATATCTGTATTGGTATCATTGATAAAGGCACCAGAGATTCCCCTGATTTGATCTGATTTAAGTAATTTCTCTACATATGCAAAATCATTGTTATCAACCTGAACAATGTATGGAATGCTTGTGATATTTTCAAGGCCCTCCAAAAGAGTGGTGTTCATGATTAAAAGCTCGTGAACATTATCCTGAAGGAAATCCTTTGTTTTGAAAAGGAAATCTACAGTTGAAAGTGAAACAAGCATTTTGTTAGCACCAAATCTTGCAGATGCTTCTTTTATTAAGTCGATTGTCTCAGGCTTTGAACCATTTAAAATGACTTCGATACAGCCAGCATACAAAAGCTTTTTAACGTCCTCAAGACGCTTAATATTTCCACCGCCTGCTGTCTTAACCTGAACGTTTCGATTGATCTCTCTGATTGCTAAAATGTTTTTCTCGTGCTCTTCATCTGTAGATGATAAATCGTAGCAAATGATTTTATCGATTCCGCTATCATCATAAACAGATGCAAGCTCTAATACGTCCTTTTTATTTTCAAGCTCTGTTGGACTTTTAACTGCCATTCCATCTTTGATGTAGATGGTGGCAACTATATTTTTGTGCTCCATTGTAAATACCGCTCCTTTAATACTAGATTGAACCCTTTGTTGTCATTGTATCTGCAATTCTAGGATCAATAGTGGTTGCCTGGTCTAAGGCTTTTGCAAAAGCTTTAAAAATTGCTTCACACATATGATGAGAATTGCCTGGTGTTAAAACTTTGATGTGAAGGTTCATAGCTGCAGAATATGAAATTGCATAGAAAAATTCTTTTACCATTTCTGTGTCCATATATCCTATTTTTTCTGTAGGAAAATCTGCTTCAAAGGATAAATATGGGCGATTGCATAAATCTACTGCAACAAGAACTAAAGTCTCATCCATAGGAAGAATGCAACTACCGTATCGCTTCATGCTCTTTTTGCTGCCGCATGCTTTTTTGATAGCATTGCCTAAAACTATACCTGTATCTTCGATGGTATGATGGCAATCTACCTGCAAATCCCCTCTGATTTCTGCAGTCATATCAAATAAGCCATGTCTTGTAAATGCATCAAGCATATGATCAAAAAATCCAATGCCTGAATTTACCTGACAGTTACCTGAACCATCTATTTTAAAATCGATGGTAATGTCTGTTTCTTTTGTTTTTCTAGCAACACGTGCTCTACGTTCTTCCGACATAACACCGCCCCAAATAATTATTTTTACAACCTTTTTTATTATACCTAAATATTACAAAATATTAAAGTAACTATATTACTCAAAACGCACTTTAATTGAGTTGGCATGAGCTGTGAGTTGCTCGTTGTTTGCAAACTTAACAATGTCAGGATAAACCTTTTCTAATGCTTCCTTTGAGTATGAAATAATGCTTGATTTCTTGATGAAATCGTCTACTGATAGAGGTGAGAAAAATCTCGCTGTACCATTTGTTGGAAGCACATGATTAGGTCCTGCAAAGTAATCACCTAATGGCTCAGATGAATACTGACCAAGGAAAATTGCTCCCGCATTTTTTATATAAGTCATATCTTCAAATGGATTTGCGGTTACGATTTCTAAGTGTTCTGATGCAATAGCATTTACGCATTCTATGGCGTCTTTTTTGTTCTCTGCAATCAATAGATATCCGAAGTTATCCAAAGACTTTTGAATGATATCTTTTCTAGATAGTATTTTTACAAAACGCTCTATCTCGCTCTCAACCTTATCTGCTAGTTCGGCTGATGTAGTTACTAAAATTGCAGATGCCAATTCATCATGCTCAGCCTGTGAAAGAAGGTCTGCAGCTACATAGGTTGGATTAGCTGTTTCATCTGCAAGTACCAATATCTCAGAAGGACCAGCAATAGAATCGATTGAAACATATCCAAATACAGCCTTCTTAGCAAGAGCAACAAATATATTGCCTGGGCCAACAATCTTATCTACTTTTGCAATAGATTCAGTTCCAAAGGCAAGAGCTGCTATAGCCTGTGCACCACCACACTTGTAAATTACATCAACCCCGGCTTCATTAGCGGCTACTAGTGTACTTGGGTTGACTTTTCCTTCTTTGTTACAAGGTGTTGTCATGTATATTTCAGGAACTCCAGCAACCTTTGCTGGCATAACATTCATTAGAACCGATGATGGATATACAGCCTTTCCTCCGGGTACGTAAACTCCAACTCTTGCAAGAGGAGATACTTTCTGGCCAAGGATAATTCCTTCCTCAGATGTAAACCAGCTGTTCTGCTTTTGTTTTGCGTGATAGCTTTCGATGTTTACAAGGGCTTTTCTTATTACCTCAACAAGCTCTTCTGGAACAAGACTGTAAGCCTCTTCAATTTCTTCTTTTGTTACAACAATATTAGTAGCGTTAATATCTGCTCCGTCGAACTGCTTCGTATATGCGAATACCGCTTCGTCTCCCTTTTCACGTACCGTATTTACGATATCATTAACAGTGCTTTCATACTCAGTGTATTGACTAGGACTACGCTTAAGTAGTGATTCTAGTATGTTGTTAATTGTGTCTTTAGTGAGCTTAAGCTTTCTCATTTTCTAATGCTCCCTTCAGCTTTTCAATAAGGTCAGTAATTCTTTCGTTTTCCATTTTCATCGATACCTGGTTTACTACCATTCTGGCTGATAATGGACAAACCTCTTCCAGAACCACAAGACCATTTTCCCTAAGTGTTGATCCAGTTTCTACAATATCTACAATCACCTCAGATAGACCAACAATAGGTGCTAGTTCGATAGAACCGTTTAGCTTTATTATTTCTACTGTCTGATTTTTGATATTATAAAAATAGTCTTTTGCGATTCTAGGATATTTACTTGCTACACGAATAAGCTCATGATGCTTTAACAGCTCTGCTGCTTCTGCTGGTCCACAGACGCACATGCGACATTTTCCAAAGCCAAGATCCAATACCTCGTAAATATTTCTATTTTCCTCCAGAATTGTATCTTCTCCAACAACGCCAATATCTGCAGCACCATACTCTACATATGTAGGCACATCAGGGCCTTTGGCTAGGAAAAATTTAAGCTTTAAGTCTTCATTAACAAAGATAAGCTTTCTTGTATCAGGATCTTTCATTTCTTCACAAGTAATACCAATAGTTTCAAAGAGCTCTAAGGTCTTTTTTGCTAAACGTCCCTTTCCAAGGGCAAATGTTAAATATCTATCTTCACTCATGACTGTCTCCTAAGTGCTAACATTAATTGATCAACTGTAATTGCAAAACCAATGGCTGGAGCTTCCTTTCCAAAGTGGCTTAGGAGGGAATCATATCTACCTCCTTTTACCAAAGGCTCTCCAACGCCATAGGAATATCCTGTAAATATGATGCCTGTATAGTATTTGTATTCAGAAATCATTCCAAGCTCAAATGAGATGTAATCCATCACCTTATTGTTGTTTAAAAGCTCGTAAAGCTTTGTAAGGTATTCCAAGGCATCATATACTTTTTTATATTTCTTTGCCTTCTCCAAATAAGGCGCCCATTCTTTAGGGGAATTCATGATTTTGCCTGTAATATCAAACAAATCTATTAAACCCTTGCTTACTTCTGCTTGCTGCAATAGCTCCTTTGCTCCAAAGAAATTCTTATTTGAGATAAGATTGATAAGCTTTTCTTCCTGGTCGTCAGAAAGGTTTGCTGCTTCAATTAATCCTCTAACAACATCGATATGGCCCACGCCAATTTCAAATTCTTTTAAGCCTAGCTTCTTTAACGCATTTACGGTAATTGTAAGAATCTCTGCATCAGCATCTACAGAGCTATCTCCGATAAATTCGCAACCAGCTTGAGTGCTTTCTTTCAATCGACCCTGCAGACTATGATAATTAATAAAAACATTTCCTTCATAGGAAAGCTTCACTGCCTCATCTGTATCCGAAAAATACATTGCAGCAGCTCTAGCTACTGAAGGTGTAATGTCAGGTCTGAGAACAAGTGTATTGCCGTCTCTGTCAAAGAATTTGAACATCTCGTTAGATTTGCAGCTTCCTACTTCTTTTGAAAAAGTGTCAAAATATTCAAATGTAGGTGTAGATATTGGAGAATATCCCGCCTCCTTAAAACACTTTCTAAGATTATAAAGCGCATCCAATCGCTGCTCATATTCACTGTTATAAATGTCTCTGACTCCTTCTGGAGTGTGTAAAGTTAAATTTTTCATTTCGCACCTCTTGTACAAAACTATACTTTAGCGTGATAAAGAACTAAAGTTATTATACTTTAATAAAGCCCCGAAGTCAACATGGCCTCGGGGCACACTATTTCTTGGATATTAGCTGTTTAACAATCTGCTTATTTCATCTACCATTTCATTGATAGTCTTAGCTTGAGCTGCGACTTCTTCAGTATTTTTGGCATTGCTTTCTGCCATAGATCTGATAGCAACAAATTGCTCATTTTCATCTCTGATGCTTTCTGCAATATTCTGGTTAATGTCAACGGTTTGCCTTATAATATCTGCCTGTCTTTGAATAGCGGTATTCATTTCATTGACTGCATCTACAGATTCACGAAGCATGACGCTCATATCTCTAATATCGCCAAATACTTTCTTGAACTGTTCATTCTGTTCGTTTAGCTTAGTTGCATTGTTTTCTACTTGAGTTGTAATTTCTTTAACATTCATTTGAACTCTATCAATTACAGCGCCTACATCGTTTAGTGAATTAGAGGTGCTTTCAGCAAGTTTACCAACTTCTGTTGCTACTACAGCAAATCCTTTGCCTGCTTCACCAGCTCTAGCTGCTTCAATTGATGCATTTAATGCAAGAAGGCTTATTGAAGATGAAATTCCTTGAATTAATTCTAAGGTAGTTCCTATTTCTTCCACTGCTTTTGATAATCTTTCCGCCACATCAGTTGTAGTAGCCATAGATTCAGAAACTTCGGTGTTAATTCCTTGCAAATCATTAAGAGATCTTTCGTTTTCATTAGATTTGATAAGGAGATTATCTGAAGTTGTTTCTACCTTTCCTACATTTTCTTCCACGATGTTCTCACAATCGCTAAGCTCTGAAAGGTTATTCATGCTTTCATCTGCTTTAACACTCAGCTGATTACTACTTTCAACAAGATCATCACTAGTAGCTGATAATTCTTCTGCTGAAGCGCTTTCATCGGATGCAATATCAAGTAGCGCCGACCCTGCAGTAACCATTTTTTCAGAAATGCTTTTTACTGCATCCATTACGCCTACAACTCTTCTATTATTTTCTTCTAATTCGTCTTTTTTTGCAGTTACAAGGAATTGAGAAACAAAGAATATGAACAGTGTAATACCTGCCAATGAAATGGTTAATCCTACAATACACATTATAATATCAGTTACAAAAAGTTCGTCCTTAGCAGGCAATAATGCGCTTCCTCTTACAATCCAACCGCTTATAAGAGAAACTATACAAATGACACCTGTTATTAGTAACTGTTTAATATCCAAGAAAAATCCTATGAGTGTTAAAAAGAAAGCTAAAAATCCCCAGAAATTACGGGTAGGACACATGTATACAATGTAAGTCCATTGAATGATTAGAACTACTGAGCAGAAAATCTTACCTAATTGTAATTTTCCATCAAGAAGATATCCTTCGTCATCAAAGGATGTTTTTAAAATAAACATTCCAGCCAAAAGGAAGCCTACATCCATTAAAGCAAAGCAGATCACGGCGAGCCATGGCATTGTCTGGTAGAAACCTAAAAGTTTTTCTACTATGAACATACAAGTAGCAAACATACATGCACCTGTTAAAGCTATAATACCCCACTTAAATACAGCTGACAGGTATACTTCAAAAGCAGTTTTTTTCGCACCCATTGAATATAACCTCCTCAATATATTTATCAAGAAAGATTATATCAATGGATTATGACGAAGTTGTTAACAATAATCACCATATTTTGTAAATTGAAGATTTTATAAAAAGAAAAAAAGAGTTGCAATCAGGCAACTCTTTTTTATGTTCATTTATAATGCTTTATGTTCTTGAAGACAAATCAATATTTATCATATCAAGATAAGGTACTAGCAGATTAGGCTTTGTAGTAAAGAAATATTTTTCATCAAGCTCTTCTATTCTAAAGCTTTTTCTGCCGCCTTCTTGCATTCTATCCCAGAATTCCTTTAGCTTTTCAAAGGTCAGGTAATAATATACATCTCTCTCGCTAAAGAAAATCAGAATAAATGCCAGGCCATCTTGTGCCTCCCAATTTCCCATGAAATTTACCTGGTGCTCATGTATGTTTTGGAGAGGGAATGTGTCTTTATTGCACTCTTTTGCATCAAAACACACAGGAATACCTTGGATGGCACCTACATAATCGACAGTGGATTTTTGATCAAAGTAAGCAAGTGTTATATGACCCTTATTATCCATATCAATAGGTGTGATTGGTGTTGGAATCTTTTGAATGAGGGCCAAACCGTTTTCGGCGTACACCTCATTTGTTTTATTAATAAATTCTTCGAATGTGGAACCACGAAGTCCACGTGATTTATATGTAGCCATTAAACTCCCTTGGTAAATCACAGACAAACTTTCTACCATCTTCAAACTCTATTGAGTACGCATGTAAAAGCTGTCCTCTAACATTTTCTTTTTTATTAATTGATGTGTTTCCGTATTTGTTATCACCTAATATAGGATGACCAATTGAAGCAAGGTGTGCTCTTATCTGATGGGTTCTACCTGTGATTAAGTGAATCTCCAGTAAGGTAAATTTATCAACCACATGGGATATAGGCCTATAAGCTGTTTTAATAGGCTTAGAATCCTTTGTTTCGGTATGTGTTATAGAAACCTTATTAGTTGCTTCATCCTTTGATAAAAAGCCTTCTATCTGCTGATTTTGCTCGATATTACCAAGCACAACTGCACGATACAATTTCTTACAGCTACGCTCCTTCAAAGCTTCCCCAAGTTCCTGTGCGGCCTTTAATGTCTTAGCAAATAAAACTATGCCTGAAGTATTTCTATCCAGTCTGTTGCATATGCTAGGGTGAAAGTGCTTGAAGCTTTCTTCTGTAAGGCCTTTTTCGTTTATCAAATAAGATATAGCCATCTCATTAATCGAGATATCTGATGGTGTATCTTTTTGAGACTTAATACCAGCAGGCTTGTTGATGATAATCATTTCATCATCTTCGTAAATCACATTGATATTATGGTCTACTTCTTTAAGAGAATAATACAATTCATCTCTTTCTCCAGCTCCAGTCATTTTTGCATATGTTTCATCCGAAAACCAAATCTTTACAATATCGCCAGTATTTAGTTTTTCTGTGCCATCAGCTTTTTTATCGTTAAGTGTGATGTTCTTTTTACGAAGCATTTTGTATATAAAGCTGGAGCTTGCTTCGCTAAGAACACGTTTCAGATATTTGTCAAAACGCTGATTACTATCGTTTACGTCTATTTTTAGTTCTTTCATTTGTCTTACTTTGTTTTCCAGAAGTCTGTTTTCTAGTATTTTTATTATTCTTTTTGAATTCCTTGCCTTTAATCTTTCTAGGTGGAATCAAGCATTCTTCTCCAAATCCAATCAAATCCTCTCTTCCAGCTTTGATAAGAGCTTCTTTTACGAGATCATAGTTTTCAGGTCTCTTGTACTGTATAAGAGCTCTTTGCATTGCTTTCTCGTGAGGATTCTTGCATATATAAACGGGCTTCATATCCCTTGGGTCAATCTCTGTATAGTACATTGTTGTAGAGATTGTGCTAGGTGTTGGATAGAAATCCTGTACCTGTTCTGGTGATAAATGATGGTCGCGAAGATACTCTGCCAAGGCGATTGCATCATCTAATGTGCTTCCTGGATGAGAACTCATCAAATATGGCACCAAATACTGCTTTAAACCAAGCTCTTTATTAATCCTGGCATATTTATCGCAGAAACTATTGTAAACGGAAATATCAGGCTTTCCTAAGTAGCTGAGTACATTGTTTGAAATATGTTCTGGAGCTACCTTCAGCTGGCCACTAACATGATACTTACATAGGTCACGAAGGAAGGTGTCGTCTTTATCATACATTACATAATCGAATCTGACGCCGGAACGTACAAATACTTTTTTTACCTTTGGAAGCTTGCGTAGCTTTGTAAGAAGGCTTACATAATCCTTGTGATCTACTTCTAGATTAGGACACTTAGTAGGGAATAGACACTGCCTATGCATACATACGCCCTTTTCCATCTGCTTTTTACAAGAAGGATTTCTGAAGTTGGCTGTTGGGCCACCAACATCATGGATATAACCCTTAAATTCTGGATCCTGAGTTATAAGCTTTGCTTCATTTATAATAGATTCATGACTGCGTGATTGAATAATTCTACCCTGATGGAATGTTAAGGCACAGAAATTACATCCTCCGAAGCAGCCACGGTTACTAATCAATGAAAACTTAACTTCTTTGATAGCTGGGATACCACCATCTTTTTCATAGATAGGATGATATGTGCGCATATATTCTATAGCATATACATCATCCATCTCCTGTCTTGTTAAAGGCTTCTGAGGTGGATTTTGAATTACATACATTGCACCATCGTAAGTCTCAACCAGTTTTTTGGCTGTGAATGCATCCGTATTTACGTACTGAGTATAGAAGCTTTTTGCGTATGTAGCTTTATCTGCTTTTATATCTTCATAAGAAGGTAACATGATTGCATCTTCAGTGAAGGATTTATCTCGAGTTTTAAATACAGTGCCATCGATATATGTGATATCCTTAACATCCATTCCAGATGCAAGACAATCAGCTATTTCTACTACAGAACGCTCTCCCATTCCATAAGAAATCAAGTCCGCACCAGAATCTAAAAGTATAGAACGACGAACCTTATTTGACCAATAGTCGTAATGAGCAAGTCTTCTAAGGGATGCTTCTATTCCACCTATAATAATGGGTTTCTTTTTGTATGTGTGTCTAATTAAATTACAGTAAACTACTGTTGCATAATCTGGTCTAAGACCAATTTTGCCACCTGGAGAATAGTTGTCGTAATCTCTACGGTGCTTTGAAACACTATAATGATTAACCATAGAATCCATGTTTCCGGCACTAACAAAAAAGCCGAGTCTTGGCTCGCCAAGAATATTGATAGAATTATCATCCTTCCAGTCTGGTTGAGCTATAATACCCACTGTATATCCATGTAATTCAAGTATACGGCAGATTATTGCAGCACCAAAGGATGGGTGGTCTACATAAGCATCTCCACAGACGTAGACAAAATCTAGCTGTTCGATACCTCTATCTTTCATATCTTGCTTACTAATTGGTAAAAATTGTGCCATATAAACCTCTTAAATAAAATAAGCCAACTGTATGTAATACAAGTTGGCTGTAAAATCTAAACTTATGATTATTCCTTGTTAAAGAACTGCTCAGGAATATCAAGTGCTGGTAAATCCTCATCAGCATCATTACCGTTTGAAGTGACATCTGCCTGCTGTTGTGGAGCTGGCTCATTCACAGCTGCATCACCTGTAGAATCTAAACTCTGAGCTGGATCAGAATCGCCGTCATTTAATGAATCAGGAACAAGCGCTGCTCTGTTTCCATTAACTGTATCTAAGTAAACCTGCATAGTGCCAAGGAATGCGTCGTCACGTGCTCTTGTTGTGTCAATTGCATTTGCAAGTATAGTTTGAATATTTGCTAATAGCTCATCTGTATAAGCGATAGCACCCATTCTGATGTTGTTAGCATCTTCTGTAGCTCTATCGATTTTCTCTTGAGCGTTTTTCTGCGCAATAAGAATAACTTCATTAGCCTGAGCATATGCTTGCTGCATAATTTGATGTTCAGAAACAAGTTCGTTTGTCTGAATCTGTGCCTGACTAATTATTTCATCAGCCTTTGCTTTTGCATCTGCGAGAATCTGCTCTCTGTTTGCAATCATTCGCTGATATTTTCTGATTTCATCAGGAGTCTTTGTTCTAAGCTCCTGTAAAAGTGATTCAAGCTCGTCCTTGTTAACTACGATTTTGTTTGTAGAAAAAGCAGATGGCTTACAATCATCAATATAAGCTTCGATTTCGTCAATGATATCTTCAATTTTGCTTGTACTTGCCATGGTAATTACTTCTCCTTGTCTTTAATTTTGGCTTCTATGAGAGGTATAACCTGAGGTGGAACAAATAGGCTGATATCTCCTCCATAAGACGCAAATTCCTTTGCGACTGTAGAACTCAAATAAGAATATTTTAAAGATGTAGGCATAAATAAAGTCTCTAAATCAGGATATTGAACTTTATTAGATTGAGCTATTTGAATTTCGATTTCAAAATCAGTAACAGCTCTAAGCCCTCTAATTATTACCTGTGCATCCTTTGCCTTCGCAAAGTCTACTGTAAGTCCCTCAAAAGAATCGACCTTGACATTGTCTAAATTTTCAGTCAATTCTCTTATCATGTTAACACGTTCATCAATGGAAAACAACGGATTTTTTTGCTTGTTATTTAAAACGCCAACAACAAGTTCATCACAAAGCTTGCTAGCCCTTTTAATAATGTCAAGATGCCCATAAGTGATTGGGTCAAAGCTTCCTGGATAAATTGCTCGTCTCATTTTACGCCTTCTTTAAAAATATATGCTTATTAGTCTTGTATAGTTTTTCTTTGGTAATTGTATAGCCTAATTCTGAAACATAGTCTATATCTGTATCAAGACTGGCTTCTACTATAATGGTGGTTTCGTTAGAAATATAGCTTTTGTTTGCCAATACTTCTAGAACCTGTTTTTCTATAAGTTTGTTATATGGAGGATCCATAAAAACAAAATCAAATTCTTCATTTCCATTTAGCTTGTTCAAAGCTGAAAATACGTCCTCTTTGTAAAGTGTAGCTTCATCTGTGAACTTTGCTTTGGATAAATTATTCTCGATGCATGAGATGGCTGTTTTATCTTTTTCTACAAAAACAGCTTCACTTGCTCCTCTACTAAGAGCTTCGATACCCATTTGACCGCTACCTGAAAACAAATCTAAGAATCTGCAACCAGGTATATCAAAAGAAATCATATTAAATAATGTTTCTTTGATTCTATCAGAAGTAGGTCTGGTGCCGAGGCCTTCGGGAGTCTGTAAATTCATCCCACGTTTACTTCCGGAAATTATTCTCAAAACTATTACCTCATTATATGTTAAGTTCTCTCATGCATTCATCTAGAAGCTGAAATGCGAGATTTGTAGCCTGCGCTCTAACCTCTGTTCTGCTTCCAGTCAAATGCAATTCTTTAACCTTTACGTTGGACTCACCATATGAACATCCAATATAAACTAGGCCTACTGGCTTAGTTGGAGAACCGCCTCCTGGACCAGCTATACCGGTTGAGGATAAACCGAAATCAGCCCTTGCCTTTTTCTTGACTCCGATAGCCATTTCTTTTGCAGTCTGTTCACTAACAGCACCGTAAGCCATAAGTGTTTCATCTTTTACGCCTAAATTCTTGATTTTGGCCTCGTTGGAATATGTAACATATCCTTCATTGAAACAATTTGAAGCTCCTGGAAAATCTACAATAGAGCTTGCAATCATACCACCTGTACATGATTCAGAAGTTGAAACTGTAAGCTTGTTAGCTATCAATCTTTCAAGAATATTGGAAATTTCCATAATTAGTTTTGCTCCTTGAGAACTTCACTATTCTGGTAAATGTATATTACAAGTGAAAGAACTGTAAGTACAAGTGATACCCAAATGAACACCTGTCCTAATACCTGCAACCAACCGAATGGAAGGTTTGCAACAAGGATGATAATCATAATCATCTGTGAAACTGTCTTAAGCTTTCCAAAAATGTTTGCAGCTATAACAACACCATTCTCAGCAGCTATAAGTCTAAAGCCGGAAATAATAAACTCTCTTGCTACGATAATAATAACAATCCAAGCATATAACTGACCTGTAGAGATAAGACAAATCATTGCTGAGCAAACTAAAAGCTTATCTGCCAATGGGTCCATAAACTTTCCAAAATTTGTAACAAGATTGTATTTACGTGCAATCTTTCCATCTAACATATCTGTTAGAGACGCTACAATAAAGATTAAATCAGCAATAATACGAAGTGCTTGATTTTCAGGGTTGATAAGTAAAAATAAAACAAAAAAAGGAATAAGTACAACTCTGAATAATGTAAGTTTGTTAGGTAAATTCATTTCCTTTAAATTCATAACTTTACATCTCCTATTAAATCATATTCGTCAAAACCTGTAACTTCAACATCTACGAACTGTCCGCTGGTAAGTTCAGTTTCGCTATTTACAAAAATAAAACCATCCACTGAAGGTGTGTCGCGATATGTTCTACCTATAAAGACTCCATCTTCTGGAAGCTTTCCTTCAATGAAAACTCTCAGTGTTCTTCCGATGTATTTTTTATTGTTAGATAAAGATATATCTTTTTGGCAAAGCATAACTTCATCTAACCATTTTTTCTTTAAATCTTCATCTACTTGATCGTCCCAAGTAGCAGCTACAGTACCTTCTTCTTTTGAGTAAGCAAAAGCGCCAAGTCTATCAAAAGACATATCCTTGATAAACTGTAAAAGCTCTTCATGCATCTCTTCTGTTTCCCCTGGGAAGCCACAAATCAAAGTGGTTCTAAGGGAAATATCTGGCATAGCCTTGCGCAATCTGTCTGCTATATTCATAATGTCAGCTTTATTTGTTTTTCTAGCCATATTATGGAGAAGCTGATCATTACAATGCTGTATAGGCATATCGATATAGTGGCAAATCTTTGGCTCAGATGCCATGCATTCTATAAGCTCATCAGTGATTTCCTCAGGGTAAGCATAAAGAATACGAATCCATTCAATTCCATCGATTTCACAAAGCTTGTGAAGAAGATCTGTGAGTGATTTCTTGCCATAAATATCCATACCGTAGACTGTTGTTTCCTGGGCAACAAGAATGAGTTCCTTTACTCCATCTGCAGCCAACTGTTTTGCTTCTGCCAAAAGCTTTTCCATAGGTACAGAGCGATAATCGCCGCGTAAGAATGGAATTATACAGTAGGTGCAGCGTTTGTTGCAGCCTTCAGCAATCTTAAGGTACGCATAGTGACCACCTGTTGTAAGAACTCTTCGGCCATCCTTAGGAAGCCCTTTTAATTCTTTCTTGAAAACAGGCTTTTCACCGTTCTTTTCTAAGACTATATTGATTGCATTAACTAATTCATCATAGGAATTAGTTCCAATGATAGCGTCAACCTCAGGAAGTTCTTCAAGAATATCCTCAGTAAAACGCTGAGCCAGACACCCAGAAACAATAAGTCCCTTAAGCTTGCCTGACTCCTTATATGCTCCTAAATCGATGATAGTCTGGATACTTTCCTCCATTGCATCAGCGATAAAAGAACATGTATTAACAACAATGATATCTGCGTCTTCCTCGTTGTCACAAATTGTGAAATCGTGGTCAATAAGATCACCAAGCATGTGCTCTGAATCAACAAGGTTTTTATCGCAGCCTAATGAAACAAATAATACATTCATAGGTTAGTTGTTTGCATCCTCATTAATAATTTTAATAGCGCCTTCGTTAAGCTCATTAACAGCGATTGAAAGTGGCTTTTCACCCTTCTGGCAGTTGATGAGTGGCTCAGCTCCGTCGATAATCTGACGAGCACGCTTTGCTGTAGCAGCAACGATTGTGTAACGGCTGTTTACAACTGGCTCCTCTCCAACCTCAACATTTTCATTTACCTTTTCCATAAGTTCAACATAAGATGGATGTATCATAATTAATTACTCCTTTCAAATATCTTTAATTCTTCTTGCATTTCTTTAATAGCTGAATGATTTCTTTCTACTCTATAATGTTCAGCCTGAATTATATTATGAACCTGATCTACAGCTTTTTCCAATGAATCGTTTACAATCAGGTAATCATACTTGTCCATGTTTTGAGATTCCTTGCAAGAAATTGCTAGTCTCTCTTTGATTACTTCATCTGTTTCTGTGCCTCTGCCAACAAGTCTGTTTTCAAGCTCCTTAGCTGATGGTGGCATTGTGAAAAGTAAAAGTGCATCAGGGAACATTTTCTTAACCTGAAGTGCACCCTGGATTTCTATTTCAAGGATAACATCCTTTTTACGCTCGATTAACTGCTCAACGTAAGCACGAGGTGTTCCGTATGAATTACCATTGAAAGTTGCATACTCAAGTAACTCGTCGTTTTCTATCATTTTGTCGAATTCTTCTCTTGTTTTAAAGAAGTATTCTCTTCCATCCTTCTCTCCTGCACGAATATCACGTGTTGTAGCGGAAATTGAAAGATTGTAATCATTAGGATGTGCCTCAAGCAAATGCTTCATGATTGTTCCTTTGCCAGCTCCTGAAAAGCCTGAAAGGACAATTACAAGACCTTTATCACTAATCATTGTCTATCTCCTCCTTAAATGAATTATCGCTAATTCTATTTGCTATTGTATCTGGCATAAGTGCAGATAAAACCACATACTCATCGCATATTATCACACATCTAGTGCGACGCCCCTGTGTTGCGTCAATTATGTTGCCTTTTTCTTTTGCATTGGCAACTATACGCTTTGAAGGTGCCGAATCGGAGGTGATCATCGATACAATTTTATTGCTATTAATAATGTTTCCAAAACCTATATTTATAAAAGCCATATTATTCTATATTTTGGATCTGCTCCCTAACCTTTTCGATAAGTGTTTTAAGAGTGATGCCGATATCAGCAATTTCAACATCTGTTGATTTTGAAAGAATGGTATTTGCTTCACGATTAAGCTCCTGTGCAAGGAAATCAAGCTTTCTACCAACTTCCTTATCTAAATCAAATACAGATCTTGTTTCTGCTACGTGACTCTTTAAACGAACCATTTCTTCATCGATACAAATCTTATCTGCGTACATAGTGACTTCCTGAGCGATACGTGCCTCGTCGATTTTAGTATCATCAAGAAGCTCTTGAATCTTTGAAGTAAGACGAGCTTTGTATTCTTCGATAATCTGTGGACTACGTTTTTCGAGCTTGTCAACGAGAACAAGCATGTCATCCATCTTAGAAACTAAATCAGATTCTAAACGCTGGCCCTCTGCTATTCTTGACTCTACGAATTGATCGATGCAATCTGAAAGAGCTGAAAGCACTAATTCCTTCAGGCTATCTTCATCAGCATCATTTTCTGTAAGCTCAATAACATCCGGAAGACGAACAATGCTGCTAGCCTTCATATCGTTGTCGACACCGAGCTTTTCAGCCATAGCAGAAATAGATTCATAGTATTTAGCTGCCATAGCATCGTTGATAGATACCTGATAGCAGGCATCAGAATGCTCGAGTAAAGTGATGTAAACATCTACCTTTCCTCTAAAAATACTTTCGCCAATTTTGTTGCGAACTACACTCTCTAAAAAATTAAGTTTCTTTGGGAGTTTGATATTTAAATCAAGATATCTGTGATTAACAGACTTCATTTCTATTGTGACACGGGCATCAGAATTTTCAGCAAAGCCCTTGCCGTATCCAGTCATACTACGTACCATGTGAAGATGTCTCTCCTTAGAATTTTATAATAAAAATTACATTACTCTGAAGTGTACACAGTTGTAATTAATTATAATTAAATGTATCATGATAGTCAACAATAAAGGATGAAGTACTAGTACTTTGAAAGGACAAGAAAATGGCATTAGATGGTATTTCTATTCATGCATTAGTACATGAATTTAACGAGACATTTTTGAATGGAAAAATCAATAAAATTTCTCAGCCTGAAAAAGAGGAATTATTGATTACTATAAATACTCAAAATGGAAACAAACGATTGTTAATATCGGCAAACGCTTCTCTTCCATTTATGTATATCACAGATGAAAATAAAACTGCACCAGCCCAAGCTCCAGGATTTTGTATGTTGCTTAGAAAGCATATAGGCGCAGGAAGAATCATCGAAATTTCTCAAATGGGAATGGAACGCGCCGTTCGCTTTAAAATACAGCATTTAAACGAAATGGGTGATATTACATACAAATATCTTTATATTGAGATTATGGGTAAGCATTCTAACATAATCTTTTGCAACGAAGATAATATGATTTTGGATTCCATAAAGCATATTCCATCTTCAGTTAGTTCTGTAAGAGAAGTTTTGCCTGGTCGAGACTACTTTATTCCAACCCAGGAAGGCAAAACAAATCCTTTGGAGTCATCAGAGGATTCCTTTAAGAATACAGTTCTTAAACGAAGTGAATCCGTGTTTAGAGCACTTATGTCATCATATATTGGTATAAGCCCTACAATTGCCAATGAAATTTGTTTCAGAGCGGGAATAGATTCTGATGCAAGCTGCGCTTCTCTTTTTGACGAACACAAAGATAAGCTTTGGAATAACTTTACCGGCTTGATGGATGATATTAGAAATGATAACTACTCTTACAATATCATTGTAGATGGAGCAAATGGCAAGCCAATTGAATATGCGCCTGTTAACCTTACAATGTATCAGGATATGGAAGCAAAATCTTTCCAGACAATGTCTGAAGTATTAATTGAGTTTTACGCTAAGCGTAATCAATACACAAACATTCGTCAGAAATCCTCTGATTTACGTAAGATTATTACAAATCACATAGAGCGAGCTTCTAAGAAACTTGATTTGCAATTAAAGCAGCAAAAAGATACAGAGAAACGCGATAAATACAAGATTTACGGTGAAATGCTTCACACCTACGGCTACGAAGCAAAGCCAAAGGATAAATCCATAACGGTTATTAATTACTATGACAACAAGGAATTGACCATACCTCTTGATCCTGATTTGTCTGCTACAGAAAATGCCAAGAAATATTTTGATAAATATGCAAAGTTAAAAAGAACAGCCGAAGCTCTCAATATTTATATTGAACAGTCAAAGCAGGAATTGGAATTACTACAATCTATCGAGGCTGCTTTGAATATCGCTGAAAATGAAAATGATTTAGCTGAAATTCGACGCGAATTATCTGATCACGGATTCATTAAGAAACATTCTGGTAATAAAAAAGAAAAAATCAAGAAAAGCAAACCATTACATTTTGTTGATGATAATGGATTCGATATTTATGTTGGTAAAAACAACTACCAGAACGATGAACTTACTTTTAAATTTGCTACAGGAAATGATTGGTGGTTCCATACAAAAAAGATACATGGCAGTCATGTAATTGTTAAAGCAAATGGTAAGGAATTACCAGACAGTACATATGAATATGCTGCAGAGTTGGCCGCTTACTATTCTTCTGGTCGCGATTCTCAAAAAGTTGAGATTGATTACTTACAAAAGAAGAACGTAAAAAAGCCCGCTAGCGCTGTAGCAGGCTTTGTAGTTTATTACACTAATTACTCTCTTATGGCTACTCCTACCTTAGAGCACGTAAAATTGATTAGCCAAGAATGAGTTTAATGTGGACCTTAGAGCTGGATGATTTTCCAGTTCTGGGTCTTTTTTTATTATCTCATCTACATCAGATGAAGCCATCTCTAGCTCGTCGGCGTCTTGATAAATATCTGCAACCTTAAAGCTGAATTCGCCACTTTGACGAACTCCAAACATATCGCCTGGACCTCGTAATTTCAAATCTTCTTTAGCAATATAGAAACCATCGTTTGATTTAAGCATTATATTTAAACGTTCTGATTCATGATTATCAGAGCTTGAATTCATCAAAATACAGTAGCTCTGAGCGTCGCCTCTACCAACTCGTCCTCGTAATTGATGAAGAGCTGCAAGACCAAATCTATTGGCGTTTTCAATCATCATGACTGTTGCGTTTGGGACATTTACACCTACCTCTACAACAGTTGTAGAAACCAATATATCAGTTTTATGATTAGCAAAATCATCCATTACCTGATTTTTTTCTGCAGGCTTCATTTTTCCATGTAATACACCAATCTGATATTTATCTTTAAAGTGTTCTTTTAGTTTCTTGCTGTAATCCGTAACGTTTTGCGCTTCAGTTGTTTCTGATGCCTCAACAAGTGGACAAATTATATATACCTGATGTCCTTTTGCTATTTCATCGGAAACAAATTTGTAAGCGGTTGCTCGCATACTTTCTTTGATTACACATGTTTTTATAGGTAATCGATTAGCTGGAAGCTCCTTGATTGCAGAAACATGCATATTTCCATAGAGTATCATAGCCAAGGTTCTAGGAATTGGGGTTGCTGACATAACAACAATATGAGGATGATTTCCCTTTGAGGAAAGCTTATCTCGTTGCTGTACGCCAAATCTATGCTGTTCATCGGTAATTACTAATGCCAATTCTCCAAAAGTTCGGCCTTCCGAAATCAAGGCATGGGTGCCAATGATTAAGCATTGCTCATTTTCATCTACAAGCTTTTGCATAGCTTTCTTTTCAGAAACCTTCATAGAGCCTGTAAATAAAGCTACTGGAATATCTAATCCGGCATCATCAACCCATTTTTTGAAGCTTTCATAGTGCTGCTTTGCAAGCACTTCTGTAGGCGCCATGATTGCTGCCTGATATCCAGATAATGCAACATCCAACATGGCCAAAAAGGCAACGATGGTTTTACCACTTCCTACATCACCTTGAATTAATCTCTGAGTAATGTATTCTCCTGTCAAATCACTAGAAATGTCATCAATAACCTTTAATTGATCATTAGTTAAAGCGAAAGGTAATGAGTTTCTAAAATCGTCCGTTTCCTGGTGATGTGTGATATTGAATGTATTCGGATATGAAACGCCCTTTTCTTCTTGTAAACGGGAATTAAGTATAAAGAAAAACATTTCTTCATAAGCAAGGCGACGGCGTGCTTTTACCAGCTCATCAAAATCCTTAGGAAAATGATAGGCGTAAATCGCATCCTTATATGACATAAAATCATTTTTGGATTCTATATCCTCAGGCAACCTGTTTTCTGGAATGTTACAGTGCTCAAATCCACTTTTAACTGATTTTAATACAAGATTGTTGCTTAGGCCTTTAGTTAAATGATAAATAGGCTGTATTTGCTTGCGGATTTCCTCATATTTATCTCTTTCAAATATTAAAGGCTGTGTAATCTTGTATCGACCCTTGTCAAATAATAGCCTTCCGTAGAAAACATATATTTTGCCTGGTTCCAAGCTGGATTTAATATAATTCGAATTAAACCAGGCTAAATCAACTGCCATATCATCCACATAGGCTGTTGCTGATAATACATCCAGTTTGTTTCTTGTTCTAAATATCTTTGGGCTTGTCTTGATGCGCCCGGCTATACTAACAAGTGAATTGACGTTATCTTTGTTTGGTACAGATACCTCAGGATAAATTAAATAGGTACGCGGAAAAAAAAGGAGTATATCCTCTATGGTATATACTCCTAACTTATTTAATAATTTAGTTGTCTTCTCTCCAACGCCCTTAATAGTGTCAATCGGTGATAACAACTCCATAATATTACTCCACTGAAACGATATATGCGTAAACAGCCTGTCCGCCTTCTGAAATTTCAACTTCAAGATCTGGATACTTCTCAAGGACCTTGTCTCCAAGTGCCTGAGCATCATCCTGATTTGAACCTTCACCCCAGTAGATAGAAACTACAGCGGAATCATCAGAAACCATTTCATCGATCATCTCGAGGAATGCAGTTGAAATATCAGCATTTACTGAAAGGAGGCCTGAATCGCCCATACCCATCCAGTCATCTTTTCTGATTTCTTTGTCATCAATAACAGTATCACGAACAGCGTATGTAACCTGACCAGTCTTAACATTAGAAATTTCTTCTGTCATTGCTGCCTGGTTATCTTCAACGCTAGCGTCTGCAGCGAATGAAATAAGAGCTGTAATTCCCTGAGGAATTGTCTTTGTAGGGATAACGATAATCTTTTTATCCTCACAAATAGCAGCTGCCTGATTTGCTGCAAGAATGATGTTTTTATTGTTTGGTAAAACAAATACAGTCTTTGCATTAACCTTTTCTACGGCTGAAAGGATATCGTCTGTAGAAGGGTTCATTGTCTGTCCACCTGGAATCATGTAGTCACAGCCAAGCTCTGTAAAGATAGATGTAAGACCATCACCTGTAGCAATTGAAACGAATCCCATTTCCTTTGCAGGCTCTGTAAACTTTGGAGCTTCTTCTTTAACATCTTCTTTCTCGCTAGAGAATACTACTTCATCAGAATTTGTCTCTGTGATTGTAAGATCAGAAACCTTTCCAGATGCTAACTTCTCTAATTTTGCTCTTAATTCTTTGATCTGGTATGAAGCAAGTGGTTTCTCAGATTCGATAACGAATTCAACAGCATACTTAGAAATAGCTGGCTTAGCCTTTGGAGCCTCTACAGCTTCTGTTGTGTAATCAACTTCCTTACCAATAAGGGCATCGTAAGCACCCTTAAGAACCTGAACAAGACCCTGTCCGCCTGAATCTACAACACCAGCCTGCTTCAAAACTGGAAGCATATCTGGAGTTCTTGCAAGTGTATCCTCTGCTTCTGCGATAACAGCTTCAGCAAATTCTACGATATTGTCTGTCTTTGTAGCCATCTCTGCAGCCTTGTCAGCAGCAGCACGGGCAACTGTAAGAATTGTACCTTCCTTTGGTTGCATAACTGCCTTGTAAGCAGTCTGAACTGCCTTTTCAAAGGCCTCATTTAAAAGTGGAATATCAACTTCGTCGTGGCTTGAAATAACCTTTGTAAAACCACGGAAAAGCTGAGACAAAATAACACCTGAATTACCTCTAGCGCCTCTAAGTGAGCCAGATGAAATAGCCTTAGACAATGTCTTCATGTCTGGATCCTGAAGCTCCATTACAGCATTTGCTGCAGACATGATAGTCATAGTCATGTTTGTACCTGTATCACCATCAGGAACTGGGAAAACGTTTAATTCGTTAATCCATTCCTTTTTAGATTCAAGATTTTTTGCGCCCGAAAGGAACATCTTTGATAATAAAGACGCATCGATAGTTTGAATCTCCACGTATAAATCCTCCTTAGTCAATAACTCTTACGCCTTCAACGTAGATATTGATTGTATCAACAGTTAAACCAGTAAAAGACGAAACTTTATATTTTACTGTTTCGATGAGGTTTTCTGCTACTGCAGCAACGCTAACACCATATGAAACAATAACATGAAAATCTAACGAAATTGTGTTGTCCTCATTGATATTGACACTAATTCCGTGATTTAAATAATCTTTCTTGAGAAGCTTAACCAAGCCATCTTTCATATTGACAGCAGCCATGCCTACAATACCGAAGCACTCTACTGCAACTGAACCGGCATAAGTAGCAATAACATCTGTGTCTATAACAATCTTACCAAGCTCTGTTTCCATTTGACCTTGCATAAAATTACCTCCAAATTCGCATATTTACTCATGATGAGAACATTATATACTATGTTTACTAAAAATGAAAGTAAGGATTAATGCCTAAAACAAAAAATAAAAGCCACCCTTCCGAGTGACTTTCAATATCGTGTGTAAGATTAAGCACGCTCAACCTTGCCAGAACGTAAACAAGAAGTACATACATATAACTTCTTAGGTGTTCCATTCACATTACACTTAACGGACTTCACATTAGACTTCCACATATGATTGGATCTTCTATGAGAATGGCTCACATTGTTACCGAAATGAGCGCCTTTTCCACAAACTGCACATTTTGCCATGATTGCACCTCCTTGTAATTTATTTCAAAAACAAATTGCATTGACTAAACGCAACAATCGAATTATAGCAAAGCAAATTGTAAATTGCAATGATTTTTTCACTATATCTTGATTTTATTTTTTAAATATAGTGTGTTACTGGAAATATGCATTAAAAACCTTTGCTGCCAATGGTGCTGCATGCTTACTTCCGTATCCTGCTCCTTCCATTATAACAGCAATAGCCAGTTCTTTTCCAGTATTATCTATCGCGTATCCAACAAACCAGGAATGGGTCATACTTTTATTTGTTGTGTACTCTGCTGTTCCAGTTTTGCCGTATACTTTTAAATCGCCAAAATCTACGCTATCAGCAGTTCCATCCATTACAACAGCTTCCATGTATTCATTAAGTAAATCTACCTCAGAATCGGACATAATTTGTCCGTAACTCTTTTCATCTGTCTGACTAACAATATCGCCTTCGGCGCTTACCAGTTTATCAGCGTAATATGGTTCCATCAACTCACCATCGTTTGCAATTGCAGAAACAAGCATGCACATGTGAAGTGGTGAAACTGTGGTGTTACCCTGACCTATGGATGTTTGACCGACAAGCTTATCGTTACTATTTGCAAGAGAAAAATTGGATGCTTTAGTAGCTTCAATCTGAGTAGGCAATGTATCGTTAAATAATAATTCCTCTGCTGTTTCAGTGAACTCATCTTTATCAAGATTGATTCCCATATATGCATAGGCGCTATTGCAGGAGTTGGAAAATGCTTTTAATAGGTTCTCTGAACCGTGAGATTCATTACTACTACAATGAATTGTATAATCTCCTACTTTAAGGGAGCCCTTACAATTAAAACTGAAATCAGAATTACCATTATTTGCTCTTAAATAGGCAATGGTGGTGACAATTTTAAATGTGGAACCAGGCGGATAAGCTCCCTGGGTGGCTCTATTTAAAAGTACTGACTTAGTGTTGGATTCACTATTAATATCATCCCAGTATGTTGCAATTGTGTTTGGATCGTAATCAGGTTTTGATACCATGGCAACAACTTTTCCTGTAGATGGCTCGATTGCTATTACTGCCCCGTCGTACATTCCCATACCTTCGTAAGCAGCTAGCTGAGTTTCATAATCAAATGTAGTGTATAAATCGTCTCCAGGGCTTTTCTTGCCGCTGAGATTATTGTTAATCTGATCTTTAAGCGAAATGTGGCTCTTCAGCAAATCGAATGAATAATAGGCTTCTAGCCCAGCCATTCCCTGATCCACATAGCCTACAGCATGGCTAAATAGCCTTTCGTCTGGATATACACGTATTTCCTGCTTGGAATCATCGTAGCTTGTTTTGGCTATAATATGCCCGTCTGCGGTATATATGCTACCTCTGGTTACATCATCTGAAAAAGCAGAAAATCTTGAATTATAAGAATTGTATATGAAATCTTTTGCTCCTTCTTTCACGTAATAAGAAAGGTAGACAATCATAGCAATAAAAACCATGGCAAACATAATTGCTATAACATATATTTCTTTTCGAATTGCTTTCTTAGTAGTCTTCTTTTTAGTCATAACGTCTTCTGCCTTTGTTTATATAAATTAATTCATCAGAACACTGTGCGATGTAGAAACAAATAAACATTGAAAGTAAAGAGCTGCCACCATAGCTGATAAAAGGCAAGGTGACACCTGTGGATGGTATAAATTTGATTACGCCACCAATATTTAATATAGCTTGAATCGAAAAAATAATAGCGATTCCATTGATAATCAACATATAAAAGCTGTTAGAACATGCAAAAGCTCTATTAAAAAGCATAATGCTGGTGCACATTACAATAACTATTAAGCATATAGCAACAACTGCCCCTAATTCCTCAGAAATAGCTGCAAATATGAAGTCCTTGGTAACAACCGGAATCTTATTTGGCTGACCATTTGTGAGTCCGGAGCCGAACCATCCTCCAGATCCTATTGCGAATAATGACTGTGTAATTTGATATCCTTTATCATCGATAACTGATAATGGGTCAGACCATGCAATAAATCTAGATTGTATATGAGGAAATCTATTGTATGCGAATATTCCGCCTGCAAAAGCTACAATAAATTCCAACGATAAAACAATATAATTCTTGTAAGCTATGAAAATGATAAAAACATAGGCAACAAGAAATATCATAGCTGTTCCTAAATCTTTCGAAAAAACTAATACCAAAACATGTAATGCAGCTCCTATTGTAGAAAACAGAAAGCCACGCATATCTTTGTAAGTGACTATGCAACCGCTGATAAAGAACAGATAAGTAAGCTTAACAAATTCACTAGGCTGTATGCTTATGCCTCCAAACGAAAGTGATAGCTTTGCGCCATACTCCACCTTTCCTGCGAAATGCACAATTAAAAGAAGCGCAATACCAATAAGGGCAAAAATAAATAGTTTTCGATTGATATGCTTGATGTTTTTAAGTACCAGCATAGCTAAAATAGCAAATCCGGCAGATGCAATGGCAAAAACAAACTGTCTGGTTGCCCTGCTCATATCAAGTCTTTCTAGCGCAATAAAACTAAAGCTTAGAAGCATTAACATATTGTTTAATAATGCCCCAGATTTACTATAGTTGAGCTTTGACATTGATATGCCTATCGCTATAAATAAAACCAGCTGAAAGATAGTCAATAGAATAATTCTAGGATCTTCTTTTACATAGTATAAAATGATGGAGCCGTTTATCAGAAAACAGACCACCATGATAGATTGAATAGTAGATAAAATCCCCGATAAATCTTCACCGATTTTTGCCTCAAATATCTGTATAACATCTAATAGTGTAAACACCATTACAAAGATTAAAATTGTAATTCTGGAAAAAGTTATCAGAACGCTAACCAACGTTATTCTACCCCTCTTTTTAAATGTCCTTTAGTAAAGTCTTCTTTGAATTTAAAAGGTTGATTCTTGATAAATACATCTTTATAAAGCTTAAGTATTTCTTCGGTTTCTGATTCAGATTCAACAGTAAAATCTAATCGTAATTCTTTAACACCGAGAGATAGCAATTCATCCTTTAAATCAAATGCCATATATATCTTGCTGTTGTAGATAGTGTTGTAACAATTATTACAGTCACATGCTACAATGAAGTTTTCATTTTTTCGATCTACTAGTGTAATCTGGCTGTTGGCCTTTTTACATCCGATAGTGTTCTTAACAGTGCAATTAGCTGTAATCATCATAGGAATACGGCTGTAAATAATCATCTGAGAATTATGATTATCTCTGTGCTTTAATTCCTTTAATGAAAGCTCATAAGGGATACAGCTATAATTGAATCCAAGCTTTTCGAATGATTTAACGCTTCGGTTGTTAAAAGTATATAACCTGTGGTCCAGAATAACTTTTTCCTGAGGATATTTAATACTAGATAAATAACCTAGCTCATCGTAGCTTGCTGCTATTACACCGTCTGCTCTATCGTCTATATCTAAAGACTTGATTTTGCTGCTTCTAAACACTGCTGGCAGGTAAATATATACTTCGCCAGAGAAATATTGTTTTGCAGTCTCGAATAAATGGGATGGAACCGCAATAGCATTAATAAAATCAAAGTTTTTCAATGCTTTAATCTGCTCTTCTTTTAGCAATGTGATGAAAGCCTTTGGGGAAGTCTGAATATTGCTTTGAACCTTTAATTCCTCAAATGGAACCACTATTTTATTCTTCTCAGTAGATAATACAGCAGTAAGCTTTGCAATGGCTTCTCTTCTGGCGGTCTTCAAAGCAGAAACAGGCAAGAAAATATCATCATCATAATCAATATTTAATTTATCAATTTCAAATGATGTATTTCCCAGACCAGATATCGCTTTTACGATATCTTCTTTGCTGGTGGCTCTATTTTGAGCTTTTTCAATAACACTTCCTGTAAATTTACCTTCATTTCCGTTATCATCCGTGAAAGTAACCTGAAGCTCTTTTCCTAGATTTGCGCTAACCTTGCAGTTAACTTTTATTTTTCTTTCTGAAATTTCTGCATTAGAAGATTCTGCTTTTGTATGTGATGGTGCCTCGAAAGTCATCATTTCAGGGCCGTTGTGGGAATGCAAATATAAATCAGTAAATCCGCTTCTGTTTCCTGAATTTAAAAGACGTGTTATGTCCTCATCTGATACAGAATAATTAGCAGAACCCTTGTATAAATACTGGTCTATATAATGTCTATATACAGATAAAACTCCCGTTGCATAGTCTATCTGCTTCATTCTTCCTTCGATTTTAAAGGACATTACACCTGCTTCAATCATTTCAGGAAGATACTTTATAGTACAAAAATCCTTAGGGCTAAGGATGTAATTTCCTTTTTTGTTAAGCTTATTATTTTTATCATCAAAAGCTTCGTATGGAAGTCTACAAGGCTGAGCACATCTTCCTCTGTTGCCAGATCTTCCACCTAAAATTGATGACATCAAGCACTGTCCAGAATAGCAAACGCAAAGAGCACCGTGCACAAAAGACTCGATTTCCAAATCGGGGCAAGTACTATGGATTCTGCTAATTTCATTGATAGATATCTCGCGAGCTGTAACAATACGAGATGCACCTAAATCCTCAAAAAACTTGGCACCATATTCGGTACAAAGACTAGCCTGAGTGCTCACATGAATATGAGTATCCGGGAAATATGTTCTTATAAAATTAAATACGCCAAAATCCTGAACGATAAATGCGTCGATTCCATTTTCTACGTATGCTTTAAGGTATTCGTATAACTTGCCTTCGATTTCAAGATTTTTAAGCAAAGTATTTACAGTAAGATAAGCCTTCGCACCGTGTAAATGAGCATATTTAATAGCCTCTTTGGCGTCTTCGATTGAGAAGTTTTTAGCATAAGCTCTGGCGCCAAATAAATCTCCGCCAAAATACACTGCATCAGCTCCTGAATTGATAGCAGCTTTAAATATTTGTAAATCGCCTGCTGGCGAAAGTAATTCTAATTTATTCATAGATATCCTCATAAAATAAGGGCCCCATCAAGGGACCCAATTATTATACATCTGAAATAGAACCTAGAAGGGCATCCTCTAGGGAAGCCTCAAGCTTTGTCTTGTGAAGAAGAAGCTCCTTGTTCTCCCTTTCAAGCTTTGTAATTGTTTCTTCTAAAGTCTCTGTCTTAAGCTGTGCTGATATTAAATCGTGTTTGAGATTGTAAATTTCTTTATCACGAATATCTAAATCAGATTCAAGGGATTCAACCTGGGTCTTCGCCTTGAAGTAATCGTCAGCAATATTTAGCTCAAGCAAAGTAGCCTTTAAATCAGCAGAAATACGCTTGTAATCGTCTATTGAATTAAACTCGTCAAGCTTTGAATTTATGTAGTTGGCAACCTTCTGAAGATATTCCTCCTCTTCGTAACCGCTCAACGTATAAACTTTTCCGCCTATAAGCACTTTTGCGCTCTTCTCGGAAACCATATACCGCATCCTCCCTGTAGAAAATCAATTATAATTATATATATTATTTTGCATAAAAACAAGATTTCACATTACATTTTCTGGAATTGGCATGTGAAAATGTTCGTATGCTTCTTTTGTTGCAACTCGACCCTTTGGAGTGCGGATAATTAAGCCGTTTTGGAGAAGATATGGCTCGTAAACATCCTCAATTGTTCCTGAGTCCTCTCCTACTGTGGCGGCAAGATTGTCCAGGCCAACTGGACCACCGTTAAAACGCTCGATTATTGCAAGCAATATGTTTCTGTCGTTATTATCTAATCCTAATGTGTCAACCTCTAAAGAATCTAGTGTGGCGGCAGCTACATCCTTTGTGATAACACCATCAAATTTAACTTCAGCGTAATCTCTCACTCGTTTTAAATACCTGTTTGCTAAACGAGGAGTTCCTCTTGATCTAAGAGCTATTTGGTAAGCTCCTTCATAATCTATAGGGGCATCCAGCTTTCCAGCAGAAGCTGTGACGATTGTTGATAGCTCCTCTGGAGTGTAATAATCCATATGGCCGATTATTCCGAATCTATCACGAAGTGGAGCTGATAAAAGACCCGGTCTAGTGGTTGCTCCAATAAGTGTAAAACGAGGAAGCTTTGTATGGATTGAACGAGCTGTTGTATCTTTGCCCATAACAATATCTACAGCGAAATCCTCCATTGCAGAATACAGAGTCTCTTCTACCGGCTTTGAAAGACGATGAATTTCATCGATAAATAAAACATCACCATCCTTCAAAGTCATAAGAACTGCTACTATTTCACCTGGTATGGTAATCGCAGGGCCAGATGTAACTTTAATATTTGAGTTCATCTCGGAAGCTACAATCCCTGCAAGAGTGGTTTTGCCAAGACCTGGAGGTCCATATAAAAGCACATGATCCAATGCATCACCACGCTTTTTTGCAGCCTCGATATAGATTTGCATGTTCTCTTTGACTTTGTTCTGACCAATGTAGCCATCAAAGCTCTTTGGTCTAAGAGCGTTATCTGTAACTAAATCCTCGTGAGATGCAATTGTAGATGTTATTTGTTTGTTTGAAAGCATATATTCTCACCCTTAAATAAATGACATTTGTTTTAGTGTATCAGAAAGCAACTGTTCAGTGGTTGTAGAATCTGTAATTGTCATCTTGTCTAAAGCTCTAGCAGCATTGCTTGGAGAATAACCAAGTGCTACAAGTGCCTCTAGTACTTCTTCTTTTACAGTTGAAGTGGTGGCAATCTTTGTCTGGCCTGCTGAAAGCTTACCTTCGAATGCATCTACAATATCAACTTTATCCTTTAAATCGATTATTGCTCTTTCTGCTGTTTTCTTTCCTACTCCAGGAACTTTAGCAAAGGCCTTGGAATCGCCTCCTGCTACAGCAAAACGAATGTCTGAAACGGTCATGGAACTAAGGATTGCAAGAGCCCCCTTAGGCCCAATTCCGCTGACAGAAAGAAGAAGCTCAAACATCTTAAGCTCCTCCTTGTCATAGAATCCATATAAAGTAAGAGAATCCTCTTTTGGAATCAGCTTGGTGTTAAGCTTGATTTCTGAACCAATAGCAGGAAGACTGCCAATTGTATTCATTGAAGAATTAACACCATAACCTATTCCATTATTGTCAACGATAATGACGTTGCCATCAATATCAGTAAGTGTGCCTCGAATGAATGCTATCATATTTTCTCCCCAATAAAATAAAATCCTTTACAACAGTTTAACTTAACCTCAACGATTTTTCCAATCAAAGATGCATCTCCTGGGAAATGTACTGTTGTATTGTTTTCAAGCTTGCCTGATACCAATGATGAATCCTGTTCATTTACTTCTTCAACAAGCACCTTTTGAACAGTTCCTTCAAGAGATTTTACTTTTTCGTGTCCATGCTTTTGTACTAAGGCAAGTAATCTATCAAATCTATCCTTGATTACGTCTTCAGGAACCTGATTATCCATAGTAGCTGCTGGAGTTCCAGTACGCTTAGAATAAATGAATGTGAAGGCGCTATCATAGTGAACCTTATCTACTACATCCATTGTTTCAAGGAAATCTTCCTCTGTTTCGCCAGGGAAACCAACGATAATATCTGTAGTAATCGCTACATCAGGGATACGAGCTCTAAGCTTTTCTACTAAGCCGAGATAATGCTCCTTTGTGTAACGTCTGTTCATTTTCTTAAGGATTTCGCTACTTCCAGACTGAAGAGGTAAATGCATGTGCTTGCAAACCTTTGGAAGTGTAGCCATTGCCTCAATAAGGTCATCTGAAAGATCCTTTGGATGAGGAGTCATAAAACGAATTCGCTCAAGTCCCTCGATATCATTTACCATTTTAAGTAGCTCTGCAAAGGTAACCTTTTCTTCAAGGCCTACGCCGTATGAGTTGACATTCTGACCAAGAAGCATAATTTCAACTACGCCATCTGCCACCAATGATTTAATTTCGTTAACGATATCTTCTGGCTTTCTAGAACGTTCTCTTCCTCTAACATAAGGTACGATGCAATATGTACAGAAATTATTACATCCGAAACTGATATTTACACCAGATTTGAATGGGAATTTTCTAGAAATTGGAAGATTCTCTACGATTTTGTCGGTATCCTTCCAAATATCAATAATCATTCCCTTTTTATTGAGTAACGCTGTTGTAAATAACTCTGCAAACTTGTAAAGGTTGTGTGTTCCAAAGATTAAATCTACAAATTTGTAGTTGTTCTGCAAGTGCTCGATAACAGTAGGCTCCTGCATCATACAACCGCAGAGACCAATCATCATATTCTTATTCTTTTTCTTGTAACCGTGAAGAATACCAAGATGACCGTAAACTTTATTATTTGCGTTCTCTCTAACGGTACATGTATTGTAGATTACAAAATCAGCGTTTTCATCTGTTGTTTCTTCATAACCAATTTCCTTAAGAACACCAAGAAGCTTCTCGGAATCTCTTGCGTTCATCTGGCAACCAAATGTAACAACACAGCAAGTAAGCTTTCTTCCAAGCTCTTCTTCTCTTTTAGCTACAATTTTTGCAGCCTCCTTAATGAAATAATATTGGCGTTCTGGCTCCTCTGTTGGAGCATTGTTTAATAAATCTGTAATACTCATTTTAATTCCTAACTATTATCTAATTTGTCCGTTACCACGGATTGTATATTTATAACTTGTTAATGCTAAAAGTCCCATAGGGCCTCTTGCATGAAGTTTTTGTGTGCTAATTCCTATTTCTGCTCCGAACCCAAACTCAAATCCATCTGTAAATCTGGTTGAAGCATTAACATAAACACAAGATGCGTCAATGCCATTCAAGAACATATTAGCATTAGCTTCGTCATTAGTAATGATCGATTCTGAATGACCTGTATTGTATTTATTAATATGTTCAATTGCCTCTTCTACTGAAGAAACAGTCTTAACTGAAATTATATAATCTAAATATTCCTTACCAAAATCTTCCTCTGTTACATCAAAAGAACCCTCGAGGTACTGCTTAGAATCAGCATCGGCAAATATTTGTACGCCGTGCTCTCTAAGCTTTGCGTTTAGAGCAGGAAGTAGCTTGGCTGCTATATCTTTATGTATAACAAGAGATTCACAGGCGTTACATACACCAATTCTCTGTGTTTTCGCATTTTCGATAACAGATATAGCCATATCGATATCTGCATCATAATCTACGTAAATATGGCAGTTGCCAGAACCTGTTTCTATTACTGGGACAGAAGCATTTTCTACAACTGATTTGATAAGGCCAGCTCCTCCTCGAGGAATAAGAACATCTACATATCCGTTCATTCGCATAAGCTGATTTGTAGATTCTCTTGTAGTATCTTCGATTAATGTAATAGCATCAACTGGAAGATTTTCCTTCACAAGAGTATCCCTGATAATCTTTACAATAGCCTTGTTTGATTCAAGAGCATCCGAACCACCTTTTAAGATAGTTGCATTGCCAGTCTTGAAACATAAGCCAAACACATCGGCAGTTACATTAGGACGAGCCTCGTAAATGACGCCAACAACACCAATTGGCACAAGCCTTTTGGCTATATGGAGCCCGTTAGGTCTATCCCATTCTTCGGTGATTTTTCCGATTGGATCCTCCAGTTCTACAACCTGACGCAATCCCTCTGCCATTCCGCTAATTCGAGATTCATCTAACTTCAATCGATCTAGCAGTCCCTGGGATAAGCCCTTTTTCTCACCGTTAGCCATGTCGATTTTATTAGCACTAATAATATCAGAGCTATTATCCTCAAGAGCATCTGCAACTGCTAATATTCCTTTGTTTTTAGCCTCGGTAGATAATAAAGCTACTTTGTACTTTGCTGCTTTTGCTTTTGTTGCCTGCTCAATTAATGTCATGATCTACTTCCTTTCAAAACCAAGTTTTCAGTAACAATATAATCCATCGGTATATCATGGGATTCGATTTGTATATTCTCCGCCAGCTGCTTTGAAAAGCAAGGCGCAATGCTTGTTATTTCTGGATGCTTTTCGAAAAATCTATCATAAAAGCCGCCTCCATAACCAATTCTATTAAGCTTTTTATCGAATATCAACCCTGGGGTTATAGAAATAATTGACTGATTGAAATCAGTAAGTAAATTCATGTCAGATTTCGGTTCCATAATATTGTATGAACCAATAGAAAAATCCTTTTCTAAATCGACTATTTCATAGAAATACAACTGATGATTCTTTTTATCACATTTTGGGAAATATAGATGCTTTCCCTGTTGTAATAAAATGGAGTATAACTGTTTTAAATCAACTTCGCTTCCAAATGGATAAAAGCATAAAAAAATATTAGCTCCTTTAAAATCAGATTCTAAAAGAGCCAAAACATTTTCACTAATAAGGGATGACAATCGATTTCTTTCTGAAATTGAAATACCATCTCTAATTCTTTTATAAGTTAATCTAATATCATTACTAGTTTGACTTACTTCCATATTTTTCGCCAAGGTTTTCTACCTTACCATCTTCGTCTACGATATCGATATTGTTAAGCTGGGTTCTGATATTGCCTTTAATTGCATCAATATAAGCTCTTCTAAGCTTAGCCTGCTCTGCTTTTTCAGCATCAGTAAGACCTTCACCTTTCTGCTTATGGTAAAGTTCATTAATTCTTGCGATATCTTTCTCTGTAATCATAATTAATCCTCTAACAAATCTAATATATGGACATCATCTCTTTTATTTGCTGTAAAGAGTGTGCCTTTATCTTTATTTTCGAAAATACGATGAATATTTCCTATATGTGTGCCGTTTGTAATAACCATATCCGCACCAGAATATGTAGCTATTTGTGCTGCTCTAAGCTTTGCAGTCATTCCTCCTGTGCCAACATTTGATGTACTATCAGATGAAGCCATTTCAAAAACAGAGTCTATATCCTTTACAACTGGCACAAACTCAGCATTAGGGTTTGTGTTTGGATTGTCAGTATAAAGACCATCTATATCTGATAAAAGAATAAGTGCATCAGCGTTAACAAGGGCTGCAACGATAGCTGACAATGAATCATTGTCGCCAAACTGAATTTCATGAGTGGCAACAGTATCATTTTCATTAACTACAGGAATAACCCCTAGATTAAACAGCTGTTCAAAAGTATTACGAGCATTTTCTCTAGATTCTGGATCGGTCATTGTCTTTT
This sequence comes from Pseudobutyrivibrio sp. C4, assembly GCF_900111635.1. NCBI lineage: Bacteria > Bacillati > Bacillota > Clostridia > Lachnospirales > Lachnospiraceae > Pseudobutyrivibrio > Pseudobutyrivibrio sp. C4. The sequence continues at coordinate 323,683 of NZ_FOHF01000001.1, read as the reverse complement.
TGGTCATAAGAATCTGGCCGGCTCTTTGATTGTACTCAGAAAAAAGCTTTTGATAAACCGACATAAGATAAGCCTGGCCAATAGAAGCACAAGCCTGCTTTGTAGCCAAATCTGAAGGACGTTCTTTTAAACCAATTGCATATCGTCCAACAGCAATCGCACCTGAAGATACAAGACATACATCCTTGCCTTGAGCACGCAAATCACAGAGCTGTCTAACAAGTCGTTCCAACTTCGTGTAATCAATATTTCCAGTTGCATCATGTGTTATGGTTGATGAACCAACCTTTACAATAACTCTTTTCTTTTTTGTAAAATCTACACCGTACATATTCTTCCCCCAAATAATATCCGGTACATAATACCACTATTTTTGCATATATTCAATAAATTGGGCCTTAGGAATTGGTTTTGAAAAATAATATCCCTGCAAATAATCTACATTTAGATCTTGCAACATTTTTACATGTTTTTCCGTTTCCACGCCTTCAACTAAAATCTCACAGCCTAAATCATGAATCATCTTGACAGTATTATTAAGAATAATCCTTCCTCTTTCATGATTTTCAGCATTCCAAAGTAAAGTCTTATCGATTTTTATAACATTAAAATCCAATGAGAAAATGCCTTCCATGTTGGAATATCCTGTTCCGTAATCGTCCATAGATATTGAAAAACCAACTGATTTGAGCTTGTGCGCGACAGTTGCAAGTATATCATAATCTTCAGCACCAACTGTTTCAGTGATTTCAAAATTTATCATAGAATAATCTATGTTGTATTCATCTACTATGTTAGTAATATGTTTAAAGAAACCAGGCTTAAGACATTGAACAACTGATAGATTTACATTTATACAATCAATTATGTTATTTGTTTGAATGTTCTCTTTTATGAAGTTGCACACTTCTCTAAGAACATAATCATCTATCTGTTCAACCATACCAATTTGTTCTGCAATAGGGATAAATTCCTCAGGTGAAATATAACCAAGTTCTTTATCCTTCATTCTAATCAAAGCTTCCGCTCCATGAAGTTTAAAATCCTTCATATAAATAGTAGGTTGATAGTATACTTCAAAGCCATCGTTGGCAATATTCTTTCTGATAGCCTTCTCTATATCAGAACGACGCATTATCCACTCTATTGTAGCGTTATTGTTGGCTACGCTTGAAGGAACAATGCAATCAGAAATGTACATAATATCGTCAATATTCTTTAAATCGCCAGGTATAGACATTTGAAAAACATTTGCATCAAGCTTAATGGCAGAATCATTTAATTCCCAGATGTTACTAAATCTGTTCTCAATGGTAGTTATAAGTTTTTCTACAAGACTACTCTCGTTTTTGCTGCATATGAGTACAAAAGTCTCTCTGGTTGGATGATATATTTGGTAAGCAGGAATTAACGATTTAAAAAACTCTGCGCAGGATAAAATAAGTAAGTCATAATTTGAAGAACGGGCTATTCTTTCAAGTTTATTAGCATTTAAGATTTTTACGAAGATCAAAGTTGAATGTTCATTCATAACAAGCATATTGTGAACATCCATCTGGAAGGCTCTTCTATTATAAAGGCGGGTTCCTGCATCGATTCTATCGTCCTCATTTTCAACTGCAAGCATAGCTCCCATCATTCCTAAAGCTTCCGCCAACAATTCACATCTAATATTTATAAATTTGTATTGTATCCATACACCGATAAAGACAATAAAGAAGAAATAGATGAGTGCCACACTTTTTCTGTGAGTAAGTGCTTTCCATGAAAACAATATTTCAAAGAATGCTAATACAAAATAGAAAATTGCCGCCCAATATATGAAGTACTCGCCAGTATTTCTATGGAACACGTTGTTGGAATCATAGTAGAACACCCAATTTGTAAAAGGATTTGACAGTGCAATTATTTCTGTAATAAAAAAAGGAACCTGTAAAAGCATTCCAGAAATAAAATCTCGTCTTCTATTTTTGCCAGTTACACTACATACATAATTATACAAAGCAGGACATAATGCTGTGTGAAATATAAAATATGTATTTTGTGATAACAGCAACAAATATTGATTATATATGGATTCCGAAGAAGTTATTTCAAAATATGCTGTAAATATTTGGGATAATGAATTAAACGCAATTATAAAAAGCAAAAACAAAAACCATCTGTGCTGAGCTTTTTCTGTTCTTCTTTTAAGTAAAGTCAACAAAAGAATAGATATCGTTATTGCAAGAGCTGCTGTAAAAAAAGCTATATGTAATTGATTTCTAATTAATATCATCAAATTCCTCCAGTAGAATTAATTCAAAAAACAAAGATAATTCTAACAAATATTTAAACTTTTGTTAACAAAAAAATGCTCCCCGTAATAAACGAGGAGCATAAATATAAATAATGCTTATTTATCAATGTATTCAATTGCGCTTTCAGCTGCGATTCTACCATAAACAACGATATCAGCAACAGCATTACCACCAAGACGGTTAGCGCCGTGGATACCACCAGTAACCTCACCGCAAGCATATAAGCCTTCGATTGGATTACCATCAGTATCAATAACCTCTGCAGAAGTGTTAATCTTAACACCACCCATACAGTGATGGATACCAGGTCCAACGTTTACTGCATAGTAAGGACCAGAAGAAAGGTCAGTCTTTACAGCACCGATTTCACGTCCGAAGTCTTCATCAACTCCAGATGCAACGTAACCAGACCATGTCTCTACTGTTTCTTTTAAAGCTGCAGTTGCATCAGCATCAAACTCCATTGCCTTTGCAAGATCATCAAGAGTATCACCATTTACAAGGTATCCACCCTTTTCAAGCTTAGAAATAACAGCTGAACCTTCATACATATCCTGGTTTACGATAAGCCATACATTACCTGTAGGCTGCTCGATTTCCGCTGCTGAAACTTCATCACGAGTACCTGTCTCATTGAAGAATCTGTGGCCTTCCTTATTAACAAGGATAGCACCATCACCACGAAGAGCTTCACCAACTAATGTACCATCTGTTGGAACAACTGTAGGATGAAGCTGAATCTGATCAAGATCAACAAAATCAGCGTTAAGATCTCCTAAGAAATCAATTGCATCACCACTTGCTGTAGTAACGTTTGTAGAAATGTATCCTTCTAAGTCAGGACGATATTCTGTAACCTTATCCATGTTACCACCGAAACCACCTGTAGCTACAATTACAGCATCAGCATGAATTGTAACATTGTTTCCAGATGAGCCTGTAGCCTTAACGCCTGCAGCCTTACCATCTTCCATAATGATTTCTGTAGCAGCTGTGTTTGTATGTACTTCGATTCCAAGCTCATCCATTCTTGCAGAAAGCTTATCTACAAGGTAAGAACCAACTGGAATAATGTTTCCGTCAGCATCAACTGGTCTATGTGTACGGTTTGCACTTAACCCCCCCATAGTTGCAAGAGGTCCGTTTAATTCGATACCCTCTGAATCAAGCCAATCGATAGCACCTGATGTATTTTCAGCTAATACCTTTACAAGCTCAGGATCGTTCATGTTCTTACCACTTGCCATTGTATCATCGATAAATGACTGAACTGAATCTTCAACACCCTGCTCTTCCTCATAATGAGTCTCAGCAGCGTTCATACCAGAACTTGCACGTGCAGTGTTACCACCAAGGATTGAGTTCTTCTCGAGAAGGATAACTGACTTTCCTTCCTCTGCAGCACTGATAGCAGCTGTCATACCAGCTCCACCACCACCGATAACTACGATATCAGCAGTTCCTTCGTAGTCCTCGGCAACAGTCTTTGTACCATTAGAACCATCAGCAACAACGCCAGCTTCATTAAGGGCTGCATTTACAGCCTCAAGGAAACCTGTAGAACTGTATGTAGCACCAGCGATAACGTCTACATTACTGTTCTGCTCTTCAATAATTTGAGTCTTTAAGTTGCTCATTGCAACACCACCAACTGAAGGTGTTTCATCTGGAGCCTCGTAAGTAATATCTGTAATAGTGTCACCATCAACATATACAGTTACTTCGATGTTACCTCCAAAGCCTTGTGCATTAGCAACATAAGACTTACCAGAAGCTCCTTTCTTTACGAGTGGAGCTAAACCACAGAATAATGCAAGTAATATACAGATTGTTACACCTAAAATTTTCTTTGTACTATTACGCATATTTCCTCCTTACAAAATGATCTTTCTTGGACAAGCTTCTGCACATTTGCCACAGCTTGTACATTTATCTTGATCTATGTGAGCAAAGAATCCATCAACATGAATAGCATCGCTTTCACAGACCTTTTCGCACTTGTGGCAACCAATACAGCCAACTTTACAAACGCTCATAACATCTTTTCCCTTGTCATTATTGTGACAACGAACAGCGTGACCAAAATCGTAAGGAATAAGCTCGATAAGATGATTTGGACATACAGCCACACACTTACCACAAGCCTTACAAGCTTCTTTGTCAACTAAAGCTACACCGTCAACAATATGAATAGCGTCAAATGGACAAGCCTTAACGCATGAGCCGAAGCCCATACAACCATAAGAGCAAGCCTTAGGACCGCCACCTGGCACATATGCCATAGCCTGGCAATCCTCGACGCCTGTGTAATCGTAAAGCTGAGTAGCATTTTCACATGTTCCGTGACACATTACAAATGCAACTTTACGAACACCTTCTTCAGCAGCTACACCCATAATCTCAGAAATCTGAGCCGCAACAGGTGTGCCACCAACTGGGCACTGATTTACAGGTGCCTCTCCCTTTGCGATAGCTGCAGCCAAGCCAGAACATCCAGCGTATCCACAACCACCACAGTTATTTCCTGGAAGTGCTGCAAGAACAGCCTCTTCACGTGGATCAACTTCAACCTTAAACTTTTCAGATGAAAAGCAAAGGAAAAATCCAATTATACAACCGGTAGCGCCAACTATAACAGCTGCCAGTAAAATTCCTGTTATACTCATTTGTTAGCCCTCCTTAAATTACTCCAGCGAAGCCCATGAAAGCCATAGCCATAAGTCCTGCTGTAACAAGAACGATAGCTGAGCCCTTGAAGGCCTGTGGAAAATCGTTGTATTCAATCTTTTCTCTAATACCAGCCATGATAACGATTGCAATTGTGAAACCAAGTGCAACACCAAAACCGTTAATTACTGATTCGAGAATGTCATATTCCTTAGTTACGTTATTGATAGCTGTACCAAGCACTGCACAGTTTGTTGTGATAAGTGGAAGGTATACACCAAGCGACTTATAAAGTGAAGGTACGCTCTTTTTAAGGAACATCTCTACGAACTGAACAAGTGCAGCAATAACAAGAATGAAAACGATTGTCTGCATATATTCAAATCCAGTAGGAGCTAAAATAAACTTATAAATAAGTGATGTAACAAATGATGAAATAGTAATTACGAAGATTACTGCTCCACCCATACCTGCTGCTGTCTCAACCCTCTTTGATACTCCAAGGAATGGACAAAGACCAAGGAACTGAGAAAGAACAACGTTGTTAACAATAGCTGAAGCTACTAATAAAAGAATTAAGCTTGTTACGTAACTCATTATTTCTCCTCCTTTCCAGCGATATCGTCAGCATATGAAGAATCAGAACCAGATTTCTCTACGTCTTCTGTATTCTTTGCATTTGCAGTCTGTTTTGTTTCTGTAGGAACAGCCTGTGGCTTAGCAACATCCTTAGGGTCAACCGGTGGAACCTCATCAGCCTTGTGAACCAAAGACTTTCCTGTGCATGCACTTGATAAGCTACAACCTGAGCAATCTCCGCCTAAGCATCCCTGCACTGCTGGAAGTGGCTTGCCTTTTGCTTCCATGTTACGTCTAACGACGTTCATGATTGCAACAAGACAACCAAGCACGAAGAAAGCTCCAGGAGCAAGACCAAATAATGTAATATGATAATCATTAAGAGGTGCAATAACTGCTCCAAAGATAGATCCGTTTGCAAGAATTTCACGAACAATACCAATAAGAGTAAGTCCTACTGTGAAACCAAGACCCATACCAATACCATCAAACATTGAAGGTATAACTGGATTCTTGCTAGCGTAGCTCTCTGCACGTCCTAAGATGATACAGTTAACTACGATAAGTGGAATATAAATTCCAAGTGATTCATATAATGAAGGTGTAAAACCTTCCATCAAAAACTGAACAATTGTAACGAAGGATGCAACTACAACGATGAAAGCTGGCATTCTTACTCTATCTGGAATGATATTTCTAAGTGCAGAAATAAGCATGTTAGATAAAACAAGAACAACTGTTGTAGAAAGACCCATACCAATACCATTAATTGCTGATGTGGTAACAGCAAGTGTTGGACACATACCAAGCATTAATACAAAGGTAGGATTCTCCTTCCAAAGTCCGTTATAAACTCTTTCTAGGTTCTTATTCATTAGAAGCACCTCCTACAATAGATTCGAAGTAGGTGACACATGCGTTAATACCACCTGTCATAGCACGTGATGTTACAGTGGCAGCTGAAATAGCATCTACTTCGCTTGATGAAGATGCGCCAGTCTTTGTAACTGTAAAGATTTCTGCTGCTCTGTTAATGAACTGAGCTGAGAATGAACCATCACCTGTATCTTTAGCCTTCATACCAAGACCAGCTGTTTCTGAGATATCTGTAATTGAATAGCCATTGATAATGCCATCATTTGTGATACCAACAGAAAATGTAATATTTCCGCCATAACCAGCAGATGTAGTAACTGTAATAACATATCCGATTACGTTGTTTGATGCATCAAGTGCCTCTACGCAATTATCGATTGTCTCTGTACCGTATCCTGCCTGATTAACATAATCAGTTGCAGCTGAAGAATCAAAATCCTCAATTTCAGCGAATGAAGCTGCATCTGCGAATACTGAAGAATATGCTTCTTTCATAGCATCCTGATGAGCTTTCTCAATAGGAGCTTTTGTGATTTCGTATACAAGTCCTAAAGCGAAGCCTGCTACAAGAGTAATACAGGTAAGGACTAAAGCGTCTTTTACCAATTTATTCATTAGACTTCACCTCCTTTGAAATTCCAAAGGCTCTAGGTACTGTAATCTTCTCGATAAGTGGAACAAGAAGGTTGCTAAAGATGATAGCGTAGCTAACACCTTCTGCGCTGTTTCCGAAGAATCTGAAGATACCTGTTAAAACACCAAGGCAAATACCAAAAAGAACTTTGCCAAGAGGTGTGATTGGTGATGTAACATAATCTGTTGCCATGAAGAATGCACCAAGCATTAATCCACCACCGCAAAGGTGTGCAACAAGGAATGTTGTATCTAATCCATGTCCTCCAAATAAAATAACAAAAATGGAGAATGTAAGAATATAAACACCAGGAATAACTAAATCAATTACGCCTAATAAAATAAGGATAATTGCTCCAATTAGAATACAAAGAGCACTAGTCTCACCAATTGTACCTGCTGTACGACCAATCAACATATCGAGAGTGTTTACATTACCACCACCGATTGATGCAAGAGGTGTAGGACCAGCAACGCCATCGTACTCGAAATGAGTCATTGTTCCTGCGAATGAAATAAGCAAGAATACACGTCCACCAAGTGCTGGGTTCATGAAGTTCTGACCTAATCCGCCAAATAACATCTTTACAACTACGATTGCAAAAACGCTACCGAGCACTGCCTGCCATACAGGAAGTGTATGTGGTAAGTTGAGTGCAAGAAGAAGTCCAGTAACAGCTGCACTTAAATCGCCGATTGTATTCTTCTTCCCTACTGCTTTTTCAAATAAGAACTCTGATAATACACAAGATGTGATACATACTGCTATAAGTAATAATGCACGAATTCCAAAATTGATAATACCAAATAGTGTAGTTGGCATAAGGGCAATTATCACATATAACATGATAATACTACTGTCGTCCTTCGCTCTGACATGTGGAGATGAAGAAACTTTTAATAAATTACTCACTTTCTACCCCATCCTTTCTACTTTTTTCTCTTATCTGCAAGAATTTGTTTTTTCATAGTCTTAATTGACTGAGCAAGTGGCTTTCTAGCTGGGCAAGCAAAGCTGCAGCTACCACATTCAATACATTCAAGACCATACCATTTTTCGAACGTTTCCTTGTCTCCGTGATCAGAGAACTTAGAAAGTCTAGAAGGTATTAATTTTTCAGGACAAGCCTCAACACATCTACCGCAATTGATACAAGCAGTAGTTTCGTACATTGAAACTTCATCTTCTGATAAACAAACAAGTGCGCCAGATGTCTTTGTTGTAGGGATATCAGCATCCATAACAGCAAATCCCATCATAGGACCACCTGAAATGATTTTTGCTGGCTCTCTAACGAATCCGCCAGCTGCTTCAAGGATTTCCTTGCAGCTCATACCAATGCAGATTCTGTAGTTGCGTGGCTCCATAACTGCATCACCAGTAAGTGTGAAGATACGGTCCATAACTGGCTTTCCTTCAACAATTGCTGTATAGATAGCATTTATAGTAGCAACGTTGTCTACGATACATCCAGCATCAGCAGGAAGCATCTTTGAATTAATTTCACGACCTGTACACGCCTTGATAATCTGACGCTCACCACCCTGAGGATACTTTGTAAGAAGTGGAACCACTTCGATACGTGGCTCGTTCTCAACAAGCTTCTCTAATGATGCAATAACATCAGATTTATTGTCTTCTACGCCAAGTAAACCTTTTGCCTTTGGGAAAAGCTGAAGAATAATCTTCATGCCAGTGATAAGCTTTTCAGGCTCTTCAACCATACTTCTATAGTCTGATGTAAGATAAGGTTCACATTCAGCACAGTTTGCAATAATATATTCAATCTTCTCAGGATTATTTGGTGAAAGCTTAACATGAGTAGGGAAACCAGCTCCTCCCATGCCTACGATACCTGCATCCTGAATTTTTTTGATGATTTCTTCATTGGAGAGTTTTGTGAAATCCTCGCAAGATTCAAAACCTGTCTCAATGAATTGGCCATCACTTTCAATTATGATAGAATTAACCATGTCGCCTGTTGCGACGCGTCTTGGCTCAATAGCCTTGACTGTACCGGAAACGCTTGAGAAAATTGGTGCAGATACAAATCCGCCTGCTTCAGCAATTTTCTGACCTCTGAGCACACTATCGCCTACTGCGACACATGCTTGTGCTGGTGCACCTATGTGCTGGGATAATGGATATACCATCAAGCCCTGTGGCTTAATATCCTTAATAGGCTTTTCTTTGGAAAGTTCCTTGCCTTCATAAGGGTGAACGCCACCTTTAAATGTTCTAAGGCCCATTAGCATTTACTCCTCTCTTTCTTTAACGTTAATTAAATTATATCATTTAAAATACTGAAGTAGAGAAAATTTATCATTAATATTGTACATTTTTAAATACCAAAGTATGAAAAATTTGTGTATAATTTAATGAAAAAAACTTTAAAAGGCACGTTATATTATGGAAATAATTAAAAATACTTACAAATTAGATAACTTAAGCTATGCAATTGACAAATATTTTGATAAAACCACACTTTTCTTCGATATTGAGTGCACAGGCCTATCTCCTAGGAAATCTTTCATTTATTTAATTGGATATGCTACAAGAAGCGAAAATACAGTTACTATCACACAGTTATTGGCAGCGAATGAATCTGAGGAAATCGATATTATTACAGAATTTGAAAACGTCATGTCTGGATACGATAATTTGCTCGGATTCAACTCTACACGATTCGATGAATCTTTTATTGTAGAAAGATGTAGAAAATACAATTTCAACACCAAGATTAAATCTAAGAATCATATGGATATGTATTTAAAAACTACAAAAGCCAGATGCCTTCTTGATCTTCCAAATTATAAACAAAAGACTATCGAGCAATATCTAGGGTTAAATCGCGATGATAAATACAACGGAGGAGAACTTATACCTGTATACGAAAAATACTCTCAAACAGGCGATTTAGAGTCCAAAAAACTTATTCTTCTCCATAATTATGAAGATGTTCAAGGTATGATATATATTACCGATATTTTGGCATACCCTGATTTGTTTAATTCGCAATTACGATATGTATCTTATGAACTTGAAGCTGATAAACTCAGATTTATAGTAGAAACTGATATCGCAATTCCGAATTCAATTAATAAGCAGCGAGATTACGGATTATACATTATAAAGGACAATCGTATATACGTTACGCTGGATTTATTTGACGGAGAACTGCTCACCTTCCTGCCTGATTACAAGAACTATTATTATCTGATAAATGAGGATATGATAATACCTAAATCATTGGGAGAAAGCATGGATAAAAGCAGTCGACGTCCAGCTAAAAAACAAGATTGTAAAGTAAAAAAGGAAGGACAATTCCTTGCCCTCCCTGAAAAAATCGATATTGGAACTACCCGAATATTCAAACCTTCATATGAATCAAAGGAGGCATTTGTGGATGTCAATGACATTACTCCTAATCTTCTACTGAAGGTTGTAAGATACATGCTTAAGCACTAGTTCTTCTCATAATAGAAAGAGTAACGACGCTTATATCCAAGATCTTTGTAATTAATAACCTGCTCTGTAGAGCCGATAAATAAAATGCCACCAGGACGAAGTGATTTGCAGAATTTATCATAAACTTCGTCCTTTGCTTCATCTGTAAAGTAAATCAATACATTTCGACAAACAATCATGTCGTAGTTTGTAGGATATGTATCGCGAAGCAAATTATGCTCTTTAAATTCTACACACTTCTTTATTTCTTCACTTATCTGGAATGAATTTCCTACTGGTGTAAAGTACTTCTTTTTTAAATCTGCAGGAACATTTGCAATACTTTTAGCATTGTATAGGCCAACCTTTGCAGTTGCAATTACCTGCTTGTCAATGTCTGTTGCAAGAATCTTAATCTTATTAAGAGGAAGATGCTGCGATAAAGCCATTACCAACGAATAAGGCTCATCTCCAGTGGAACAAGCAGCACTCCAAATTTTAAGATTCTGGCCAGAATGCTTGATAAGCTCCGGAATGAATTCTTTTGTAAGAAGATCCCACTGCTCTGGATTTCTATAAAACTCAGAAACGTTTATAGTGAGGAAATTAACGAACTCATCAAAAACTTCTTTATCACTCTTTAAAAGAGCAACATAATCGTGATACTCCTTGCATTTATGTTTAGTAACAAGAGAATCGATACGTCTACGCATCTGCTTCTCTTTATAGGAACTTAAATCGATTTTAGTAAGATCATAAACCTCTTTCTTGAATCCATCGTAATTGTCCATAAAATCTTCTCCTATCTATTTTTATATTTCTTTCTGTAACTCGGAATAGATACATTATATACATTATTTGTGTATTTATTGTTATTTTTCTAAGAATAATTGCATTTGAAATAGAAAAAAGGTCTAGATTTAAAACCTAGACCTTAAAAATAGTCAAAAGATTATTCTTCTGTAGCAGCTACTTCTTCGATATTTACATCTGCAACATCTGCATCATCAGCAGCCTCTGGCTCAAGAAGAGCCTTGATAGAAAGGCTAATCTTCTTCTCAGCATCGTTGAATTCAACAACCTTTGCTTCGATGTCCTGACCAATTGTAAGAACATCTGAAGGCTTTTCAATACGATCCTTAGAGATCTGAGATACATGAAGAAGTGCATCGATTCCAGGAGCAAGCTCTACGAAAGCACCAAAGTCTTTCATACGAACTACTTTACCCTTTACTACAGAACCTACTGCATACTTATCTGCAGCGCCGTTCCATGGATTCTCGTTATCGAACTTGCAAGAAAGAGCAATCTTGCCATCCTTGATTTCCTTAACGAATACCTTGATTGTATCGCCAACGTTAAGAGTCTTTGTAGGATTCTCAACACGGCCCCAGCTCATCTCTGAGATATGAAGAAGACCATCAGCACCACCTAAATCGATGAATGCACCGAAGTCTTTAACATTCTTAACTGTTCCTTCGAATTCCTGTCCAACAGCAATCTTAGACATAAGCTCTTCCTGAGCCTTTGCTCTATCAGCAACAAGAAGTGTCTTTCTGTTACCAATGATTCTACGACGCTTTGGATCGAACTCTGTGATTACAAAGCTGATTTCCTGACCCTGGTACTTTCCAAGATCCTTTTCATAAACATCTGATACAAATGAAGCTGGAATAAATACTCTAGCCTCATCAACAACAACTGTAAGGCCACCCTTAAGAACCTTATCAACTGTAGCTGTAAGAACCTCTCCGCTTTCAAAAGCTTCTGCAAGTCTTTCGTTGCCCTTTTCCTGAGCAAGTCTCTTGTATGAAAGAAGAACCTGACCCTCACCATCATTTACCTTGATTACGATAGCTGATAAAGGATCACCAACTTTAACTACAGTAGTAAGATCGACGTTTGACTCATTTGTGTACTCTGAACGTGTTATGATACCATCTGACTTGTAACCGATATTTAAAACGATTTCATCTGGCTTTACGCTAATAACAGTACCGTCTACTACCTCTCCATTGTGTATAGTTTTAAATGATTCCTCCAACATTTGTTCAAAACTCATTTCTGACATTTCTTTTGAACCTCCTCAATAATATTGTTTGGGGTGGATGCCCCTGCGGTAATACCTACACTTTCAATGGAACTAAGGTCAGATGGCTGGAAATCATCAGCCGTCTGTATATAGTAAGTATTGTTGCATCGTGTTTTGCATATCTCGTACAACTTTTGTGTATTGGATGAATTTTTACTTCCAATAACAAGCATAGCATCGACCTGTGACGCAATGTCAAAAGCCTCAACCTGCCTTTTATTAGTCGCATCGCATATTGTATTCAAAACAATAATATGATAACCTTTTTGCTTTATAATTTCAACTAATTCTTGAAATTTATTGTGGTTAAAGGTGGTTTGAGAAACAATACAAATAGTATCGTGAGAATTAACTGAAAAGTCTTTAGCGCTTTGCTCTCCTGAAATCACTGTATACTTATCTCCGTTAATCCAACCAACTATGCCTCGAACCTCAGGATGATCCGGATTTCCAATGATTACAATGTACTCTCCATTCTTAGAATGTTCATCAACTGCACGATGAATCTTTTTTACGAAAGGACATGTAGCATCAATAACATTGTGACCAGCAGCCTTCAAACCTTCCTCAACAGCTTTTGTAACACCGTGAGAACGAATGATAACAGTTCCTGGCTCATAATTCTTATTGGAATCCTCGTCCATAACCTGAACTCCATGGCTCTCGAAGTCTTTTACAACTTCTTCATTATGAATAATAGGACCATAGGTATAAAGTGGAGAAACTCCCTCTTCTATTTGTTTGTTTACAACATCAACAGCTCTTTGCACTCCAAAGCAAAAACCTGCAGATTTAGCTAAGATTACTTCCATATAAAATACCTTTATTTACATAAATCTATAATTGCAGCAACCACTTCATCAATAGTCATGTCTGAACTATCAACTAATACTGCATCATCAGCCTGCTTTAATGGGCTTATTTCTCTGTGAGAATCTCTATAATCTCTCTCTTCAATATCTTTTGCAATCTGGTCAAAATCAGCCTCGACTCCCTTAGCCTTAAGCTCATCAAAACGTCTCTTCGCTCTGCATTCAACAGAAGCTGTAAGGAAAACCTTAACATCTGCGTTAGGAAGAACTACTGTACCAATATCTCTTCCATCCATAATTACATCTGTAGTTTTAGCAAGCTCCTGCTGTAAAGCAACAAGCTTTGTTCTAACTGCAGAGTAAACTGATGTTGCGCTGGCCATGTTTCCAACCTCTTCTGTTCTGATAAGGCCAGTAACATCCTCGCCATTAAGGATTACATGCTGAGCACCATCTTCATATTTAATAGAAACAACTATTTCATCTACCTTTTCAGAAATAGATTTCTCGTCATCTGAAGCGATACCTGCTCTAAGAAAATAAAGTGCCATTGCTCTATACATAGCACCAGTATCTACATATACATATCCTTTCTTTGCTGCAACAGCTTTAGCTATTGTAGATTTACCTGCACCTGCAGGTCCGTCGATTGCAACATTCATTGCCATAATATATATCCTCCGTAAAATAATTAAATACTAAGTCCAGCAAGATAACCTGTAGACCATGCTATCTGAAGATTAAATCCGCCTGTAAAGGCATCCAAATCCAAAACCTCTCCAGCAAAAGAAAGGCCATTTATATTTTTACATTTCATAGTGGATGGGTCAATATCCTTGACGCAAACTCCACCCTGAGTGACAATTGCTTCTTTGAAATCTCTCAGTCCCGTAATAGTAAAAGGGAAATTCTTAAGGAGCTTAATAATATTGTTTCGCTCTTCCTTGGTGATAGAGTTGATTTGTCTACTGTCATCAATATCCAAGAGTTCTATAAAAACAGGAACCATAGATGAAGGAAGAAGACCCCTAAGAACTGAGCTAAGATGCTTATTCATATTGTCATTAAAGTCCCTAAGTATTCTGGCATCCAGCTCCTCAACAGAAAGAGCAGGCTTCAAGTCGATAAAAGCATTAAGCTTCCCTTCACTTTGTAAAGTCTTGCCAATTATAGAGCTTGCTGAAAGCACAAGTGGACCAGATACACCAAAATGGGTAAATAGCATTTCACCAAAATTATCATAGAGCTTTTTCTTTCCATTATAGATTGAAAGATTTACATTCTTTAGAGAAAGGCCCTGCATAGACATAACATAGTCTTCTTTAACATTAAGTGGAACTAAAGCCGGTCTTGTATCAGTAACACCTATGCCGATTTTTTTAGCCCAGCGAAGACCATCACCTGTAGAACCGGTAGTCTGATATGAAAGCCCTCCGGTACAAACAATAACATGATCAGCCTTTAACTGAGTTTTATCCTTAAGTGATACTCCAACAGCTGTATCATTTTCAATTAATATATTAGAAACTTCTGTGTTAAGAAGAATATTTACATTGTATTCATCAAGACCGTTTTTTAAGGCTTTTGTAATATCCGAAGCGTGGTCCGACACAGGAAAGGCTCTATTTCCTCTTTCAACTTTTGTCTCGGTGCCATGCATTTCAATCAAGCCAATCATAGCATCTGAATTAAAGGTATATAATGCACTGTACAAAAACTTAGGATTGCTAACAACATTCTTGAAAAAATCTGTCTCATCACAGGCATTTGTAAAATTACATCTACCCTTTCCTGTGATATAAATCTTTTTTCCTAGCTTTTCGTTTTTCTCTAACAAAGTGACATCATGGCCGCACATACCAGCGGCATAAGCTGCCATCATGCCGGCAGCACCGCCGCCAACAACAATAACTTTACTCATTAAAAATCTCCTGAATAATTCATTTTAATAGAATCATCCACCAAATCTATTTCATCATTTTCGTAGAATTGATAATCATTCCATATGTTTTCAATCATATCTAGATTGTTGGCAACCGTAGCTTGATTGCGATTACAAAGCTCAACGATTAATGCATTAATCACAGACAAAGGGGCCACTAGCGAATCTACTACATAATGCATTCCGCTTTCTGCAATGAGATTGCAAGAACTGTAAAGATTCATAGGTGAATGAATAGAATCAGTAATAGTCACTACATGAGCTCTGCGATTATTTGCAAACTCCAAAGCCTTCAATGTGCGCATTGAATAGCGTGGGAAGGAAATACCAATGATACAGTCCTCCTCGTTAATATGAATCATCTGTTCAAATAGCTCTGAAGTAGAGCTTGTTTGAAGATTAATTACGTTATCAAAAATCATATTTAGATAAAATGCTAAAAATGAAGCCAATGGTGCGCATGTACGCAGACCTACGATGTATATTCTTCTAGCACTATTAATTGCTTCAACTGCATTTTCAAAAGCAGCTTCATCAATAGATTCCATGGTGTTTTTAACCTTTAAGGCATCTGCAGATAATACAGAACGCAAAACACCATTTTGCTCGATGCCTCCATTTGTAAGCTCAATTCTATCTGTAGTATTAAGCTTTGTTCTAACCATTTCCTCTAAAGCTTGCTGGAACTCTGGATAACCCTTATACCCAATAAAAGAAGCAAATCGTACTACGGTAGATTCAGATACGCCAATAATATCTCCGAGCTTTGCTGCAGTAAGGAAAACAGCCTTGTCAAAATTATCAATAATATAATTTGCGAGAAGCTTTTGTCCCTTTGACATTCTGCCGTAATTTTCATTAATTTTTGAAATTAAATCAGTTGTAGTAGCCATAAACACTCCTTTTACTAATCATTGAGATATTTATTATACTATGCAAAAAAAGGCAATGCAAGAAATCTTGCATTGCCTCATCGCTATTGAAATTAAACTGGATAAGCTTTATTTTCCTTATCTGCCTTTGCAGGATCAACCTTTGTCTGCTGAGCCTCACGATACTCGAAGAACTCTGTAGCAACCTTTGGGAATAATGCATATGATAACACATCCTCATCCTGCTGTTTCCATCTAGCACATTCCTCTTCAAACTTCTTAAGTCCTGGCTCAAGTAAGTCTGCTGGACGGCATGTGATAGCTTTATCTTTGTCAGCACCAAGTGCCTTCTCTACAACCTCTGGGTTGAAAGGCTTAACTGTCTGACCATACTTTCCAAGGAGAATATCCTTAGTCTGCTCTGTAACAACCTTGTATCTCTCACCCATAAGAACATTGAATACAGCCTGTGTACCAACAATCTGAGAAGAAGGTGTAACAAGTGGTGGCTCACCAAGATCCTTACGTACACGTGGTACTTCTTCAAGAACCTCGCGAAGCTTATCTTCCTTGCCCTGCTCTTTAAGCTGGCTGATAAGGTTTGAAAGCATACCGCCTGGAACCTGATAACGAAGTGTGTTGATGTTTACGCCAAGTACCTTTGTTGACATAAGACCACTTTCGATGCACTCTTCTCTGTATGGTCTGAAGTAATCAGCAATTTCTGAAAGAAGTTCCTGATCAAATCCTGTATCATAAGGTGTTCCTTCGAATGCAGCTGCCATAACTTCTGTAGCAGGCTGAGATGTACCAAGTGCAAAAGGTGAAATTGCGCAGTCGATGATATCACATCCTGCCTCTACAGCCTTCATATATGTCATACTTGCAACACCTGATGTGTAGTGAGTATGAAGCTCGATAGGAAGGCTTGTAGATTCTTTTAATGCTGAAACAAGCTCTGAAGCCTTAGCTGGAACAAGAAGACCAGCCATATCCTTGATACAGATTGAAGATGCACCCATATCTTCGATACGCTTTGCAATATCCTTCCAGTAATCAAGTGTATAAGCCTCACCAAGAGTGTATGAAAGGGCAACCTGCGCATGTCCTTTCTCTTTGTTTGTAGCATTAACTGCTGTCTGAAGGTTTCTGATATCGTTAAGGCAGTCAAAAATACGAATGATATCGATACCATTTGCAATTGACTTCTGAACGAAGTATTCAACAACATCATCTGGATACTGGCTGTATCCTAAGATGTTCTGACCTCTAAAAAGCATCTGAAGCTTTGTATTCTTAAATCCATCACGAAGCTGTCTAAGTCTATCCCATGGATCTTCCTTAAGGAAACGAAGACATGCATCAAATGTAGCACCACCCCAGCACTCTACTGCGTTATATCCAACCTGGTCCATTTTATCAATGATAGGAAGCATAATTGAGGTAGGCATACGTGTTGCTATAAGAGACTGATGCGCATCACGGAGCACTGTCTCTGTAATTTTAACTGGCTTTGGACTAATATCTGCCATTTGTAATTCCCTCCTGAATAATTAATATATAAGAACTAAACACCGAATATAGCCATGAATACACCGGCTGCTACGGCTGTTCCGATAACGCCTGCTACGTTAGGTCCCATAGCGTGCATAAGTAAGAAGTTTGTAGGATCTTCCTCTGCACCGACCTTCTGTGAAACACGGGCTGCCATTGGTACAGCAGAAACACCTGCCGATCCAATAAGTGGATTGATTTTTCCACCTGTAATATGGCAAAGAAGCTTTCCGAATAATACACCAGCAGCTGTACCGAATACGAAAGCAACAAGACCAAGAACAACGATCTTGAGTGTAGCTGGATTCAAGAATGCTTCAGCTGATGTAGACGCTCCTACTGATGTACCAAGTAAAATAACTACGATGTACATAAGTGCATTTGATGCTGTCTCTGTTAGCTGATTTACAACACCAGACTCCTTGAATAAGTTACCAAGCATAAGCATACCAACAAGAGGAGCTGTTGTAGGTAAAATCAAACATACAATAATTGTAACAACGATTGGGAAGAGAATCTTTTCAAGCTTTGATACAGGTCTAAGCTGTGCCATTTTGATTGAGCGCTCTTCTTTTGTTGTAAGTGCCTTCATAATTGGTGGCTGAATGATTGGAACAAGTGACATATATGAGTATGCTGCTACAGCAATTGGTCCCATAAGTGCTGATTGTCCAAGTTTACCAGCCAAGAAAATAGATGTAGGTCCATCTGCTCCACCGATAATTGATACAGCAGCTGCTGCCTGATCTGAGAATCCTAAAAGGATTGCAAGAAGGTAAGCTGTGAAAATACCAATCTGTGCTGCAGCGCCAAGCCAAAAGCTTATTGGATTAGCGATAAGTGGACCGAAATCAGTCATTGCTCCAACGCCCATGAAAATAAGCGAAGGAAGAATTGAATACTCATCAAGAGTATAGAAATAATAAAGCAAGCCGCCTACACCATTAGATGTTTCCTCTGGTGATGCAATAATGTCAGGGTAAATATTAACCAATAACATACCAAATGCGATTGGTAATAAAAGAAGTGGTTCATATCCCTTTTTAATTGCAAGATAAAGGAAAACACAGGCAACCGCTATCATGACAAAGTTTCCCCAAGTCAAATTTGCAAATGCAGTTTGACCGGCGAGATTTAACAATGTCTCTCCAACGTAACTCATGTGTAATCCTCCTATTAGTTCATAGTTGCAAGTAATGCGCCAGCCTCAACCTGCTGTCCTTCGTTACAATTGATTGATGCAACAGTACCATCCTGTGGTGCAACAACAGGTGTTTCCATCTTCATAACCTCAAGTACTACTACAGGATCACCCTTCTTAACTGCTGTACCAGCTGCAGCTGCAATCTTAACAACCTTACCAGCTGCTCCAGCTTCGATTTTAACACCGCCTGCAGCGCCTGTAGCAACTGGAGCTGGTGCTGCTGCCTTAGGTGCAGCTGAAGGAGTAACTGGAGAAACACCAGAACCTCCCTTATCTTCTACAGTAACATCATATACTGTTCCATTAACAGTGATTGTATAATTTTTCATGGAAAAATCCTCCTAATTCTAATGTCTTTTCTTGATAGAACGAACTACAAACGAATCTGTAGAAGCTCCTGTACTAGCAGCGATTGCTGCGGCAATTACAGCAACAAGCTGTAAATCATCTGTTTCATTTTTAACTGGTGCAGGTGTATTGCTAACAACTGGAGCAGCCACAGCACCCTCTTTCTTTTCTTTAGATCTCTTTTCAAGCTTAGGAATAATTTCAAAAAGCTTGATTACGCCAGACATTACAACAAGCATACAGAACACAATAAGGATACCCATTACTGTATTCAAAGCAGCCTTCTGCATTGTCTCACCTAAAGTGTATACTGGCTCGATATTCATTGCAGTTGGAGTAGATGCATCTAATGTACTGTAAACAAAAGTCATCTTTAAATCTCTTTTTGAGTAATCTCCAATAAGTGTTGCAGTGATTGTCTTACCAGATTTCTCGACATTAAATTCGCCGATTCCAACATATTCATTGGACTCATCGTAACAATCCTTGTAATCCTCAAGAAGTGTTACAAGTGTTGCACCATCTTCATATGACGAAATATATGAAATATTGTAGTCAATTGCTGCTTCATCAAGTGTTGAAAGCTGTGTAAGCATGCTAGACAATTCTGATTGATAGTCAGCTTCTGTACGACCACCTAATGTATCATCCTTTTGGCCGCCACACGCCATCAAACCAAGAGCAAGCGCTAAGGTGCATAAGCAAATCTTTAATTTATTCTTCATATGTTCACCTTCCTGCTCTTAAAAGAACATTTCAAATCCTGCAATAATATATTTTCTAGCATCTGCCATTGAAACGATTCTATCGATATGTCCGTGAGCAGCTGCTGTAAGGGCACTATCCTGAAGCTCAGCATAATCTTTTTCGATTGCTGCAGCATCTGTACCATTATCTGCAAGAATCTTTGCAGCCTTAGAAGCTTCCATTGCTCCAACAGATGTGCTATCAAAAGCATAAACTAAATCTGCACCAAGTGACTTAGAATTCATAAGTACATAAGGTGTGCCGTAGCCCTGCTTTGTAATAAGATTAATCTTTGGAACGCTAGCATCTACAAAGCGCTGTGTCATTTGTGAAAGAGCTCTTGGAAGTCTCTTTTCCTGACATGTGCAAGACTTGAAAGCTGCAACATTAGTAATTGAAAGAACTGGGATTTCATACATATCACAAAGATCTACGAAATCAGCAGCCTTCTCACAGCCAGCAGCTGAAAGAACAGCTTCGCCATCAACCTCTCTATTACCAACAACGCCGATAGTAACACCATCAAGCTTAATAAGACCTGTTACCATTTCTTTAGCAAAACCAGCCTTAAGTTCAACAAACTGTCTGTTATCAGCAAGCTCTGTAGCAACTGCAGCTGCATCTGTAAGCTTACCCTCAAGGCCTTCTGCTGCTCTATTAAGATCATCACTTGCTTCTACGATGTCGTTTGGAATCATAGAAATAACCTGTCTCATAGATGAAACAACCTCTGCAAGTGAACCATGCATATCTACTGTACCAGCTTCTTCAAACTGGAATGTAGCTGAAGAAGTATCGCATTTATCAGAACTGTTTCCAGAAATTGTATCTGGTGAGTTAATGAAAAGCTTTGCTCCATCAACCATAAATGTGAAATCTGCAAGTGCAGGTAATACTGAAAGACCTCCACCACAGTTGCCAGCTACACAAATAAGCTGTGGAATAACCCCTTTAACATCAGCGGCTCTTTCAATAACAGAACCAAGTGCTTCAAGTGCATCGAACGACTCCTGAAGACGAACTCCACCACAATCAATAAAGCCGATTACTGGTGCACCAACCTTAAGTGCCATGTCATATACAGAAAGAATCTTTTTAGCGTGCATTTCGCCAATTGTGCCACCCAAAACATCGGCATTCTGGCTAAATACGAATACTAAAGTTCCATCCACAAGACCATGTCCAATAATTACTCCGTCTGATGGTTCCTTTTTCGCATCAAGGTTAAAATCAGTGTTGCGACTTGTTACTAATGACTGAAGCTCAACAAAGCTGTTGTCATCAAGTAACGCGTTAATTCTAGCCTGAGCCTGACTTAAATCATTACCCATCTTATACCTCCATTTATATAAATTATTTCAAAATTTCTCGCAAGTTTAATGATAACCATTTTTAGCCCCCATTTCAATGCGAATGTGTTAAAAAATTGTCATAAATTTATGTTAAAAAGATTGGTCATTATTTTCCTTGAAAAATAGGCACAAAAATAGCCAATCCAAGGGATGGATTGACTATATAAAACGCATGTAAAATTAAATGGTAACTTCTACATTGCTAGCCTCATTTTCAGCCTCGATTTTGAACTCTTCAATTTGAGTTTGAGAAAGCTCTGGAAGCTCTTCGATTGAACTTACACCAAAAGAACGAAGGAACTCTTCTGTAGTACCAAAAAGCATAGGTCTACCAGGCGCATCGAGACGGCCAAGCTCTGTACAAAGACCAAACTCAACAAGCTTTGAAACAGCAAAGTCGCAGGAAACACCACGAATCTTTTCGATTTCTGATTTAGTGATTGGCTGTTTGTAAGCAATAATAGAAAGTGTCTCTAGCAAAACATCAGTAAGAACATATTTCTTAGGCTGTTTTGCTATACGAATAAGGTATTCGTAAATATCAGGGCTAGTGCACATCTGATAAGCCCCGTCGATTTCTGTGATTGTAATACCTCTATTTTGTTCTTTATAGCTATTTTTTAAAGATTCAATAGCTTCAACTACCTGCTTTTCTTCTATTTCAAGAGCCTTTGCTATCTTAGATGGCTCAACAGTGCCACCCATTGCAAAAAGTATACCCTCAACTATGTTTTCGATTTCTTTTAATTCCATAATACCCCTTCAAAAGCTGTCTAGGCAGCAATCTTTGATTCTATAAGAATATCTGTAAATGTATCTTCCTGAGTAATATTAATCTGACCAGCCTTCATCATCTCAAGAATGCAAAGGAATGTAACGATAACCTCTGTCTTTGAATGAGCTGCCTCAAGAAGATTTCTAAAACTAAATGTATTGTGAGCCTTTGCAAAAGCAATGGTCCATTCCATTTTCTGCTCAAGGCTAACTTCTTCTTTTTTGATTTTGCCGAATGTAGAACGAATTGGATCTCGGCGATTATCCTGTCTCTTAAGAACTTGATTAAAAATGTCGTTAAGCTTGTTAAGAGTTAAGTCGCTCATGAGCTCCTCTAAATCAACTGGCTGCTCATATTTGAGAACTTCCTCAGGAATAGTAGGCTCCTTGTAGAATACAAGGCTTGCATCCATCTGTCTGTCTCTAAGCTGGTAAGAAATTGTTTTGTACATTTTGTATTCCAATAACTGCTGTACCAACTCTGCACGTGGATCCTCAGCTTCCTCTCCATCCTCTTCTTTTTCTTCTCGAGGGAGAAGCATACGGCTCTTGATATCCAAAAGTGTGGTGGCCATGAGTAAGAACTCACTCATGACATCCAAATCACTTTGATCCATAGCACGGACATATTCCATATATTGATCAGTAATCTCAACAATAGGAATATCGTAAATATCAACTTTGTTTTTATCTATCAGGTGAAGAAGTAAATCCAGCGGCCCCTCAAACGCCTGAAGCTTTACATTCATTTCCAAGCTTTTCTCTCCCTATAGTCCGTCTGTTACGCCTACAGACTCATCTAAATATTTAATACTTGTATCTAAATTCAATCTTCTACGAAAATAAAATGGTCTCGTACGCCTAGACCACGTATGAGACCATTATAAAAGACTATATTGTGTATGTCAACACGATATACCACTATATGTAGTTGTCAGACAATTTTAAAGTAACTCTAAAGTCTTGCGGATTTCAATGATGAAATCCCTTGAATTAAGGACTGTTGGGTTCTCGATGGATGTGATGAGCGCTAAGTCTTTGGTCATCTTACCATCTTCGATTGTCTTAATACAAGCCTGCTCAAGCTTATCAGCAAATGCAGAAAGCTCAGGAATATTGTCTAATTCACCGCGCTTTCTTAGTGCTCCTGTCCAAGCAAAGATTGTAGCTACAGAGTTTGTAGATGTCTCTTCACCTTTTAAGTGCTTGTAAAAGTGACGCTGAACAGTACCGTGAGCAGCTTCATATTCATAATAGCCTGCTGGGCTAACTAGAACTGAAGTCATCATAGCAAGTGAACCAAACGCTGATGAAATCATATCGCTCATTACATCACCATCATAGTTCTTACATGCCCATATGAAACCGCCTTCAGATTTCATTACACGAGCAACTGCATCATCGATAAGTGTATAGAAATATTCTATACCAGCCTTATCAAATGCTTCTTTGTACTCTTTATCAAAGATTTCCTGGAACACATCCTTGAATCTATGATCATATTTTTTTGAAATAGTGTCTTTAGTAGCAAACCAAAGATCCTGCTTTGTATCTAAAGCGTACTTGAAGCAACTATGAGCAAAACTTTCGATAGAATTGTCAAGATTGTGCTGCCCCTGAACAACGCCAGGACCATTAAATGTATGAACAAGAGAACGCTCTTCTGTTCCGTCTTCAGCTGTGTATACAAGCTCAACTTTTCCAGCTCCTGGAATTCTCATTTCAGTATTCTTGTATACATCACCGTAAGCATGACGAGCAATTGTAATAGGCTTTTTCCAAGATTTAACATTTGGGTCGATGCCTTTAACAACGATAGGTGCACGGAAAACTGTGCCATCAAGGATTGCACGAATTGTACCATTTGGACTCTTCCACATTTCCTTAAGGTTGTATTCAGTCATGCGTGCAGCATTAGGAGTAATGGTGGCGCACTTTACAGCAACACCATATTTCTTTGTAGCTTCAGCTGACTCCACTGTAACTTTGTCATCTGTCTCATTTCTGTGCTCTAAACCTAAATCATAATACTCAGTCTTTAAATCAATGAATGGAAGAAGTAGCTCGTCCTTAATCATTTGCCAAAGGATACGAGTCATCTCGTCTCCGTCCATCTCAACCAAAGGTGTCGTCATCTGAATTTTGCTCATACATTATCTCCTTAACCCAGTCCGCCAGTAGCTATCAAGCTACTGGCTCAATTAACAATCAAATTACAGTATTACTTTACCACGAGGTTTACGATTTTGTTTGGTACGTAAATCTCTTTAACAAGGTTCTTGCCATCGAGAGCTTTTGCTACATTTTCATCAGCCTTAGCGATTGAAAGAGCCTCATCCTTATCGCATCCGTTAGGGATTGTGATTGTAGCTTTAAGCTTTCCGTTAACCTGAACAGCAATCTCAATTGAGGATTCTACAATCTTCTTAGGATCAAATTCTGGCCACTGTGCAAGTGAGCAGTATCCCTCACCACCAAGTTCTGCATACATCTCTTCGCAAAGATGTGGTGCAAATGGGCTGAGAATCTTTACAAGAAGCATAAGGTTATCCTTTGTAATATGACCTTCTGCTACGATATCGTTAAGGAGTCCCATCATTGCAGCGATAGCTGTGTTGAACTTCATAGCTTCGATATCTTCTGTAACCTTCTTTATTGTCTTATGAATTCCTGTTTCAATCTTTTCGCTATTTGCTTCATCTGTAATGATATCTGTAAGACCAGCAAATCTCTCAAGGAATCTCTTACATCCACGAACTGAAGCATCTGACCAAGGAGCAGCTGCGCCATAGTCACCCATGAATAATACGTATGTACGAAGTGTATCAGCACCGTATGCATCTACGATATCAAGTGGATCGATAACATTGCCACGAGACTTAGACATCTTCTGTCCGTCCTCGCCAAGGATCATACCCTGAGCACTTCTCTTCTTATATGGCTCTGGAGTATTAACAACACCAAGGTCATATAGGAAGTGATGCCAGAAACGTGAGTAAATCAAGTGACGAGTAACGTGCTCCATACCACCGTTGTACCAATCTACTGGCATCCAGTAGTTGAGCTTTTCTCTAGCAGCAAATTCGTTGTCATTATGTGGGTCGATGTAACGAAGGAAATACCAAGAAGAACCAGCCCACTGAGGCATAGTATCTGTCTCACGCTTTGCAGCGCCGCCACACTTAGGACATTTGCAATTTACAAAGCTTTCTACTCTAGCAAGTGGAGACTCTCCATCTGTACCAGGCTCAAACTTCTCCATTACAGGAAGCTTAAGTGGAAGCTCCTCATAAGGAACTGCAACATCACCACATGTAGGACAATGTACGATTGGAATAGGCTCACCCCAGTAACGCTGTCTGTTAAATGCCCAATCCTTCATCTTGAACTGAACACCAGCCTTACCACATCCAAGCTTTTCAAGTTCCTGAATCATTCTATCGATTGAGTCCTTTTTGTTGTTAAGACCATTAAGGAACTCAGAGTTAATCATGTTTCCTTCGCCTGTGTAAGCTTCTTTTGTAACATCTCCACCCTCAATAACAGGGATGATATCGATACCAAACTTAGTAGCGAAGTCCCAGTCACGCTGATCATGAGCAGGAACGGCCATGATTGCACCAGTACCGTAGCCCATCATTACGTAATCTGAAATGAATACAGGAATCTTCTTTCCTGTGATTGGGTTGATTGCATCAAATCCCTCAACACGAACGCCTGTCTTATCCTTTGAAACAAGCTGTGTACGCTCAAACTCAGACTTCTTCTGGCACTCTGCTCTGTAAGCAAGGATAGCGTCCATGTTAGAAATCTTGTCTGCATATTTATCAATATATGGATGCTCTGGAGCAATAACCATAAATGTAACACCGCAAAGTGTATCTGGGCGTGTTGTGTAAATTTCAAGCTTGTCTTCGATTCCTTCAAGTGTGAAGTTTACGAAAGCACCCTTTGATTTACCAATCCAGTTAACCTGCTGCTGCTTGATATTCTCTGGGAAATCAAGACCATCAAGTCCCTGAAGAAGCTTATCAGCGTACTCTGTGATACGAAGATACCAAACGTCCTTTTCCTTCTGGATAACGTCTGTATCGCAGATATCACATTTACCGCCCTGTGAATCCTCGTTTGAAAGTACTACCTTACAATGTGGGCAGTAGTTAACAAGAGTCTTATCTCTGAAAACAAGGCCCTTCTCGAACATCTTAAGGAAAATCCACTGAGTCCACTTGTAGTAGTCCTCCTGTGTAGTGTCGATTGTACGACTATAATCAAAAGAGAATCCTACACTCTTAAGCTGAGTAGTAAATTTCTTGATATTGTCATCTGTAATCTTTCTTGGATGAGTGTTTGTCTTTACAGCGTAATTCTCTGTAGGAAGACCAAATGCATCAAAACCGATAGGGAATAATACATTGTATCCCTGCATTCTTCGCTTTCTAGATACTACCTCAACTGAAGAATAAGCCTTGATATGTCCAACGTGCATACCAGCACCAGATGGATATGGGAACTCTACAAGACCATAGAATTTTGGCTTATCAGAACCGTCAACAGCTTTGAAAATCTCGTCCTTTTCCCAAGCTGCTTGCCATTTTTTCTCAATAGCTTTAAAGTTATGTTTCATTTTCTCACCTCGTAATCTATACAACTACCCGAAATTATAATAAAAGCTGTAGAGTTTTGCAATGAAAACATCTACAGCTTATTAATAATTATCGCTCTTGTCCTGTGGTGACACGACCTTCTTCCTCTGGGTCATATCCTGTCCAAATGTCGTCACCAAAATTGTAATAATAAATGCTAAATCGCTCTAATGTATTACCCTCAAAAACATATGAAGATAAATCTTTCAATAAATAGTCTTTATATTTTACCAGATGCCCTCCATTAATAAGGCTATCCGGATATGATAGATATACATAAACAATTTTATTATCATCGTCATCAAGTAACGCATACTCATATACACTACTTTGACCATCAGATGCGATATATGCAGGATAATTATAAGACTCATCGTCATACAAAATCTCGTTTATATGATAGTCACTATCTTCCTTGGTAGTGTCATAGATAGTACATTTAATTTCAGATAAACGTTCTACTTCCTTATCATAATTCTCATCTGTATACGTGGCCTCTAAAATTATGTCGCCATCTGTATCAAAAAGCCCTGTTTTAAGAAAATACTCATAGTCTGAGGATAACATATCAGATACATCGTCAGGAAATATTAATAAACTACTGTTTAGATCTCCTCCGTATTCCTCTAATATGTATTCTTTATCATAGTTTTCAATTCCCGTTTTATGTACATAAGGTTGCGACATTTCATAAAAGCAAAGAACATATATAAATAAAAACACAAGAATAAATCGCAAACTAAATATAGCAAGAACTCCTACAATAACTTTTACAACTAGACTAAAATGCTTTTTCTTCGCCAGCTTTTGCAAAATGCCATTAGTATACAAAGTGGTTATTGCCATACCAACAAAGCCAAGAAAAGAAAAAAGAATAGCCAAAGCCCTCATAAAATTGGGCTCATAATTAATGCATTGAAGTGCAATAGCAAGAGTCAGTAAAAAGGTCCCCACCAAACTGAAGCCTCTCACCCAATTAAGAAGATTAGTCTTTTCAGCATCTGCGTAATCAGCCATTTTTTCAGCAACATCATGTAATTCTTCATTCATCATATCGCTTTTTCTTTCACCTTCAATTATCTCACGAACGTCTACATCAAAAAAGTCAGCTATTTCTACCAGCAAAGATATATCTGGTAAATTACTTCCAGTCTCCCATCTTGATATAGTTCTTGAGCTCACATTGAAAACCTGGGCAAGCATTTCTTGAGTCATTTGTTTTTCATTTCTAAGTTGTTTTAAAAACTTGCCAATTTTCTGTTGATCCAAAGTGAATTTCCTCCTTTCGTTGATAATTGAAGTATAAAATATAAGCTAAAAATTAACAGGACACAAAACGAGAGTGCCCTGTTTTAAGCCATTAGACAAGGTTGTCTAACTTATTTTAATTCAAGTGAATGTGATATATATGGGATATAACCCATTTTGCTAGCATAGTTATATGCCTCTTCTTCTACCTCGGAATCATTTGTATATTCCAGTACATATGCATCTTTATTATCATCCAAGACCATATTTAAGTAATCACTAAAATACTCTCTGTCTTCATCGGAATTAACTCCAAAGGAATCGTTATCCCAATCTATACAGGTGTATACACTCTCCTGATTAACTCCATCAAGAATGGCATCCAAAGAATAATAGCGATTATAATACTCGGTTACATAGGAATCCCCACCATTGATAAGAACATATCCGCCTTTATCTTTTAAATCCTCCAGTATGTTTGATACACCAGAAAAGATTTCTTCCGTAGGATACTGATAATAAACGTCACAATTATCTACGAAGAATCCGTCTACTCCCTTATCCATAAGTTCATCAGCTTTAGCAGAAATAAATTCCTGCCATTTTGCCTGGGATGCATCAACCCATTGTTCATCCTCCCAGTTTTCATATGTTCCTAGAGTAATATCTTCATAATCGCTATAATAATCTCTAAAATTCTCTATAGAACCTATATTAAGATACGTATAAACGATATGACCATCAACTTGTAAGCTTGAAATCTCTTCAGAAGAATAATACTGAGCATCAATAACAATTGTAGATGGTAAATCTCTGTCCTCTAAATCCTCAGGATTAGCCCCTATGTATACGCCATATTCATGGGAGGGCTCAATGCTGCCACAACCAAGAAAACATAATAATGTTGATAAGCAAACAGAAATAATACAAATCTTACTGAACTTCATCTATGTAATATACCTCTACGCCAAAAATATCTTTTGCAATATATAATCTAAGTTCATCCTCATAACCTTCGGTGGCCAGATAATAAATGTCATCAGTAACACTTAATTCTTCATCCTCGAATGACTCAGAATCCACTGTCAAATAGTGAGTATCAGGACCTCTATTATTGTGATGAATTTCGGCATCGACAATAGTTAGCTCTTCCGCTGATTCAACCTCTGCTGTAACTACAGATACTGAATCAGATAAGAGCCACCCACTATATACTCCAAGAATTGCTACACAAATATAAAAATATTTTTTATATTCTCTTTCTTTTGGAAGAACGCCAAACAGTAAAGTGACAATAACAGCAAAGCCAATAATTTCAATCGTAAATACGATATAATTTACATGATTAATATTTAAGAATACTTTTAACAAGCCAAACAGAGAAGACACTGCGGCGCACCAGATAGGTACTTCTCCTGATGCATACATGTTTTTATCGTAATTAGTATTGTCCTTATGCTCGAAAACCATGTAATTTCTAAAGATGATAAAGTATATCCAAGCACCAATAATACAAAAGATATAAATCATACAGAATAATTTAGTGTCGATAATCAACGAAATGCATGGCACAGCAAACAATACAAATCCTAAAACATAATTTATAGTCTGCAAAATATTTACTTTATTTCTTCTAGAATCCTTTTCTTCTTTTGTAATGGATTTGTCAGTGGACCAATTATCCTCCACGAAATAATCTCCGACTGATTTATTGGCATCCTCTTGGATACGAGCATCTACTTCCTCTGCACTGGAAATCTCCTCGGCAAATCTTTTGGCGTTTACCATATTAAGCTCAAGACCTACAAGCTTTTTACCTTCGTAATCATATAAAACAATACATTCATCCTGTGGAGAAAGCTTCACTGGACGAATCTCATATCTAGCTATATCAGATCTACGAAAGCTTTTTGATGAGCCAATAAATGGTCTATATAAATATTCCTGTCCTTCTCTGACGATATATAAGCTACGTCTATAGTATTCTAATATTATGAGTCCGCCTAAAAGCGCTATTATTATAGCAGCTCCAAAACATACTGACTGTCCATTTTCAGGGCTTATAAATAGGCCTAAAATAGCTAATCCAATTGCAACTATCTCAACAAAAATACCCAAACCTATAACGATACCAGACTCATGTACTTTATAATCATATTCTGTCATTGAATTATATCCTCCCGCCTATTAGGTGTAGTCTCTTACTATGTCTGCAGCCTTATCTACAGCATCTACGTAGTACTTTTTGAAATTATTAGGATTCACATAAATATCAATAGAATCTCCAATCTTATAAGAATCCCATGGATTAAAATCTAAAACATTGCTTTTAAATTTATAAATATATCCATCAGTAGGATTCTTATATTTGCAATAAATTCTAAAAGGATGTCTACCATTAATTGTTATGCTGTAATCCTGATCCATAGATTCAATTTCACCATAAATATGCTGGCCACTTTCCAGCAATCCTGCCTTCTTTTTCTTGTTAAGAATACTAACAATAAGAATAATGTAACCAATTAAGGCAAAGAGTCCTCCTAAGCCAACAAACATCAAAGTGAAGAATAAATCACCGTCGCTGGTATGAACATCTGTAGGGTTATCAGGGTCAATAAGCAAATCTATTTCTTGCCCCTCATACATACTACTTGAATAGAAATCTAAGTGAACATCTTCGTAATACTCTCCATCATATTCATAGGATACGTATACATCGTAATCGGTTTCATCTGTATGTTCCTCAATAACGATATCTTCAATTACACCATTCACTTCAACTGCGGATTCTTTGAACTGAGACGTTTTAACATTGGTTATAATACCAACAATAATGATAATAGTTCCAACAAGCGCGAAAATACCACCAAAGATGGCCATGAAATACTTTGTCATAAACTTATTCATAAATACATTCCTCCCGTTAAAACAAAATATATTTTCGTATAATACTTAAAAGAATTCAAGTATTGTCATATAAAAATTTAATTCTATTGCAATTCCTACATGCGCCTAATAAAATACCCATATGAAGAAATTATATTTAGCTCCACTTGAGGGCGTAACAGACAGCATATATAGAAATACTTTTTGCAAATATTATGGCGGCGTAGATAAGGTTTACACCCCATTCATATCTCCTAATTCTACTTTTAAATTTACAACAAGAGAATTTAAAGATATTGATCCTGATAAAAATGATGTCAATATCACCGTTCCTCAATTATTAACCAATAACGAAGATCATTTTTTATGGGCAGCTGCTGAAATAGCAGCTTTAGGCTTTAAAGAAATCAATTTTAACCTTGGTTGTCCAAGTGGTACTGTTGTTGCCAAGAAAAAAGGTTCAGGACTTTTGTATTACCCTGAGGAATTGGATATGATGCTTGATAGCATCTTCAACAGACTTGAAACAGAATGTGCAATCAAAAATGCTAAGGTACCAAATATATCAATTAAAACTCGCCTTGGCAAAGTAGAACCAGAAGAATTCTATGAAATACTGAGTATATATAATAAATATCCTATTTCAGAATTGACTATCCATCCAAGAATTCAATCAGATTATTATAGAGAGCCAATCAAAATGGAATTCTTTGATTATGCAATGGAAAATTCCAAACACCCTATTGTATATAATGGAGATTTGACTTCCGTTAATGACATCAAACTAATCGAGGAAGAATATCCTAACGTAAATGCGATAATGCTTGGCCGCGGTTTGATTTCAAATCCAGAATTAGCATCAAACTACAATAATCAAATAGATAACCAAACTATTGATTTAGATACATTCAAAAAGCTCCACGATGAATTACTGAATCAATACATTGATATCCTTTCAGGTGAGAAACCTGTTCTTCATCGTATGAAGGAATTCTGGTCTTTCTGGCAATCAAATTTTAATAACTGTGAAAAAGCAATCAAAAAAATCAGAAAAGCAAACAAAATCCAGGAATACAAAGATTACGTTGCTCTTCTGTTAAATAATTACTGATTAACCGCTATAGCTTCTGGAGCTACAATTGCTTCTTTAGCTATAGCTTTTGTTATAATTCCACCTCTTTCGCAGATTGGGCAAACCTCATAATATGTTGACGACAACGGAAGAACCGGAACAAAGAATAATGTAAAATACAGCCTATTTCTTACAATCTTGTAATGGGAAACATTGTTACAATGTGGACATTTGTATAACTGACGATTGTCTACTCCCATCTCTTTATTCATTCTTCGTGTACCAAATAAAATTAACATAACTTTTCTCCTTTGAATTGTTTATCTAGGTAGTATATTAATACTTTCTATATGCAAAGTCAATACTAAAGTTGCAATTGACTACTAAAAAAGAGGCTACCATTCGGTAGCCCCTTAGTTTACTTTTTATCTGTTATTTACTCTTCATCAACATCCTTTATCTTATTAGCACGACGCTCAACTTCTTTGGCTTGAACATCTGATGGAACCTGCTCGTAACGAGCTAATTCATAAGAGAATGTACCATATCCACCTGTCATAGAACGAAGTGTTGTGTCGTATCCATAAAGCTCTGCCATAGGAACCTCAGCAAGTACTTCTGTCTTGCCAGCTGTTTCTGTAGGATTCATTCCAAGCACACGGCCACGGCGTTTGTTCAAGTCGCCCATAACGTCACCTGTGTAAGCATCAGGAACTATAACCTTAAGAGTTTCAATTGGCTCCAACAGAATAGGATTAGCCTTCATAATACCATCCTTGAAAGCACCTTTTGCGGCAACTTTGAATGCCATTTCAGAAGAATCAACTGGATGATAGCTTCCATCGTAAAGATTAGCATGAATTCCAACTACTGGGTATGCTGCAAGTGGACCAGCAAGTACTGCTTCCTGCAAGCCTTTTTCTACAGCTGGGAAATAATTTTTAGGAACAGCGCCACCTACAACTGATTCTGTAAAGTTATAATGCTCTTCCATATTTCCTGAAGGTTCGAAAGTCATCTTTACGTGTCCATACTGACCATGTCCACCAGTTTGCTTCTTATACTTGTATTCAACATCAGCCTTACCTCTGATTGTCTCTTTAAATGCAATCTTTGGCTGGCTCAGTTCAATATCAACTTTATACTTTTCATTGAGCTTTTGAACAAGCATATCGATATGTCTGTCGCCAATACCATAGATAAGTGACTGACTATTTTCGCCATCGTTAACTACTTTTAAAGTTAAATCTTCGGCGCAAAGCTTTGCAAGTGCCTGAGCAATCTTATCCTCGTCCCCTTTATTCTTCGCCTTATATCTCTTGTATGTATAAGGTGTAGATAAAGGTGTTCTGATGTAAAGGATTGGATTAGCCTTTGTAGAAAGAGAATCTGTTGTAGCAACCTTTGAAAGCTTAGATAAAGCACCGATATCACCAGCATGAAGCTCAGGTACTTCCTCTGCCTTACTACCTGTTAAAATGTAAAGTTTTCCGATTTTCTCTTCTGTTTCCTTATGCTTGTTGTAAAGCAAATCATCAGTTTTAAGAACGCCGGAATTAACCTTAATCAATGAATACTTTCCAACAAATGGATCTACAATAGTCTTGAATACGTACGCGCTCTTTGGCTTAGCAAAATCATAATTTGCTTCGTAAACCTCATTCGTATTTGCGTTAATTCCAGAAACCTTGCGATCCTCTGGACTAGGAAGATATTTTACAACGTCTGTAAGCATTGTATACTGCCCGCGATTTGTAAGATTTGAGCCCATCATAACAGGAACAATGTCGCCTGTGCCTACATTTGCACGAAGAGCCTGACGAATTTCATCCTCAGAAAATTCTTCGCCGCCAAAATATCTGTCCATGAATTCCTCTGATGTCTCGGCAACAGATTCCATCAAAGCCTCACGATATTTCTCTAAGTATTCCTTGCTATAATCAGGTACGTCGCAATGTTCTACAGTGCCATCTGCCTTCCAGCGCTTTCCAATTTGCTGTATAACATTTACATAGCCAACAAACTCTCCATTTTCACGAATTGGCAAATGGAAAGGAGCAATCTTTTTACCATACAAGCCTTGAAGTTCTTCAACGATTTCTCTATAGCTGGCATCATCTATATCCATGTCAGTTACAAATACCATTCTAGGAAGATTAAACTTATCGCACATCTCCCAGGCCTTTTTTGTACCAACTTCAATTCCGCTTTTTCCAGATATAACAATAATAGCTGCATCAGCTGCACTAACAGCTTCCTCAACTTCTCCAACGAAATCAATGAATCCTGGTGTATCTAGGAAATTAATCTTGGTATCGCCCCATACGATAGGTGCTAAAGATGTGTAGATAGAAAACTTGTTTTTTTGTTCCAATTTGTCATAGTCACTAATGGTATTACCAGCCTCGATAGTGCCCGGCTTGCTGATTTGACCAGCTAGAAAAGCCATTGATTCGATGAGACTGGTTTTGCCCGCCCCGCTGTGACCAAGTAACACAACATTTCTAATCTTGTCCGTAGTAAAAACCTTCATGTGCCGTACCTCCCAATAGTTATTTGACGCCTTTACCCCGCCGCGCCATGTTGTTTATAAAACTTATAATTATTATATTTAATATTCAGACTATTTACAATGAGTAAATGTGATATTATAAAAGAAAATAATCGCTTTAAAGTGTGAAAGTGAATTAGAGGTGAGGGTAATTATGAAAAGTAAAACAATAGGATTTGTTGGGCTAGGTTTAATTGGAGGCAGTATCGCAAAAGCGATATTGAAAACATATCCAAACACTAGAATTCTTGCAACAGCTTCAAGAGAATCAACTATTGAAACAGCATTTGAAGAACGACTTATAGATAATAACGGATTGCTTAAGATTCACCAGTTTGGTCAGTGTGATATTATTTTTCTTTGCTCTCCTGTTAAAGTCAATTGTGACTATTTAAGAAAACTTAAAGATGTAGTTAAGCCAGATTGTATCATCACAGATGTAGGCTCAGTAAAAGGGGATATTACTGCAGTTGCCAGAGAGCTTGAAATGACCAATCAATTTATTGGTGGACATCCAATGACAGGTTCTGAATTAACAGGTCTCGAGCACTCTTCTGCTTCACTTTTAGAAAACGCTTATTATATCCTTACAGCTGATTCAGAAATGAATGCAGATACATACTCTCAATTTGCAGATTATATAAAAAGCCTTGGAGCCATTCCAATCCAGCTTACTCCTGAGGAGCATGACGAGGCTACCGCTACTGTATCCCACCTACCTCATGTAGTTGCAGCAGCTCTTGTAAATCTTGTAAACGATACTGACGATGATCGCAAAATATGCAAAACCATTGCAGCAGGCGGTTTTAAAGATATTACAAGAATCGCATCCGGTTCACCTACAATGTGGCAGCACATTTTTCTAAGTAACAAGGATGCAGTGCTTAAACTGATAGGCGATTTCAAAGATGAGTTGAGCCAATTCGAAAATGCGATATCTTCATCTGATCCTGATGAGATAATAAATCTTTGGACAAAAGCAAAGGATTATCGTGATTCTATTACTATTCCAGATAGTGCACACTCAAGATTCTTCGAACTGTACTGTGATATCGACGATAAACCTGGTACACTTGTAGGAGTACTTCAATTGCTTGCTAATGCAGAAATAAGTGTTAAAAATATAGATATCATTCATAACCGTGAGTTTGAGCCTGGTGTTCTTAGAATCGAATTCTACACCCAGGATGCTTTAGATAAGGCCCGCACAGTTCTTACTCACAACAATTACTATACTAGACAGAGGACAAATTAATGGCTATTACAAAAGTAAAAAGCTTAAAAGGCGAAATAACAGTTCCAGGTGACAAGTCTATTAGCCACCGCGGTGTAATGTTTGGAGCTATTTCCGAAGGGATTACTGAGCTTACAGGATTCCTGGATGGTGCAGACTGCCGTAGCACAATCAGTTGCTTTAAGGCTATGGGCATTGATATAACGCAAGAACATGATCATGTAGTTATTCATGGAAAGGGCCTAAAAGGACTATCCGCACCTTCAAAAATGCTTGATGTAGGAAATAGTGGAACTACCACCAGATTGATTTCAGGAATTCTTGCAGGCCAGAGATTTATTAGTTCTTTAAATGGTGATGAATCTATACAGAAGCGGCCTATGGGACGCATCATAACCCCGCTTACAAGTATGGGTGCTCATATCAAATCAATCAAAGATAATGGTTGTGCTCCTCTAGAAATAGGAGGCGCTCCTCTTCATGCAATCCACTATGATTCACCTGTTGCAAGCGCTCAGGTTAAATCTTGCGTACTATTGGCTGGATTGTATGCAGACGGTGTTACTTCAGTAACTGAGCCAGTTATCTCTAGAAATCACACAGAATTGATGCTAAAGGGATTCGGTGCCGATATCAAATCGGAAGGATTAACAGCATCAATAGCTGGCAGACCAAGATTAATTGGCCAGAAGATTACAGTACCTGGAGACATCTCCTCTGCTGCTTATTTCATTGTTGCAGGTTTAATTTGCCCTAACGCAGATCTACTTATCAAAAACGTAAATACGAATCCAACTCGTGCAGGCATTATTCAGGTTGCAAAGAACATGGGTGGAAACATTGAATTATTAAATGAGCGCATAGTTTCAGGAGAACCAGTTGCTGATATTCATGTAAGTTCAAGCGATTTACATGGTTGCGAAATATCTGGCGAGATTATTCCAACCCTTATAGACGAGCTTCCTGTAATTGCAGTTATGGCTGCATGTGCCTCTGGAACAACTACTATTAAGGATGCTGCAGAACTCAAGGTAAAAGAAAGTGATCGTATCGCCACAGTTACAGAAAATCTTAACAATATGGGTGCTGATATTACTCCTACTGATGACGGTATGATTATTATGGGTGGAGAATCCTTACATGGCACTACCATAAAAACATACAAAGATCATCGTATTGCAATGTCTTTCGCTATTGCAGGCCTTGTAGCCGATGGTGAGACCTCATTTGATGATGAAGGATGCTGTGTAATCTCATATCCAGATTTCTTTGAAACATTAAAAGCACTATCGTAAATGCGATAGTGCTTATTTTAAATCATCAACCTAGAGCAACATCAAGAACCATCATCAGAACAAAACCGATAGAAAAAGCAATAGTTCCCAGGTTCGAATGTTTTCCTTCAGACATTTCAGGAATCAACTCTTCTACAACTACATACATCATTGCACCAGCAGCAAATGAAAGGAAATATGGCATCAACGGAACAACTAATCCTGCCGCTATAATTGTAATAAATGCAGCAATAGGTTCTACTATACCTGACAAAACGCCCCATAAAAATGTTTTATGCTTAGGCATACCTTCAGATAAAAGAGGCATCGATACAATTGCTCCTTCAGGAAAGTTCTGTATCGCAATACCTATAGCAAGCGCCAAAGCTCCAGTTGCTGTGATTCCAACTTGGCCTGATTTAACACCAGCAAAAACAACACCAACAGCCATGCCTTCTGGAATATTATGAAGAGTTACTGCCAATATTAATTTTGTGGTCCTTTGCAATCTACTACGAGGACCTTCGTCCTGCTTATCCATATGCATATGAGGTGTAACGCAATCCAGGAAAAGCAAAAACCCTGTACCAATAAGAAAACCTATAGCAGCAGGCAAAAAAGATAGCTCGCCTAGATACTCACTACTCTCAAGTGCTGGAGAAAGTAAACTCCAAAATGAAGCAGCAACCATTACTCCAGCTGCAAAGCCTGTAAGAATCTTTTGTAATCTATCAGAAATCTCATCTTTTAGTATAAATACCATTCCAGCACCAAGGCTTGTTCCAACGAATGGTATTAAAATTCCAAGTATTATATTTATATTCATATTAGCACCAAAAGCCCCTCCCTATTTAAACTATAAATAGATTAACATAAGGGAGGGGGAATCTTATCAAAAAATAATGTTGTTGAGAAATTTTATTGGAAGAATGCCATTTCTTCCTCAAGGGTATGGGCAACCTTATTTAGGCTAGCAGCTTTAGTAGTAAGAGCCTCCATTGTATCTGCCAACTCTGTCATAGAAGCTCTCGTTTCTTCTGAGCTTGCTGCGTTCTCTTCTGAAATAGAAGAAAGTGAAGAAATAGTATCTGAAATCAGATTACTTGCTTCTTCTGTTTTATGTACGCTAGATACGATATCTTTAGTCAATGTAATAGATTTATTGATATCTTCAATCAAGTTGTCAACCTGCTCAATTGTTCTATGAATAGTATGGCGTTGTGTGGTCATAGTCTCCTGAACCTGTCCAGCCTCTTCCATTGTCTTATTAGAATCAGATGAAAGTCCCTTCATAGCCTCTTGGATATTTTGAGCTGCCTCTGCAGATTGATCAGCTAATTGTCTTATTTCATCAGCAACAACGGCAAAGCCTTTACCAGCCTCACCAGCTCGAGCAGCCTCAATACTTGCATTTAATGAAAGCAAGTTTGTCTGCGCTGCGATTGCATCAATAATAGATACTGCTTCGCTAATAGTTGTAACAGCTGTATTTGTGTTACCGATAAGTTCTACAATGCCATCAATTGCAGTAATACTTTCCCTGGTAGTCATTCTAAGCTCTGTAAGCTTATCCTGGCTGGCTTTTGAATTCTCCTGCATTGAATCAGCAAGGTTTTGCATCTCCACTGCATTGGCTGTAATCATTTCTACTGCATCATTAATACTATTCACAGATTCCACTGCGTCCTGCAGCGATTGAGCCTGGTTTTCAGCCCCTGTTGCAACCTGACCAACAGCTATACTAACGCTTTCTGTAGTATCTGTAATAGTCTTTACTGTATTAGATAAATAGCTAGCAGATTCATCCACTTCATCAGAAGATATTCTTGCGTTTCCGATAACAGATCTGATTCTAGCGGCCATGTCAAATAAAGCAGATGACATTTCGCCTAATTCATCATTTCTATTTTTAACCTTATCGCTAAGAACAATCTCCAAATCACCAGTTGCCATCTGACGAACAGCCTTAACATTTTCATCAATAGCTTCTATGATTTTTACAGTATATATAATTGCAAGTACGGTAAATAAAATAACAATTGCAAGTGCTAAGGTAACAGTCCATGCAACTCGCTTGCTAATATAATGGGTAATTTCTATCTTTTTCAAGCCAACGAATGCCATACCATATACATTACCTGACTCATCAATTAATGGCTGATATGCAACATAGTATGGTTCGTTATCAATCATTACATTCTGAGCTTGATAGCTTTGCTTGCCATTTAAAACTGTAGCAATAACAGCGTCCCCTGCCTTCGTGCCAACAACCCCTGGAATACTTGAACGTACTCTAGTGTCTCCAAGGAAGAACGTGTAATCATATCCTGTTTCAGCAGACATCTCTTCTTCTAATGTAGATGACTCATCTACTTCAACGCCATCATAAGTGTAGTCAAGGACCTGTGCATATGAAGTACAAGTAGCCATTACACCCGTTTCGACCTCGTATTCCATACCACGTCTTAAGTTGGCACACCCAACAATAGTAGCAGCTGTACCAACACAGGCTAGTGATACTACAACCAAGCCAATTAGCATAATCCTCAACGACGCCCTTTTGCTTTTTTTATCCATATTCGACCTCCGTATTTTCTCCCTTCTGGTCGATTGAACAGTATTACTTTCCTTAGCGAGTAAACCGACTATTTGGATTATATCTAAAATGTGAGTATATTCTGTGTATATTCTGTTAATTCTGACAAATGTGCGACATTTTGAAAATAAAAAAGCACATCCAATTACGGATGTGCTAAATGTCATGAATTATTTCTTGTTCATGCAGCAGTGCTTATATTTCTTTCCTGAACCACATGGACATGGATCATTACGTCCAACCTTTTTCTCTGAACGGATGATTGTGTGCATGTTCTTAGCTTCCTTTGTAAGAGCCTTTCTCTTGTCCTCATCAAAGATCTGCTCCCACTGTGGAAGGCCATAAAGCCAATCAGCCTTTGCATCAATCATGTTCTTGAAAAGCTTTTCCTTATCGAACTTAAGAGAAACTACTGTATCCTCATCCATTGTATCGATAGGGTTTGGTGTAACGAGGGATTCATTGATGCCATCTAAGAAACCAACCATAGGCATAACATCAATTTTATATTTCTCAGCAAGCTCCTTCACAGTACCCTTTACTTCTGTATCAGGATCGTCAAGTAACTGCTCGTAAATGCCTTTCTCTAAAAGAAAATAATTCTGCCAAAATCTCTGTAAATCAGCCTGAGACTGATTCTGATTGTAGGCAACCTTCTGCCAATTTTCTAGTAAACTCATATTATATTCCTCTCCAATTTGTAATCTAATCCGTGGCTAGCCACGCCTAAAATTATACCATACACAATAATAAAAGGCTAGATACTATGCTGTATCTAGCCTATGAATACTAATCATAAATTACACGAACACATTTGATAGGTGTACGGTATGTATAGTTGGAAATCTTGATTCCATCACGCTTGTTAGAAGCATGAACAATCTGTCCACCACCAATATAAATGGCAACATGATTAATGTAGCTTCCCTTGCCGTAGAATATTAAATCTCCTGGCTTTAACTCAGATGTAGAAATGGTTGTTCCTTCATTAGCCTGAGCCCTAGATGAGTGTGATAGAGAAACACCATACTGAGCCATGATTTGCATTGTGAATCCAGAACAATCGCAACCATTAGTAAGGGATGTACCACCCCAAACATATGGGTTTCCGACAAACTGAAGAGCGTAATCACAGATAGCTGTACGAACGTCAGAAACGCCCTCACCATATCTAGCTTCTGTAAGTGTCATAGCAGTCTTAAGTGAAAGGTCAACATCAACATATTCTGCTGATACATAACCCTCATCACCATCAACGTCTACTTTAATCCAGTCATCATCCTGAGTATTATCAAGGATGGCTACTTCTTCACCATCAGCAAGCTGATAGATAATCTCACAATCAGTGTTAGGCTCCACACGAACACGAAGACCACCAGTATTTGATGTAGCAACGTATTCTGCAAGCTCTGCAGCCTTTTCCCAGGCCTCATCGCCAGTCAATAGATACTCAGATAAAACATATCCTTCTACCTCGCCTGACTTGATATAGCTCCAATCGCCCTCAGTGCTAACAATTTCGCAGGCAGCATTTGCTGGAAACTTACCAACAAGCTTTCCTTCTGTATCTGCTGACTCACGAATGTTTAAGTTTCCTTCTGAAACATTACAAATACCGATATTAGTGTATCCGTAAATATCACCTAATGATTTTGCTGTAGCAACAGCATCTGAATCTGTAACTGAAAGTGACTCTAAAGAAGCTAAATCAACAGCACCAGCTGTCATAACACCAGCAATAGCTGTGCTAGAAGCATCTGTGTCAGAAGCAACATCTATATTATTTTTAGAATCAATACAATAATCAAAAATTAGTGCCGCGGCACAAACTAATGAGAAAGCTGAAATAATACGCTTTTTCATAGTACCTCCAAAGTAAAACTTTTAACGCAACACGCAAATTATAGCAATCAAATAGATAAATGTCAATATTTTGTAACATTTTCGCAATAATTATCTATTGAAGAATGCCTTTGCTGTAGCTTTATCCTTATTCATTTGATTTTTAAGCTCTTCTACTGAGCCAAATTTCTGCTCTGGTCTGATGAATGTATGGAAAGCAACTCTCACATATTTACCATATAAATCTCCGTTATAATCAAGAATATGTGTTTCGATTCCTACTATTTTTTCATCTTGAACAGAAGGTTTTGTTCCAACATTGGTAACCCCGTGATATATTCTTCCATCGAAATCAATGGAAGTTGCATAAACACCGAATTTAGGCACCAGCTTTATCTTTTCAGGCATGATATTGATTGTAGGAATGCCGATTTTAGTACCTAAATGAGCACCATGAACAACCTCGCCCCAGACGAAATAGTCATACCCAAGCATATCATTAACCATATCAATATGTCCTTCCTTAAGCTCCTCTCGGATATATGTACTACTGATATCTCGATTATTCTTTTGAATTTTGTCATAAACTTTCAGTTCAAAGTCAAAATCCTTAGAAAGCTTTTTAAGAAGCTCAACATTACCAGCACCTTTGTAACCAAAAGTGAAATCTGCGCCAACAACCATATATTTCATATTAAGATTGTCGACTAATAGCTTTATAAAGCATTCTGGAGCAGTTTCCATAAGCTTTGAATCAAATGGACATTCCACCAAATAATCCAGACCATTATTTTCTAGCATAAATACTCTCTCTTTATTAGTAATAAGAGAAGGTGTTTTGTCGTCTGAAACAATAGCTCTTGGAGTATTTGTAAATGTCACAAGACATGAGCTTAGCCCATCCTTCGATTTACTGATAATATCAGAAGTTAAAAGATGATGCCCCTTATGAATACCATCAAACTTACCTACGGTAATTGCCGTAGGAGTTGAAATTTTAGCGTCAAATAATGAATGTAAATATTCCATAGTTTATTCTGTTCCTT
This sequence comes from Pseudobutyrivibrio sp. C4, assembly GCF_900111635.1. Lineage (NCBI taxonomy): Bacteria > Bacillati > Bacillota > Clostridia > Lachnospirales > Lachnospiraceae > Pseudobutyrivibrio > Pseudobutyrivibrio sp. C4. The sequence continues at coordinate 281,088 of NZ_FOHF01000001.1, read as the reverse complement.
CAAGAAAGAACTTCTCCAGTGTAAAAATAGAATCCTTGTAGTTATATACTCCCAAAAACCTATTATCAGGCAAGTAAATCCTATATTTATTATCCTCTTCAAATGCGCTTACAGCTTCCGCAAATACGTGAGTATCCGGAATTGGTGCTCCATTTATTGCATGCTTAATAGCATCCTCAGTAGGAACAACAAATACTGTACCCATTCCCTCAAAGGCATGATCTATAGGCATCATAATGCCGTCTATATTGCCAGCCTTTACAATTCGCTCGATTTCATCCAAAGTGTGGGCATCACTAATGTCAAACATGCTCACCTTTGTACGAACAAGAGACTTCATTGCGCAGCCACAGCCTAAAAGCTGACCTACATCATGACATATGGATCTGATATAGGTGCCCTTACCACAATGAACTCGTATTGTAACTAATGGCAATTCCATAGAAATAACATCTATGCTGAAAACCTTTACTGGACGAGGCTTTCTTTCTACTTCCTTGCCAGCTCTAGCAAGCTCATAAAGCTTTTTGCCATTAACCTTTAACGCAGAATACATAGGTGGAACCTGCATGATATCACCAACAAAGGAATCCAAGGCATTTTTAACCTGTTCCTCTGTCACATCTACAGATTTACGATTTAGAATACGACCACTCATGTCGTAGGTATCAGTCTCAATACCAAGCTGCATGACACACTCGTAGACCTTATCTTTATCTGTAAGCATATCGCAAAGCTTCGTAGCTTTGCCAACACAAACCGGAAGCACACCAGTCGCATCTGGATCAAGTGTACCTGTATGCCCGATTTTTTTTATTTTTAATATACCACGAAGCCTGGCAACCACATCAAATGAAGTATACCCGGCTTCTTTATAGACATTGATTATGCCACTATTCATTTAATATAATCCTAACTCTTTAAGCTGTTTTTCAACCATAGAAACGATATTATCGATAACATCCCATGGTTTGTCGGTATCTACTGAAAAACCAGCAGCTTTCTTGTGGCCACCGCCTCCGTAAACACTTGTTATAACTGTTAAATCTACATCTCCAGTTGCTCTAGTGCTGCCCTTGAAATCTCCATCAGTAAGCTCATACAAAAATACAGCAACCTCAACACCTGTTGTATCACGAAGCTGTTGAACAATGCCCTCTAAATGCTTACTTTCAGCACCAAATTCTGCCATATCCTCCGCTGTAATAACAGCAGCAATTACCTTGCCATCAAGATAAGTTCTGCATCCCAGTAAAGCTTTGCCAAGCATACGATTTTGTACCATAGTCTTAGCAAAATAAGTATCTGTGCAAATCTTAGGATAATCTATGCCCTTAGTCATAAGGAAACCTGCAGCGGCCATAGTAGCCTCTGTAGTACAAGAATATTGAAAAACACCTGTATCATGGATAATTCCTAAATAAAGGCATTCTGCAATGTCCTTTGTAATTTTCTCCTTGCCAATTTGGTTGTAGACTAATTCGCATGTAGAACTGTCATCTGGAATAATGTAGCTAAATTCCGAAAATCCATTATTGCTGAAATGATGATCGATACATACTGTATGCTTCGCCTTCTCAAAGAAATTAAAAGCATCTCCAAGTCTTGAGCCCTCTGAACAATCAAGAGCTATATATAAATCGAAAACAGTGTCCTCTGAAACAGTATGTATATCCTGAATCTTATCAGCGTTCTTTAAAAATTTGAAAGTGTTTGGGATGGGATCAAGATAAACATGAGCTTCCACATTTGGGTAGTAAGTAACAATATAGTTGTACATAGCAAGGCATGAACCTACGCAATCTCCGTCAGGTCTGATGTGTCCGCTAATACCTACTGTCTTCGCATTTGTCAAAAGCTCATGTAAATTATCTATCATATTCCCGTCTCCAATTTAATGTATTTTAGTTTTCTTCGCCGTTCTGCTCTCTTTTATGAAGAGGAGCATTGACTTCATCAATAAGCTTGCTCATCTTTGCAGCATATGCAATAGACTGATCACTAACAAATGTAATCTCAGGTGTGTTTCTAAGATTTACTCTGTGAGCAAGCTCTCTGCGGATGAATCCAGCAGAGCTTTTAAGACCCTCGAGAGTCTTTCTGGCTGCTTCATCATCCCCAAGAACTGAAATATAAGCCTTGCATGTCTTAAGGTCAGGAGCAACCTCAACAGATACAACAGATGTAACTGGTGAAATGCGAGGATCCTTTACCTCAAGACGAATAATATTGCTAAGCTCACGCATAACTTCTTCGTTTATACGTGTATTTTTAACTGAATTTTTTCTCATTATCTAGGTACCTCTACCATGATGTAAGCCTCGATAATATCCATCTCCTGAACATCGTTGAAGTCTTCAATTACGAGACCACACTCAAAGTTTGACTTAACTTCCTTAACGTCATCCTTAAATCTCTTAAGAGAACCAAGCTTACCTTCGTGAATAAGCTCACCCTCACGAGTTACGCGGACCATACAGTCTCTCTGGAAGTAACCATCTGTAACATATGAACCAGCAATGTTACCAACACCAGAAGCCTTGAAGATCTGACGAACTTCAGCATGACCGATAACTTTCTCCTCGTAAATTGGATCAAGCATACCCTTCATAGCAGACTCAACATCGTTGATAGCATCGTAAATAACCTTGTAAAGACGAAGATCTACACCTTCTCTATCAGCTGTAGCCTTTGCCTGAGGATCGATACGTACGTTAAATCCAATGATGATTGCATTTGAAGCAGATGCAAGAACTACATCGGATTCGTTGATTGTACCAACACCACCGTGGATTGTCTTAACAACAACCTCTTCATTTGAAAGCTTCTCAAGTGACTGCTTAACAGCCTCAACAGAACCCTGAACGTCAGCCTTAACAATAATATCAAGTTCCTTAAGGTTTCCTGACTCAATCTCACTAAAGAGTGCATCAAGAGACATCTTTGACTTAGTCTGCTCAACAAGCTTGTTCTTGTGCTCTGCAACGAATGTATCTGCAAATGCATGAGCTTCCTTCTCGGAATCAAATGCCATTAATACTTCACCTGCATTTGGAACCTCGGAAAGACCAAGAATCTCTACAGGAACAGATGGACCTGCGCTCTTTACGCGAGCACCAGTGTCATCAAGCATTGCACGAACCTTACCATGACAGCTACCGCAGGCAACAGGATCACCAACGTGAAGTGTACCCTTCTGAACAAGTACAGTTGCAACTGCACCACGTCCCTTATCAAGCTGTGCCTCGATAACAAGACCACGAGCCTTACGATTTGGGTTTGCCTTAAGCTCAAGTACTTCTGCTGTAAGAAGAATCATTTCAAGAAGGTTGTCGATACCTTCCTTTGTGTGAGCTGAAACTGGACAGAATACTGTGCTTCCACCCCAATCCTCTGGGATAAGCTGATACTCTGAAAGCTCCTGCTTAACTCTATCAATATTTGCATTAGGTTTATCAATCTTGTTGATTGCAACAATGATTTCGATTCCAGCAGCCTTTGCATGGTTAATAGCCTCTACTGTCTGTGGCATAACACCATCATCAGCAGCTACTACAAGGATAGCGATATCTGTTGAGTTTGCACCACGCATACGCATAGCAGTAAATGCCTCGTGTCCTGGTGTATCAAGGAATGTGATATCCTGTCCATTAATAGATACTGTATAAGCACCGATGTGCTGTGTGATACCACCAGCCTCACGGTCTGTAACCTTTGTATCACGAATAGCATCAAGAAGTGATGTTTTACCGTGATCTACGTGACCCATTACACAAACAACAGGTGGACGTGATGGGAAGTTTGATGTATCTTCTTCCTCTTCCTTAAGAAGCTCAGCGATAACATCTACCTTTTCCTCTTCCTCACAGATACAGTTGAATTCAAGAGCGATTTCCTCTGCCTTTTCGAAGTCAACTTCCTGGTTAACTGTAACCATTGTACCCTTCATGAAAAGAGTCTTAACAACTGCAGATGCCTGAACCTTCATCTTGTCAGCAAGATCCTTGATAGTAATTCTTTCAGGAATTGTGATTGTAAGAACTTCGTCCATGTTACGCTCTGGAGCCTTAGGAGCATTGTTCTTTTTCTTCTTTCCACCATTCTTTTCAAGATTGATGAAACGTTCCTGCTTCTTACCGCCTAAGTTGTTCTCTCTATCGTTGTTCTTCTTTTTCTTATCATCGCGACGACCGCCCTTTGAGTTTGAAGAAGGTGCCATATCAGGAGCAGATGCCTGCTGCGATGGACGATTGTTTCTTCCTGCTGATGTTCTGTCGTTGTTGCGATCATTGTTACGATCGTTATTTCTATCGTTTCTGTTTCCAGGTCTATTGTTGTCGCGTCTATCATTGCGATTGTCGTTACGATTATCGTTTCTATCTCTTCTATCGTTACGCTCTGGACGCTCTGAACGCTCATTTCTATCCTGCTTCTTTGCTGGACGTGTGTTTTCCTGTCCCTCAGCTGGCTTCTTCTTTGATACAAACTCTGTATCATTAGACTGTGCAGACGCACGCTGAGATGGACGAACTCCATCAGCAAATGAACGTGGTCTGATTGGTCCTCTAGGCTGCTGAGCCTGCTTCTCGCGATTGTTATCACGATTATCATTTCTCTCGCCTCTAGAAGAATTGTCAGAGCTACGACGTCTTCTGTCATCGCTACCACGAGTAACAACGAAAACATTCTTTTTCTTCTTTACAGGATTTCCGTCTTTGTCTACAGGACGTGGCTTCTTAGCCTTTGGAGCTTCGGACTTTGAGAAATTCTTGCGAATTTTATCAGCCATATCGTCCTCCACACCACTCATTGCTTTTGCTTCTATTCCATTAGAGCCAAGAAAAGCAATAATATCTTTGCTTTCTTTTCCAAGCTCTTTGGCTAATTCATGTACTTTAATTTTTGCCATCTAATATCCTCCTCATCAAGCTTTATCTATCTTATCAAGGATGCTTAAGGATAGATTTTCATCGCACACTACGATTGATGCCCGATATTCTTTTCCAATTGCATGACCTAAAGATTCTTTAGTTCCGTATTCTATGTATTTAACATCATAGAACTCACACGAATTTGAAAATGATTTTTTAGTATTATCTGAAGCATCACCAGCAACTATACAAAGAAAACCACTGCCTTCTTTAATGGCTTGCTCGCAAGCGAATTCACCACTAACAAGAGCGCCAGCTTTCATTGCTATGCTAATCATATTAAGTGCTTTATCTGTCATTTTCTAACTCCGTATATAAAATATTAAATACCTCTTCATTGACTGCCTGTCTAAGGGATCTGTTTAAAGATTTTTTCTTTAAAGCATTATCTAGGCAGGATTTGTTTTTGCAGATATATGCTCCACGACCTTGCGCCTTATAGCTTATATCAAGCTGGACGCCCTGTGCCGATTTAACCAATCGAAATAACTGATTCTTTGGAAGCATCTGTCCGCATGAAACACATTTTCTAAGAGGTAGTTCTTTGACTTCCATTACTCTTCCTCAGACTCTGCAGCGTCAGACTCTACTTCAGCGTCCTCAGCGTACTCGTCCTCGTCATAGTACTCATCCTCATCATAATACTCGTCGTCATCATCGTAATCTTCTTCGTAATCAAGGAAATCACCAGCTTCCTTAGCCTGTGTTTCGCTCTTGATATCAATCTTGAAGCCTGTAAGACGAGCAGCAAGACGTGCGTTCTGTCCTTCCTTACCAATAGCAAGTGAAAGCTGATAATCAGGAACAACTACACGTGCGCTCTTTTCATCAGCGTCAGCAACAACTGCAACAACCTTTGCTGGTGAGAGTGCATTTTCAATAAGGTATGCAGGGTTCTCATCCCACTCTACGATATCGATTTTCTCGCCACGAAGCTCATTAACGATTGCGTTTACACGTGCACCGTTCTGACCTACGCATGCTCCAACTGGATCTACATCCTCGTCGTTTGACCAAACAGCAATCTTTGTACGGCTGCCAGCCTCACGAGAGATTGACTTGATTTCTACGATACCATCGCGAACCTCTGAAACTTCCTCTTCGAAAAGCTTCTTAACAAGCTCTGGGTGTGTACGAGATACAAGAATACGTGGTCCCTTGTTTGATGTCTTAACTTCTACGATATAAACCTTGATACGGTCCTGTGGCTTGTAGAACTCGCCCTTAACCTGCTCAGACTCTGCAAGGAATCCCTCAAGCTTACCAAGGTTAACATGGATATTGCTTCCTGAGAAACGAGTAACAACACCTGTAACAACCTTGTGCTGAAGCTCATAGTACTCCTCGTAAAGAACCTTACGTTCTTCCTCGCGGATTTTCTGTGTGATTGTGTTCTTAGCTGCTGTAGCTGCGATACGGCCAAAATCCTTTGACTTAACCTCGATGTGAAGAACATCACCAATCTGGTGCTTACCATTGATGTTCTGAGCATCAGCAAGTGAAATCTCCTCAACAGGATCCATAACCTCATCAACTACTGTCTTTGCAAGAAATACATGATAAGCGCCAGTCTCTCTGTCGATTTCAACTGTAGCATTATCTGCCTTTCCATAATTGTTCTTACATGCAATAAGAAGTGAATTCTCGATTGTCTCGATTAACACGTCCATGCTGATATTTTTCTCTTTTGCAAGATCTGTAAGAGCATCCCAAAAATCATTTGTATTAGCTGCCATTATTTCCTCCTATTTCTACTAGAAATCTATTGATAATTTGATTTGTGCAACGTCTGATCTATTAAACACCTCTGTGCCATCTTCAAATTCGATTGTAAAAGTATCCTTATCGAAGGCCTTAAGTGTTCCAGTAAATTCCTTAGCACCATTAACCGGCTTGTATGTCTTAATATCAACATCAAGTCCAATGGCTTTTTCAAAATGCTTATCTTTCTTTAAAACTCTGCCAAGACCTGGTGAACTAACTTCGAAGATATATCCTTCGTCTCCACCAATCTGTGGCTCTGCGTCAAGTAAATCGTTCATGCGACGGCTTACATCTACGCAATCATCAATTGTGATACCACCTTCCTTGTCGATGTAGGCTCTAAGATAATAATCTGCGCCCTCTTTAACGTATTCAACGTCATAGAGCTCAAAGCCCATCTCATCAAGAATAGGAGTTATCAATTCTTCCGTACGTTTTTCGTAATCGGTGTGTTTTGACATAAATGTCCTCCTTATTCAGTTGTGCATGTTAAAAGTGAACAAACATAGTAAAAGAGAGAGCAAAAACGCTCTCTCTTTCAGTCGCTCTCTTCAATAACAATAATCATTATATCAGAATTATTTGATTTTTCAAGCTTTTTAGGGAAAAACCCATATTAATGATGGAATAGACGAAGTCCAGTAAACGACATAACCATTCCGTACTTGTTACATGTCTCGATAACATTGTCATCACGAACAGAGCCGCCAGGCTGAGCTACATACTTAACACCTGACTTATGGGCACGCTCAATATTATCGCCAAATGGGAAGAATGCATCACTACCAAGTGCTACATCAGACATCTTATCAAGCCATGCACGCTTTTCTGCTCTTGTAAACTCGCTTGGTCTTGTCTTGAAAGTCTTCTGCCATACATCATCTCCGATTACATCCTCGAATTCATCACCAATGTAAAGGTCGATTGCATTATCTCTATCAGCTCTCTTGATTCCATCAACAAAATCAAGGTTAAGAACCTTTGGAGACTGACGAAGCCACCAGTTATCAGCCTTCTGTCCTGCAAGACGAGTACAGTGAATACGTGACTGCTGGCCAGCACCAATGCCGATTGCCTGGCCATCCTTTACGTAGCAAACAGAATTAGACTGTGTGTACTTAAGAGTAATCATTGCAATGGCAAGATCAATCTTAGCCTGCTCTGTAAGTTCTTTATTGTCTGTAACAATATTAGCAAAGAAATTGTCATCAATAACAAGCTCATTTCTTCCCTGCTCAAATGTAATACCAAATACTTCCTTACGCTCAAGCTGCTTTGGAACGTAGTTTGGATCAATTTTGATTACAGCATAGTTGCCGTTTTTCTTAGCCTTAAGAATCTCGAGAGCTTCTGGCTCGAAACCAGGTGCAATGACACCATCAGAAACCTCTCGCTTAATAAGCTTTGCTGTAGCAACATCGCAAACATCAGAAAGTGAAATGAAATCTCCAAATGAAGACATTCTATCTGCACCTCTTGCTCTAGCATATGCATTTGCAAGTGGAGTAAATTCCATATCTAAATCATCACACCAGTAAATCTTGCGCTCTACGTCTGAAAGAGGAAGACCCACAGCAGCGCCTGCTGGTGAAACATGCTTGAATGATGTAGCAGCTGCAAGACCAGTAGCCTTCTTAAGCTCGGAAACTAACTGCCAACCATTAAAGGCATCTAAAAAATTAATATAACCAGGCTTACCAGAAAGAACCTCAATTGGAAGATCCCCATCTTCCATATAGATTCGTGAAGGCTTCTGATTAGGGTTACAACCATACTTTAATTCCAATTCTTTCATTACAAAATCCTCCAAAATACAAAATTATTTATTCTTGTTTACGATACGAGTTTCTACGGCACCACTAGCGATATCGATGTAGCGTACAAAAAGTGAAACCTTGTTATCTTCATTAAGGTTCTCCCAAATAACTGATGTAAACTCATCGATGTTTCCCTTTATTTCAATTGGGGTTGGCTCTCCCTCATATGAAGGAAGTGGATTGCCATCATTCATATATGTGTGAATAAATCGGCCTGAACCAGCCTTAGGATTAGAATAATCAAAAGTGTATCTGTTACATGAATCGCTATCGCCCATGTTTGATTTAAGAATTGACATTAAATAATTGAATTCACCATTTTCGATGTGAATAAGACCTGAAATACGAGGAGTGAAATTAGGGCCATCTGGCTCGAACTCACGAAGGCGAAGTGCTTGTTCAAATGTCTTGCCTTTCTTCATTTCGTCGTAAATAGTGTCTGTCTGGTCTCCGTTTGTAACAATGGTATCATTTCCGAGCACTCGCACTGGTGCATAGATAATAAGTGAAGGGTCTGTAAGCTTTGAAGGATCGAAAGCCTGTGTGCGAATGCCCTCACCGTCCTCTACGAATACTCTGTTTCTGGAATTTTCAGAACGCCCCATAATAAAATAAGCAGAGACAGCCTTGGTTCCGTCTTCTGAACGGCCAATGACAATGCCTCTGCCTGGATACGTGGTTTCTGATAATTCTCTTGCTAAAGATTTTACTACCATGGGTTCCTCCTTTAATACATTTTCCGCAAAAATTATAACCGAACAACATCTCAAAGTCCACCATATTTTGTTTGTTATTTCCATTTATATTCACAACTTTTTCAAACAAATGGATTAAGCTTTATATACATGATTATGAGGAGTATGTAATGAAGAACGTAACAAGTTATGAAGACTTTAAGCAAAAAAATTATAGAAAAATAAATGACTATATAAATAAATGTCTATGGATTGGAATATCTATAGGCCCTCTTATGGCCATCCCTATTGCACTGGGCATAATTCATAGCATAGATTATTTCGACTGTCTATTTTTATCTGGAATCATTCTACTACTTGCTGCAATACACCGTTTTGCTATGTACAAATTTCCAGATTCTAAAAATACAGCAATTTTTGCATTGGTTTCACTAGATATATTATTGTTTTTTTTGAATTACTCCCATTTTGCAATCAAGATTACATGGTTTTTGGTCCCTTTATTAAGCATATTATATGTAAATAAAACAATATATATGTTTTCATCACTATTTAATTATATGATGATGATCCTTGCAGCATATGAAACTGCCCCTTTCTATGCAGCTAGAAAAGCTGGAAACATAAGTCCAAAAATGGAATTCAGAGGCAGCATAACTGGATACACTATAGAAGCAATACTTATGTTTATTGTTGGATACGTAATACTCGAAGTATCTATAAACTATATGAAGCAGCTGATGGAGAAATTTCTGGAAATACGTGATCACGAAAAAGATATGCAAGAGCAAATGAAAACTCTTCGCTCAATGGCTGAAATTTATAATAACGTTAATCTTATAAACTTTATTAACTCTACGGAAATTTCACTGCGTGATGAAAACAAGGTTGAGCACAAAATAGAAATGCCAAATCAGAATCACACAAAAATGACCCAATCTATTAGAAAATTTGTTGTGCCTGAGCAAGTAGATGACTTTTGGAAGTTTACGGATATCACCACAGTTCGAGCAAGACTAACAAATAAAAAGATTTTATCAAGCGATTTCATCAATGCTACATATGGTTGGTTTAGAGCTCAGTATATTGCCGTTGATGAAACTCCAGATGGAATACCTAATATCGTTATTTTCACTACACGAAATATCGAAGAAGAGAAACGCCGTGAGGAGCATCTGATAAACATTTCCTTAACTGATGAGCTTACAAGGCTGTTCAACAGACGTTGCTATGACGATGACGTAGAAGTATATAAAAAAGAAGGCCTGCCTGAAGACTTTGTTATCTTCTCAGTAGATGTTAATGGCCTAAAGAAAGCAAATGACACAATCGGACATGCAGCTGGTGACGAATTAATAAAGGGCGCCGCAGATTGCTTGCAATCAACTATAGGCTCCTTTGGTAAGACCTACAGAACCGGTGGCGATGAATTCTTGGCAATACTACACACTAACAATCCTGGGCAGATAGTAAACGATATAAAAGCGAAAGCGGCCCAATGGAGAGGTTTATTAGTAGATAAGCTTTCACTTTCAGTAGGATATGCAGCTTATGTAGATTCACTAGATGCATCTATAGAGGATCTGGAGCATAAAGCAGACAAGCATATGTACGAAGACAAAAATAGATATTACAAAGAAAATGGCATTGACCGCCGTAAATAAAGACATAAAAAAGCTGGCCCTTAAGGACCAGCTTTTGTTTACTATTAATTAGGTTGTTGTATTGAATTTACTTATCATATCATCAGCAGATAATGAATAATCTCCGCTATTGGTATATGACTTACGGCCAGTAATACTAGCAAGTTCATTGCCTGCATAGGAATTAGCCATTGATGACTTGGTGGCTACCTGATAAGCATAGCTACCAGTTCCATTAAACAAATCCTTTACATAAGTCATATTAGCTTTATTCTTTAGGAAATCTTCATCAACATTAAGATGATTCTTATTATCTATGGTAATTCCAGCCTTTCCAAGGGTCTGGGCTGTCTTAGCTGAAGTTGTAACCATCGCTGCAACCTGAGAAAGAATTCCAGTACTCTCTGACTTCTGGCCACTATCTACAAGCTCATTATATGCATCTGCAAAACCTTTAATAGCGCTATAAATCTTATCTTTGTCATAGTCCTTTGTAACATTGCCTTCTTCATCAGTAGATTCAACTTCGTTCCAGATTGAATTCTTGCCTTTAGCTAAAAGCTTATCTGTAGCTTTGCTCAAATCTGACGAATCATTTCTAATCTCACTCAAATTAGAGTCTGCAATCTTTGACTTTTTAGATGTGTCAGACTTTAAATTTCCATCATTATCGTACTTTGAATAATACGACTTAACTAGCTTTCCATATGAACCTGATTTAATCTGAGATAAGCTTGTTAGAGAGCCTTCTAATCCTCCAAACATTGAATTAATGCCCGAAGAATTGTTACCTCCAAACAATGAATATATAGAATTGTTTCCAAATGAATTAATAGTTAAAGACATAAACATCACTCCTTTGAAAATAAAACATGAACATCCTTGTTCTACTGTTTTGTCTCTTACTTACATTTATACTTACTAACATAATAACAGGGACATGTGAAACTTTTGTTAAAACATATCCCATCTTTTTTATAATCTTACAGAAACCCCCTGATTCCTAAGATATTTCTTTAAATCAACGATTTCCAGTTCCTTATAATGGAATAAAGATGCCGCAAGAGCCGCGTCAGCACCACCAATTGTAAGAGCATCCTTGAAGTGCTCCATATTGCCAGCGCCACCTGATGCAATGACAGGAATATTTACAGCATCAGAAACAGCCTTAGTAAGTTCCAAATCAAATCCCGCTTTTGTACCATCACAATCCATAGAAGTAAGAAGAATCTCGCCCGCTCCAAGCTTTTCGCACTTAATAGCCCATTCTACTGCATCTATGCCGCAATCTAATCTACCGCCGTGCTTATAAATGTTAAAGCCTCCATCAAGACGCTTCTTTGCATCAATAGCAACAACGACACATTGGCTGCCAAATTTATCAGCAGCGTCTGAAATAAGACGAGGATTGTCAATTGCAGCAGAATTAACAGAGATTTTATCTGCTCCCTCACGTAAAAGAGCTTTGAAATCATCTACAGTACGAATACCACCGCCAACAGTAAAAGGTATAAAAACCTGTTCTGCAACACGACGAACCATATCAACAACAGTATTTCTACCATCTGAAGATGCGGTGATATCAAGAAATACTACTTCATCCGCTCCTGCTTTATCGTAAGCTGCTGCGATTTCTACAGGGTCCCCAGCATCTCTTAAATCAACGAAATTAACACCCTTAACGACTCTTCCATCTTTGACATCCAAACATGGGATAATACGCTTTGTAAACATAACAATTCTCCTATATAACAAACAACTAGCAACATGATTAAATCTCTGCAAAGTTCTTCAAAATCTGAAGTCCTACAGATGATGACTTTTCTGGATGGAACTGACAAGCAAATATATTGTCTTTCTCAACAGAAGCATGAATATGACAACCATATTCAGTTGTAGCTGTAACAATAGAGTCATCCTTTGCTTTCAAATAATACGAATGAACAAAGTATACAAATGAACCCTCATCTATACCATTAAACAAACGTCCCTGATTTGGATAATCCAAAGAATTCCAGCCAATGTGTGGAACCTTTAAGCCTGGTCCATCAGGAATACGTACAACCTCTCCATTAAGCAAATGAAGTCCCTCAACCCCTGGAGATTCTTCGCTTGAATCAAACAAAAGCTGTAAGCCCAGGCAAATACCAAGAAATGGCTTGCCGCTGGCAACATATTCTTTTATAGCTTTATCAAGTTCGTATTTTTTAAGATGGTTCATAGCATCAGCAAAAGAGCCGACCCCTGGTAACACCACATGGTCGGCTTTTTTAATTACACTAAAATCCCTGGTAAGGACAGTTTCCTTACCAAGGATTTTAAATGCTTTTTCTACACTTTTAATATTTCCTGCATCGTAATCTAGTATTGCAATCATAAATCTGGTAAACCTAAGCTTCTCAGCACCTTTCTAAGTTCTATTGTATAGTAATGACGGTTTGGCTGATTATATATAGCTAAGGCTTCCTCTTCTGATAATCCGAAAGTCTCGGACAGTTCAGAAATTAAAGTAGTACCATATGCATCATATTGGTCGGCAATACCATATTCTGCAGCATCATCCTTATATTTTTCGTATCTTCCAACACCAATAATTAAAGAATCCAATGCATAATTGTACTGCTCATACTGAATGAATGCTTCGTATTGCTGCTGACAAAGCTGCAAATCAGCAAGAGTTCTTGCTTGATTTCTGAGTAAGGCAACATCCTCATCAGATAAATCAAAACCATTAAGCTTTTCATATGCTGCTATATAATCGCCCGCTTCGAACAATTCATTAGCCTGTGCCATATGACGCTTAAGACCTGTAAAGGTCATCCCAACCATTACTACACCAATTATTGATATAGATAATACCAAAAATGTGGCAATAATGGAAATAGGAATTTTAGGAGAATTATCAGGTTCCTTTGGTTTCTTTTCTTTTTTAGGCTTTGGTTCCTTCGGTTTCTTCTCCTTAGCCTTTTCTTTCTTGGCAGCTTCCTTCTCTTTTTTGGCCGCTTCTTTTGCAGCTTTCTTTTCTTCTTTAAGTCGTTTTTTCTTTTCCTTTGGATCTTCCTCAGGCTCTGGAACTATTGGATTTCCATCTTCATCATAGGTAATCTCAACAGTGGTATTCTTTGCCGCTTCCTCTGCAAGCTCATCCTCATCAGGAGGTCCAAAAAGTATAAGTAAAAGCTTTTGGATAATAGGATTAGGTTCTTTCTCTCCCTTTTCTCCTTTTTCCTTTTTAGCTTTTTTCTTCTTTTTCTTTTTACCTTTTCCTTTGCCTTCTTCTTCCTCTTCTTCCGGCTCAGCTTCCTCGGCTGATTCATCAATGTCTGCAGCTTCTCCAGCACCTTCTTCATCACCACTTAAAAGTGATTGAATATCAAGAAGGTCCTCATCGTCACCTTCAAGAAGGTTTTCGAGATCCAAATCGCCATCCCCTGATAAATCAGGCTCGTCTCCATCACCGTACTGAGCTTCATCTAAAGCATCCATCTCATCAGGAAGAAATTCTTTGAGGGAATCATCAAGTGGTTCTTCCTCTCCTGAATCCTCGATAATATCATCTAATGACAAACCAAAATCATCTGAATCATCAGAATCTGCAGGCCTTTCCTCATCTAAAGGAGCATCCTCAGGCTCTTCAATAAAGTTGGATAAATCTATTTCTCCATCATCTGGTATCTCTATAGGTGAATCATCTGCAGCTAAATCAATCTGAGGTTCATCATCTTCAAGAATATCCTTTAAGCTAAGCTCATCAGAATCATCCTCAGCTTCTTCTGTATCAGGCTCTAACGACTCAAAATCTTCTGAAGCCATTTCTTCCTGAGAATCCATTTCAGATTCGCCTTCGTCTTGGGCAACTGGTTCTGGTTCATCCAGTTCATCCTGTGCTTTATTGACAACACTTTTAATATTATTAAGAAGAGAATTTACAACACCTTCAGAATCAGGCAATTCACCTGTTTCCTGGAAAATGCGCTCTTCTTCGTCGATTTCCTGTTCAAAATTACTAATAAATAAATCTACATCATCAGTATCCAATTCTTCTTCAAATTGGCGCAAAAAATCCTCCTCGGAAAGAACCTTTCTGAGGTATGGATGGGAAGTCTTAGTCTGTGCCTGAGAAGAATCAATTCCTGTTGCAGTAAGAAAATCCTCATCAGGAGCAACAGCCTTGCGGCTCTCAACAACCTGCTGTTGCTTCTTCATAGCATTCTCCTGGACCTGCATAGCATCAGTCTTAGCCTTATTTATTGAATTCAGTAGTCCATCTAAGTAGTCCTCTGACTGAGACATCTACATGTCCTCCCTTAAATTTAATTAAGGGGTATGCAAAGCACACCCCTCAGTTTTAAAAATTTTAATTGCCTTTACGAGCGACTTCGTATTTAGCAACAAGCTCATCAACAACTGAAATAAGCTTACCAATTTCAGGCTTTGTAAGCTGAGCATCGGCACCAAGGCTTTCGCCCTTACGTCTAATCTCGTCGTTAATAAGTGATGAGAAAATAATAAGTGGAATGTTCTTCATGGTGTCATTTTCTTTAACGAGCTTGCAAAGTCTGTGACCATCCATAAGAGGCATCTCGATATCAGTGATAATAAGATGTACGTCGTTAAGAACTGTACCTCTCTTGTGGAACTCAACAAGCTTGTCCCAACCTTCCTGACCGTTCATATTAACGATAAGGTTAGTGTAACCAGCCTTCTTCAAGCACTCAACAATAAGCTTTGAAAGAAGTGGTGAATCCTCACAAAGTAAAATAGGTGATTTACTACGATCTTTTGTCTCGTAATCATCCATTTCTGAAACCTTAAGACCAGTCTCAGGATTAATATCTGTAACAATCTTCTCGAAATCAAGAATAACAACGAGTCTGTCTTCTAACTTAATAACACCTGTTGAAACTCCAGATTCATCAGAACTGATAGTTGCATCAGGCTTGATGATGTCTTCCCAAGAAACACGATGAATTCCAAGAACCTCATCAACGTGGAAAGCTGTATTCAAACTGTTGAAGTTTGTAATGATGAATAAGCCGTCTGTATCAGCTTCATCTGTAATATTCAAGCACTTGCGAAGAGAAATGACAGAAATCATAATATCTCTTGGCATGAAGATACCTTCTATAGAAGGATGCGCATTAGGTAGAGGTGTTACTGGTTGATATAACAAAATCTCCCTAATCTTGGCAACGTTAATTCCATAGAAATTTTTGCCAACCTTAAATTCAAGTACTTCGAGCTCGTTAGTGCCCGACTCTAATAAAATATTAGTATCCATGCAAATCTCCTCTCATTTAAATCAATTATATGATTTATATGGTTGTCCCTCTTGTTGTGCCATCACTTGTAATGAATAATTCAAGTGAGGATATATTTTCTACTGACGAATCGCTGAATAGAAAGACCAAAATAAATGATTTTGATTCTCCAGCTGCCAGTATGCCATCATAGTTAGCTAAATCATTTGACAATGGTGTGTACTGGGTACTTGCTTTTGCTCCACCATTCAATGATAAATTGTATGTTCTTCCTGTATAATTTGAAAAATTAACAGATGAATCTGATGTATTTTTCGCTTCAATAGAAAGTACTACGTATTTTTTGCCAGAAACCTGTTGTAGAACAAAATTGTTTGTTTTGTAATCGGAAGTCACATCAAACTCAGAGCAAGTAAATTCTACACCCGGTATCTCAATTGCATCAGTCATAGAATATCCTGCATCTTCAGAACCTTCTTCGGTAGTGCCTTCTTCAGTCTCATCTGTAACTATAGGTTCGCCAGTTTCTGGATCATATTCGACTTCTGTATTTTCCTCGTCAATTACCTCTTCTGTTTCCTCTGAATCAGCTTCATCAGGCTCATATTCATCATCCAGTTCGCCAGCTTTTACGCGGGCATTGGCAATTCCTGTTGTCTGATTTTTATTGAATTTTGAAACAGTTTTCGAGGCATAAGCTGTGATTACCGCCTCTTCTTCCTCTGTCATAGTGTACAAAGGTTCACCACAAGCGGTGAAAAGTAGAGAAAAACACATAACCGAAATCAAAAGGAAAAATCTTTTAATTTTCATGCTATCTCCTAGAAGAATAAACTAATCATTAATGGTATGTTAGCATTAATATGTGTATTGTTCAACACAAAAAATCAGAAAATTCTATGAATTTTGTTTGATTTTTGTGTCTTTTGTCAAAGTTAACTCAAACCAAAATTCAACTCCATTTGGCAAGTTTTCAACACCAAATTTTTCATGCATCAAATCCATTGTAGCTTTAACAACGGACAAGCCGATACCACTGCCGCCATATTCACGGCTTCTAGCCTTATCAGCTTTGTAAAACTTCTCCCAAATGTGCTTGATGTCCTTCTTGGCAATGTTATTTCCGGAATTGAATACACTAATTCGAACTTTGCCTTTTTTAACAAAATCATATCTTACATTAATGATGTTTTCATTTAATACATAGTGAATTGCGTTACTAATAAAGTTAGTAATAACCTGCTCCACTAAGAATTCGTCTGCATGAACCACGCAAGGTTCTTTGTTGATAAATGAATAGGTAATATTCTGTGCTTCGAAATTGATTTTATTGCTATCAACAACACTATCAATCATTTCTGTCACGTCAAAATCAACCATATCCATATTCATCTGACCAGCTTCAAGCTGATTAAGAATGAGCATTTCTCTAACCAAACGGTTCATCTTGTTTGCTTCATCAATGATGATATCAAGATAAATCTGACGGCTGTTCTCATCCTCCATAATGCCCTCCTGCAGACCCTCGGCATAGCCTTGGATAAGGGCAATTGGTGTTTTAAGCTCGTGTGAAACATTTGATACGAATTCTTTTCGCATGTTTTCATTTTCTTCACGAACTTCAAGATCGTGTTTCAGGCTTTCATTAGCAGTACGAAGCTGGCTAATTGCACGTTTTAATGTAGTAGACATTTCATTAACATGCTCACCCAAATCATCCATCTCATTATATATAACCTGAGGCGTGTACTTTGCTTCGAAATCGAAGTTTGAAATACGCTTCGTTATATCAATTATGTTAAATAATGGCTGAGTAAATTTTGCAATCGCAAAATGACTAAATACTGTAGTCATAAGAATCGCAATCATAACCATATATAGGAAAAACTTGTTTGTGATTGAACTGGTATGCTCCATTGCAGATAAAGTAGCTCTAATAAAAACGATACTACCATCAGGGAGCAATCCTAATAGAACAAGATAATCATCCTCTGAACCTGGAAAAGCCTGCTTAAAAATCTCGTAATTATCATTCTTGTTAATGACATCTACAGATTCATCGTTTGAAAACATTGAATAATTGAGTTGATTCAATAAAATCTCAGAATTAGTATTAGACGAAATTAAAGGCTCTCCGCTAGCGCCTGTAACAACGCAATTTACAGAAAACCTATCAAATAAGGCTGCTATTTCTGCTTCATAATCTTGTCCGTATAAAACACCCTCATTACACTTATTAGACATGATATCGTAGAGTTCTACCATATCATGTCTCTTTGTTAAAACATAATAATCGCCTAAAAAGCAGGATGATAGAATACTAACAATAACAAGTGAACCAAGTATGATTGCAACTATCAATCCTACAATTTGGCGATTAATTTTATTAGACCTTTGCGTCGACTTCAAATTTATACCCCATGCCCCAAATAGTCTTGATGTAGTTTCCCTTATCGTCTAACTTACTACGAAGCTTTTTAACGTGAGTATCGATTGTTCTAGCATCTCCAAAGTAATCATAGTCCCAAACATGATTGAGAATCTTTTCTCTTGAAAGAGCGATTCCTTCATTATTGATGAAGTAATAAAGCAACTCGAATTCCTTAACAGAAAGCTCTACAGGAGTACCATCGTTAGTTGCTACATGGGCATCAACATCTAACTGAATGCCACCAGCTTCAACAACCTTCTTGCCGATTGAATCATCTGTGCTTCTTCTAAGAACTGCATTAACTCTGGCCATAAGAATCTTTGGAGAAAATGGCTTGTTAATGTACTCATCAGCACCAAGCTCAAAACCATTAAGAACATCATTTTCCTCGCCCTTAGCTGTAAGCATAAGAACAGGTATAGAAGAAGTCTCTCTGATTTCTTTCAAAACGGCAAACCCATCAACTTTTGGCATCATAACATCCAAAATGATAAGTGATATCTCGCTGTCCATATAGAACATATCGAGAGCCTGTTCACCATTTTCGGCCTCTATGACCTCGTAATCCTCTCTTACCAAATAATCCTTGATAAGTTTTCTCATTCGGCTTTCATCATCAGCCACAAGAATTTTGTTTTTAGACATAACACCAACCCCAATCCTTGAAATAATATTATTGTTGTTCCTGTTCCTTCTCCCTGATTGCTTCTTCTCTTTCGGTAAGATCCTGCTCCCAAGAAGAATACTTGTCGATTAGCTTTTCTTCGTAATCGAGTATGGTCGGGCTGTTTATTGTGGTACTCACATAAAACATTCCCAAAACGCAAAGCAACAATGCAATGCAAAAAATTAATAGGACTTTGTTGATAGCTTTTAGTCTTTTGATTTCTGAAGAATCACTTGTGACTTTAGCCACAACTTTTTTATCGGCTTTTTCCTTCTTAGCTTTAGATACTTCTTCATCAGAAGATGAATTTGTATCTTCTGTTTTTTCTTCTGGTGTCACGTCTTTAGGGGGTTCTTCTAAAGAATAAACAGGAGGAATATCCTCCGGCGTAAAAACCTCTGAATCTAAAAGATTCTGCCTAAGCTGAGCTAGAAAACTCATACCGATTTCAGTGGAAAACATTCGCTGATTCAAAAGCTTTTTATATACAGTGAGCACAGCATTCTCATCGCTGTCTTTGATCTGCCCCAAGATATACTCAACTGCCTTAAGCTCTTTGGCGGCTTTTTTTGCTTTATTCTCATCATCGAAGATGTATCCACCAATATTATACTTAGCCATATCAATCCTTTAAAATAATTGTATATAATTATTTTAGCAATTTGTACCAAAAAAATCTATCTTTTATTTAATTATTTTCGCAGATTTTTGCTAAACCGAATATAGCTATTACCACTCCTGCAAAAGTGATGATTGTACCAAACCATAAAGCAGGTGTTACACCAATAATTCTAATTAATACACCACCAAGCAAGCTTGAAAGTAAATTACTAAATGTCATAGCTATAGTTACAAAAGCCTGTCCCTTAACAGCATCCTGCTTATTCATGATTTCATCTACAAAATGAACAGATGCTGGAATGAAAATCGCAAAAGCCAAAGCCTGGAATAACATACTGAAATATAAAAATCCAACAGATGTTGCCAAGGTTGTAACAAGGATTTTAACAAAATAAAATATCGCAGAAACACTAAGAAGCTTTTTGGTGCCAAATTTATCCTTAAGCTGATTAAAGAAAATCATAGCAGGAAGCTCAACGATTGCCTGTAGTGCTAGGAGCCCTCCGTTGCTGGCCTCGTTTCCTCCAACATTGACGGTGATTTGATATAAGAAATTGTTTATCAAAACATGTCCAAAATAAAAGCAAACAACACCAATTAAAAAAACGAAAAACATCTCATATTTACTAATAAACTTCTTTACTGATTCTAAACTGAAACTATCCGATTTTGATTCTTCGGAAAACGGATCATAATCTTCATTAATTTCAATTCCCGAATTCTTTAATTCTCTATATATAAGAATGATTACAACAACAAAGGCTGCAGAAACAATAAATCCAAGAATAGTTACTGCTCTTTCAGATGTAAGAGTCATGAAATTTCCAACAAGCAAACTCATTATAAAAAAGAAGAAAGACCCGCTTGCTCTGGCAACTCCAAAGTTCATTTTCACATTGTATTTTTCAATATGGAAATTAAGCGCATTTAAAAATGGCTGTATTACTGTGGCAACCATAGCTCCAATAAAGAATGTGAAGCTAGTTCCAAAGCCCTTAGAATTTGTTCCTATAGCAAAGAATAAATCCAATGTAACAACAGCACCAAGCAAAGCTAAAACATCTACCACATCAAAGCTAGCAGCTTTATCTGTCAGATATGAAACAACCTGTTGTAACACTGTAGCTACTAAAAAAGCGATAGCAAATAAAGCACCTATTCCAACTGTGGAATAACCTCTGTTAGATAAATAAGCTGAGCCCATGCTGATTGTACAGCATACCATCATCCAGTATAGACCCTGAGCTATTATGTAATATAAATTCAGTCTGTACTCTCTTGACTCTTTAATTTGAAAAATCATGTCTAACTCCTTAAAATTATTTTAATATATTATGAATTTTAGAATTCTAACAAGCTTTTATGATATATTATTAATGAATTTTTAAACATCTGAAAGGAAAGAATATATGGCAAAAAAAGTTTTAAAAACCATTCTTATTATTCTACTAATCATCGTTCTTTTACTTGTCGGATATGTAGTTTATGTATTCGCTTCGTATTATCGTTTAGACGATAATCTAGAACTCGAAATCGAAGGTTCAACATCTACAGATACTCTTTCAATCGGAGAAACCTATCGAATATCATCTGCAAATCTTGGATTTGGTGCATACTCTGCAGACTATTCATTCTTCATGGATGGCGGCACAGAGTCATGGGCATACTCAAAAGAAGCTGTGTACGATAACATCAATGGCTCAGTAAATAGCGTTATGTCTTTGGACCCAGATTTAATGCTTTTCCAAGAAGTTGATATCGATTCTACAAGAAGTTATCACGTAGATCAGAAAGAACTTATCATTTCAGATTTAGCTGATGCTGATATAAGTGATGTAAACTACACTTTCGCGCAAAATTATGATAGTCCATTCTTGATGTATCCTTTTACTCAGCCTCACGGTAAGTCAAAAGCTGGACTTTTAACAGTTTCACCAGCCACAATAACAAGCTCTATCCGTCGCTCTCTTCCAATCGAAGAAGGCTTATCAAAGTTCATCGACCTGGATAGATGCTATTGCAAAAACTATATTAATCTTGATAATGGCAAACAGCTTGTTTTATACAATGTTCATTTGTCTGCATACACTACAGATCCATCAACTGCTGAAAACCAGGTTGTCATGCTCAACGAAGATATGACCGCTGAGGTTGAGGCTGGCAATTACGTTATTGCCGGTGGCGATATGAACAAAGATATGCTTGGTGATTCATCTGCATACTTTGGAACAACTAGCGAAGCTAATTGGGCCCAGCCATTCCCAGAAGATTTATTATCTGATGACTTTAGTGTAGTAGGACCACTTGATGAAGCAAATCCTGTTCCATCATGTAGAAACGCCGACACACCATACACCGAGGATTCCTTCGTATTAACAATCGATGGTTTCATTGTTTCTTCAAATGTTAAGGTTGAATACTCAAATGTATTAGATACAGGCTTTGCGTATTCAGACCACAATCCAGTTTATATGGACTTCATTTTAGAATAATATTAAGCATTCTTTCTGGCACTGCTTGAGCTTGTGCCACATAGCTTATCAACTGATTTGATGATTTCCTGAATCTCAGGTAGATAGTGCTCATGGTTAATCATGAGCCTATCTATTTCATCTCTTTCTTCTTGAACAATCCTACGATGATCATCTAATCTATCCCTAATCTTCTTTCTTCGCATAACAAGTCTATGTCTGCATTCTGACATATCCTGTCTATCAACAAGGGCATTTACCTGATTCAACCAGATCTTATCATCAGCAAGTCCGATTTCACCTAAAATTCTCTCCAATTTAGAATTGTAAAACTCAAGATCCTCATTGTTTTGAATATATCTTTGCTGGTCTCTAAGCTTATCTTGATACTGTTCCCAAACGTATTGAAGCTCGGCCGAAGTTTTGACAAAATATCTATCTTTTGAATACTCAACTGAATTGGTCACATTAACGTATTTCATTCTTTCTACGTTGAGCATACTAATAGCCTGATTCAAATGAACAATGGCAACTTTGTTTTCTCTGGCAATTGTATTCTGACGAACAAAAACAATAAATCCGCTAACAGCGCAGATAAATAAAACTATAAACACCCAGATAGAAATATCTGCCTGAGCTGCATTGTACATAGCAAGCAATAAAATAAGCAGCGTCATAAAGGATGCAAGAATGGCAACGGCCATCTTTCTAAAGAGTTTAATCTGCCCCTGAAGCTCTTCTCTTTCGATTTCCCATCGACTTTTTTCACCTTCAAGATAGGCAAGATTTCGCTTAAGCTTTGCCTGATATATTTCGTCTGATGCAAATCGATTAATGATTTCAGGCATATCAGCCTCATCATCAGAAATCACTTCGTATTGTTCATCTGTAATGTTTCTCTGGATTGATCTTGCATTAACAAGATTGTTTTCCAATTCGCATATACGTGACGCAGTATTACGAAGCTCCTTTGCTTTTTCCTTTGGCAGATTCTCTATAGCCTTTATATCATTAAGATAACGAGTAACAATTCGATACTCCATTTTTTGGCGTTCCATAGCCTTAGTGGATGCAATAATCTGCTCGCAGGAATCCAAAATATAATGTTCAAGCTTCTTTGGATCTTCTTCCCAACTATCGATTCCTTCGATTTGGGAATAAACTCTGTTAAAAGCATCATCAATTTTAGCTGCTCTAAGTTCTTTTTTCTTTTTTCTACTTGAAAAAAATCCCATACATTTCTCCCTTTAGGATATTAATTAAATCCTGCAGATTTTTATATATTCTTCTTTCCAATTATTGATAACATTTTGGATTGTTTCCTTTGATACCTGGGACGATTCACCATAAAGCAAATCATTTATAGCGCTATCAAAACCAACAATATCTTCTTTTATTGTGGACCTGGAAACAATCTGCAAAACTTCCTCTACATCGCTTCTAGGGACTTGATATTTAGCAACATACTCCTCAAATCCAAGCTTATCCTTGCCACAGCGAGCTGCGTATAAAAGACAATAAAGAGTCTGCTTCTTTTGATTACGTTTGTAGCCTTCATCAAAGCATTTGCTGGCCTCATCAAAAAAGAAAAGCTTTGCAAAAGCACATCCTAAATTGTGATAAACATCTCCTTCTACTGTACGAGGCATTGTCTTTGCAACATCCTCAGCAAGTAGAGTCTCGTATTCATAGATGGCATCTACAAGCTTGTTGCCAAGCATTAGTCTATCAGCTCTAAGCTTACGTCTTTCGGCCTCCGATTTGTTTTCAAAGGTTGAAATAATAGAAAGTGCATCCTTAATCTCTTTGTTGGAAGCGTATCCATTGGCGCTTAAAATATGGCCTACAAAAATATGCAAAGGCGAATTGTTTTGCACCATTGACTGAAGCTCGCTAGCAAGCTTAGGAAATTTAAGCTCTCTGCCAATCCAATTACAAAGCTCCGTGTTCATCAGCTTAGTAGAAAGCAAATAAACATTATTTAGCATGTAATAGCTAAGCTCCTCAAGAGAATATACATTCAAAGACACTTCTTCTATGTAATAAGGTGTAGCTGCTATTGAATTTTTGCAATAAATCAATGTACTCATAAACTACCTACTTAATTGAAATAGTGTGTTCCCAGCTTTTGCCAGAGGATGGAGAAATTTCTCCGAATCCTAAATCCGTAATTACGATAGATACAGCCACATCAGAAATAGGACTTGCTTCTATTCGAAGACGAGTGGTTCTGTTTTCTCGTTTTGGCATATCTGTTAATTCAAGAACCTCTGTGTGAGCTTCCCTTGATTCTGGCCTTTGGATGTAGAATTCAAGCTCTGGCTCACCATCCAGAATTACTTCACACTCTCCCTTTGCATCGTACCAGCTTTGTCCGGCATCGATAAGGGTGAAAAATTTCATAACATTATTTTCTAAAATCTTTATTGAAAGATTAAGCTTTAAATCGTTGTCGCCAATGTAAATGAAAGGCCAGTCGCGTTTGCCATCCTTGGTGTAGCCTGCATAACATGCGCCCTTTGAATAAAGGTTCTTTCCCATGAACACCTTACGGCCCTTGCAAAGTCTAGCAAGGCTGACCTTCATCCACTCGCCATCAAAGCCGTCCCCAACAAGATAAACTGATGAAAACAAAGTACTTCCAAAAGTGTCAGCTATTATCTCATCAAACTTTTCATCTCGATTGTCGGTAATCTCTCCATGATTAACTACATCAAGTGTAATCATCTGAGGACGAGTGCTTTGATTACGATTCAGCACACACGAAATCATGTTTGAACCGCTGTAATCAAAAAGGGCTACGCTATATAAAAACAACTCTGGCCTCTGTGATAATGCATAAAAGTAAAAGCATTCGTTGCGGTCGATAAGCATAAGCCTATTGGAATCTATGGATAGTCTGGAGATGATATAATTCATCAATTCCATGACCTCAAGATTTACCTGATCTACGCAAACAACAAGCTTTTCTATATCCCCCATGGCAGCCATGGGACCTGGAATAGCAAAAAGCTTATTAAAATATATAACCATAAGCTCTCTGGCTTGAAAGCTTTCTCCATCAACAAAAACTTCCTCATTCTTGAGAGCCAAAGTATATAAATCGTCTACAAGCATAGCCTCCTTTGTGCGGCTTTTGCTAATAGCTTCATCGCCAAAAAACCATTGTCCCATACCGTATCGCTTAGCAAGTACTGTAGGGATGGAATAATTTTCCTCACCAAGAATCGTGCTGACTGTAGCCGGCTCATCCATATTTGATTTATAAATACTAAGAACTGTGCTTCTGGCACTAATATCTATGCCAAGATAAGCCCCCTCAGAATTTCCCATATAAATCCTCTTTCACCATTAAATAATAGTAAATAAATCTCTTGTAACAGCATCCAAGCCCTGATAAGTCTTAAGGTCAGCAGCAAGCTCTCCTGCTTCCTCATATAGGTTGTGGCGGCTGATACTATTCATTAGAGCGAATCGGCCATTCTTAACATCAGGCTCTTCACTCATAACTATTGTGTCGCTCTTTAAAGGATCTTCTGAAAGCTCATCACAATAGATTTCGTATCTAAGCTCGTCACCATAAAACAGGATAAACTGCTTTACGTACAATCCGTCGTACATTTCAATCATGTCCTCCTCAAGAGGCTCCTGACCGTTGATAGAGTATGTGATAACGACAGATTTTCTTTTATCAGTAGCAATTTCTATGAAATGCTTGTCATACAAGTGATATTTAATTTTTAGTTTCTCATTGCAATTAACAAAGAATCCAAAGTACTGGTTACGCAAAATGGCATCTGCCAAAAGCATATCCAACATGCTCATATCATCTTCATCCAGGTCTTTCTGTAGACAAAGATACTTAAGAAGAGCTATTCGCATACTTTCGTTAACCGTAAGGCCCTTTTTATATCTATTGTAAATATGTGAGAAAATCTCTCCTGGTACTTCCTTGTGCTCAGACAAATAACTATGTGCTTCGTATGTAAGGAAAGCCTCGACAATCATTTTGTTGTTCTTTCTAGCAACATATGAATCAAAGACTTCCATTATGCCATCGCAAAGGAAATCCCTATACAGAACCTGTGTAAGAATTCTTTCAGAGAATTCCACAACATCTTCACCGCGTTCATAAGCGTTGTTGTAAATCAGCATCATGACGTCTGTTGGACCAACGTAGAATTTGATGAGATACTTAATCATATCTCCATGTACAAATCCCTTTTGTACCAAATGAGCTGTCATCAGGATAAGGAAATCATCTGTTTTTTCAGAATCCTGATTTATCATAAATTGACACAGCTTTGTGGCAACCTCTGGCCTTAGCTGAGAACCGTTTGTGTGCTGAAGCATGTAGTAGGCTTCCTCGTATTTGCTACGGCTGACAAACACCTCAAGAACATCGGCAATCACCTCTGCTCTAAGAGATTTCAGATCTGCCTCATGCATAAAATGACGCTCTATCAAAGCATCCTCTTCGTTTTTACGAAGTACCTTGATAATCTTTGGATACATGCTACGCAAATAATCCAAAGAAATCTGCTTAGAATCCAGTAACATTTTGATGCTTTCTGAATCTTCCAGATTGTTTAAATCCATAAGAACAAAAGCCATGCTCTGTGGCGCCAATTCCTTAAGGGTATTGAAATATGCAGTAGCATCTATAACATCTTCCTTAAAGTATGCTTCATCATCTACAAACAGATAACCATCATTATCCTCAAGGAAGAAAACACCTTCGCTGCCTATGTAGTTAACATAAGCTTTATGATCTGAAACATTAGCAATCACAGGTGTTTTGAACTCATCCTGATATAAGAAAATTCTACGTATATCCGGATTGATAACGGCCAGCTTCTTTTTGAATGCCAGCTCTGAAACAAGCTTTGCAACCTCTTTATCAAAAATCCCAAGCTCCATGAGACGCTGATAACATACAGCAAGATTATCATCCAAACGACCAAGCTTTAGCTGCTCAAGTGCAAATGTTTCTATAGCTGATTCATAATGATCATAGGTATCACTATCTTCTGCCCTGTGCAAAATAATATTGGCATAAAGAAGTGCTTTCTTTTCATAAGAAAGATCGTTGTTGTATTTAAAGAACATAGTAAGAAGCTGTGGGAACCTATCTACAGAATAGGTAGGCATAGCTTCCATGTATGCCTCAAAAATTCCTGATACATGAAGGTTTGCTTCGATAGCCATTTTAAACCACTTGAAGAATTTTTCTTCGATGTAGTTTGCCTTTAAAAGATAGGTAACAATGGCAAGCAAAAACTGTAAATCAGGATAGATTTCATAGCAGGCTTCGATAATAGGAAGGGCTTTAGGATTGTAGGTCCTCTCAGATTCAATAACATGAATCATCTGAATAGCAATATCTTTTGAAATTGCATTTTTCTTTCTCGCCCAATTAAGGACTTTGATTGTAAGTTCGTCGAAGGATGATATTAAATATGGATCCTGGACAAAAATGTAGTAAGCCTCAATGTAAAGAAGAGGCGAATCAAAACCTCTTGATACCCAGTCTGAAATATCCCTGAGCTTTGCAGTAGGGTTCTTTATGTATTCCTTTCTTAGGAACATCAAAAACCAGAAAATCCTAACATCATCAGGATGCTCAAGATAAATAGACTCTATGTTGCCAGTAAGCCTATCTACGTATGATTCTTCCCTTTCGATGAGGGTGCAAATATACAGAAGAAAAGCCCACTGTGTGCTGCTTTTATCTTCGATAGTTCGCTTCAAATCCTGAATAATCCAAAGAGCTTCTTGCTTTTGGTTGTTTGTAACATAAACCAACGCTCTCATCAAAAGAGTAAAGTTGTCTTCATCGTCCTCTTCTGAAATGGAATCTAATACAGAAAGTGTCTCCTGACACCACTGGCCTGTAGTGATTTTGCGAAGTCTAAAGTCTTCGTAGAGACGACATGCCTTAAGAATCTGCATATCCTTCTTATGCTTTTCAGAATCTAAAGTGGCATCCTCTTTTAAAGATGATGCAATAATAGTGATTTCCTTATGAATGCCTCTGTAATCAAAAGAAATCTTGGCATAATTAAGACCTTCATGCATTCTATCTTTGTGAATGTAATAATTCATATTGAAGATAGAGCCAAGGAAAAAGTCAGATGTAATATGTTCTTTTTCAACTGACACAAAATCAGCATCGCATGAAACTTTTACATCGATGTAGCCCCACGTAGAACGAACAATTTCTATTTCACCACGAATGTTTTCATTTACCTCGTAGTATTTGTCACATCTCTCCTGCACATCAAAGGACATTTTTGGCTTTAGTCCTGTAGAAACAAGGAATTCATCTACATTAACAGCAGCAATCGGAGCTGCTTTGAAGCCGCGATATAATAATCTGGTGCGTTTATCTAAATCAGAAATGAACTCAGCGAATCGGTCTGAATAGAACACAGAAACAGCTTCGCTGAAATGATTTTGAGCAAGCTCTGCAAAAGCCTTTAAATCATGAATTTCCCCAACAGAAGTGATTAAAGGTCGAGTAGCGTATGTAATGGTAAAAGGAATGTGCTTTTCAATTCCTACCGCTACAATAATGAACTCACCTGAAAGAGCCTCTCCTGATTTGTAATTGAAATCGTCCACTTTATATTCGATACGAACGTTTTCCTTGTCAAACCAAGGGTCGCTAACCTGCACGTATGGATTTGTACAATAGACTACACCCCTGATTTTAACGTTGTTAAGACTCTTAAAGAAGAAACTGCCAGTAAATGTATCGCCCACATAGCATGTCTCTTCTATCTGTTCTCTTTCAAATTCTATATTTGGTTTTAAGTCATCGAATTTATCCTCTGATATTCGATAGATTCTTTTTCTCAAAACATTCTTCCTCTACATTCCAAGGATTAGGTATACACCCACTAATCCTAGCATATTCTTTTCAAATTATAGCACAACATGTTGTGTTTTCAAACGAAATAGAAACAAAAAGATGGATATTTGTTAAACGTGGTGCTACTATATAAAAAACGAGGTGATAGGCATGATTAAACACAAAGACCACTTCCATGGAAGTGATTTAGAAAAAATTGAACAAATCTACGGAATTAAAAAAGAAAACATCATTAGCTTCTCTGCTAATGTTAATCCACTTGGGATTTCTCCTAAATTAAGAGAAGGAATCAAGGAGCAAATCGATTGCATTACAACATACCCTGACAGAGATTACGTACAGCTTCGTCAGTGCATTGCAAACTACTGCTCTACAGAGGTTGAAAACATAATTGTAGGAAATGGTTCAACAGAGCTGATTTCCCTTTTCATCCAGATTCAGCAGCCTAAAAAGGCTCTTATTTTGGGACCAACATACTCAGAATACGAACGCGAAATCGCTTTATGCGGAGGAAAGACTATCTACTATCCTCTTCGTGAAGAAAATGATTTCGTACTTGATCCAGCTCATTTTATAAGCAAGTTATCAGAAGATATCGATATGCTTATTATTTGCAATCCAAACAACCCTACCGGTACTGCAATCAACGTCCATGACATGCGTCTTATTCTTGATGCCTGTAAGGAAAGCGATATTTTTGTAATGGTAGATGAAACATACGTGGAATTTGCAGAAAATGTAAAAGAAATATCTGCAGTCAGCCTTACCAGAACCTATACAAACATCGCAATACTGAGAGGAACTTCCAAGTTCTTTGCAGCCCCTGGTCTTCGATTAGGCTATGCTATTTGTTCTAATTCTGATTTAATGCAGATTATGAACCAGCGTAAAGATCCATGGTCAATTAATTCAATCGCTGTAATAGCCGGCACTCTAATGTTTACTGATGAGGATTACATTCAAGAAACAAGAGATTTAATAAAATCAGAAAGAGACCGCTTATTCAAGCTTTTTGATGAAAGTAGCCGTTTCAAGCCATATAAGCCACAGGGCAATTTCATGCTTTTAAAAATATTAGAAGACGGCATTACAAGTGGGGATTTATTTGACAGATGTATTCGTCAAGGTCTCATGATCAGAGATTGTTCCACATTCCCTTATCTTGGTGAAAAATACATTAGAATTTGCTTTATGAATCCAGAAGATAATACAAAATTGGCTAGCCTTTTATTGGGCTAGCCAAATATCTAAATCAACATTTCCATTTATTCCATTTACACTACCAGTTTCAGAGTACTGCCATATGTCAAACTCATATGGCCAGTAAAACTCTTTGTTATAACCAGCGAACCATTTCTTGTAATCAGTAAGCTGAGTAAAATCTAGAAGCATCGCTCCCATTTCAGTATTATGATAAATCATTGAATCATATCCTGCATTCTGGACAGCCTCTAAAAATGTAATAGTAAGTGCTGTTCTATCTTCTACTGTAAGGCTATTTGTTCTAGCCTCGCTATCGCTTACCTTTTCTACGTCAAATACAATTGGAAGCTGAAGTGTATATCCATCTAAAAGATTAAGAACAGTGGATGCTTCCTCTAATACTTCCGCCTGGGAAATAGCCTGCGAAAACACATAAACTCCAACATCAAGGCCTGCTGCCTGGGCGCCTTCGATGTTTTCGATACATTTTTCATCTACAACGATTTTGCCTGTACCATATCCTCTGTAGACAGCTCTGACAAATACAAACTCAACCCCATCGGCAGCAACTGCCTCCCAATCGATATCACCCTGATGAGAAGAAACATCTATTCCTTTTCTAGAAACAACCTGGCCGTCCACTACATAAGAATAAATGCCATTTTCATCCTCTTGAAGATTATTAATATCGAAAGAATTCTTAGGAAGTGAATCATTAATTGGGACAAAGTTGTATTTGGAATTTGCTGCAACAACAATATATTCAGGATATAGAGACTTCAAAACCGAAATGATTGTGTTTCCTTCTTCAAGTGATTCTTTGATGGAATCAAGAACACTTTTCTGGCCCTCAGCCTTTGCCTCGTCAACAAGCTCCTCAACCTGCTCACTAGAATAAGTCTCACCTTCTTGAACCTGTATTCTGCTATGTGTATCAGCAACTATGTAAATAATGCCGACTGCAATTAAAGTAAAAAATATTGATAATGTAGATACCAATATATATCTAAGCGCTCTTTTCATAACCACTATTTGCTAGGCATATCATTCAAATCACCGATTTGTTTTCTATACCACACAATCCCTTTCCATTCTCCAAATTTATAACCTATATCTGTGAAATGACCTACCTCTTCAAATCCCAAAGCCTGGTGGAACTTGATGCTAGGCTCATTGTCATCTGTAATAACTCCGTACATGAATTTATATCCCATATCAGAAAGACGCTTCTGAAGCTCACCATATAAGGCCTTTCCTATTCCAGATTGCTTAGGAACATCAGGTGCTAAATATATAGTAGTCTCCACTGAATATTTGTAGGCATCATGATGACGAACCCTGCCGCCATAAGCCATACCAATCACCTTGCCTTCAGAATCGCAAGCAACGATGTAAGGATAATCCTTCTTTGTTTCAATAATGGACTTCTGATAATCCTCAACCGAGCCATTTACCTCTGTGAAAGTAACAAAAGTATTTGCAACATAGTATCCGTAGATGTCGCAAATGGCAGCGGCATCGGCAATTTCAGCCTCTCTAATATAAAATTCCATCATGTCCTCCTAAATTAGCCGGTAAAAAAATCATAACAAAGGCATACTAATAATTCAATATTTTTCCTTTACAAATACCTATAATAGCTATATAACAATTAGAAGAAAATAAAAAGAAAAGGTTAATACTATGAAATACGACACAATACTATTTGACTTAGATGGTACACTTTTGTACACACTTGAGGATTTAACTGATTCCATTAATCATACACTTACAGAATATGGATTGCCAACTCACCCAATTGAAAAC
The DNA here is from genome assembly GCF_900111635.1 of Pseudobutyrivibrio sp. C4. NCBI lineage: Bacteria > Bacillati > Bacillota > Clostridia > Lachnospirales > Lachnospiraceae > Pseudobutyrivibrio > Pseudobutyrivibrio sp. C4. The sequence continues at coordinate 248,904 of NZ_FOHF01000001.1, read as the reverse complement.
GTCAGACGATTCGTTGGCAACGGGCTTAGAATGCTTGTTGTAAGAGCATTACCTGATGGCGAAAATTACGATAAATTTGACCAGTTTTTCGCTGACTTTGTAGATTACTACAACAATCACAATCGCATCAAAACAAAGCCATATGATGGCATCCTAGAAACTACTAAAGAACTATCTGAAATGGGTATCAAAATGGCAATCGTTACCAACAAGGGGCAAACAGCCAGCAACTCATTACTAGATGATTTCTTTAAGCCATATATAAATATTGTTATCGGTGATGATGGAAGTCACAAAAGAAAGCCTGATCCAGAGCCAATCAATCTAGCTCTTGAAGCATTAGATATAAAAGATAAATCGTCAGTTTTATATGTTGGCGATTCTGATGTAGATGCTGCCACTGCAATCAACTCAGGACTTGATTATATCTTATGTACATATGGTTTCCGCGATATGGAAGATTTAAAAGAATTTACACCTGTCGCATTTATCGATTCAATCAACAAAATCAAAGAATATCTATAAAAAGAAAAGGTCTACTGCGTGTAGGCCTTATATATATCTACGTGATCATAAATGCATCTCCAAGAGCTTGAAGACTTTGCTGTACAGCATATGTATTCAGTTCCATCATCAGCTATCATTGAGCTAACAGCACAGTTTCCAGATTCATCTACATATCCTGTCTTAGCACCCTCAATAGTGCCTCCAATATCCTTATCCTCAATTCTACGCAAGAACCAATTCGATATTGTAATTCCCTCAGGATTAACATTTGTAGCAGTAGAATTATAAACCTTAGTGGTAAGAACCTCTTTGCATAACTCATTATCCAATGCCGCCATCATAATAATTGACATATCATATGGAGTACTATAATGCTCATCACTATGGAATCCTACAGGGTTTGTAAAATGAGTGCCAGTAAGTCCTAATGCCGAAACCTCTTCATTCATCATAGTAACAAAGCTATCTACATCTCCTGCTACATACATAGCCAGCTGAGCCGCAGCATCGCCACCTGAAGGAAGAATCGTGCCATAGAACAAATCCTTTACAGTAACCTCTTCATCCTCAACAAAGCCAGAAGTAGAACCACCACCTGCATATGAATAATCAATAGCCTCGTGGGACATGGTAACAGTTTCATTTAGCTGCTCTTCTGTAAGATTGTTTGCCGCCACAAGCACAGTCATAACCTTAGTCATAGATGCTGGAACAATCTTTTCATAGGCGTTTCTAGTACCAACTATTTCCTTTGTGTCATTGTTTATTAAAATAGCATATTCGCTGACTACATCCCCGCCAATAGAAATAGTTGAATCTGTTTCTGATGCCGAGTATACGCCAGAAGAACTACTTGTTTCTTCTGATTCAGTCTCTGTTGTATCCTGGCTAGATTCTGTAGAAGCACCTGTTGTCACCTTAAGGCCAGTAGCTTCCTCCTCGTCAGATTCAGAAGCAGACTCAGAAACACTTTCCTCTGCAGCAACTCGCATAGTATCATCAGTACCTTTTATATGGGAAACAATTAGACCACCGATAATAACGATGGCTAAAGAAATTGCTCCAAGTTCAGAATAAACCTGGATTCTTCGTATAAGTTTTCTTCTTTTACGATAAGCTCTACGCTCCTCGTTCGTCATGTGTCGTGTAGATTTTGCCATAATATTACTCTCCACCCTTTATGATTTAATTCTAACATCCGAAAGGTGCCTCGACAATTTAGAACGTAATTTCTGTTAAATATAACGAAAGTCCCATTTCACAGTGTGAAATGAGACTTAAAAAGTGGACTAGACGGGAGTCGAACCCGTGTCCAAAAGCCAATTCCCGGCCCTTCTACGAGTGTAGTTTGTAATTTTACATTCCCTCCACACAGCTCTTACAAACAAGATATGTGCTTTAGTAGCTTCATGATACGCCCACTATCGCAAAGCTTTGATAGCGTCGTTTCCTACAGAGTCGAAGTCTGGGTCCTAAGGTGTAGGTGCCCTAGGTCAGACTGCCGCAACTAGGCAGCGTATGCTAAATTATCTTCAGCGTTTAATTTTAAGTTTGGCCATTTAACCCATTACCGTGGGACTCGCTTCTTCCGCTGCATGACCCCTGTCGAAACCATGACTAGCCCTTATTACAGTTTACAGCGACCTATAAACTTTAGCCAAAGGTAAACCAACAACGTTATTGTAATCACCTTTAATCTCCTTAACTAAAACAGCACCTTTGCCCTGAATGCCATAGGCGCCAGCCTTATCCATTGGCTCGCCTGTAGCGATGTATTTTTTAATCAATTCAGGACTGTTTTCATACATAACAACTTCAGTACATTCTGCGAATGTATTGATATTTCCTGTCTCGTCAACGATAGCCACTCCAGTATACACCTGATGAGTATTTCCTGACAAGCGCGAAAGCATTAAAAATGCATCTTTTTCATCTTTGGGCTTTCCAAGTATCTTGCCATCGTAAGCAACAACTGTATCTGCAGCTAAAACAACCCTGCCAGGATTCTTGTCAGCGATAGCTTTTGCCTTAAGCAGGCTTAAGTCCATAACGACTTCATCTGGCTTAGTTTTATCTGTAACTTCTTCTACATTGGCAGCCTGCACTTCAAAATCAATACCGACCTGCTGTAAAAGTTCTTTTCTTCGTGGTGAGTTGGATGCAAGTATAATCTTCATTAGCCTAAATTCCTTATCTTAAAGTCTCTTTCTGCTTCGCGCTTCATATCCTTCTTCTGAATATCAGCACGCTTATCGTATAGCTTCTTACCTTTAGCCAAGGCAACCTTTACCTTTACAAGGCCATTATTAAGATAAACCTCAATAGGAACGATAGTATAACCATTTTCCTTGATTTTGCTAAGTAAGCGATTAATCTCTGACTTATGAAGCAAAAGCTTACGAGGACGAAGTGGATCTCTATTGAAAATGTTGCCCTTTTCATATGGATTTACGTGCATCTGATAAATAAACATCTCGCCATTATCAATACGCACAAAAGCCTCTTTTATGGAACATTGACCAAGTCGCATAGATTTGACCTCAGTTCCGTGAAGCTCTATTCCTGCCTCGTACTCTTCCTCGAGAAAGTACTCATGATAAGCTTTTTTATTATTTGCAATTAGTTTTCTGCCTTCTTTATTCATAATCTTTAGCTCCAATTAAAAACGCTGAAATTCGGTAAGGATAAAGTCGATAGTACGAGCTTGCTCATCAACAGAATCCAGTATTACTGTAACAGGCTGACCTAATTTAAAGGTACGACCTGTTCGCTCGCCAACAAGTGTAAGATTCTCTTCGATAAAATCATAGTGATCATCATACAATGTCGATACGTGAACCAGACCTTCAACTGTATTTTCAAGCTCAACGTACATTCCCCATCCTGTGACTGAAGAAATATTTCCATTAAATTCCTGGCCAATAAAATTCTTCATAAACTGAACCATTTTCAGTTTATCAACTTCTCTCTCACATTCCTCAGCTCTACGCTCAAGCTTGCTTGTTTCAAGAGCTACCTGTGGAAGAAGTGATTCATAATGAGAAATCTTTCTATCGCTCATCCTTCCTCGTAAATGATCCTTTATAATACGATGAATCTGTAAATCAGGATATCTACGAATTGGTGATGTAAAGTGACAATAGTACTGTGCAGCCAAACCAAAATGTCCCTTGCACTCTGTGTCGTATCTTGCCTGTTGCATACTTCTGAGAGTCATCTTTGTAATGACAGCCTCGTCCTCATGACCAGCCAAAGATTCTAACATCTTTTGGATTTCCTTTGGATGAATGCTGTCCTTATTTCCTTTTAGTGTATAACCACAAGCACCTAAGAAACGACTTAATGACTGGATTTTCTCTGGGTCTGGAGCTCCATGAACACGATATACAAATGGAGATTCCATGAGATTGAAGTGCTCTGCAACAGTTTCATTAGCAGCCAACATAAAATCTTCTATTAGTTTGTGAGCATCATTGCGCTCATATGGTGCCAGACCTACAACCTTTCCTGACTCATCGATTACTATATGAGTCTCTGGGAAATCAAAATCTATAGCTCCTCTCTTCTTACGCTTTGCGCGAAGAATCTGGGATAGCTTATACATTTGATCAATCATCTCGGTAACGTCAGCGAACTCACTACGTTTAACCTCATCACCAGTCATAATAGCAAATACATCAGTATATGTCATACGATGATTGCTGTTTATTACAGATTCGCAAATATTGTGTTCAATAAGCTCGCCCTTTGGATTGAATGTCATGATGCAAGAAAGGGCCAATCTATCCTCTCCCTCATTCAAAGAACACATGCCATTTGAAAGGGTATGTGGAAGCATTGGAATAACTCTATCAGCAAGATAAACTGAAGTTCCTCGCTTAAGCGCTTCTACATCAAGTGCTGATGATTCCTGCACGTAATTTGTAACATCAGCAATATGAACTCCAAGAACGAAATTTTCCCCATCCATTTCAAGGGAAACACCGTCATCGATATCCTTAGTATCCTCACCGTCAATTGTGATGACTGTCAAATCTCTAATGTCATTTCGTCCAGCTCTATCAGCTTCAGAAACAGGTTTAGCAACATTAGTAGCCTGCTTTAAAACCTTATCTGGAAACTCAGGATCGATACCAAAGCCTCTTACAATAGATAAAATATCTACTCCAGGATCATTCTTATGACCAATGATTTCAGTAATGACACCCTCTGGCTTATGGGAATCATCGCCATAGTCATCAATGTGGCAAACTACCTTATGACCAGTAACAGCTCCCATATCCTTGCCAGCAGGAATGAAAATATCTCTATCTAATTTGTTGCTATCAGCAACTACAAAGCCAAATCCATTGCTTTTTTCATAAGTACCCACAACATCTGAAAAACCGTGAGCAATAATACGAATAACACGAGCTTCCTGGCGTTTACCAGGCGCACCAAAGGTAAGAACAGCTGCTACTGTATCATCCTGCATAGCAAAAGCCGTGTTATCTCTGCTAACAAAATAGTCTTCGTCGCTTCCCTCAACCTCAATAAAACCATATCCATCTTTATGAGATATAAATCTGCCAATAATATCAGGCTCAAGATTCTCATTCTTTGGACGATTTGCATTCTTTGCAACCTGATTAAGAGACTGCTTCTTAGCAGCTACTTCTGCTTTTGAAGGTTTCTTTGATTTATGATCTTTTAGCTTTATGAATTTAGGTCTGTTTTCAGCAATCTGATATTTGCCACGCTTTGTAATTTCTACCTGTCCCTCGTCAACAAGCTCTTGCAGGACCTGCGCAAACTCACTTCTTTTATCCTTCTCAACATCAAGAAGAATTTCCAGCTCCTTCTTTTTCATTGGAACATAAGCCTGACTTTTAAATACATCCATCAGAAAATGCTTTTGTTTATCGAACTCTCTCATAAACCTCCTAAACAACAAATGCCACCCTTAAAGGGTGGCAAAATAAAATCTCTCTTAAAAGCTACCAATATTCAATACTGCTGAAAGCACGAAGAATAAGATAACGCAAACTGTTGTAAGCTTAACTAATAAGCCTTCACGTGAACGTCCCTTATTACGGCTCCAGTATGAATCAAACTGCTGACCTGATAAAGAACCAAGTCCGTTCTGCTTTCCTTCCTGAAAAAGAATGATAACTGTAAGTGCCACACAAATAGCAATTAATAAAAATATAAGAACTATCTTTAATGTTTGCATAATGCCTCCCGAATAGCTAATATTTAAAAACTAAAGTTGCGACCTTTCGCAACATTTGAAGTATATCATAGGGTATATTTGATTTCAAGCAAATTCAGCAAATCTGTGTCCTTTTATTTTGTCCCCAAAACAACTATACTATTACTTAACGCAAAGGAGAATAAGTTATGTTAAGTAGGTATTTTGTATTATTTATTATTTATAGTTTTATCGGGTGGATTTACGAAACGTGTTATTGCACTATACACGAAAAAGCTTGGGAAAATCGAGGCTTTTTATATGGTCCTTGTATCCCACTTTACGGCGTGGGTGCTACGCTAGCCCAGATTATTTTTGTAGATTTACCTTTCGTACATAGTAAGAGTCCTTCATATTTAACAATATTCTTAGGATGTGCCGTCGGCTCTTTCTTTCTAGAATATGGTACATCATATATCTTAGAAAAAAGATTTCACGCAAGATGGTGGGATTACAGTGATTTACCACTAAATATAAACGGACGAGTTTGCCTTATATTTACATGCTGTTTCGGAATCGCAGGAATAATTGTAACCCAATTTATAGTGCCACCAATCGTAAGCCTTATTGTCATCATCCCACAGATAGTCATAGAATTACTGGCATTAATATTTATGTTCCTATTTGGAATGGACATGGCATTAACAGTTTCTGCTCTCACAACATTTGCTAAGGAATTCGAACGTATTAATGATCAGATAAATAATCAAATGGCAGAAAAAGTGGAAGCACTTACAACAAATCTGGCCGATGCAAAACTTGCTAGAATAGAAAAAGCAAACGAGCGTAAAGAAGCTGCTTTTGTAAAACGTGAAATGACTGCCGAAAAACTCGAAGAAATAAAAGAACAATTGTCCAGCGAGGCGGTTAAGCAATGGATTATGAATGCTACCGAAACTCAGCGTGGCCAGTTCAGACACATTGCCAAATTCACTCACCCAGTAGCATCCACCAAATCCCTTTTAAATAAAGGATCTGAGTACTTACGGCATAGAAAAAAATAACAAAAATAAAGCCACCCATAAGGGTGGCTCTTTTAGTCTAAATAATATTATTTAGTCTTTTCTTTTTTATCTTTCTCGTCTTCCTTAGAAGCCTTAACAGCATCCTCAGGCTTTTCAATCTGAGCGATAGCAACCTTCTGCATTGGAATACGGCAGTTCTTGTTGCTTCCGAACTCTACGATAACAGTTGTGTCATCAGGGATTGCAATAACAACACCATAAAAACCGCTTGTAGTAAGAACTGTATCACCTACAGCAAGAGTAGACATCATAGCTGTCTTTTCCTTCTGCTCCTTCTGCTGTGGACGAATCATGAAAAAGTACATGAATACAAAAAGAACTACTACCCAAATAATTAAGCTGATTGAGCTATTAGCTGCAGTTAACAAAACTGAACTGTTCATTAAATTATTCCTCCTAATCGTTGGCCCATTGGCCAGTCACTGAAATTTATTTTACATAAAGAATACTATATTCGCAAGAAAATTATACCATTTAATATATTTTTAAGAATTACTGTTCTCCTGCTTCCATTGAAGCAAGCTTATTTTTCTTATAAGTAGCAAATTCACCTGCATCTAAAGCATTTCTAATCTCTTCCATCATTGTGTTGTAGAAGTATAGATTGTGAAGAACACAAAGTCTCATTCCAAGCATTTCCTTTGCCTTAAGCAAATGACGAATGTAAGCTCTTGAGTAAGTTTTGCATGCTGGACAACCACAGCCTTCTTCGATAGGTCTCATATCCTTTTCAAACTTCTGATTGAAAAGATTAAGCTTACCATGGTTTGTATATACATGACCATGACGACCATTACGGCTAGGATATACACAATCAAAGAAATCAACACCTCTGTCAACTGCTTCCAGAATATTAGTTGGTGTACCAACGCCCATTAAGTATGTAGGCTTATTCTGAGGGAGATATGGTACTACGTGATCAAGAACATCATACATCTGTTCATGACTCTCACCAACCGCAAGACCACCTACTGCATATCCTGGTAAATCAAGCTCTGAAATAGCCTTGGCGTGCTCGATTCTGATGTCATTATAGATTGCTCCCTGATTGATACCAAACAGCAACTGCTCTTTATTAATTGTATCCGGCAATGAATTAAGACGAGCCATCTCTTCCTTACAACGATGAAGCCATCTTGTAGTACGAGCCACAGAATCTTCTACGTATTTACGTTCTGCAAGTGCTGGTGGGCACTCATCAAAAGCCATAGCAATTGTAGAACCAAGGTTTGACTGAATCTGCATTGATTCTTCTGGACCCATAAAGATTTTACGACCATCTATGTGGGAATTGAAGGTTACACCTTCTTCTTTGATTTTACGAATACCAGCAAGTGAGAACACCTGGAATCCGCCTGAATCTGTAAGGATTGGTCTATCCCATGCCATAAACTTATGAAGACCACCAAGCTCCTTAATAAGCTTATCTCCTGTACGAACATGCAAATGATAGGTGTTTGAAAGCTCCACCTGGCATTTGATATCTCTTAAATCGTCTGTAGATACCGCGCCCTTGATTGCAGCAACTGTACCAACATTCATGAATACAGGTGTTTCGATAACACCGTGAACAGTATGGAATCGACCTCTTTTAGCTCGACCTTCTGTTTTTAACAATTCGTATTTCAATTCTTATAAAACTCCTTAATATAATCTACTCTATCTGTCATATGTGAAAGCAACGCATCACAAATTGTAATAGCACACATAGCCTCTACCACAACTACAGCACGAGGAACAATCACAGGATCATGTCTACCGTGGATTTCAATATCTACATCCTCATGTTTTTCATTAACAGTAGCCTGCACTTGCGCAATAGATGGAGTTGGCTTAATAGCACATCTAACAATAATATCATCTCCATCAGAGATGCCGCCCAGGATACCACCACTATGATTTGTAAGCTTTGTAACAACTCCATTGTCCATTCTGAAATTGTCGTTATTAATACTGCCTAAAGTCTTTGAAGCAGCAAAACCATCACCAATTTCAACGCCCTTCACTGAGCCAACAGATACAAGCGCCTGAGCTAATTTAGCATCAAGCTTTTCAAAAACTGGATCTCCTATGCCTGCTGGAACACCAGTAATAAGACATTCGATTACTCCACCAGCGCTATCTTTGTTAAGCATACAAGCTTCCAGGTATTCTTCTGCTTTTTTAGCAGCGACTGCATCTGGCATGCAAAGTGGATTGTTATCTCTTTCAGATAAATCAAAATCATAGATTTTAATGTCGCCAATAGACTTAGTATAGGCGCAAACGGTAATTCCAACCTCATTTAAAAGCTTGGCGCAAATAGCACCAGCTGCTACACGGCCGATAGTTTCTCTTCCAGATGAACGCCCACCACCGCGGTAGTCTCTAAGGCCAAACTTTTCAATGAAGCCGTAATCAGCATGGCCAGGCCTAAAAGAAGTGGCAATATTTCCATAGTCCTTCGAGTGCTGATCCTTGTTTTCAATCATCAAAGATATTGGTGTACCAGTAGTGACACCCTCAAACACACCAGAAAGAATAACAACCTCATCTCCTTCTGCTCTGGCAGTCGTATACTTAGACTGTCCAGGCTTTCTTCTATCAAGATATGGTTGAATATCTTCTTCTGAAAGCTTTAAGCCAGCAGGAAAACCATCTATAACAACGCCAAGGGCTTTGCCATGAGATTCTCCCCAAGTAGTTACTGAAATTCTATTGCCAAATGTAGACCCTGCCATATTCTCCTCCTATGAAAAAAGGGCTGCGCCTTGCAGCCCTTAGATAATACATACGATAATTTATTTTATCTTTACAACAACAATACTATTAGGCTTAGCAATTTTGATAGGTGCATTCTGCATTAATGAATGACCTGTCTTTTTATCAATAGTAAAGCTTCGGATTTCATTTGTATCATGATTTAATGAAACATAATACTTATCCTTAGGCAAAACAGCAAAGCTCTTTGGATAATCTCCACTGATGAAACTGTGTGAGAAGTATTTGATCTTTCCAGATCTTTCATCACGCTCGTACATGCAAATAGCATTTAAACCATCCACGCTGGCATATACGAACTTGCCATCCTCGCCAAACTTAATGTTTGTTCCTGTACTGATTTCCTCATCAACACCAACAAGAAGTGATACTGTCTGGATATTTTCAAAATCAGGATGACCCTCGATAATATGATAATCGTAAACTAAAATCTCATTAGACATTTCAGTAATTACATATGCATATTTTCCATCTGGAGAAAACTTCATTTTAAGTGGAGCTGAACCCATTGCGCAACGAACAATATCAACAAGATGAAGCTTGCCCATTTCATAGTCTACTTCGTAAATCTTAATCTGATGAAGACCATTTTCTACAGCACAAAGGAATCTCTCATCTGGAGTAAGTTCAACACATGTGCAATGTGGATACAAAGGACGATCTGCTACTGATTTACCAATTCCCTGATGGAAAATACCATCAGCAATACCGCTTATGCTTCCATCCTCATTGAGTTTCATCATTGTAACACGACCATCATGATAACCTGCTACAAAAAGATATCTGTTCTGTGAGTCAACGCAAAGGTTACAACCTCTCATACCGCCAACCCATTCCTGGTTCATCTTTTCAAGATCACCATTTTCAAGAATCTTGAAGGAAGCAACACCTTCATCTGCAATAGAATAAAGATATTTGTTATCCTTTGAATTAATGATGTCTGATGGATTGTTGATAGGAGCTACGCTCTGTTCAACCATCTTTCCTGTGTCAGGATCAACATCATAAACATAAATACCAACGCTAGTCTCATGTGTATAGGTTCCCACATAAGCCACATATTTGCTCTCTGCCATTATATTCTCCTCGTAACTAACTTATGCTTCTTTTCTTCTTAGAATGTCGAACTCATCCGGAGTAACGCTAAGCTTAATGAAAAGCTTCTGCTTTGGATGTGGACATGACTCCATATCTTCTCCCTCTTCGTTTTTGATTCCAAGAACTTCTACCTCTATATTATCTCCATTTGGCTTCATAATTTCAATAGTTTCACCAACTGAAAATTTATTACGCTGCTCAATCTCAAAGTATCCCTCTGAATTTAGCTTACCTGTAATACCAAGGTATGTATAACCTATATTATATGTGTTGTTATCATATATCTGTGATTCCTCAGATGGCTTGCCATAGAAGAATCCAGTAGTGAACTGACGATAAGTACATGCAGAAATCTGCTCCTTGTACCAATCAAGGTTAGCAAGATATTTTTCTTCGGATTCCTTGCAGTCATCAATAGCCTTGCGGTATGTACGTGCAACAGTTGCTACATAAAGAGCAGTCTTCATACGTCCTTCGATTTTAAAGCTATCGATACCAGAATCTAAAAGATCAGGAACATGCTCAATCATGCACAAATCTTTTGAATTGAAAATGTATGTACCACGCTCATTTTCGTATACTGGGAGATACTCTCCTGGACGCTGTTCCTCAACTACTGCATACTTCCAACGACATGGATGTGTGCACTCTCCGTGATTAGCATCTCTACCTGTAAAGTAATTTGAAAGAAGACATCTACCAGAATATGAAATGCACATAGCACCGTGAATAAATGTCTCGATTTCTAAGTCATCCGGAATATTTGCTCTGATTTCTTTGATTTCTTTAAGAGAAAGCTCTCTAGCTGAAACAACACGCTTTGCACCAAGTTCATACCAGAACTTATATGTACCGTAGTTTGTGTTGTTAGCCTGAGTACTAATATGACGCTCAATATCAGGACAGATTTCCTTTGCCAACATAAATACTGCAGGGTCTGCAATAATAAGAGCATCTGGCTTAATCTCGTTAAGCTCTCTAAAATATTCTTTTACGCCTTCGAGGTCTTCGTTGTGAGCAAGGATATTTGATGTAACATAAACCTTTACGCCATGCTCGTGAGCAAACTTGATACCCTCAATCATATCCTCTTTAGAAAAGTTTTTAGCCTTAGCACGAAGTCCATAAACTTCTCCACCAATATAAACTGCATCAGCTCCATATATTACAGCAACCTTAAGTACTTCAAGGCTGCTTGCTGGAACTAGTAATTCTGTTTCTCTCATTTTGTTCCTTTCACACTAATACTAACTCCATCCCCCAATGGCAAAATAGTTGTGTTAAATTCTCCATCATGGGTAAGTTCAAATAAGTAATCGCGCATACGTTTATGAATAGTACGATTACGTCTTGTGATTGCATATCTGGATTCGATTATATCGCCATCCTGAAGGACATTGTCTGTTACAACCACTCCTCCATCTCTGATGAGGCGCTTGATCTGAGGCCAGAAATTAATGTACTGACCTTTGGCTGCATCCATGAAAATAAAATCATATGGTCCTTCCAATGTAGGAAGAATCTCCATGGCATCACCTTCTAAAAGAGTTATTTGCCCATCCTTACCTGCTCTAACAAAATTGTTGTTTGCAATAGGAATGCGAGGCTCATAGTTTTCTATTGTGGTGATGACTGCATCCTCACCAGCTGTCTCTGCCATGAGGCAAGCTGAAAAGCCAACAGCCGCACCAACCTCAAGAATCTTCTTAGGCTGGTGAAGCTTTATAAGTGTCTGTAAAAGATTTATTGTCTCTGTGCGAATAATGGGCACATATGTATCCAACGCCTCTTTCCTGATTTCTGAAAGCACCGGGCTTAGCTCAGGATAAAGACTGTTTAAGTATGTGGTATATCTTTCGTCTACAATCATTTTAAACTTCCATGATAATTGGAATAATCATAGGACGTCTCTGAGTCTCATGCCATACGAAGTCAGAAAGATTGTCCCTGATATCTGCCTTAATCTTATTCCAATCTGTAATATTCTTCTCCTCAAGAACTTCCATAGTTTCTGTAAGGACTGCTCGAGCGCTTTCCATAAGATCTTCTGAATCTCTAACATATACGAAACCACGGGATACAATATCAGGACCAGCTAATACTGTACCTGAAGCACTGTCAAGGGTAAGAACTACGATAATAATTCCATCCTCAGCAAGCTTTTGTCTGTCTCTAAGAACGATGTTTCCAACATCACCAACACCGATACCATCAACCATGATAGCACCAGTGTGAACATGACCTGAAACCTTGGCATAATTGTCACCAAGCTCTAATACATCGCCTGAACGAATAATCTTGATATGGTCATGATCCCATCCTAAAGACTCTGCAATACGTGCCTGAGCTGTAAGGTGCTTGTATTCACCATGAACAGGAATAGCAAACTGTGGACGTACAAGAGAATAAATAAGCTTAATCTCCTCAGCACAAGCATGTCCTGATACGTGTACATCCTGCATAACAATTTCTGCACCACGCATTGTCAGATCGTTAATTACATTTGAAACGGCCTTCTCATTTCCTGGAATTGGGTGAGAAGAAAATACAATCATATCTCCTGGCTTAATCTGGACCTTTTTATGAGTTCCATTAGCCATACGAGAAAGCGCTGCCATAGACTCACCCTGAGAACCTGTAGTAACAAGGACTACCTTTTCATCTGGGTAAGACTTAAGTGACTCAATATCGATAAGTGTATTGTCTGGAATCTGTAGGTATCCAAGCTTTGAAGCTGTCTCAATAGTGTTAACCATTGAGCGACCTTCTACACATACCTTACGTCCGTATTTATCTGCAGAGTTGATAATCTGCTGAACACGGTCAACATTTGATGCAAATGTAGCAATAATAATTCTAGATGAATCATTATCAGCAAAGATGGAATCGATAGTCTTTCCTACTGTCTTTTCAGACGCAGTAAAACCAGGGCGCTCAGCATTTGTAGAATCGCACATAAGCGCAAGTACACCCTTTTTACCGATTTCACCAAGGCGCTGTAAATCGATTGGATCACCATAAACAGGTGTGTAATCAACCTTAAAATCGCCTGTATGGACAACGATACCAGCTGGTGAATAAATTGCAAGTGCAGCCGCATCCTGAATACTATGATTTGTACGAATGAACTCTACTCTAAATTCACCTGCGTTAATATGTGTGCCATATTTAACTACCTTACGCTTAACCTTAGTAAGCATTTTGTGCTCCTCAAGCTTGTGTTCAATCAAGCCGTTTGTGAGCTTTGTCGAATAAATAGGACAAACATTAAGATCCTTAAATACATAAGGAATAGCACCTATATGATCCTCGTGACCATGGGTGATAAAAAAGCCTTTAAGCTTGTCCTGGTTCTCCTTCAGATATGTTATATCTGGAATAACCAGATCTACGCCCAACATATCATCCTCAGGAAATGAAAGTCCGCAATCCACAACAATAATACTGTCTCCATACTCGAAAGCAGTAATATTCATGCCGATCTGCTCAAGACCTCCAAGTGGAATAATCTTTAGCCTTTCAGCCTTCTGTTCAGTTTTCTTCTTCAAAAATAAACCTCCTAATTGTAATCAATTAATAATCAATGTCAGCTTCGTCGCCAACTAATTCTTCAAATAATTTTGCTACTGCATCAAACTCAACATCGTCCTCAACAACATCGTAAATAACTTCACCGTTGTCTTCTGATACCTCTTTGAGAATAAATGCATCAGCGTCTTCATTTTCATCCTGGCTGTCGCATACAAGAAGATATTTTACGCCTGATAACTGTGTCTCTTCGATAACATATACTGGTAAATCTTCTCCGTCAGCTCCTGATAAAATAATCTGTTCCATAAAACTCCTTATTTATCTCGATGATTGTCGAGATAGTCCTGTAATATAATTGCAGCTGCAATTTGATCAATAAATTTCTTTCTGTCTTTTTTATCAACACCAGATTCTTCAAGAATCTCGTCTGCATACATGGTAGTGAGTCTCTCATCAATGAGGACTATAGGTATATCAACACGCTTTTCTAAAAGTTCCTTGAACTTGATAGTGTCTTCACATCGAAAGCCTTCAGTATCATCCATATTTAAAGGATAACCAAGTACGATTGTAGACACTTGATATTCATCGCATAATTCTTTGATACGAACTAAAGTATGACGTAGTTTACTAGCTCTATCACGAGTAATAGTTTCTAATTCCTGTGCAGTCAAAAGTAAGGGGTCACTAATCGCGACCCCCACTGTTTTGGTTCCATAATCTAGACCAAGAATTCTGCCACTCATTACTTGCTCCAACTCTCGTTGATGATGTATTCCTTGAGTAGCTCCTCTACAAGCTCATCACGCTCTACCTTCATAATAAGGCTTCGTGCATTGTTATGACTTGTGATATATGTAGGATCACCTGACATGATATATCCTACGATCTGGTTAACAGGATTGTAGCCTTTTTCCGATAATGCTCCATAAACCTGTTCTAAAACTTCTTTTACCCCAACAGGATTTTCTTTTTGAACTTTAAAATATTGTGTGTTACTTAAATCTGCCATATCTACCTCGTATTAATAAAAATATCCCACACTAAAAATCTATTACAATAATATTAATATACAAATGGCTAAATTTCAACAATCAAGTACTCATTATCTTTTGTGATGGAAACAGCTTTTGCCTTTAAAATTACATTTGATAATGATTCTCCGTTTGACTTAATAGCACATTTTATATATTCCTTTGAAAATCCTACGAAATAATTTTCACCATCAATCTGCGCTTCTTCTTCAAAAAGAATATCAAGCTCCTGACCAATGTGGTTTTGTCTGTAAGCTTTTGTCTGGATATTTCCCGCTTCGATGAGCTTAGCGCTTCTCTCTTTTTTGACTGCATTTATAATCTGATTTGGCATAGTAGCAGCCTTTGTGCCAGCACGCTTTGAATACGCAAATACATGAAGCTCTGCAAATGCGATTTCATCAACATATGCAACAGTCTCATTAAACTCTTCTTCTGTTTCACCAGGAAAACCTACGATTATGTCAGTAGTGATTGCTGGATTTGAAAAATACTTTCTAAGGATGTTAACTCCTTTAGTATACTCCTCAATTGTGTATTTTCTGTTCATTCTTTTAAGAACTGTATCGCAACCTGACTGAAGAGAAAGGTGAAAATGAGGACACATCTTTTCAAGGGCAGAAACTCTCTTTGCAAAATCTTCTGTCACTATCTGTGGCTCAAGTGACCCCATACGAATACGTTCAATTCCATCTATTTTATGAACAGCCTCAAGCAAATCAGCTAAGTCGTAATCCTTACCATTACCATAAGATGAAAGATGGATTCCTGTAATGACAACCTCTTTGTATCCAGCTTGAGCAAGGCCAGTAACTTCCTTGATGACGTCATCGATATCTCTACTTCTAATTCGACCTCTTGCAAAAGGAATGATGCAATAACTGCAGAATTGATTACAGCCGTCCTGAACCTTAACAAAAGCTCGTGTATGCTCAGAGTCCTTTTCGATAATCATATTTTCATATGCAACGTTGCCATCATTAATATCAACACACTCAAGAATTGGACCTTCCAATGAATCACGTTTCTCGAAGAATTCATGAACCTTTGCTACCAATTCATTCTTTTTATTGTTGCCAAGAATAATATCCGCACCAAGCTCATCTGCAATATCTTTTCCAAAATTCTGTACATAACAGCCGGCAGCCACAACGCATGCATCTGGATTTAACTTTTTACATTTATGAATCATCTGACGAGATTTTCTGTCAGCAATATTCGTTACGGAACATGTATTTATTACGTAAACATCAGCGCTCTCATCAAATCCAACGATTGTAAAACCGTCCTTTTTGAGGAGTTCTTCCATCGCTTCAGTTTCATATGCATTAACCTTGCAACCAAGGTTATGTAAAGCAGCTTTTTTCATTAGATTAAAAACCTTTCTATTTTTGTTAAAAGTGCAATACTTTATTGACTTTTAGGTACCATTGTTTTAGTATAAATTTATATTTTAAAACTATTAGAGGAGGCAAGCAGGATGAAAACAGTTCAAATTTCTCTTAACTCAATCGACAAGGTTAAGTCATTCGTTAATACTATTTCACAGTTTGACTATGATTTTGATCTTGTTAGCGGACGTTATGTAATCGACGCCAAGTCTATCATGGGTATTTTCTCCCTTGATTTATCTAAGCCAA
Organism: Pseudobutyrivibrio sp. C4; assembly: GCF_900111635.1. Lineage (NCBI taxonomy): Bacteria > Bacillati > Bacillota > Clostridia > Lachnospirales > Lachnospiraceae > Pseudobutyrivibrio > Pseudobutyrivibrio sp. C4. The sequence goes on along the minus strand of NZ_FOHF01000001.1, from coordinate 232,079 downwards.
TCGATCTTACTGTACACGCTGAGGGTGATGCAGAAGACGTAATGTCTACATTAAAGGATTACATCGTTTAATTCTTTAAATCAATGTGTTAAATATTATGAGCTTTGCTATATTAGCAAAGCTCATATTTTTTATCTAACTTTAATAACCTCAACTGTATCTATAGCCTGCTTCATAAGCTCATCTATCTTCTCATCGAGATTGTGCTCATGCTTTTCAATAGCCTCAAGCTTTGGCTTTGTAACAGGATGCTTTGCAACGAAAATTGTACAGCAATCCTCGTAAGGCAATATTGAAGTCTCGTATGTATCGATTTTCTCTGAAATATCTACAATATCCTGCTTGTCAAATGCAATAAGTGGTCTGTAAACTGGAAGTGTACATACAGCATTTGTGCAGTTTAATGACTGCATAGTCTGGCTGGCAACCTGTCCGATAGACTCGCCTGTAACAAGACCAAGGCAATCATTTTCCTTAGCAAAGTGTTCAGCTATTCTCATCATGTAACGACGCATAATGATTGTAAGCTCTTCATGAGCACACTGCTGATAAATGTAAAGCTGGATATCTGTAAAGTTTACAATATGTAAATCAATTGGGCCTGAATACTTAGCAACAAGCTTTGCTAAATCTACTACCTTTTGCTTTGCCTGCTCTGAAGTGTAAGGTGGCGCATGGAAATAAGTAGCTGAAAGTGTAACACCACGCTTTGCAATCATGTATCCGGCAACTGGTGAATCAATACCACCTGATAAGAGAAGCATTGCTTTACCTGCTGTACCAACTGGCATACCGCAAGGTCCAGGAATCTCTGTAGAATAAATAGCAATATTCTCTCTTACCTCTACGTAAATGATTCTGTCTGGATGATGAACATCAACATGCATCTCAGGAAAAGCATCAAGAAGTCTTGCACCAATTTCAGCAGCAACTTCCATAGAAGTCATAGGATACTGTTTGTTTGCTCTTCTACCCATTACCTTGAATGAGAAGTTCTTATCTGCAAATTCCTCATCAACATACTTGATAACAGCTTCCGCCATTTTATCGAAGCCTTCATCAGGTACTACAACTGTAGGACAAATAGCACTGATACCAAATACATGCTGTAAAGCAGCAACTGCATCATCATAATCGTATTCACCTTCTACAGAAACTAAAATACGACCGCTCTGCTTCTTAACCACAAAGTGCCCATCAACACCATAAAGTGCTCTTTTAATCTGATGAACTAAGGCATCCTCGAATACATAACGATTCTTGCCTTTGACACCAATCTCTGAATATTTAATCAAAAATGCTTGATATGTCATTAATAATCTCCTTTAGATTATATTTATAAAACCATCATAGGAACCAATTCAGTCATAGCCTTAATTGCTTCCTCAATTTCTTCCATTGTGTTTTCAGGACAAAAACTAAAACGAATAGTACGCTCCAGTAAATCCTTTTCCAAGCCAATAGATTTTAATGTCTCACTGATTGCAGGCTTATTAGATGAACATGCTGAACCAGCAGAAACATAAATGCCATAAGTATCCTGAAGAGCATTAAGCATAACCTGCGCTCTTGTACGATTCCCCTTTATAGAGACGCTAACAATCTGAGGCGCACTGTTTTCATCGTGATGTCCATTAACTGTAACACCGTCTATTGCAGTAAGGCCTTCTATCAGTCTGAACTTCATTTCATACATGTGCTTTCTAGAAGCTTCAAGATTGTCATATGCTTCCTTTGCAGCAACACCAAGTGCAGCAATAGCCGGAACATTTTCTGTACCTGATCGCATGCCGTTTTCGTGTCCTCCACCAAGAATCTGAGGAACAACTCGTACTTTATCTTTAATATATATAAATCCAGAACCCTTTGGTCCATGAATCTTATGACCGCTAACTGTAAGAATATCCATTCCCATCTTCTTTGGAATAATATTCATTTTGCCGAATGCCTGAATGGCATCCACATGGAAAATAATTTCTGGATTGGCAACCTTGATAATTTTAGCAGCTTCTTCTATTGGCTGAAGACTACCAATTTCATTATTAACCATCATGATAGATACAAAAATTGTATCTGGTCTGATTGCAGCCTTAAGCTCCTCTAAATCGATAACACCATATTCGTCAGTACCAAGATAAGTAACATCAAAGCCTTGCTTTTCAAGGGCTTTAACAGGATTCAAAACACTTGCGTGCTCAATCTTTGTAGTAATGATATGATTACCAAGACGCTTTCTTGCCTCTACGCCACCTTTAATAGCAAGATTATTTCCTTCTGTACCACCTGAGGTAAAATAGATTTCCTTAGGCTGGCACTTTAAAATACCGGCAATAATCTCTCTGGATGTTTTGAGGTAATCCTTTCCTTTGTAACCCATGTTGTGCAAAGATGAAGGATTTCCAAAGTTTACCTGCAATGCTTCCTGCATTATTTTAAGCGCACCATCAGAACATCTAGTGGTGGCTGAATTATCAAAGTATATCATTGTAGTTCTAATTCCTCGCTTTTTAGCATTAACATACTGAGTGAACAAATCGCTGCAGTTTCAGTTCTAAGTATTCTTCTACCTAAAGATATAAGCTTGCATTTGTCTTTTACAAGCTCAATTTCGGATTCATCAAATCCACCTTCAGGCCCAATAAATATACCAACACTCTGCCCCTTTTGCAATCCATTTATAACGTCATAAGTATCTTTCATGCCATTTTTGCTTTCGTAAGGAAGCAAAAGCAAATCAAGATTTGCTGCGTATTCCATAGCTTCCTTGAAAGAAAGGACATCATGAATAGCAGGCACAATTGAACGTTTTGATTGTTTGGCTGCTGTAAGGGCAACAGTCTGATATCGTGAAAGCTTATTCTTTTTCTTTTTATCATCAAGCTTTACTATACAGTTTTTCATCTGAACAGGAATGATTTCGTATACTCCAAGCTCTACTGTCTTTTCAATGATAGTTTCCATTTTATCCCCTTTAGGAATGGCCTGGAAAAGATAAATCTTGTTTGAAAGTTCAGTAGAGTTGACCTGCTCATTGACATCGACTAAAAGCTCTTTATCCAAAATGTCGCTAACTGCACAAAGGTAATTATTGCCAGCTGCAGTAGAAACTCGGATGATTTCGCCCTTTTTAATGCGTACAACACGCACCAGATGATGCATATCATCACCTGTGACAGTAAATCTTCCTTCTATTGGCTCTTCATTAACAAATATTTGCTGCATATTTTTATTTACGAGCGGTAATATTTACCCACTCACCCTGATAATTAATCTCTACTATAGTAAGTCCAACTGCCTCAAGAGCCTCTTTTACTTCATTTTCCTTGAAATTGATAATTCCAGAAGAAATAAAGTAAGCTCCCTTCTTTAATGTTGGATAAATGGCTGGAGCCATACCAATAATTATGTCTGCCAAAATATTAGCAACAACTACATCATATTTTTCATAGCCCACTTTATCCTGTAAATCCTTGTCCTCAGTAAGATTTCCAACAAAGAAATCGCCTGCGTCCTTGGAAATATGATTTACCTCGAAATTCTCATAGGTAGACTCGATACAATCCTCATCGATATCTGTACCAACGATATGACACTTTCCATCTAAAAGCTTATTAGCAATGATAGAAAGAATACCGCTACCGCATCCTATATCAAGAATCTCGTCGCCTTCCTTAAGGTATTTCTTAAGCTGTCTGATGCAAAGCTGAGTAGTCTCGTGCTTTCCTGTCCCAAAAGAAACGCCGGGATCAATTTCAACAACCAGATTGTCCTTTGCATCTGTTGGAATTTCCTCCCATGTAGGCTTAATAAGAATATCTTCTATATAGAAGGCCTTGAAGAATTCCTTCCAATTGTTAACCCAATCTTCCTGCTTTGTAATAGATGTATCGATTGTTCCTTCACCGATATCCATCATATCCTTAAGCTCTGCTAAGCCAGCCTTTACCTCGGAAAGCTTTGACTCATGATCCTCATCCTCTCCTAAATAAAAGCATACTCGAGATGTACCATCATCATCTGGTAAATCAGGCTGAAGCTCTTTGAATTCTCCGCCCTGCTTTTCTCCAGAAACTGGTACATTATTTTCAATTTCAATAGAGACAATATCTAGTTCCATCAGCATTGCGCTAACAAAATCCTCTGCCTCTGTTGTTGTATTTATAGAATATTTAATCCAATTCATAATTACCTCAAAAAAACACATATCAGAATAATCTGATATGTGTCAATTCTACTTTGCTCCTTGTTTTGCAACAATATCTTCCTTAAGCTCTAAGCACTTATCCTTAAGCTTTCTGGAAGTACTAGGTGACTGAATAAGTCTTGCGATAAGCTTCATAGCTGCATCGTATTTTTTATAGTGAACTGACATATTAGCAAGCATATATTCTACTGCCTCTGATGCCATTCCGCAATATGGAGGAGTTTCTGATGAAACAGCCTTCATAAAGCCTTCATATGCCTGTGAGTAGAAACCTTCGTATTCTTTTTGAATCATATCTACAATCTTTGGATCAGCATCCTTGTTTCCCTCAAGCTCTTTAAGCTGTGCTCTACGAAGCCAAGCTATCTTAAGGCAAACGTAAGCTTTCTCAGACATCTTTGCACGCTTTTTCATTGTACAAATCAATGCAAGCTTAAACTTTTCGATTGAATATTCATATGAATATGTCTCAGGAAGTGCTGTCTCCTTCTGTGGCTTAAAGCTTGGGCAGAATTCAGCTCTGATAAGCTTAACACGAGCTGTGTCAATCTTAGCAAATGTAGTATCAAGAGCAGAATAACCACAGTTTGGGCATGACATAAAGTCGTATTTGCATTTGTCAACATGCTCGTAATTAGGTCTTAAATCGAAATCAGGCTCTAATCTCTTAAGCTTTGTAGCAAGTACAGCCTTGATAGGAAAATCCTTATCGCAAACTGGACATCTAACCTTTTTATCAATGATAAAATCCTTCTCAGTTTTAACGACAGGCGCTGCTGCTGTCTTTTGCGCAGCATCCTTCTTTGGCTTGTCATCCGCCAAAATATCAAGCTCTCCGTCCATAGAGAAGCCAAATTTTTCCATTCCAGATAATAAATTCATTTTGCAATCCTTTTCTAAATAGATTACTAAATCTATAACTTAGTTATTTGTAGGCAATTTAAATGAGCTCTTTAAAGAAACAATTCTATTAAACACTAATGCATCTGGCTTTGAGTCCTTAGAATCAACGCAGAAGAAGCCTTGTCTAACAAATTGGAAACTATCATAAGCCTTGGCATCCTTAAGGGATGGCTCAACAAGACAATCTTTAAGAACTGTAAGTGAGTTTGGATTAAGATTTAAACTACCATCCTCATTATACACTCCTTTTTCTTCATCTACAATGTTTTCATAGAGACGAACCTCTGCCTTAAGAGCTGTCTTAGCAGCTACCCAGTGTATTGTTCCCTTAACCTTACGTCCATCAGGTGCATCTCCACCCTTTGTAGCTGGGTCGTATGTACAGTGAATGCAAGTAACCTTGCCGTTTTCATCTGTTTCATAGCTTGTGCATGTAACAAAGTATGCATTCATTAAACGTACTTCGTTGCCTGGGTAAAGTCTAAAATACTTCTTAGGAGGCTCAATCATGAAGTCCTCTCTATCGATGTATAATTCCTTGCCAAATGGAACCTGTCTGCTTCCAAGCTCAGGATTTTCTAGGTTGTTTGGAGCATCAAGCCATTCAACATCATCGCTATCGTAATTATCAATAACAAGCTTAACAGGGTCAAGAACAGCCATAACACGGCCACGGCTAGTCTTTAAGTCCTCTCTGATGCAGTACTCAAGCATTGCATAATCAGATGACGAATTAGCCTTTGAAACACCAGAAAGCTCAACAAATTTTTTGATTGATGAAGGTGTGAAGCCACGACGTCTAAGAGCTGCAATTGATACAAGACGTGGATCATCCCAACCGTCTACAATTCCATCCTCAACAAGTTTCTTGATATATCTCTTTCCTGTAACAACGTTTGTAAGATACATCTTTGCAAACTCAATCTGACGTGGTGGATTTGGGAATCCTGCTGACTTAACAACCCAATCATAAAGAGGTCTGTGGTCCTCAAACTCTAATGTACAGATTGAATGTGTGATACCTTCAAATGCATCCTCAAGTGGATGAGCGAAATCGTACATTGGATAGATGCACCACTTATCACCTGTGTTGTGATGTGTCATGTGAGCAACTCTGTAGAGAATTGGATCTCTCATATTGATGTTAGGTGAAGCCATATCGATTTTAGCTCTAAGTGTATGGCTACCATCCTCATACTTGCCAGCCTTCATGTCTTCGAACATAGCAAGGTTTTCCTCGATAGAACGGTTTCTATTTGGATCTTCCTTACCTGGATGCTCGAAGTCACCACGGTACTCTCTCATCTCATCAGCTGTAAGATCAGAAACATAAGCAAGACCCTTTTTGATAAGGTCAACTGCTACTTCATACATTCTATCGAAGTAGTTTGAAGCGAAATAGAGATGCTCTCCCCAATCAGCTCCTAACCACTGAATATCTGCCTTAATTGAATCAACGAACTCTACCTTTTCCTTTGTAGGGTTTGTGTCGTCGAATCTCATGTGGAACTCACCGTTGTACTTCTCAGCGAGACCATAGTTTAAAATGATTGACTTTGCATGGCCAATGTGTAAGTAACCATTTGGCTCAGGTGGGAAACGTGTACAAACATGGTCGTAAACGCCCTCCTTTAAATCCTTGTCAATTTCAAGCTCGATAAAATTTTTGCTAACTACTTCTTCACTCATTATCTATTTATTGTCCCTTCAATAATTATATTTTAGATTTATCTAATGTGATTGTGTGTAAACAAATGATCACTGCAATATTCATAATTACCATTACATTTACTGCAGAATCTGAACTCCAAACCTGGGTTTGTAAGCTCTGTGCGCCCGCACACAGCACATTTATGTCTCGCGATAGGTGTGCCATCACGGTACTGAGTACGTGGTGGTGTCGCCTGTCGTTTAAACTCGTTTCGTCTATGGATATCCTTTGGATTGAATCTAGCCATATTTCTAGTCATCAGGAAAAAGATGAAGAAATTAAGGAGTGATGCAATCACTGGTACGGCAGCAAAAAATGCACCGGCCATACAGTATCTAAATACTTCATATCCAATAATAACAAGGTAGAATATGGACATCCATTTCATCTTGATTGGAATGATAAAATACAAAAGCACCTGCATATCTGGGAAACATGTAGAAAATGCAAGAAAAATTGAAAGATTAATGTAGTAAGTGCTGGTAATCTGTCCAATATATCCTACAGGTAATGCTCCGCCATAAATAAAGTATGTAATGAACGCTCCAAGAAGAGTGAAAATCATACCGCCAAAAATATATACGTTAAAACGAAAAGCACCCCAAGTACGCTCAAGTGTCTGTCCCAATTGATAATAAAGCATAAACATGATAATTGCCCATATAATGCTAGTATCAGGTGGAATAATAACCCATGAAATAATTCTCCAGATTTGTCCATGGAGAATGTAATATGGCTCCAAGGTAAGATAATTCAGATAAGGCACCCCGGTAAATCTCTGGCCAAAGGATAATAAGTATCCGATGGCATATCCGCCAAGCAAATATACTATTAAATTATTAATGGCATATCGGCCAAATTTCTTCTCTAATTTGTCTAACAAAGTAAAACCTCCAAGTAAAAAACGACATAAATATAGACTTTAAAGATTATACCTCTTTAAAGCCTATGTTATCAACTAGATTTTTAGAATTAATAGTAATATCACTGGGAATCAGTATACTCCGAAACATTAGTATTATCTATACGTTCATAAGAAACATAATAATATTTACCATCCTCCATCTGGATATCTTCCGGAGGTCTTCCATCCATTGCAATCCCTACAGCTAATTCAGCTATAATTCTTCCTTTTTCCTGGGCGTTATTCAAAGCGGTACCTTCAATTTTGCCCTCAGCAATGTCTGCAAGAACCTCTTCCTGACCATTAACCCCAACAATCAAAGGTTCATTTTGCACTCCAAATTCAGTCAATGCATCTAAAGCTCCAAGAGCCATATTGTCATCATTTGCAAGGACCAGCTCAATTTGCCGAGGATATCCCGCAAGCAAAGATGTCATTTTTGTCTGTGCCTGTTTCCTATCCCAGTTTGCTATTTCGTCTCCCAGCATTTCCATCTCGTATCCCGCATCTTTTATCGTTTCCACAGAAACGCGGCTTCTAAGAATAGCATCCTGATGTCCAGCCTCTCCCTCTAATAATACATACTGAATAATGCCATCATCATTAACATCAATCTCATCGAAGCGCTCATCCAATGCATCAATAACAATCTGCCCCTGGATCTGGCCACTGTCCTCTGGTCTGGCGCCAACATAATAAAGCTTGTTAAATCGTTTCAAATCGTCTTCTACAAGCTCACGGTTAAAGAAAATAATTGGAACATCGGCTGATTTAGCAGCCTCAATAATTACAGAAGGGTCTGTTCTATCAACCAGGTTCACACATATGACGTCATAGTTTTTGTCAATAAAATCAATAACCTGGTCATTCTGCACCAATTGATTCTTGCCGGAATATACAACGGTACTTTCAATTTCAATATCCTTTTCATCCCCATACACTGCAAGATAATCCTCGATATTATGCCTGATTTCTTCTGTAAAAGGATCATACTGATTGTACATAGTAATCCCAACCCTGATCACCCGAGGTTCAGTACTTTCCTTGGATTGAACCATATGGTAGCCGCCGAATAAACATGCAGCCACAGCAATTGCTATTCCAAATACAAACAACCTTCTCTTATTCATTACATCCTCTTATTTAACAAATGGAAATAGAATTTTTTCATACTCCTCTGAATAAATCTGCTCTTTATTAATTATGTAATAAAGAGGAACGCCTTCATCTGAAACCTTATCTCCATTATCAAGTACAGCCTTAACTGCCAAATACCCCATTGTATAATCGTCCTTACAAGCAAGTGCCTGAATAGAACCGCTATCAAGGTAATAAACTGCAGCCTGTCTGTCATCAACTCCATAAATTGCAAAGCCAGATTTTTGATCAATCCCCAATGACATTGCACAATCAAGCACATTGGCGTCCAACAAAATCATTCCGCTATACAATCCAGATCTGTAAATGTTGTAAATATGGTTTATCAGAGAACTGTCATCCATAGTAACAAGTTCCCTTTTCAAATAGACATCTGAGCCCTCTAATGATTCCTCCAGTCCTTTGATAAAATTAATGTTATTTACAGAATCAGAGTTATACATAACATACAAGGAACCTGAAAAACCATCGTCGATTATATATTTACCGTAATCTTTTCCCATAGAATAGTCATCAGCTATGATAGAATATTTGTCATCATCACAATTTCCATTCTTTACAAATCTAACTTTGCTTTTCAGACCTTGTTCTTTGATATAAGTGTACAACTCATCATAAAAGCCTGAGGCAACATAAACATATTCAGCCCCCTCGTATATCTGTCTATTGATTAGCTCAATTTCTCCTTCCACTCCAGCAGATGCAGGGCTATTCAAAAAAGTAACCTGACACTTGTTGTCCAGCGCAGCAGTTTCAGCACCAGATTTTAATGTTTCCCAGTCATCCAGATTGTCTCCTGTAACAACAAATGAAATACGCTCATCCTCCCCCTCAAATACGCTAGAGTTGGCGTAAACATAAAACTCAACAATAATCAATAGGATAAGCACAAGGAACATGCCGATAAAGAATCTATTTCTTCTCATTTCCATCACCTCCCATATATTCCTGGTAGGAAATCTTTGGCAAATGAATTATGGCAGTAGTTCCTACATCCAATTCGCTTTCGATTTTCAGTCCATAGTCCTCCTTAAAATACAGGTTGATACGCTGATTGATATTCCACAATCCGATACCAGAGCCTTTGCCTTGAGATTTACCCTTTTCCTTAAGCAAATCCTTTAGTTTCTCAGGAGGAATTCCCATTCCATTATCCTTAACCTCGATATAAATATCTCCGTCTTTTTCATAGCCTTTTATATCGATTACGCCTTCATCATACAAATCCCCTACAGCATGATAAATGGCATTTTCGATAAGAGGCTGAATAATAAGCTTGATAGTAATGCAATCCTCTATCCCAGGATCAACGTCGATATTGGCTTCAAATTTGTTTTTATAGCGCACCTTCTGGATGGCTAAATAATTCTTTGCATGGGTAATCTCATCTCTGATTGTAATTATGTTGTTGCCCTTGCTAAGACTGATTCTAAACAGGGATGCCAGGCTTGTAATCATAGAAATAGCCTCTGGATATTTCTCCGATTCAATCATCCAAACAACAGAATCCAAGGTATTATAAAGGAAATGTGGATTTATCTGAGCCTGTAGAGCATTCAATTCGGATTTACGTTTTTCTTTTTGCTCCGCAACGCTTTCTTCCATCATTGTCCTCATCTGTACTACCAAAGATTTTATGGTGCGGCCCAAATGCCTGATTTCATGAGTACCACCGATAAAAATCACATCTTCATCAAGCATACCTGCATCAATAACGCCAATGGAATCTTCAAGCTTCTTTATTGGATCAGTAACCACTCTTGCAATAAAAAGGTTTCCAAAAAGAATCATAAAAATAGTTATTGTAAGTATGATAAGCATGAATACACGCAGCTGGAAGCTTTCACCGATCAGCTCCTTAACAGGTGTTACTGATACTATTTTCCAACCTGTATAGCCTACCGTTTTTACGATAACCGCTCTTTCATTTCCTTCAAATGTCTCGATATAGTTTCCATCATCATAGCCAGCTGCCACAATATTGTTTTCCTTAGCAAGACCTGAGTATAATGCCTTTTGAGCAGGATGATAGATAATCTCTCCATTTGAATCTATCAGATAGACATAGCCCTCACCAGACTCATTGGCCATCATAAACATCTGCTCTATTGCAGAATAGTTCATGTCTACCAAAAGGATTCCTCGCCTGATGTAACCCATGTAATTTAAATCGATGCTACGGGTAAGAGAAACTACCCAATAATATCGATAATTATCGCTTTCAAACATGTTTTGTACATGTGGCGCAGAAAAATGAAAATTCTCCACTTTCTCTTCTTCAGTATCGCTAAACCAGGACTGCTCCGTAAAATCCACCCCAGTTTTTCTGGTGGCGATTGGCGCTGCAGAAATCAATGCTCCATCCTGAGAAATGCAGGCGATGCTGATAAGATCATCCTTATTCGCCTCGTACAGGATATCCATTTCTTTAGTCATACTATCGCTAGTCAAATCCAGATTTTTGATTACGCTGTAGTACATACTATTTGAAACGCCCATCATATTACGTAAATACGAATTAAGATTCCAGCTTATCTGCTCTACTATCTTCTCATCGTTATCAATAGCATTCTGTCTGGATGTATTGATATAGTTTGTATAAAAGGCCATGGCCATAAAGCTCATACTGATTATGGCAACCAGCGTGAAGGAAATAGAAATAACAAGCTGAATGCTTCTTCGCTTGGAAGCACGACGCAATCTATGAAATTGATTTTGAAAATCAAAAAGTTTCATTAGCTTTCCCTTTGCTGTCTATACTTTGATGGTGATATGCCATAAGCCTTTTTAAATACATAGCTGAAATAATTTGGCTCATCGTAGCCTACAAGACCAGCAATTACATAGGCCTTTTCATCTGTAGTTTCAAGCAACTCCACTGCCTTTTTCAACCTAATATCAGTTAAATATGATACAAAGCTTTCCCCTGTGTTTTTCTTAAATACAGCAGAAAAATAATTAGCGCTTACATTAAGGTTTGAGCAAACTTTATCTACCGACAAATCTGAATCCTTAAAATGCTCCTTGATATATTCCTTCGCTTTATCTACAAGCACTTCCGTGGAGTCCATTCGACTCTTTTTGATTTCCTTTTGGATGAAGAAGCACTTATCTAAAAACCACTTTTCTACTTCCTGTATTGAATCGATGTTGTCCAAAAACTCAAAAATATCTCCGTCATTACCATCAATTGATGAGCCTGAAATATCATAGTTCTTTGCAAGCTTAAGGACCTCAAAATAAGCCTCCAAAATAGAAATCTTCATCTGGTACAAGCCAATTCCTTTTTCACTAAAGTTAGAAAAGAATTCATGAATAGCTCCGTTCAATTCATCAGTAGAGCCAATCTTGATAAGCTTAAGTATCGTATTTACGTTATCATTTTCAAACAGATTGATTTCTGTCTTGTCTGGTTCCACATCCATAATTGAAAATGCCTGGTTTTCATCGAAAAGCTTTCTATAGGCAGTAGCCTCCCTGGCTGATTTGAATGAACTAAACAAATCCTTTAAATCGTTAACCATTGTTCCTACACCTGCAGTAGTAGGCACCTCTATAAGCTTGGCTGATAGCTTACAAATCATATCCAGATTAGATACAAACTCCTCGTACTCATCTTCTTTCTCAAAGCAGCCCAGCACAATAACATTGCCCAGGTAATTTAAGCAATGATAATTTCCATAATCCTTTAATGTTTCCTTTGCAAGCTGATTCAAAGAAACAGAAAAAAGCTTTCTATCGGTTGTATTAAATTGTTCACTGTTTTCAAAGGATAATTTGATTATGCCGACGGCATAGAAATTCCCCTTAATATCTTCTCCGTAATCAGACGCTATCTCAGCTATCCTATCGACCTCAATATGCCCCTCAATAAGGCCAATAAGAAACTGCTCCCTAAATAATGGGAAGCTCTCCTGATAGTATTTTTCAAGATTTTGAAGATTGCGCCTCTTGTCAAACTCCTCGTCCAAGGTGTGTTTAAGACGAGTAAAAATAGAATGCAGCTCATCTGCATCAATAGGCTTTAAAATATATTCCTCTGCTGAAAGCTCGATTGCTTCCTTGGCGTACTCAAACTCATCATAGCCAGAGAAAATAACGAATTTTGTTGCAGGAAGCTCAGCCTTTAACTGCTTTGAAAACTCAAGGCCATTCATGAAAGGCATATTAATATCAGTCATAACCACATCCGGCTGCGCCTCAAGTGCTCTCTCCAAAGCATCCTGACCATTTTCAGCTGTGGCAACCACATTAAACCCCAAATCCTGCCAATTAATCTTTTTTTCGATGGCGATGCGGACTTCCTCCTCATCATCAACTAACATAACATTATACATAAAAACCTCTCCCTATAAATAACGACCCCCATCGTTATCTATGATTATAACAAAAAAGGATGCCCTAGGGCATCCCTTTTGTAGCTTATATTTAGAGTTTAGTTCTTTTTACGCTTAGAAAGAACGTCTACAGTAACAGCGCCAAGAAGTACAGCACCCTTTACGATTTTCTGGATATCTGTTGACCATCCAAAAAGTGACATACCGTTGTTAAGAACACCCATAACAAAGGCACCAACAACTGCACCAAGGATAGAACCAGAACCACCAGCTACGGCAGCACCACCGATGTAGCAAGATGCAATAGCATCCATCTCGAAACCATCACCAGCCTTTGGAGTTGATGATCCGTTTCTAGCTGAAAGAACGATACCTGCGATAGCTGCAAGAACGCCCATGTTTGTGTATACCCAGAAGAATACCTTATTTGTATCGATACCTGAAAGGTTTGCTGCTTTTCTGTTGCCACCTAATGCATAAATCTGGCGACCTGCAACAGTCTTTGTTGTAACAAATGCGTATATTCCGATAAGTACAACCATGATAAGAAGTACGAATGGAAGTCCGTTGTAACGAGCAAGCTTATAGAAGAAGAACCAAATGATAAACAGCTCGATTACAAGCTTTGTAACTGTCTGCCATGTAGGAGTAAGAACAAAGTTATATTTCTTCTTTGTCTTGATTCCTCTGATTTCGTTCCAAATAAGAGCTACAGATGCAATAAGTGCAACAGCAATTGAAACCAAATCAAGAATACCATCACCAAAGAATATTTTATATGTAGGAAGGAAGCCTGCACCGATGAAGTTGTAATTTGAAGGAAGAGGACCTTTTGTCTGAGCCTGTAAAAGTGTGTATGTTAATCCTCTACCCATAAGCATTGTAGCAAGGGTAACTACAAATGGTGGGATGCTCAAATATGCAATGAAGAATCCAGCAAACATACCAACTAAAAGACCGATAGCAAGTGCTGCAATAATTGCGACCCACATATTCATCTTATAATCCATCATCATGATACCGGCTGTGGCACCACACAATGCAACTACAGAACCAACACCAAGGTCAACGTTACCAGTTAATACGCAAAGCAACATACCGATTGCAAGGATAACAACGTAACCATTTTGCATAACCAGGTTGTTGATGTTCATTGGTGTAAGGTTTTTGCCACCAGTAAGAAGGGCAAATATCAAATAAATAACAATAAGGGCAATGAACATGCCGTATTGTTTCATATCAAGACTAGCTTTTTTATTTTTCATTTCCATCATCCTTTCTATTATGTGCCATTACACACTGCATGATTTTTTCTTGAGATACTTCTGCACTAGAAAGCTCTCCCGCAATCTCGCCCTCATTGATAACGTAAATACGGTCACAGGTACCAATAATTTCAGGCATTTCAGAAGAAATAACAATGACTGCTTTTCCAGCCTTTGCTAAATCGTTGATAATACAGTAAATTTCGTATTTAGCACCAACATCGATACCACGAGTTGGCTCATCCAAAATCAATACATCCGGTTGTGTAAGCATCCATTTAGCAAGAACAACCTTCTGCTGGTTACCACCTGAAAGTGATCCAACAACCTGATTGATGGAATTCGATTTTACGTTAATTTTCTTTTTATATTCTTCAGCCGCAAGGATTTCCTCGTTCCCATTAATAACACCATGCTTTGAGAAGAACTTAGGACGAGCCGCAATTGTCATATTCTCTTTGACATCGCCAATAAGAATAAGACCATTTGTCTTTCTATCCTCAGTTACATACGCAAGCTTGTTATCAATAGCATCCTTGACTGTATTTAAATGAACTTCCTTTCCATTTATTTTTACAGTTCCTGAGATTTTCTGACCATAGCTATGACCGAATACACTCATGGCAAATTCGGTACGGCCTGCTCCCATCAGACCGGCCAGGCCAACAACCTCACCAGCTTTAACTTCGATATTAATGTCTTTAAGTACCTGACGTTCTGGATCATCAGGATGATATACATTCCAATTCTTAACCTCAAAGATTGTATCACCAATAGTGACACCTTCTCTTTCAGGATAACGATTAGTCATTTCACGACCAACCATAGCCTTAATAACTCTATCCTCAGAGAAATCATCTACACCCTTAACAAGTGTTTCGATTGTCTTACCATCTCTGATAATTGTAACGGCATCAGCAACATAGCTAATCTCGTTCAATTTATGAGAAATAATAATACATGTAATACCCTGCTTCTTTAATTCAAACATGATATCAAGAAGCTTCTTTGACTCCTCATCATTCAAAGCCGCTGTAGGCTCATCCAAAATAAGAAGCTCAACCTTTTTTGCCATTGCCTTTGCAATTTCAATAAGCTGCTGTTTACCAACACCAAGTGAATTTACTGGGGCATTGACATTTTCATTTTCAAGACCAACTCTAGCTAACATTTCCTGGGCTTTTTGTCTTGTCTTTGTCCAATCAATTACGCCCTTCATTTTAAGCTGTTCGTTACCTAGAAAAACATTTTCAGCAATTGAAAGAAGTGGGCTAAGAGCAAGCTCCTGATGGATAATAACGATTCCTTTCGCCTCTGAATCTCTTAAGTTATGGAATTTGCAGATTTCGCCGTGATATTCAACATCTCCCTCATATGAGCCGTATGGATAAACTCCTGATAAAACATTCATCAGAGTAGATTTTCCAGCACCATTTTCCCCACAAAGAGCATGAATCTCTCCCTTTTTAACCTGCAGATTAACATCATCAAGGGCTTTAACTCCAGAAAACTCTTTTACAATATGCTTCATTTCCAAGATGTAATCTGACATATTCTTCTCCTTCTTAAAAGTAATGGCGACTTAAGACTAAGCCGCCACTACAATTAATACATTAATTACTATTCAGCTAACTGCTCCTCTGTGTAGTAGCCACCGTCAACAATGATTTCTTTGTAGTTGTCCTTATCTACTGCAACTGGTGTGCAAAGGTATGAAGGAACTGTAATCTTTCCATTGTTGTACTGCTCTGTGTCGTTGATTTCTGGCTCTGAGCCTTCAAGAACTGCCTGAACCATTGTTACGCACTTGTCAGCAAGAAGACGTGTGTCTTTGTAGATTGACATTGTCTGTGATCCAGCGATGATGTTCTTTGTAGCCATAAGCTCAGCATCCTGACCTGTGATAAGTGGCCAATCTTCACCAACTGTGTAGCCTGCTCCTTCAAGAGCTGCCTTACATCCATATGCAAAACCATCAAAAGCTGTTGCACAGATATCAAGCTTTTCATCAGCATAGAAACCTGTTAAGTAGTTTTCACAGTTCTGCTGTGCTGTTTCCTGAGACCATCTGAGGATACATGTATCATCAAATGATGTTCTACCTGACTTACATACTAATGTACCGTCATCAAGGTATGGCTGAAGAACTTCCATAAGTCCGTTGTAAAGCATTACAGCGTTGTTATCATCTGGAGATCCCATGAAGAACTCGATTGTATAAGTCTCATCTGTGTTAGCCAAATCCTTTGACTCTTCGATGTACTTACCAATTGCTGTACCAACACCCTTGTTATCGAATGTTGCATAGTAGCTTACAGCGTCTGTGTCCATAAGAAGACGGTCATAAGCGATGATAGGAATACCTGCTTCCTTAGCCTGCTCTTCTACGTTTACAAGAGCTGATGAGTCAACTGCAGCGATTACTAAACAATCAGCGCCAGCAGCGATCATGTTCTCAATCTGAGATACCTGAGCCTGAACGTCATCCTCAGCATACTGAAGATCAACTTCATATCCGAGAGCCTCAAGCTTCTCTTTCATGTTGCTACCATCGTTAATCCATCTCTCTGAAGACTGAGTAGGCATTGCAACTGCAACTCTCTTTCCGTTTGAAGCTGCAGGTGTTGAAGAATCAGAAGATTCTGTTGCTGTGTCAGTTGTAGCAGCTGGATCAGCGCCTGTGTCTGCAGGGCCACATCCTGCAAATAACCCCATTGCAAGAGCGGCTGTCATCATTAAACCTAGAACACGTTTTTTCATTTTACCTTCTCCTCCTGTGTTTTCTTGACAACTTTGTTGTCGTTTTTAACTATAAATAGATATTAACAGTAACTTTTTTTGTTTAAAATAGAAAATTCTATTTATAACCTTTGAAATTCTACACTACAAATTGTACAAAATAAGAAAAACAAGCACTAAGGCTTGTTTTCTTATAATACAAATTCTTTATTTTAAGCTAATACCAATTCACATACGAATACAACCGCGCAACAAAGTGCTGCTACTTTAAATAGGCTTTGATTAAACCAAGCCGCTACAACTCCCACAATCAATGCAATTATTCCAGCGAGCTTCACCTGTGTTGCATCGATGATAGCAGGAAATGTCATAACTGCAAGAGTTACATATGGAACGTAATATAAAAACGAACGAATAAATCGATTCTTAATCTGCTTTCTAAAAACAGTGACCGGCAAAATACGTATAAACGTACTGACAAATGCTGCCACCAATATATAAATATAAGTTCTAGTCATCGTCTTCCTCCATAGGATGTGGAAATAGTATTGCAGCTATAGCAGCAATTACAACAGTAAGAATAATAGTTTTTGTTCCAGCTGATATTGATGCAAAAACTTCTAATCTAGATGCTAAATAGCTGAGAACAAAGCTTATTATAATTAACACTGCCACTATTCTGTGCTTTCTGGCTTCCGGCATAATGCAAGCTAAAAACATTCCATACAAAGCAACAGAAAATGCGCTCACAACTCTAAGAGGCATCAGCTCTCCTGCCACAATCCCACATGAAGTACCAAGAGCCCAACAAGGAACAGCTATAGCACAAGCCCCATAATTATAAATTGGATTGATGAAGCCAGGTCTGTTAATGGTTATGGCAAATATTTCATCAGTAACACTAAATCCCACTAGCATTCTATGAATCAAAGGGGTTTTAGGGTCAAACTTTTGACTTAAAGCCGTAGACATCAGTAGATATCTGGCATTGACAACCAAGGTCATAATAGCCATTTCCACAAAACCAGCTCCAGCAGCCACTACCGTATATACGGCATATTCACCTGCGCTAGCTCGATTTAAAAAGGAATTAATAAACCCCTGCAATGGAGTAAAATGTGCTGTTCTAGCCAGAATTCCAAGAGAAAATGCAACAGCAAAATATCCTAATCCAATAGGAACCCCATCTCTTACTCCTTCTCTAAAAACTGTTAAATTAGAATTAGTTTTTTTCAAATTCATTTTATCCCTTTATTTCACCAATTTTTTAAACATTTTTCTTCTCAAAAGTGTAAAATAATATGCATAGGAGGATTCTATATGAAACCTGGCGTATATCAGGCCACTAAAAAAGACGGAACAGTCTATTATCGTGGCAATATCACTTACAATGGAAAACACATCAGCATCGGCAGCTTTTCTACAGAAGCTAAATGCAACAAAGCTTACAATGAGGCTTGGAGCATTATCAAAAATGAAGATATCACTATCTTAAATTTGCAAAACAAAATCAAAGAGCTTCCATTTGATAAGTGCATCACTCTAATAAATTTTAGAGACAACCATATTTATATTAAAACTCCAATATATCTTCAGAGAAATTATTTTCTATATTATTTAGATAAAACAACTATCTTGAAATTCGACAATGATGACCTCTTCTACTATTCAAGTCATAAGATTCAGTATCGCGGAGGCCACATGTTTGTCAGTGATTACGGAATGCAGTACAACATTCTTGGCCGTTATGGCATCAAACCTTACAGCGTAAAAGGTAAGGACTTTCTCTTCGCCAATGGCGACGAAACTGATTTCAGATATTCAAACATTATAGTTGTAAATAAATATCACGGCGTATACCGTGAGGAAAAGGCTGGAAAGGTAATCTATGCAGCTAAGATTCATCTTAATGGTGATTTTATAGTCGGCCGTTATAATAGCGAAGCAAAAGCTGCTATAGCCTACAACAAGGCTGTAGATTTATGCAAAGCCCGCGGTATGAAAAAAGCTTTTCCTACCAACTTTATATCTGAATATTCCCCTCGTGAATATGCCGACATCTACACCGAAATCAAGATATCATCTCATCTGTATAAATTCTTTCATAATAAAAACTTCCGCGAGGCTTAGGCCTCGCGGTTTATTTTTTATATTAGTTGTTGATGAACTTGTCTTCCTCATTGTTCCATGAGTAAAGGCTACGAATCTGCTCACCAACTTTTTCTGCTGGATGCTCAGCAGCAAGCTTTCTCATTGCCTGGAAGTGAACCTGGCGACCAGCTGGTGACATATCAAGAAGGAATTCCTTAGCAAATGTACCATCCTGAATATCAGAAAGGATCTGCTTCATTGCCTTCTTTGTATCTTCTGTAACAATCTTTGGTCCAGTGATGTAATCACCATACTCAGCTGTATTTGAAATAGAATATCTCATTCCAGCAAAGCCTGACTGGTAGATAAGATCAACGATAAGCTTCATTTCGTGTACACACTCGAAGTATGCATTTCTTGGATCGTATCCAGCCTCAACAAGAGTCTCGAAACCAGCCTGCATAAGAGCACAAACACCACCACAAAGTACTGCCTGCTCACCAAAGAGGTCTGTCTCTGTCTCTGTTCTGAATGTTGTCTCAAGAATACCAGCACGAGCTCCACCGATACCAGCACCATAAGCAAGTGCAAGATCAAGAGCCTTTCCTGTAGCATCCTGATATACAGCAACAAGACAAGGAGTTCCCTTACCTGCCTGGTACTCAGAACGTACTGTGTGACCTGGAGCCTTAGGTGCAATCATAGTAACATCAACATCTGCTGGTGGCTTGATGCAACCAAAGTGAATGTTGAAACCATGAGCAAACATAAGCATGTTGCCAGCCTCAAGGTTTGGCTCGATATCAGCCTTGTACATATCAGCCTGCTTCTCATCGTTGATAAGAATCATAATGATATCAGCTTTCTTTGCAGCCTCTGCTGCTGTATATACTGTAAGGCCCTGCTTCTCAGCCTTTGCCCAAGACTTTGAACCTTCGTAAAGACCAATAATGACGTCGCATCCGCTTTCCTTAAGGTTAAGAGCGTGTGCGTGACCCTGGCTACCATAACCAATAATAGCTATTGTCTTACCCTTCAATAATGAGAGATTACAATCTTCTTGGTAATAAATCTTTGCTTCCTGTGACATTCTTTTATCCTCCTTATAATATAACTACATCCTCTGAGCCACGGCTAAGACCAGTAAGACCGGTACGAGCGAGCTCTAAGATGTCGTAGTCTCCAAGCATATCTAAAAATGCTTCCAATTTGTCCTGGTTGCCTGTAAGCTCAAGAATCATTGAATCATGAGTAACATCTACAACCTTTCCCTTGAAAATCTCAACGATTGTGAGAACATCCTGTCTCTCGTCATTTCTAACAGAAATCTTAACAAGCATAAGCTCTCTTTTTACTGAGCTACCATGCTCCAAAACCTTGAGGTCAACAACCTCTGTAAGTTTTGACACCTGCTTTTCAATCTGTTCCAATATCATTTCATCACCGTGTGTAACAATAGTCACTCGAGTGTATCTAGGATCTGCAGTAACGCCCGCTGAGAAACTGTCGATATTGTATCCTCTTCTTGAAAATAAGCCTGAAATGCGGCTTGTAAGACCTGGTGTGTTTTCTACTAAAATAGAAAGAACTTTTTTAGACTCCATAATGCTCTCCTAAAAATATAATCTCGTTTGCACTTTAATGCTTTGAAGTACGAAACTATTACAAATTCTATCACAAACAATTTATATGTCAACCAAAAAGATTTCAGAATTTAGTAAATTTAGTAATACTTTCCATCATATGGGTTATAGAGTCCCATTTGAATTGGTTGTCTCTTATCTTCATAACATAAAGTTATATAATAATCTCTGAACTCAAATCCCTGCTTTGTCCAGTAAGTATTTCCCTTTTCAAAATCACAGTACTCACTAAAATCAATCCACTGAAGAACCTGCATAAGCGGTCTATCCATCATCTTGCAGGTGGCTTCTTTAAAGGTCCAAACCTCAGTAAATTTTTTGTTTACCTCGGTTTTCTTTAATGATTCCAGGTACTCTAAATCAGCCTTTGTAAAAAAGCGTTCAACTAAATCTCTATCGTATGGACGGATTCGCTCAACATCAATTCCAACAGGCTTATCTGAAATTGCCGCTACTGCAAAAAAATTAGAATGCGAAATACTAAAATCTACGTTTTTCGGCTGTATAAAAATGGGTTTTCCTTGAGAAGTTGATGAATAGACATATGGTCTTTCAATGTGATTTTCCCATAGAAGTTTTTCTAAAAGATGGGCAGCGCCTAATCTCTCACATTTGCCCTTTAAGGTCTTAGCCTCGTCAACATGCTCTCGTCTTTGGGGACTGATCATGCTGTACACTTCATCAAATATGAACGGATTTTGTAATGGCTCACAATTATATGCTGCTGCTTTAATCATATTCTCCCCCTTTAACGTTTACATAAAGTATAACATAGTGGAAATTAAATATGATAAAATATTTGTGAACTATTCTTATAGGGGGCTATATGAAATTCTTAATTTTTGAGATGAAAACTGTATGCTATAATTCCTATCTTTACTTCGGGGACGCTTTAGGCAAAGCACTCACCGATATGGGACATACAGTAGAATATTTTAAAGTAGACGAAGACGCCTTAGACGATTTAGAAAACTATGTAGGAACAAAATACGATGCACTTATCGATTTCAATTCCGATTTGCCTCGTGCACTTATGGATGACAATTCATATTTTCTAGATCATGTAGAAGCGCCTTTTTTTGATGTTATTCTAGACCACCCTCTATATCATCACGATTCATTGAAGCATAAGCTTAGCAATTTCAATGTAGTCTGCCTAGATGCAAAGCACCGAGACTACATTCTAAAATACTATCCTCATATCAAATCAGTTACAGTCACACCAATGACTGGCGAATTAGCCTTCGGAAATGAAGCAATCAACTGGGATGGTTATAATGAGCGCCCATACGATATTCTTTTATCTGGCACTTATACAGACCCTACCAGGCTTGAAGCTGCCATCCATAAGATTCCAGATTTCCTTGCACAAAACGTATATGAATTGATTGATATGATGCTTGCAGACAGTACCCTTACAATAGAGGACGCTGTTGAAACTTTGGCAAAAAACGAAATCTACGACTACATTAATTCCGACCTTCCTTTACACACTCAGTCTTTCTATCTGGCAGATGCTTATGTGCGCTGCATAAACAGAAAGAATCTTGTATTAGAGCTGGATAAATGCAGTCACAACTTCCATATTTTTGGTGCACTTTGGGAAGAATTAGATTTAAAGCATGCCATTCTCCATCGTGAGATTCCATTCAATCTTACATTTACTGTTTTTTCAAAGGCTAAAATATCAGTAAATATCATGCCAAATTTTAAAGCAGGCAGTCACGACCGAGTATTCTCAGGTCAGCTAAACGGCGCTGTTTCTCTCACCGACCCTACTACTTTGCTGCTTTCAGAATATCAGCATGACAAAAATATACTATTCTATGATTTGAATCATATGGATGAAATTCCCTCTATGGTAGATAGTCATTTGGACAAGCCAGATGAGCTGAAAAAAATAGCCCAAGGCGGATTTAATATCGCAAATGCGAATCACACCTGGGCTAATATTGCAAAATTAATTTTAAATAATCTTTAATCTAAATTAAGCATTTCCTGGTAGAAAGCGAAGTAATCCTTTCTACCTTCTTTTGTAAATTGGATAGCTGTTCTAGGATGTTGATTTAATAGACCTGTTGTAAGATACTGCATATCGTATCCCCAAACAACGCCCTGCTCCTTTAATGGCAGCATATAGTCCTCTACAAACTTGATAGCATATCTCTCCTTGTATTTTGGGTTCTTCAGGAATCCAAGAAGAAGCTCCATAGCGCAATTTCCCGCGCCACGTCCCATGCTGCAGTATGTGGCATCCAAGAAATCTACATTGTCACCGACAGCTTCTATCGTATTTGCGAATGCAAGCTTCTGGTTGTCGTGAGCATGCATTCCAACCTTTTTGCCGTACTTAGACGCAATTTCATAGTACATATCAGCAATTCGCTCTGTTTGCTCTGGATATAATGAACCATAGCTATCAACAATATAAATACATGAAATTGGTGTCTGACATACAATATCAAGTGCAGACTTAATATCCTCCATAGACGCTGTTGAAATAGCCATAATATTACATGTAGTCTCATAGCCTTTCTTATATGCGTCCTCAATCATCTGAACCGCACCTGGGAGCTGATGAAGATATGTCGCAACACGAATAAGATCCACAGGGCTTTCTGCCTTTGGATGAATATCCTCCTTGTAATTGCAACGGCCAACATCTGCCATGATTGCAAGCTTCAAATCAGTATTGTTATCCCCAACAATCTTTCTAATATACTCATCAGATGAAAACTTCCATGGGCCAAAAGAATTCTCATCGAACTGCTCTTTATCAGCACGATAGCCCATTTCCATATAGTCAACTCCAGCCTTTACGTTTGTAAGATAAAGAGCTTTAGCAAATTCATCTGTAAAATAAAAATCATTTACCAAACCTCCATCGCGAAGTGTAGCATCCACTACTCGTACGCTTTCCCTTACTTCTAAAAGCTTTGAAATTTCCTTTTTCATCTGTCCATCCTCCAGTTACTTTAGTGATTAAAAGTGTTAAAGTAAATTATAAACGTATCTTCATAAAAAAACAAGCCTATTGCAGATTATCACTACAATAGGCTGTAAATTTATACTACTTCAAACTGCATTGTGCTTTCATTAAGCTGCTTTGTAACAATATTGCTTTGATCCATAGCAGCATTAATTCCCTGGATTTCCCCAACAATATCTGTTGTGGCTGTTGCAGAAGTATTGATAGCCATTGAACTTTCCTGAATTGAGTCACCAATAGTAAGAATCTTTGCTGACATCTCGTCCATAATGGTATTAAGATTGTTAGTCTTTTCAGAGAATGCTCCAAGTAAGTCTTCAATTACAGTAGCTATATTCTCGAACTTATCTCCTGTCTCAACAAATGCATCGTAATCACATAATACATTTTCATTGATAAACTGGATTACCTGAACTGCATTGTCAGATAAAGCCTGAACTGCTGTAGTAACCTTTTCTGAAATATCCTGGATATTACCAGCTGTATCTCTAGAATTTGCAGCAAGCTTGCTGATTTCATCAGCTACTACTGCAAAGCCTCTACCTGCTTCACCAGCACGGGCAGCCTCAATTGAAGCGTTAAGTGCAAGTAAGTTTGTCTGGCTTGCAATATCAAGAATATCGTTTGTTAAATCGCTAATCTGATTAACCTGCTCTGATTCTTTAACAGATTCCTCAAGCACACATGAAAGCTCCTCGATTCTAGAACCTGTGTTGGCTTTCTTGCTGTTAGCTTCTCGCTTAATTTCATCGGCCTGAACTTTGATTTCGTTAGCCTTATTTGAACCGTTTACTGACTCTTCGCTAATTGCTGCTGTAGCCTTTTTAGCAACTCGAAGCTTGTCTTCTAACTCAACAGTAGAGAATGTGATTGTCTCCATAGATGCAACAAGCTCCTGCATAGCTGCAGATGTGTTAGTAACGTTGTTGCTGGCGCTCTGAATCTTGCCAACCATGCTCTCAGATGATGACTGAAGTACATCAGTTCCAACCTTAACATCCTTAATAACATTTTGAAGGGTAGATAAAAAATGATTGACCTTATCTTCGATAAGAACTAACTCTGTCTTGCTTTTCGAATCAACTCTAGTAGTTAAATCTCCCTTTCCCTGATTAATATCGTCAATAATCACCTGTATATCCTGGGACATATTAACGATTTTCTTACTAACTCTAACCTGAGTAAGTATGAATGAGGCAGCAATAAGCAAAATACCAATCGTCATAACTATATATCCCCCGATAAAAGTCTCCGCAATTAAAGCAGAAAGTATCAAAACACTCATGATAATATTTTGAAACTTAATAGAATGAATAAACTTGCTTTTGGTTTCCATTATTGCCCCCAATCTTGTAGTAATAAATATTTTGCACAGCTATTTAATTTTACACTATTACTAGGCATTATGGAACTGATTAGAGCCATAATTTACATAAAAAAAAGAGCTCTTGGACGAGCCAAGAACTCTTAAATTAACAAGGACTTAATTAAAATTTTCCAGCAGTAGCAGCTTCCTCTACAGAAACAGCAACAGCAACTGTTGCGCCTACCATTGGGTTGTTACCCATACCGATAAGACCCATCATCTCAACGTGTGCAGGAACTGAAGATGAACCAGCGAACTGAGCATCTGAGTGCATACGTCCAAGAGTATCTGTCATACCGTATGAAGCAGGACCTGCTGCCATGTTATCTGGGTGAAGTGTACGTCCTGTACCACCGCCTGAAGCAACTGAGAAGTACTTCTTGCCGAGGTCTACGCACTCCTTCTTGTATGTACCAGCTACTGGATGCTGGAAACGTGTTGGGTTTGTAGAGTTACCTGTGATAGATACACCTACGTTCTCATGATGCATGATAGCAACACCTTCCTGAACATCATCAGCGCCGTAGCACTTAACTGTAGCACGAAGACCGTTTGAGTATGCCTTCTCTGATACGATGTTAAGCTTAGCTTCCTTGTAATCGTACTTTGTCTCAACAAATGTGAAACCATTGATACGAGAAATAATCTGAGCAGCATCCTTTCCAAGACCGTTAAGGATTACTCTAAGAGGCTTCTGACGAACCTTGTTAGCCTTCTCAGCGATACCGATAGCACCTTCAGCAGCAGCGAATGACTCGTGACCTGCTAAGAAACAGAAGCACTCTGTCTCCTCCTCAAGGAGCATCTTTCCAAGGTTACCATGTCCAAGACCTACCTTACGGTGATCAGCAACAGAACCTGGAATACAGAAAGACTGAAGTCCCTCTCCGATTGCTGCAGCTGCATCAGCAGCCTTGCGGCAATTCTTCTTAATAGCGATTGCAGCACCTACAGTGTAAGCCCAGCAAGCGTTCTCGAAGCAGATAGGCTGAATCTTCTTTACCTGCTCGTATACATCAAGACCTGCGTCCTTAGTAATCTTCTCAGCTTCTTCGATAGAGCTGATACCATACTTATTAAGAACTGCGTTAATCTGATCAATTCTTCTCTCATATGATTCAAATAAAGCCATTTTTGTTTCTCCTTTCCTATATTATTCCTGACGTGGATCGATAATCTTAGCAGCATCGTCAACACGACCGTACTGGCCCTTTGCCTTTTCCCATGCTGTGTTAGGATCATCACCCTTCTTAATGAAGTCTGTCATCTTTCCAAGAGAAACAAACTGATATCCGATAACTTCGTTATCATCATCAAGTGCGATACCTGTTACATAGCCTTCAGCCATTTCAAGGTAACGAACACCCTTTTCCTTTGTTGCGTACATTGTACCAACCTGTGAACGAAGACCCTTTCCAAGATCCTCAAGACCAGCACCGATTGCAAGTCCGTCATCAGAGAATGCAGACTGTGTACGTCCGTAAACGATCTGAAGGAAAAGCTCTCTCATAGCTGTGTTGATAGCATCGCAAACAAGGTCTGTATTAAGAGCCTCAAGGATTGTCTTTCCCTGAAGAATCTCTGCAGCCATAGCTGCTGAATGTGTCATACCTGAGCAACCAATTGTCTCAACAAGTGCTTCCTCGATAACACCATTCTTAACATTTAAAGATAATTTGCAGGCACCCTGCTGTGGAGCACACCAGCCAACACCGTGTGTGAAACCGCTAATATCAGAAATCTGCTTAGCGTGTACCCATTTTCCCTCTTCAGGGATAGGAGCTGGTTCATGCTTTGCGCCCTTTGCTACAGGACACATGTTTTCTACTTCTTTTGTGTAAATCATTGTAGAACTCCTTTCTATAATTCCATTAATATACTGCTACCTACATTAATGACCTAATTATATAAACGCATAGAAACGCGTTATTGATTACATTTTCTCACTTTCTGTGGCTTTAGTAAAGTATTCTTTTGTATTTTCGTTAAAATATTATCTAAATATTTAGAAGCTGTGGCCTCCACCTGAATGGCCACCGCCACCACCGCCGGAAAAACCGCCGCCACCGCCAGAAAATCCACCGCCACCACCGTGGTATGAGCTTCCAGCTGATGCAATTTTTCTACGAGTTGTATTTAGTACAGTAGATGTTCCTGCAATGGAAGCTCCAATTAGAAGCAATTCTGCAGGAGTAAATGTCTGAACCCTTGCTCTCTCTCTTACTGCTTTTAAGAATACAAGTAAGAATCCAAGAATTATAGAAACTAGTGCTGTAACTATAAGTCTCATTGGTCTAAGAATCATTCCATCATTAATCAATGTATTGCACTGCTCAAAAACAGAATAAATGCATTCATAGTACTCTTCATTTGACGCATATCTATAAACATTATCTGTAATATCATATGCATCTGCACTTTTTATCTCGTATTGAGCCTTTCCATATCCTGATAAATATAACTCTCGATGGTACATATCAATCAAGAAAGCGACTCCATCCTCTCTTGAGTTGTAATTTTCAGTATAGAAATCAAAAAGAATAGAATCTTCATCTTGCCCATAATTAGACTCATCCGTAGTAGCAACCACATAATTGTAGCTGCTATCCAAAGAATCCAGATATTCTTCAAGCTCATCATATTCATCATCGCTAAGCAAATATGCATCATCGATAATAGTTACATTTGATTTAGCTTCAGCACGAATAGGAAGTAGCAAGCATACTAAAAATAAGAAAATGAAATATTTAGCCTTTCGCATTTTCAAGCTTACCTCCCTTCTTCAAAAACTGTGGTGATGGACGCGTTGCAAGTCTGTTGTACTCTTTAACAGTACAGTCAATCGTAAAGACGATAATTGCGAACACGATAGCTAAAGCTATGTAATAGATTATGTCGTTTGGAAGGTTGATTATTCTTATAAGAATTGCAGCAATCCATCCAAATGTGCCTAGCATAAGAACTGTCTTCTGTCCCTTTTTAACTGCATTAAAGCCTTTAATAATGAATACAAAACTAGAAATATACATAGCTAACATCAGAATAACATTAAGAACATTTGAAACAACTCTACCATTCTCAATAACATAAAGTATGCCTGCTATAATAAATGCATATCCGCCCTTTAAAATCAAAAATAAAACAACGGCTCCAGCACCGGAAAGTGCTGCCTTTGTTGATGATTTAGTAATCTTCTTTTTCGCTTTCTTTTTAATTGGCTTTATATTATTGCTAGTAACAACATCCTTGCTGGCAAAATAACCCTTATCATCAAGATGATTGTCACGTCTATAGACACCATCTGCAATCTTTGCACCATAGTATGCTATAAATGAAGAAACAAGCGCAGCAAACCCGCAAAGATTCTTTATGCGATAAGTGAAACTAAAGGTTAAACTGAGTACAAAAAGAACAGCAAAAATAGCAAATGATGCGCCTATAGCTGCAGCATACATCTTTCTTTTATCGATAGGCATATCAGAATAAACAGCACCTGAAGCTCCATTGATTACAGAATATGAAACTCTATCGTAATTACGTGTAGTCATGAAATATACAGGAAGATATGCTCCTTCACATCCCTTATACTGTAGCTTCGAAGCAACATCATTATGAATTCTTTCATCTTCTCTGCTAGTCAAATCATATCCATCTGCTTTAGCTTTAACTTTGTTACAAAGTGAGTTCTTAGCTTCCTCTAATGCGTCCTCAACATAGATTTCCTTATCAACAGTAGAATTTTCAACGAAAAATCCTGCTAAAAAGTTTGGATTAAACTTTTCCAATTCATTAAGTGGAAATGGATTGATTGAGCCAGAAACATTGTCGTCGAATGTCTGTGATGCATCAAATGGAACCTTCATATCATCCACGTCAACCCTAACATTAAACTGGGTTTCTTTTGTAACCTCATAATCTCCACTAGTAGATGTTTTTTTACCAACAAATGAAACATCACCATCTGACGAATAATCATAGAGATAATATGGAGTATAAAGTCCAACAAGCTTATCAATATTGTCATCGATATTTAATCCATCAGGGACAAAATGAATATGTTTAACTTCCTCTAGATATTTTTCACGAGCTTCCTTTTTTGTGAGATTAAAAGGAAGAATATATTTAGGAACACCACTTTTAGAAAAGTGCTCCTGCATGGTAGTCTGAGTACCGCAGTATGGACAAAACTCCATACCATCGTTATCTATTACCTGAATTTCCCCAGCACAATTAGGACAGGTATAAATTGTAGTATTTATACCTGCCTCATTTTCAATATCATTACCTTTGTATGCTCTTGGATCTGTATACTGACCGCAAGAGCTACAAAGCATTTGCATACGTTCTGGCGAAAACTTCAGTTGCCCTCCACAACATGGGCAAGGGAACATTGTAGCCATTTTTCAACTTCCTTCCTATGGTCTCTTAGTTCCGCAATTTACGCAGAAATTGCCGTAGTTTTCATTGCCACAATTTGGACAGAACCATCTACCTGGCTGTGCTGCAGCTGCGTCCTGAACTGGAGCAGCCTGAGGCTGGCCTGCAGCACCTGCATTTAATAAATCAGCTGCATTTGCACCACCTGCCTGCATAGCCATGTTCATACCAAAGAATCCCATAGCTGCACCGTTTGCATTGCCAGCTGCTGTCTTCATTGCCTCTGCCTGAGCCTGTACAAGTGTTGCACCTGCCATAGCCTGTGAACGAAGTGCACCAGACTTCTGAAGTTCTCTAAGTAAATCAGCGTCCTTGTCAGGAATAACTGTTGTAAGAATCTGAACAGATGTAATTGCAAGACCGTACTTATCTGTCCATTCCTGATCAAGCTCATCACTCATAGCCTCAGATATTTCCTTTGTATAAGCAGGAATACCTGAAGGTCTAACGCCAAGCGCTGTAAGCTTGCCAAGTGCTGGCTGAAGAGCCTGGATAAATGTAGCACGAAGCTGATCCTGAATATCGTCAACTGTGTATTCGTTCTTTACGTTACCTGCAAGGTTAACATAAAGCTGAGTAGGATCAGATACTCTCATGCTGTAGTTACCGTTAAGCTTAAGTGTTGTATCTAAATCTAATCCAATGTTGTTATCAAGAATTCTGAAAGGAATTGGTGATGGTGTACCGAACTTCAAACCAACAATATCCTTTGTATTAACAAAATACACTCTCTGCTGAACTGGCTTCTCGCCGGCAAATGTAAATCTACGTCCGAATTCCTTAAATACATCGATAAAGTCACCTGCAAAAATAGAAGCAGAACCATTATCCTCCCATTCATATGCACCTGCCTCTGCAGCAACATCGATAATTCTTCCGCTATCAACTAAAAGAGCACACTGACCTTCGTTTACAATGATTGCAGAGCCATGTGAAACAACATCAACATCTCCCTGAGTATTTGTACCGCGGCCTGTCATCTTGTGAACAGCTCTTTTAACAAGTACATCTGATGACATTGAATCAGATACGAATAATTCTTTCCACTGATTTGCAAGCTCACCAGACACTGAGCCTTTTACTGCTTGAATAAGTCCCATTTTTTATAAATCCTCCCTAAAAAAATAATCTTTTATTAGTTTAACAAAAAAGACCCATTCTTTAAAGAACGGGTCTTAAAAAATTTCATTTTTTTAGTTTTTCTTAACGATGTTGTCCTGGCTCTTGAAAATACTGTCTGCCTCAACAACTCCTCTTACAGAAGAAAGTGGGTAAACATTTGAACGAGGGCAAACTACTGTACCAGGGTTAAGAACTGAGTTACATCCAACCTCTACATTGTCTCCAAGCATGGCTCCAAATTTCTTTAATCCTGTTTCAATTTTCTCTCCATCGCGTGATTTTACAACAACAAGAGTCTTATCCTGCTTTACATTTGATGTGATTGAACCAGCCCCCATATGAGACTTGTAACCAAGAACTGAATCACCAACATAGTTGTAATGAGGTACCTGTACGTTGTTAAAAAGAACAACGTTTTTAAGCTCTGTAGAGTTACCAACTACGCAGTTCTTTCCAACGATAGCTGAACCTCTAATAAAAGCGCACTGACGAACCTCAGCATCCTCATCAATGATAAGAGGTCCGTTTAGATATGCAGAATCAAAAACCTTAGCTGACTTAGCTACCCAAACATCCTCTCCTCTTTTCTCGAACTTCTCAGGATCAAGAGTTGGGCCAAGCTTTTTGATGAACTCAGAAATCTCTGGAAGAACCTCCCATGGATATTCCTTTCCATCAAACAAGTTTTTAGCGATAGTTTCATCTAAATTATACATAGATTTAATTTTTGTCTGTTCCATAATGTTCCCTTTCTTGTATGTAAATTACTTTGCATCTGAATAATTATCAAACTCAAACTCTGTTCTACATTCGTCATTGAGCTTAAGTCTCGCATCAAAGAATAAACCTTTTTTACTCAAAAAGCCAGATATAACATCAGTTTTCTTTTCCAGGATAAGCTTTTTGAATTGGTCTTCTGGGATATCTACGCCGGCGACCTTGCCTACATAAAACTGACAGCTGTCTACGTTGTCCCTGATGTTATTCTTACATCTGTAGCCAAAGTGATTCTTTAAAATAGGCTCCCCACATTTAGGACATTTCAAACCTTCCATTACCTTTTCTTCGTCTTCGAATACAAACTTGATGCCAGATACTTTACCAGTTTCATCTTTATTTAAAGCAAGCTTCGCATCAAACTTTGTTCCCTTCTTAGACTTGAATCCAGATATTGTAGATGTGATGCCATCCTTTAAAAGCTCCTTTACCTGAGCTTCTTTAAGCTTAACGCCAGCAATCTGTCCAATATTAAAGCCGCATGAATTCTCAGGATCGTCCTTTTTGTAATTGCTGCATCCGTAACCAAACGGAGTAACAACCACTTTGCCTCCACATACAGGACAAACTACATCCTTAATATCCTTTGCTTCTACATTGTCAAAATCAAAGGTTACCTCAGATTTGCCTTCTTCGTTTTTCTTAAGGACAAGGCAGGCATCAAACTTCTTACCTGATTTGCCTTTGAAGCCACGAATAGTTTTGGTGTGTCCTTCTGTAAGAAGCTCTTTCACATCACCATCGCCAATCTTTTTAGAAGCAATCTCTCCTATGACAAAATTACATTTATTCTCTTTATCAAAGTACTTTTCACAAGCAAAACCGAAGTTTGTCTTTATGATTTTATTGCCGCAATCAGGACAAACCACATCTGCCAAATAGTTAGGAGCCACATCATCGAAATCAAATACTAGCTCTGTACGGCCTGTCTCCTCATTCTTTTTAAGAACAAGCCTTGCGTCAAACTTCTTTCCAGTCTTGCCCTTAAAGCCTCTAAGTGTATCTGACTTTCCTTCTTTAAGAATCTCGGTAACAACCTGCGAGCTGATATTCTTTCCTGCAATTGTCTTTCCTATATAGAACTTACATGAGTTTTCATCCTGGGCATTAAAATTTGCACAGCCATATCCGCTAGGACGAACAAGAATATCTCCGCCGCAATCAGGACATTTAACATCTGGAAGCTTTTCAGCCTCAATTCCATCAAAGTTAAAGCTAAGTACCTTCTTGCCCTCTTCGTTTTCTTTTAATTGAATCTTAGCGCTGAACTTCTGATTAGTCTTTGACTTGAAACCAGTAAGCACATCAGTAATTCCATTATTAAGAAGAGTTGTAAGTTCTTCCAGTGAAATCTTTCTGCCAGCAATTTCACCAACAGAGAAATAGCACTGGTTCTCCTCCTGGAAACGATGTTCACATGCGAAGCCGTAACCAGTCTTTGCAATTCTTCCACCACAAACAGGACATTTCAAATCCTCAACATACTCAGTAGGTGTTTCAGAGAAATCGAAGCTAACGTTGAATTCTCCGTCTTCGTTTTTGCCTAGCTTTAGCACAGATTTGAAAGGCTTGTTGGATTTACTCTTAAATCCTTCTATTAAATCTGTCTTACCCTCAAGGATGAGCTTTCTAAACTGCTCCTCAGGCAAGTCAACTCCAGCAATCTGACCGATACTAAATCTACATTTAATTTCATCGTTAGTGTAGTTACTGCAGCCATATCCAAATGATGTAGTGGTAAGCTCGCCACCACATGCTGGACAATTAATTCCAAGAGGCTTTCTTGTAGCAAGGCCCTTAGAATCCTTACCAGTGAACTGATTAATATTAAGAGCAATAGTCTGAGTCAGGTCGGAATCTATCATACTCTTTGTTTCAGTACGGATATAGTCCTCAAGCTCTTTACGATAATCATCGAACTCTACAGAACCATTAATAATTCCTTCCAATCCCTTTTCCCAGTTAGCTGTCTGCTCTGGCTTTAAAAGAGATGGTGTAGTCAAAAGAACTACCTCGTAAATCATCTCGCCCAAGCGTTCAGGTGTGATGACCTGAGTCTTATTGTTTTGATTGAGATATCCGATTCGAACAAGCTTTTCAAGTATTTCGCCTCGTGTAGCAGATGTTCCAATACCAGTAGTCTTAATCTGCTCTCGAAGCTCCTCGTCCTCAATCAGCTTTCCTGCATTTTCCATTGCAAGAATCAAGGAACCAGATGTATATCTCTTAGGTGGAGAAGTCTTTCCTTCCTTTAACTCGAAGCCATTTACATTGATGGAATCTCCGATATTAACCTGCTCTACAAAGGCAGCAAACTTCTCTTTAGAGAAATCGTCCTCTGCCTCTTCGTTCTCATCATCAGATTCCCCTGCATCATCCTTTTTATTCTTAGGGATGCCGGCAATTTCAAGGTATCCTGGCTTTACTAACAGCTTTGCTCCAGCAAAGAAGCATTCAGAATCTATCTTAACTGTGATTTTTACATTTTTGTATTCTGCAGGTGGATAGAAAATAGAAAGGAAACGACGAACAATAAGCTCGTAAACCTTTTGACTAAGAGGGGAAAGGTTTTCTATTCCATTGCACTGACCGGTAGGAATAATCGCATAGTGATCAGTAACCTTGCTATCGTCTGTATAGCTGGTCTTTTCAATGCCGATGTATTTTCTATCTGCAAGAATCTCATGAACATACTTTGCAGTAGGTCCGTAAGACTGAAGCTTGTTAAGGTTTTTATTGATTTCCTTTGCAACTGCTGTTGTAAGAACTCTGGCGTCTGTACGAGGATATGTGGTGTACTTTTTCTCGTAAAGCTCCTGAATAATATCAAGGGTTTGAGCCGGAGAAATCTTGAAGCGCTTAGAGCACTCCGATTGAAGCTCAGCCAGGTTGAAAAGCAAAGGTGCTTTTTTCTTTGAAATACCTGTTTCCTTATCTGAAACCTGGGCTTCTGCATTTGTTAAATCGTCTATTAACTTTTGAGCACTATCCTTTGTTTTAAAGCCATTACCCTTGTCGCCATACAACAAAGGAGATTCAAAATACTTGGATCCGTCAACAGCTTTCCACTCAGCCGGGAAATTAACGTCTGAGAACTTACCAACTACTTTGAAGAAAGGATCCTCGTTGAAATTACGAATCTCTCTTTCTCTCTCAACTACCATACCAAGCACACAAGTCATAACTCGACCAATAGCAATTGCTGCATAGCTTGTGGTAGCTGCCGCATCGTTTATCAAACGGCCGTATTTAACAGATAAAGCACGGGAAAAATTAATACCAAGACTGTAATCCTCGATGGTACGCATAATACCAGAAGCTCCAAGCTTTGCGTAATCGCTCATTGGCTTTGCTTCATTAATACCGCGCAGGATTTCATCATCAGTCTGTGAATCAATCCAAACACGAAGCTCTGTCATGCCATCACGAACTCCACCATAATTACGGATGTTTTCCTCAATTGTCTGTCCTTCTTTTCCCGAGTCACCTGCCCAATATACAGTATCAATATCCTCTCTGTGCAAAAGGCCATTAACTACTTTGTATTGATCCTTTGCAGATTCAACAACACCATACTTGTACTCAGTAGGCAAAAATGGCAAATCCTCAAGATTCCAGTTTTTATATTTAATGTCATACTCCTCTGGATAAACCATCTGAACCAAATGGCCATAGCACCAGCTAATGACATATTCATTATTCTCAATAAATCCGTTTTGATTTCCGGAAACCTTCAGCACTCTTGCAAAGTCTCTTGCAACAGACGGTTTCTCAGTGATAATCAATTTTTTGCCCAAACTTATTACTCCCTTGTAAAAATTAATTTTAGTTTTAATAATATTTAGAGCCCCTAGCCAAAGGCAAGGGGCTCTAAATATTATAACTTTATAGCTCCGTCATGTCCACCAACACAACAGATTTATTTTCTTTTGAAAGCTCAACTAATTTGTTGTCAAACTTAGTAGCTGAGAAAAGGAATATGGTGTTTGCAGTGATACGAGCTTGCTTCATAGAATCGAGAAGCTTTTCGTATGTTTCGTATCCCATAGTCTTCTCTGTCCAGTTGCAAATACCAACCACATTTTCTCTGTTTGTACTCTGACCGATTACATCAATTGTTCCTTCTTTACCAAGCCATGTACCAATTTTTACTAGCTTGATTGGTAGCTGCCCTACCATATTTAATAGATGTAAATATTCTCTACATACATCCACGAAGTAATTCTGTAAGTATTCATCCAAGCTTGGAGCAATAAACTTGTCATAGAAAGCTTCTGGTGTGTGTGAAATCAACTCTGATAAATGAGGATATACAAATGTGAACCAGAAATTTGTGTAAGGCTCAACAATTCTGTAAATACCTTTTTTTGTATTGTCCCATCCGCCTGTCTCAAAGGAAACAACTTTATCTATAACATCAAATGCTGCCAAGTTTTTCATATATACAGAAATCTTAGCTCTTGAATATCCTGTATCCTCAAACAAATCATTAAGCTTTTCATTGCCAGCTGCAATTGAACCTAAGATTGTGTTGTAACAAGATAATTCTCTAAGCTCTGAAGAAATATATCCCTCAGCCTCCGAGTAAAGAAATCCTGTTGGAGATAATATATTTTCACAGACATTTGCCTTAATGCTCTTTTTACCATTCCATCTGTCAAGGTAATCAGAAACACCACCGATGATACCGTATGTGCTAACGCACTGAGCAACAGTGTAATTTGGAAAAGCTCTGACAATATCAAGGAATGAATGATTCTCAAGCTTGATAGTCTCATCGATTTCATTAATGGTATTTCCAGCGAATTCTACAAACGTGTTTTCAGACCATACTATCGAAGAACTAGCAATAATAATCATGATCTTGCCAGGATAAAGCTTTCTATTCTTTAAAGAAACAAGGCTTGAAAGCAAATCGTTATTCTTCTTGATAGCAAACTGAGCTTCATCAATAATAAACACAAGCTTAGAGCCATCTTTAGATTTGAAATTCTTGAAACACTCGTCAAAAGATTCAGATTCCATCTTTTTATCGTACGCAGATGCCATCTGATCATTAAGATACTTTAGCTGCTTGTTATCTGAGCATTGACGGCTACGGTAATATAAATAATCTTTGCCAGTTGTGAATTCATCTAAAACGGACTCACAGCCGCAGCCACGTCTGCCATATAAAAGCACAAGGTTGCTTTTATTCTCTTGGTAAATAGTTTCTAGCTTCTTAAGTTCGTTGCTTCGTGTCATGTTATTCTCCCAATAAAACGTCAATTCACTAAGTACGAGTACTATAATAACACAATTCACTTTAGCAGACTACACTAAAAAAGTATTTTATTTGAATTTAATTTATAAAATATATTTATATCCAATAAAAAAGGCAAGCACTAACAACTGTGCCTGCCTTAAAATCAGATTTTATACTATTTAGCTGTGATATAACCCTGTGCCTTAAGAAGCTCTGCACAAAGAACTGCACCACCTGCAGCACCACGTACTGTATTGTGTGACAATCCAACGAACTTCCAATCATAGATGCTATCCTCACGAAGACGGCCAACATTGATGCCCATACCATTTTCGTAATCTACATCAAGTGCTACCTGAGGTCTGTTGTCCTCTTCCATGTAACGGATGAACTGCTTTGGTGCTGATGGAAGCTTAAGCTCCTGTGGTACACCAGAGAAGTTGTTGATTGCATCGATAAGCTGCTGCTTAGTAGGCTGCTTTTTGAACTTAACAAATACAGCTGCTGTATGTCCGTTAAGAACTGGAACACGGATGCACTGGCTAGTAATCTTTACATCGTCAGCTGGAACGATAACACCGTCCTTGATTTCGCCCCAAATTCTAAGTGGCTCCTTCTCAGACTTCTCTTCCTCTCCTGAGATAAATGGGATGATGTTGTGCTCCATCTCAGGCCAATCCTTGAAAGTCTTACCTGCACCAGAAATAGCCTGATATGTTGTAACAACTACCTCATATGGCTCGAATTCCTTCCAAGCTGTAAGAACTGGAGCATATGACTGAATTGAGCAGTTAGGCTTAACTGCAACGAATCCTCTAGTTGTACCAAGTCTTTCCTTCTGATACTTGATAACATCCATGTGCTGAGGATTGATTTCTGGAACAACCATAGGTACATCTGGAGTCCATCTATGTGCTGAGTTGTTTGAAACTACTGGAGTCTCAGTTTTAGCGTAAGCTTCTTCGATTGCCTTGATTTCATCCTTAGACATATCAACTGCAGAGAATACGAAGTCTACTTCTTTAGCTACTTCTTCAACCTCATTAACGTTCTTTACAATGATGTCCTTTACAGCTGCAGGCATTGGAGTATCCATCTTCCATCTGCCACCTACTGCATCCTCATAACGCTGTCCCGCAGAACGTGGTGAAGCTGCAATAGTTGTAACCTCGAACCATGGATGGTTCTCAAGTAGAGAAATAAATCTCTGACCAACCATACCAGTACCACCAAGAATTCCGACTCTTAATTTCTCGCTCATTTCAAACTTCTCCTTACTTTTGTATTTGTGTCGCGGACAAATGTCCGTCATTAGACTAGATTATAATCAAACTATATAATAAATGCAAGGAGAAATTAAACAAATTTAACAACTCCTTGCATAATTATTACTCAAAACTAAAATGTTCTGGAATATTCTTCATAAAATCCTTACATAACTGGATTTCATCCAACATAACATCGTGACCTGGAGCACCAACTGTAAGGCGCTTGTTTACGCAAGTCTCCATAGAAATCGCATCGAAAATATCTTCATCGAAAGCTTCAGAATAGCTTCTAAGCTCCTCCAAAGACATATCATCAATGGCAATCCCTTTGTCGATGCAAGCCAAAACGATTTGACCGATTATGCCGTGGGCATCTCTGAAAGGTACGCCCTTATTTACAAGGTAATCTGCCGCATCTGTGGCATTTGTAAAGCCGTTTCTAGCGCTATTCGCCATCACGTCCTTATTGAACTTGATTGTAGAAAGCATACCATCAAAAAGTATTATGCAATCCTGAACTGTCTTCATAGCGTCGAAGGACATTTCCTTGTCCTCCTGCATGTCCTTGTTGTAAGCAAGAGGTATGCCCTTCATTGTAGTAAGAAGGGACATCAAAGCGCCATAAACACGACCTGTCTTTCCACGTACAAGCTCAGCAATATCAGGGTTCTTCTTCTGAGGCATGATAGAGCTTCCTGTAGAGAAGGCATCATCGATCTCTATGAATCGATATTCATTACTATTCCAGATAATGATTTCCTCTGAAAAACGAGAAAGATGCATCTGGATAGTACAAAGTGCTGATAAGAACTCGATAAGATAATCTCTGTCAGAAACACCGTCCATCGAATTAAGTGTAGGTATTTCAAAACCAAGGAGCTTTGCTGTCATATCTCTATCAAGAGGATATGTGGTGCCAGCCAAGGCGCCAGAGCCCAATGGACAAGTGTACATTGATGAGTTGATGAAAGCTAAGCGCATAACATCTCTTTTAAACATCTCGAAGTAGGCTCCCATATGATGGGCAACAGTGATTGGCTGAGCCTTTTGAAGATGTGTAAAGCCTGGCATGATAGTGTCGATGTTTTCATCCATGATGCCAAGAATTGTATTTAAAAGGTGTTCCAACGCTTTGGCTGTAGAGTTGACCTGCTCTCTTGTGTAGAGCTTCATATCAAGAGCAACTTGGTCATTTCTGGAACGTCCAGTATGGAGCTTCTTTCCAGCATCTCCGATTCTATCAATCAGATTTGCTTCAACAAAACTGTGTACGTCCTCGTACTCAGATGTTATCTGAAGTGCACCAGACTTAACATCAGCTTCGATTCCATCAAGACCAGCAAGAATCTGATTTTTCTCATCATCTGTGATAACACCAACAGATGCCAACATAGTAACATGTGCTCTGCTGCCTCTTACATCCTGCTCGAAAAGCTTTTTATCAAAATTGATAGAAGCATTGAAATCGTAAACAATTTGATCTGTAGCCTTGGTGAATCTTCCACCCCATAACTGCGCCATAACTAATCCTCCATACTTGCCTGTTGTTTCTGTAACTGTCTGTCTCTATAGGAATAGACGCATCCGCAGTAATCCTGCCTATACATGTCGTATTCCTTTGAAAGCTCAGTGCTTCGCTTATACCCTTCCCTCTTTTTAAAATCACTTGGAAGCCAAGGTATCTCAAGCTCTTCGGCAATTTTCATGCCGATTTCATTAAGCACCTGGGAATCTTTCATTGGTGATATTGTAAGCGTTGTTGTGAAAAAGTCAAAGCCTTTTTCTTTTGCAACCATTGCAGTACGTCTCAAACGAAGATCATAACACTTGTGGCATCTAGCACCTTTTTCCGGCTCATTTTCAAGGCCTTTGGCGATTTCGTAGAAGCTGTCCTTGTCGTAATCACCCTCGATAAAAGCAACTGGATGCTTAGTAGGAAATTCGTTGATAAAACGCTGTTGCTCCTTTACACGATGATAATACTCTTCATCTGGATAAATGTTTGGGTTGTAGTAAAAGACAGTAACATTGAAATACTGTGAAAGATACTCAATGCAGTAGCTACTACAAGGCCCACAACAGCTATGTAACAATAAAGAAGGCACTTGGCCTTCTTTTTCTAAGTTCTCTATTAATTTATCTAGCTTATTTTGATAATTTTGACGAATCATAACTTGACCAAATATATAAAAAAACAATTGCAAATATATAAACACATGCCATAAGGATCATGAAAGGTACCTGAGATGCCATGATGCCGCAGACAATCTGAGCAATGATGACAAGTCCATGAATCCAAATAGGAATTTTATTGAGGCAAGCAGCAAGAGCAGCCTCCAAAATAACCATCACGCAAGCTACTACCACGTTGATTTTGAAAGCAACGATTGAAACTACGATAGCAACAATTGCGAAAATTCCAAGGGCTATAAGTGTAATTAAAGGAAGATTTTCTTTTGAGAAGAACTCCTTAATGTTAAATGCAGGTAAATTTTTCTTTTTAGTTTCCATTTTAAATCCCCACTAATAATAAATTTTGGTACATGTGTCATTATAATAAAACATATTGATTTTCTCAACATTTTAATTGAGTTTTTAATTGATTTTTTCCAATCGATATATTACACTTAATCTCGCATGGATTAAGGCTATATAGGCTTTTTTCATAAGCTCCGATAGCTCAGTTGGTAGAGCACCTCACTCGTAATGAGGGGGTCGTCAGTTCGAGTCTGATTCGGAGCTTTTATTTTACCTACACAACTATGGGTAAAGTAAATGTTATGAATGTATAAGGAGGATGATTAATTGGAATTTATTCAATTCGATCACGTATCAAAAAGCTACGGTAAGCAGCTGGTTCTTGATGAGCTAGACCTCTATGTTAAAGAGAACTCATTCGTCACTCTTTTAGGTCCATCTGGCTGCGGTAAAACAACCACTCTTCGTCTATTAGGTGGTTTTGAAAAGCCTGATTCAGGCAAAATCTATTTAAATGGTAATGATATCACTGCACTTCCAGCAAACCTTCGTCCAATCAACACGGTTTTCCAGAAGTACGCACTCTTCCCTCACATGACTATTGAGGAAAACATTGCCTTCGGATTGAAAATCCAAAAGAAATCAAAAGAATATATCGACGACAAAATCAAGTATGCATTAAAGCTTGTTAACCTTGATGGATTTGAAAATCGTTCAATTGATTCTCTTTCTGGTGGTCAGCAACAACGTATTGCCATTGCACGAGCTATCGTTAACGAACCAAAGGTTCTTCTATTAGATGAACCACTTGGTGCTCTCGATTTAAAACTCCGTCAAAGCATGCAGTATGAGCTTATGAAGATCAAGCAGGAGCTTGGTATCACATTCATATATGTAACACACGACCAGGAAGAAGCCCTTACAATGTCAGATACAATTGTTGTTATGAACCAGGGCTACATCCAGCAGATTGGTACTCCAGAGGATATCTACAACGAGCCAGAAAACGCATTCGTTGCCGACTTCATCGGAGAAAGTAATATTATAGAAGGAATCATGATCAAGGATGAGCTTGTTTCATTCCTTGGAGTTCAGGTTCCTTGCGTTGATAAGGGATTCGGAACAATGAAGCCTGTCGATGTTGTAATCCGTCCAGAGGATGTTGAGCTTGGCAAGCCAGGCGAAGGATTCATGGATGGCGTCATCACAGATTGTCTCTTCAAGGGCGTTCACTACGAATTAGATGTACAGTGTGGCCAGTACGAATGGTTAGTTCACACTACAAAATACTTTGAAGTTGGCCAGCATGTTTCATTAAATGTTATTCCATTCAACATTCAAATCATGAACAAGCCTGAGTCTGAGGATGAGGAGGTACTTAAGGAGGATGATTAATAAGCTACGCACTAGCTTTCTCGCCATGCCTTATGCAATATGGGTGTTGATTTGCACCATCCTTCCTTTGTTTTACATCCTTGGCTATGCCATCACAAATGGCGATGGAGGCTTAACAATTCATAACCTTACTGCTATAGCAGATCCAGTCCACTTAAAGTCACTTGGTCTGTCTATTCAGGTTGCGTTTATCACTACAGTGATTTGTCTCATTATGGCCTATCCAGTAGCTTTGATACTTCACAACCTGAAAATCACTAATAAAGGATTCATCGTATTTTTGTTTATTCTTCCAATGTGGATGAATTTCATGCTTCGTATTCTTGCATGGCAAAACATTCTTTCAAACAACGGAATACTAAACAGCATACTTACAGCACTTGGGCTTCCAACAGTCCACATCCTTTATACAAAGGCAGCAGTTATCCTTGGTATGGTATATGATTTCTTGCCATACATGATTTTGCCAATTTACAACTCACTTTCAAAAATCAGTGATGATGTTATTGAAGCAGCTGCCGACCTTGGTTCAAACTGGTTAAACACATTTATCAAAATCACAGTCCCTCTCTCACGAGACGGAATTATATCAGGAATCATTATGGTATTCGTACCAGCCCTCTCATCTTTCGTTGTTTCCAACTTACTTGGTGGAGGAAAGGTATTATTAATCGGAAATGTCATTGAGCAGGAATTCACTCTAGCTAGAAACTGGAACTTAGGATCAGGATTATCAATCATCCTTATGCTTTTCGTTCTTGCATCAATGAGCATCATGAACAAGCTTGATGATTCCGAGAATGGAGGTATGCTTCTATGAAAAAAATCAAAAAAGGTGCCTCTACTCTATACTTAGCATTAATATTTTTATTCTTATATGCACCAATACTTGTTCTCATAGTTTTATCATTTAATAATTCTATGTCGCGAACAGTATGGGGAGGATTTACCATTCAATGGTACCTTAATCTTCCTTCCAACGACACTATCATGGATGCTTTGTTTACTACACTTAGAATCACACTTTCTTCCAGCATCCTTGCTACTGTCCTTGGTACATCAGCAGCCATCGGTATCAACCGAATGAAAAAGCGTCATGCAGCTATTATGCTTGGAGCTACAAACATACCTCTTTTAAATGCAGATATCGTTACAGGTATTTCACTTATGCTTCTGTTTACACGATTCTCATCACTTGGAGAGTTTTCAGTTGTACTTGCTCATATAGCATTTTCAGTTCCATACGTTATTTTCAACGTTTTGCCAAAGCTTCAATCTATGTCTGATGCCTGCTACGAAGCAGCTATGGACTTAGGAGCCACACCTTGGTATGCATTTTGTAAAGTAATATGGCCAGAAATCTTTCCTGGAGTGCTTTCAGGATTTTTGATGGCATTTACAATGTCACTTGATGATTTCACAATCACATACTTCACAAAGGGAGCCGGAGTCAACACCCTTTCAACTATGCTTTACACAGAGCTTAGAAAAGGTATTCAGCCAGAGCTTTACGCCCTTTCA
The DNA here is from genome assembly GCF_900111635.1 of Pseudobutyrivibrio sp. C4. Classification (NCBI taxonomy): domain Bacteria; kingdom Bacillati; phylum Bacillota; class Clostridia; order Lachnospirales; family Lachnospiraceae; genus Pseudobutyrivibrio; species Pseudobutyrivibrio sp. C4. The sequence goes on along the minus strand of NZ_FOHF01000001.1, from coordinate 188,526 downwards.
ACTCTCCTCTTCCTTTTGGCATTCATTATGCTTATAGCAACAAACTTTAAAGGTTCTAAAAAGGAGGTATCAGCTAAACGATGAAGAAAAAGCTTATTATTATCTGTAGCCTCCTGTGTCTCACTTTTACAAGTTGCTTTTCATTTACAGCTTGTGGCAATGATGCAGCCAGCGATGACACATTAGTTGTTTTAAATTACGGTAAATACATTGAGGCAGATGTTTTGAAGCGTTTCCAGAAGGAAACAGGCATCACTGTTAAATACGAAGAGTACGAATCAGTTGAGGATATGTACGCTAAATACAAGGCCGGCTCAATCAATTACGATGTAATCTGTACTTCAGACTACATGATTGAGACACTTCGTGAAGAAGGCGAGCTTATCCCTATCGATTACAACTCTCTTCAATACTACGAAAACATTGACCCAACTATCATCGAAGCGTCAGAAGCCTTCGACCCAACTCACAAATACACTGTCCCTTACTTCTACGGTACGGTAGGTATTCTTTACAACACTGAAAAGGTTGATGAAGAAACAGTTAGCAGTTGGAATTGTCTTTGGGACCCAGAATACAAAAATCAAATCGTTATGATTAACTCACAGCGTGATGCATTTATGGTTCCACTTAAGCTTCTTCAATACAATATCAACACCTCTAACAAGGCCGAGCTTGATGAAGCATTCGATATGCTTTGCAACGAAAAGCAATATGTTTACGCTTATCTAATGGATGAGACATACGAATGTATGGTTTCAGAAGATGCTGCAATGGCTGTATGCTACTCTGGTGAAGCTGCTATGGGTATGGAATACAATGACAAGCTTGCTTACACTGTTCCAAAAGAAGGTGGCAACCTTTGGATTGATTCATGGTTCGTTCCACGTACCTGCAAGCATTACGATGCAGCAATGAAATGGATAGATTTCATGTGTGAGGAAGAGGCAGCCACTGAAAACTTTGAATATGTTTGGTACGCTACCCCAAATCTCACAGTAGCCGGCAACGAAGACGCTGAAACACTTGCAGATGAAACAGTATTCCCTACTAAGGAAACTCTCGCTCGCTGTGATTTGTACAACGCCTACGATGACGAAACATTAGACTACACTACTACTCTTTGGAAAAAGCTTAAAGCATATTAGATTATGCAAATAGCATTGTTCTCTAAAGAATAATAATACAAACTGTCGGATAGAATATCTCCTTCAGGAACTTCGTTTTGATTAACCATCGAAATCATTTCCTTTAGGTCATCGATTCCTATCTGGCAGTTTTTCATTTCTCTATAAATCAAAACCTCATGGACTGAACAAGGTATGATGAATATATTTGAATTCATCTTTTCAGCAATATCCTTAATCACATCCTTATATAAAATTGCAGATGCACCATATGTCCCCAATCGATTAGATAACACCTGAAGTGGAATGAAACCATCCTCTATTGCGGCAGCATCATACATATCTTCTGCTCCAGTAATCTCTGCAATGGTCGAAAAAATACCCTGATATTTAAGCCCTAAAATACGCTGAGTATTAATACTTGCATTGTTCATCAAATCAGTAACGCTAAGTCCAAGCATAAGCATATGCTCATTATTTAGCATGAACCCCTTAAACTGCTCCTCATTGTCACTTGGGAATAAATAATAAAACACAATAGCCAAGTCCAAATATTCCACATGCGGTACAGTTTCTAAAAGCTCCTGATTCTTCTCCTTGTTCATGAGCTTATATATAATACGAGTTTTAGCCTCCTCAATGTCCTTAAACATAAGGGCAAAATCAATTCGATCAATATTAATTTTTTCAGTAATCATAATTAAATGATATAAAAAGTATTGGGATTTATATAAAGAAAAAAATGATCCGCATGTTTCCATGCGGATACTAATATATCAAGATTCATTTTTAAAATCAAGCTTTATTTTTATAGCTGTTTGCCAGCTCTTTCATTTCCCTGGCGTTTGTAAGCACAGCCTCTGTAATAGCGCTACCACCAAGCATTCTAGCAAGCTCTTCGATAGTATCGTTGTCGTAGAGCTTTTTAATACCCGAAATGGTATGGCCCTGCTCGACATTCTTTTCAATGAGGAAATGAGTATCTGCCATTGCCGCAATCTGTGGCAAATGAGTGATACAAATAACCTGATGCTTGTCTGCTACAGTAGAAAGCTTCTCAGAAACAGCCTGGGCTGTTCTACCTGAAATACCAGCATCAATCTCATCGAAAATAAGAGTATCGATTCCGCCGCCTGAAGCAAGAACAGTCTTGATTGCAAGCATGATACGGCTCATTTCACCGCCTGAAGCAATATCCTTAAGTGGACGAAGTGGCTCACCTGGGTTTGTACAAATCATAAACTCACCACTATCAAAACCATCTGCTGTGTAGTGATCAAGCTTTGTAAGATGCATTTCGAATTCGGAATTGAGGAAGTTCAAATCGCTCATGGCTTCCTGCATCTTTTTAGAAAGATCTGCTGCGCACTTTCTACGGATATCGGAAAGCTTCTGGCAAAGCTCATCCAGCTCCTTTGTAGCAACATCAACCTTGTGCTTTAATTCTGCCAGGTATTCATCAAAGGATTCAAACTTTGCTTTCTTTTCCTGGCGAGCAGCAAGCTCCTCTAATACAGCCTCGATTGTGGTACCGTATTTGTCCTTGAGTCTGTTGATTTCATTGAGGCGAAGCTCCACCTCGTTGAATCTTCCAGCATCAAAGGATGCATCAGACATGTAGCTTGAAAGCTCTCTGTTGAAATCCGAAATAATGCTATCTGCATCATTGAGCATTGAAAGAAATTCTGATGCTCTATCATCAATTCCTTCTATATATCGTATATCCGATATTGCAGAACTAATAGCATCTGATACACCGCCATCTCCTGCCATAGCTTCATGAGCTCTGCCAAAATATTCCATAGTGCGGCTAAAGTTTGAAAGACGCTTATACTCATCCTCAAGCTCTTCATCCTCACCAATTTTTAAATTAGCAGATTCGATTTCATTTATCTCATGCTCCAAAAGAACAATTTCTCTTTCCTTTGAAACATCACTCTGCTTTGCTTCCTCAAGCTCTGCAGTAAGTGCTTTATAATTCTTGTAAGATTCAGCGATTTTATCTTTTAAATCGCCAATTTCATTTTTAGCAAATTCATCTAAAAGCTCCATATGGCGCTTTGTATTAAGAAGTGACTGATGTTCCTTCTGTCCGTAGATATCGAGTAACAACGCCCCAACTTCTTTCATCTTTGCAGCTGGAACCTGTTCACCATTAATCTTTCCAACGGCGCGAGATTCAGTGATTCTTCTAGACATAATCACCTCATCATCGTATGGCTCCACGCCCATTTCTCTCAGAGCTTCCTTTGTGCTTTCATCATTGATAAGGTATACAGCTTCCACAAATGCCTCAGAATCAGCATCACGAAGGAAATCCTTTGATGCCTTGTCTCCAAGACTTAAATGAAGTGCTCCCAAAATGATAGATTTACCTGCTCCGGTTTCTCCCGATAAGATATTAAGCCCCTTAGAAAAAATAATCTCCTCTTCATCAATAAGGGCTAAGTTTTTAACGTGCAAACTAGCTAGCATTTAATTCTCCTTTTCTATGCCCGCGTTTCTGTGTAAAAGGATCCTTGCACCAACCTTTTATTTCTCGATGATTCGTTTTAGTTTCCCCATTAAAACGACAGTATCATCAATGCTTCTGACAGCGCACATAATAGTATCATCACCAGCAATTGAGCCAACTATTTCTGCAAAATCCATATGGTCTAAGGCAGCCGCAACAGCCATAGCCATACCTGAAACAGTCTTGACAACTAAAATATTCTGGGCGTTGTCCATTGAAACAAAACCATCCAAGAAAATACGAATGTACTTCTCATTCATATCGTCCTCGGTAGTTTTGTATGCTACGTAACGAAGCTTGCCAGCTGCATCAGCAACCTTTGTCAGCTTCATTTCGCGTATATCTCTGGAAACTGTAGCCTGTGTGGCGTTAAATCCAGCTTCCTCAAGGCGAGCTGTAAGCTCCTCCTGAGTTCCTATTTCATTTTTTACTATTAACTCTAGTATCTTTGCCTGTCTTTCAATCTTCATTTAAATCTCCTGCATCCTAGCTCGAATACGTTCCAAGAAATTGACGTTTTCTAACATAACCATGTTGGATGTAATCTTTGAACGATGAATTTTTAAAACTTCACCCTTTTTGAGGATTTGTCTAAGTGTTCCATCGTAAATAATGTTTGCTTTTGGATCGTCCTCTTCGTGACGAGCCTCTATACTAACTTCAACCTCATCATTTGAGGCCAAAATAATGCTACGGGAATTAAGTGTATGAGGGTTGATAGGTGTCAAAACAATGCAATCTGCATGAGGGCTAACAATAGGACCGTTAGCAGAAAGATTGTAAGCAGTTGAACCTGTAGGTGTGGAAACAATCAGTCCATCACAATTGTGGGAATACAGCTGAATTCCGTTGACCTTGACTGTCAGGTTTAAAACAAAAAGCCCAGCAGCATCAGATGCAACTACAATATCATTAAGAGCTCTAAAACGATTGTCAGCATCGCTAGAACAATCTCCTTCAAGCATCATTCTCTCATCTATCTTATAATTGTCGCTAAGTAATTGATCTAAGCAGTGCTCAACATTATCAACTGTCATATCGCAAAGATAGCCCAGGTGACCGCAGTTAAGACCAACGATAGGCACCTTGCGATTTGTAACATTCTGAGCAACCCTAACAACAGTTCCATCACCACCAACAGTAATGATGCACTCAATATTGTCATCAACTGTTACCTGTGTTTCGGAGCTATCCGGACAAGTGTCTAAATCGAGAATGCACATTCCGCCATGTGCCGAAATATAATCACGAATAATGTTGATATATTTTTCATGTAAATCACTAAAAGATCTTGCAACAATTAAGAAATTCTTCATTATTTGTCTAAGCTACCATGTGCAGCTGCTACTGTTGCAGCAACATCAATAGCATCCCCCTGTTTTTCCTGTGTTGATATATGAATGAGGTATTCTATGTTTCCTTCTGGTCCCTTAATTGGGGAATATTCCAGATGAAGTACATAAAAACCAATTTCTTTTACAAAATCAATAATTGTATTAATAACTTCTTCGTGAACAGCTGGATCACGGACAACACCCTTCTTTCCAACCTTTTCACGTCCAGCTTCAAACTGTGGCTTGATGAGGCAAACCATTTCAGCATCATCCTTAAGAAGTGCCTTTGCTGGGCCAAGTACCTTTGTAAGACTGATAAATGATACATCAACTGAAGCGAAATCAAGCTGCTCGCCGATGTCCTCTACAGTAACATATCTGATGTTTGTCTTTTCCATGCAGACAACTCTAGGATCCTGACGAAGCTTCCAAGCAAACTGTCCATATCCTACATCTACAGAGAATACCTTTGTAGCTCCATTCTGAAGCATACAATCGGTAAAACCACCAGTAGATGCGCCGATATCCATGCATACCTTTCCATCTAAGGAAATATCAAAGTGAGTCATAGCCTTTTCAAGCTTAAGACCACCACGGCTAACGTATTTCAGCTGCTGTCCGTGGATTTCGATATCTGCATCTACATCTATTTTAGTGCCTGCTTTGTCCTCTCTGTTTCCCTTAACGAAAACATTGCCTTCCATAATCATGGTCTTGGCTTTTTCACGAGAAGGAGCAAACCCTCTATCTACTAATACTATATCAAGTCTTTCTTTCATATTACTTTCCTAATTTTTCTAATATACGCTGTGTAATGGACTCTGCATCCATGCCAAGCTCTTTAAACAGAAGTGTAACACTTCCATGTCTAACAAACTCATCTGGAACTGCTATTTTAAGGACCTGACCATTATAGCCATTGTCATCAAGATAAGCCTGAACCTGCTGGCCAAAACCTCCGGTAATAACATTTTCCTCTAATGTAACGATTAAATCGTATTCATTTTTGATTTTATCCAGATATGCCTGATCAAGTGGCTTTGCAAATCTAGCGTTGCAGATACCTGCATCGATTCCCTGGGCCTTAAGAAGCTCTTCCACTTCCTCAGCCTTCTTTACCATGGAACCAAGAGCAAACAGCATTACCTTTGAACCAACCTTTATCTCCTCGGATTTGCCAAGGACGATTTCAGCTCTATGCTCCTTTAATCCGCAGTATGCCTCGCCTCTAGGGTATCTAATGGCGATTGGGCCATCGTAAGCCACTGCAAATTTCATCATATCTGAAAGCTCCCATTTATTCTTTGGAGCCATCACTGTCATATTTGGCATAGATGTAAGGAAGGAAACATCGAATATACCCTGATGTGTGCTTCCATCTGCGCCAACAAGACCTGCTCTATCAATTGCAAAAATCACATGAAGATTTTGTAAGCAAACATCCTCAAGGATTTGGTCGTATGCACGCTGTAAGAATGATGAATATACGGCAAAAACAGGAATGCGACCGCCCAGTGCCAATCCGGCAGCAAATGTAACGGCATGCTCCTCAGCGATTCCAACATCGAAGAATCTGTCTGGGAACATATTTCTGAAACGCTTTAATCCAGCGCCCTCTGCCATAGCTGCTGTAATAGCAACAACCTCTGGGTTACGATCTCCCATCTTACGCATTACAGTTGAGAAAACATCTGTGTATCCAGGGTTTGGATTGCGCATTGGAAGTCCTGTCTCGATTTCGAAAATATCTGTACCGTGGAATCTGGATGGATGACGCTCTGCTGGCTCGTATCCATTACCCTTTTTAGTAATGACGTGAACAAGCACAGGTCCATTGATACCCATGGCCATATTGAATGTCTCCATCATGGCTTTGATATCGTGGCCATCAACCGGGCCAAGATACATAATTCCTAAATCCTCAAAAACCATATTAGGAACCATAAGAGACTTAATACCATTTTTAGTGCTACGAATCTTTCTAATGATACGCTCACCATTAGGCCAGCTTTCCAAAGATGATAACACGTTGTTTTTTAAGCCAACGTATTTTGAGCTGGTACGAAGACGCTCAAGATTGGTAGACATACCACCTACGTTTTTAGAGATGGACATTTCATTATCATTAAGTACGATAAGGAAATTAGACTTCTTTAAACGAGATGCATTGTTCAATGCCTCGTAAGCAAGGCCTCCAGTAAGTGCTCCATCACCAATAACTGCGCAAACCTTATAGTCATCTCCTGCTAAATCCCTTGCCATGCAATAGCCTAAAGCTGCAGACAAAGATGTAGAGCTGTGACCTGTATCAAAACTGTCGCAAGGGCTCTCTACTCTTTTAGGGAAGCCGCTGATTCCATCGTACTGACGAAGATGGTCGAATTCATTTGCTCTACCAGTAAGAATCTTGTGAGTGTATGCCTGATGACCTACATCCCAAACAAGCTTGTCCTTTGGGAAATCAAGAAGCATATGAAGAGCAATTGTAAGCTCAACTGTTCCAAGATTGGAAGCCAAATGACCACCAGTCTTTGATAGATGCTCAATAAGAAAGCTTCGTATTTCTGCAGGAAGAGCTAAAACTTCTTCCTCTGTTAAATTCTTTATATCATTAGGTTGCTTTATTTTTTCAAGAACCATAATCGATTTTAATTGTCTCTGTAGACAAGGTATTTAAGTAGCTCATTTAAAAACTCGTTGTGATTATCTAAGCTATTAAGTTCTTCAACTGCCTCGTCTGTAAGACGCTTTACCTCTTCCTTGGATTTTTCTATACCGGCAAATGTAACGTAGGTACATTTTTCGTTTTTCTCGTCTGAGCCAATTGGCTTGCCAAGCTTTGCTTCATCTCCTTCGATATCAAGGATATCATCCTGAATCTGGAAGGCCATGCCGATTTTGCCTGCCACGCTCTCAACGAGAGAAACCTGTTCTTCACTGGCGCCAGCCAAAACAGCACCTATCATCATAGATGCTTCAATCAGCGCACCAGTCTTTAGCTCGTAGATGAAATGAAGCCTATCCTCTGTCATGTCTAGCTGCTTCTTTTCAGCCTCCACATCTACAACCTGGCCACCAATCATGCCGAATACACCGGCTTTTCTGGCCAGAATGCGCATTGCCTCTGTAACTCTAACTACATCTACATCTGCATCGTATGCATTTAATGCAGTCTCGAAAGCATAGTTTAAAAGAGCATCTCCTGCAAGTACGCCCATTGCCTCACCGTATGCTACATGCACAGTAGGCTTGCCACGGCGAAGTGCGTCATTGTCCATTGCTGGTAAATCGTCGTGAATCAACGAATATGTGTGAATCATTTCGATGGCAGCCATAAATGGCTCGATCACATCGCCTGTGCCACCGAAAAGCTGAAATGTCTCGTTCATGAGGATTGGACGAAGACGTTTACCGCCTGCTGTAACCCCGTATTCCATTGCATCAAATATGATGCCCTGTAATCCCTCTACATCCGGCAAAAATCTGCAAACAACATCCTGTGCAGACTCTGCTCTTACGCTAAGTTCGTTTTTAATATCCATTTTACTCGACCCCTTCAAACACCTCAAAGCCGCCTTCTTTGCTGATTGCCATGACAGCTTTTTTAGTCTGTTCTATTTTTGAATTAGCTTTTTGAAGCTCTTCCATTCCGCTTTTGTACAATGCAAAGGATTCATCCAAAGTGACATCTGATGATTCCATCTTTGTGATTATCTCATCGAGAGCCTGAAAGCTTTCTTCGATTGTTGTCTCTTTTGTTTCTTTTTCTGCCATACGTGCTCCTATTTATCCTTTGAAATGCTGGTGATTTGGCTCTCCAGCATACCATCCTTTACTCTGATACTAAGACTATCTCCAACGGAAAGATTTGATACGCTATCAACCTTTTTTCCATCAGGACCAGTAACATAACCGAAACCAGAAGCCAATCGCTTGGCTGGTGAAAGGCCATCCAAACGGCCGGAAGCTGCAATCAAACGACTTTCGTAGCGCTCTATTTTGGCGTTCATCAAGCTGTTGAGTCTGTCGTAGAGATGATTCAGCTTGTCCTGGTTTGCTTTTATTTTGTTCTCTGGCCTTAGAGATTGTAATCGTAGTTTGTAGTTCTCAAGCTGAGAAGTGATTGATGAAAGCTTGTAATCCAATGTGCTGTTGAGCCTATCGGAGTATCGCTCTACTGTTCTGGCAAAATCATCGTAAACAAAATTTGCAAGCTCTGCAGCCTGAGAAGGCGTTGCCGCCCTTTTATCTGCCACAAAATCCGCAATTGTGAAATCTGTTTCGTGGCCAACGGCAGATATGATTGGTGTGTTGGCCTTGAAAATAGCTCGTGCTACCGGCTCCTCGTTGAAAGCCCAAAGGTCTTCGATGGAACCACCACCACGACCTAGAATGATAACATCCAGATTCAACTCATCCAGACAATTGATTCCGGAAATGATGGAAGGCACTGCCCCCTCACCCTGAACCTGAGCTGGATAAAGAATCAATTCTACAAAAGGATTTCGTGTCTTAGATACTCGGATGATATCGTGAACAGCCGCTCCTGTAGGAGCAGTGATAATACCGATTCTCATAGCGTGGCTTGGAAGAGGCTTTTTATACATGGCATCAAACATACCGCTTTCTTCAAGCTCCTGCTTTAACGCCTCAAAACGCTGATATAAATCACCAACTCCCGCCAACTCTATCTCGTTTGCATACACTTGATATCTGCCGGCAGCCGCATAGATTCCAACATATCCAGTGACCACGATTTGGTCTCCGTCCTTCATGTTGAACTTCAACCCTTTTGCTCGTTTGCCAGCAAACATTACACAAGAAATAGATGATTTATCATCCTTCAAAGTAAAATATATGTGTCCTGTATGATTGTACTTGCAATTAGAAACCTCCCCTGATAAGGAAAGGTTTCCAAGCATAAAATCATCAGAAAACATACGCTCAATATATGTATTTATCTGAGATACACTATATACATTTTTATTCATTATACTAATTTAGCAAGTGCTCCATTAACGAATCCAGCAGAAGAATCTGTACCGAATTCATCAGCAAGTGAAACTGCCTCATTGATAGCAACACCAACAGGAAGATTCTCGAATTTGATTTCGTATAAAGCAAGTCTGATAAGTGTTAAATCAACCTTTGCCATACGTGTAGTCTTCCAACCATCAACAGACTTGTTAATAAGCTCATCGATTTCTGGAAGCTTAGCAATGATATCCTCAGACTTTGTCTTGATATACTCTTCATCCTCAGCTGTCTTGTTGTTTTTAGCAAGGTCCTCTGCCTCTGCATTATCACGGCCGCCAAGGAATGTGCTGATTACGCTATCCATATCCTCTGCATCATGAAACTCGTTCATAAATACAGCCTTAAATACTTCTTTTCTAATTTCATGTCTATTCATAAATAAAAACTCCTGAAAATCTAATAGTTTAGACTAATATAGGGTGCTACTTAAAATAGCACCCCATAATTATACATTAATATGCATAAAAAATAAATAAATCCTGATTAATTGTTTCCTGCTACGCTAACAGTTGCGATGCGGATATCAACAGCTGTAACCTCAAGACCTGTCATTGTCTCAACTGCTGATTTAACCTTTTCCTGAACCATGCCTGAAACCTTTGGGATTTCGTAGCCATACTTCATATTGATAGCCATGTGTACTGAGATTTTGCCTGGCTCGCTATCTACTACTCTGATAGCCTTTGCAAGCTTTCCCTGACCAGCCTTTGAAATGGTTTCAGATGTAAGGTTGCCTGCAAGTGACTCAACACCATCAACCTCAACTGCACCAAGGCCAGCGATAATTCCAACAACCTCTTCAGAGATGTTTACACCGCCATCGCCATTAATATTTATAACAAAATTCTTGTTCTCTGCCATATCTGCCTCCTAAAAATCATAGAAAAACTATCGTAATTATATCAATAACCTACATTATTTACAACCCCGACAGACACATAGTTATTAAGGATTGCATCAAAGTCTGTGCCCTCCTCTGCAACCGGTGTATAGCAGCCATTTACCATGTATCTGACGCCGCCATCATCAAGGTTTTCCACCACATCGTAGCTATCTTTATAAAACATTCCTCGGGAAACTTTTCTGTCGTATAAAATACCCCCACAATCTGATAATTCGCATCCTGGGAAGTTGACATTATGAATCATTCCAGGTGCAAGTGGTTCCGCCAAAAGCTTCTTTAAAACTTGCTTTATATATTTGTCAGTTACCTGATGGCAATCACAAGCCCCTTCCGAAAGGGCTATTGCGTGATACCCTTGGAACGCTCCCTCAAAGGCTGCTCCGCAGGTAGCTGAATATTGAATATCCGAAGCGCAATTGTATCCAAAATTAATTCCTGAAAGGACCACATCCGGGCGCTCTGGCATAACGCTTAAGCCGCCAACTCGAACACAATCTCCAGGTGTGCCACTGCAAGAATATGCAAAAACACCCTCTACAGGAAATTCCTCACATGGGTAAACATCAATGGAATTATGAAGGGAAATACTGTGGCTTGCTGCACTTCTTTGACTTTCAGGTGCAACCACCCAAACCTCACCAAACTCCTTAGCTGCTCTGGCTAAACGAATAATTCCATCTGAATTTATACCATCATCATTTGTAATTAGTATTCTCATAAAAATCTCCCAAAAATAAAATAAAGACAGACTATCTGTCTGCCTTTAAATTTATCATATTTATTATCTGTTATCTACTTTTTCTGGATACATATCGTGATTGAAAAGTCTGTCCTCAGCAACCTTTTCCCACTTAGTTCCTGGCTTACCGTAGTTACAATATGGGTCGATAGAGATTCCTCCTCTTGGAGTGAACTTGCCCCAAACTTCGATGTACTTAGGATCCATAAGCTTGATCAAATCCTTCATGATGATGTTTACGCAATCCTCATGGAAATCACCGTGGTTTCTGAAGCTGAATAAGTAAAGCTTTAATGACTTACTCTCTACCATCTTTTCACCTGGTACATAAGAAATGATGATGTTTGCAAAATCTGGCTGGCCAGTGATTGGGCAAAGTGATGTAAACTCTGGGCAGTTGAACTTTACAAAATAGTCATTCTCAGGATGCTTATTAAGGAATGTCTGAAGCATCTCTGGTGCGTAGTTGTCTGGGTAAACGTTGTTTTTATTTCCTAAAAGTGTAAGTGTTCCTTCTTCTTTTCTGCTATCTGTCATAGTAGACCTCCTAATTAATTCTCATACTCGATTGGATCTTTGATTCCGTTTAATTCAAATGCTGCAATTCTGTCGATACATGTACCGCACTTGCCGCATGCCTTATCGTGGCCTTCGTAGCATGACCATGTAAGCTCATAAGGAACTCCAAGCTCCATGCCAAGCTTTACAACACCGGCCTTATTCTTATTGATAAATGGAGCCTCGATTGTAAGCTGCTTTCCACTTCCTTCGTAAATTGCTGTATTCATTGCATTGTTGAAATCGCTAGAGCAATCCGGATATGCGTTACCAGCGGCATCATCAGCATGAGCACCATAATAGATTTTTGAGCATCCCTTAGAAAGTGCAATTGCTGCTGCGCTAGAAAGGAATAATCCATTTCTAAAAGGCACATAGGTGCTTACTGGCTTACCATCTGTCTTTTCAAGCTGTTTGTCATATGACTCCTCAGGAATCTCACCATCAGAATGCTGAAGCAATGTGCAATCACTAAACTGGAACATTGTAGATAAATCAAGTGTGATATGCTCCACTTTGTAGTATTCACAAACTGCATCTGCAGCCTTAATTTCTTTATCGTGACGCTGACCATAGAAAATAGAAAGTCCCACCACGTTTTCATGTCCATATTCTTTTACTGCCAAGGCAAGACAAGTTGTGCTGTCCAAGCCTCCGCTAACAAGTACTAAAGCTTTCATTTCAATTCTCCTTATAATAATCTCTGAAGTAAATCTCTATCAGTCTTGAAACGACCTCTTAATGTCTGTGTATGAGTCTTTGCACTGGCATTTTTGATTCCACGTGCTGTCATGCAGCTGTGGCTTGCTTCGATAAATACAGCCACATCCTCAGAACCTGTAACCATCTGGATGATTTCTGCAATATCGTTGCCGATACGTTCCTGAAGCTGAAGACGCTTTGCAGCCATATCAGCGATACGTGCGATTTTTGAAAGGCCGATGACCTTGCCATTTGGAATATAGGCAACGCTGACTTTCATATCATACATAAGCGCAAGATGATGCTCGCAATATGAGAAAACTTCGATGTCCTTTACAAAAACAAGATCCTGATTAGTTTCATCGTAGTAATCCTCATCAAAGGTCTTGTTGAACATCTCTGCAATCTGTTCATTGGTGTAATTCATGCCCTCAAAAACTTCTTCGTACATGCGGGCAACTCTATCAGGAGTTTCCTTAAGACCTGCTCTTTCAGGGTCATCACCAAGGGCAATAATAATATTTCTAATGCTTTCTTTAATAAGCTCTTTATTTATAGCCATGACTTTCCTCTCTTAAACGCCTCGTTTATTTGGATCCCAAATAAATTTGTGAAGCTGTAACTGCAATCTTATATCATTTCTTTTGTGGTCAATTAAGTAATCAACCATATCTGCTGGCTCAATTCGTCCAAACACAGGACTAATCAAGCAAGTACATTTATCGGAAATACGATAATCATCAACAATCTTGCAAACCTTATCAAGCTCACTTACATCAGAGCAAACAAACTTGACTGTGTCCTTTGCAGTAAGAACATCAAAGTTTGAAAGTAGCATTTTATCTTCCATTCCCGAACCTGCCAGCTTGTAATCAAGAGTGAATGCTGGCGGATTATCTATAGCGGCAAATGGATGTATATCAACACTTCCATTTGTTTCTATCTCAACAAAAATATCAGGGTTGGCAGCAAATGCCTTCAGCAAATCTATCACATGCGGCGAAAGAAGTGGCTCACCGCCTGTAAGAGTAACACGCTTCACTCCAGTAGAGATGACGTAGTCCACAATCTGTGTTTCTGTCATTTCCTCTGCAGGAGCATCTGCTGTACACGCCCATCTGGTGTCACAATAGCTGCAGCTAAGATTGCAGCCACGAAGTCTGATAAACACTGCAAGCTCTCCAGCGTGCTGGCCTTCGCCATTTATACTTACGAATTTTTCTACTACATTAAATACCGACATAACTCCTCCTACTTGCTATAGCTTGCGCAGTTGTTTGGAGTTTCGTATACAGTCACTTCAGCAACCTCAAAGCCATATTCTTCAAACTTCTCATAAAAATACTTTGAAAAGTTTTCTGCTGTAGGTCTGAAAGGAACCACTCTCATAAGGAAGTCCTCGTCCTTGAGAGCTGCAACAGTTGTCTCCTTTAGTGATCCTTCTTCATATATAAATGTGTGATCAAAGAAATCTGTCTCCTTCTTAAGAGCATTTTTTACATCACCAAAATCTACAACCATGCCACGCTGCTGACCTTCAGCCTGAAGCTCGTTAGCCTTTATTTTAAGAATCACTCTCCAGCGATGACCATGAAGATTAGAACACTTGCCTTCGTAGCCAGTTAAAAAATGAGCGCCGTCAAATGATGCTTCTGCAGTTAAATAATACATTGATTTCCTCCGGAAACAGGACCTGATTTTCTCAAAAAGAAAAGGCTGTAGATGCGCACCTACAGCCTAATTGATTTCATAAAGAAAAAATTAGTCCTGGTTTTGTTTAGGGACAGGATGGTACAAACGAACTGTCCTATTTAATTATTAAAGCCTCTGTATGATAAACCCATACTTGAAAAAATGCAACCCTTTAGCCAAGTTTCTTTTTCTGCTGATGGCCCGTGAGCTTGACGAGGATTGGAATTGGAAGCAAATGCTGGAAAGCCATGGCAAGTCTCATACCAAAGCCTGGCACGATAATTGTTTTGCCTCTATCCATTCCCTTCAGCGCTTCTGCTACGCATTTTTCTGGGCTGATTCCCTTCAATGCAAAAACTACATCTGCTCTGTCATTGAACTCTGTATCTACCGGCCCTGGGCAAAGAGCTGAAACCTTTACCTTTGAGCCTTTTTCCTTGAGCTCTACTGCAACAGCGCGAGTAAGGCTTGTGACATATGCCTTGCTTGCGTAGTAGCCAGCCATGTATGGACCTCCTGGAAGAAGCCCTGCTGATGAAGCTACATTTAAAATCTGACCAGCACCATCTGCATCCATCTTTTGAAGAATTCCTTTAAAGAGGATGTGCATAGCAACATCATTGACCTTTATCATAGAAACTTCTCTATCAATATCTGTTTCAAGGAATGATCCAGCCACACCAAATCCTGCATTATTGATAAATACATCGATGCGCTCCTCCTTCAGCTTATCAAGAAGGGCAAAGCATTCCTTTTTCTTGCTAAGGTCGCCTGAGATTATTTCCACAGGAACATTTACCTGCTCTGCAAGTTCATTAAGTCTGTCTACTCTTCGTCCTGTGACAATCAGTCTGTAGCCTCTGTCTGCAAGTCTTTTGGCAAACTCAAGGCCGATGCCTGATGTTGCGCCTGTAATAAGTGCTGTCTTCATTAAGCCTCCTATTAAATCATTTTCAAAATATCGTCTCTAACGGAAGCCATGTGTTCATCTTCGATACCGAAATCCATCTGTCTGAAGCTCCATGCTGCACGGCCGATGCCATACTCATCAAAGCACTTGCAAATCATTTCGTACCATTTCTTACTGTCCTCTGGAGATGCAAGATTGATTACGCCAAACTCTCCACAATAAAGAGCCACGTTTCTTTCATCTGCCACACGAACGGCTTCCTTCACTAAGTCTCTAAAGAACTCTATTCCAATTTTATCATTCTCGTTGTAAGAATCAAAGTTAATAGTGAAGCCTTCAAGATTGTTTCGAGTATTCTGCTTGTACTCCTTATATGTAACATCAAATGGCATTCTGAAATTATTGTCCATTGTTGGAATCCAATGTGCTCCCTGATGTGTGAAAATCAGTGGCTCATAGCAATGGAAATTGTAAACGATATTTTCATCGTAAGGTGGCGCAATGTCCTTCAAAGATTCGATTGCATTATTGTAATATCCGCCGATGAGAATCTTGATGTCTGGTGCATACTTTCTGATACGCTCCACACATGTGCGAGAAATTCTATTCCATGTATCGCAGTATTCTTTTTTTGTTACTTCATTTAAAAGCTCAAAGCTGAGACGGTCAGAATACTTTCCAAATCTCTTTGCAAACTCTTCCCAAAGAAGATAGAAACGCTCCTGATATTCTTCATTTTCAAAGAAGCCAGTCTCTGCCTCTCCCTCATCAAAACTAAATCCTGCTGTTTTGTGTAAATCAAGAACCATGTTCAAGCCATTTTTGCCAGCCCAGTCGATTGCGTTTTGAAGATACTGGAAGCCATCTTCTTTATAGTCTCCTGCGCCGCGTTCTACAAGCTCGTAATCCACTGGAACTCTGAAATGGTCCATACCCCATTTCTTGATTGTCTCAATATCTTCCTCATGAATAAATGAATCATAGTGTTCCTTTGTGTGGACGCACTGAGATAGCCAGCCTCCCAGGTTGATTCCATGGATATAACCTTCAAATGTTTTCATAATATCCTTCTCCTTATATGTTATTAAACTAGTTATATTCTAATAAAAGGAGGGATTTTCGTAAACGTTTAAGTAATTGAATATTCCTAATATTTCTTTGCAAAAATTATTGAACAAATAATGACTCATTTTTTAAAGAATGATAGAATAAGTTCTATATAGTTAATATAGGGAGGAATATTATGAATAACTATACAGCAGCTGAAGAAATCAAGAAATACAAAGACTTACTTGATCAAGGCATAATCACAGAGGAAGAATTTGAGCAGAAGAAAGATGACCTTCTCAATCCAACTCCTATTACAACAAACTCTACAGCAAGCATGGATGCACACACAACAGGCATCGTTGCTTACCTTACATGGATTGGATTCCTTATTGCTCTTCTCCTTGGAGATCGTGAAGGTGCTAAATTCCATATAAACCAGGCATTAGTAATCAACCTTTTTTTCTTAGCATGTGCTATTCCAGTTATTGGACGAATTTGGTGGATTTTTATGATAATCTTATGGGTTTTAGGTTTAGTAGCAGCTTGCAATGACGAAGAAAAACCAGTACCAATCCTGGGCGAAATTAGAATTCTTAACTAATAAAAAAGGTACGTACAATTATGTACGTACCTTTTTTAATACAATACAACGTAACGCCAATAGCTGCATGTCAATAGTAACATGTATATTAACTTATTTCTTTTATTCCTAAGAATTTGATCTAATACATTTGATATTGTGATTTCTGTAGATTTAATTATGTTTTGTTCTACTATAATATATTTTGTGCATAAAAAAAGCACCTTAGATTGTTCTAAAGTGCTTAAGTGATTTTTTATCCAATCCTTACGTGATGCTTTAACTGGAAGTTCTCATCATTAGAGCAAAGGTAGATAATACCTTCAATGAATCCAACGATTGCGGGAATTCCTGTCCAACAGAATGCAAGATATAAAATTCCCATTCCAATTTTCCCTAAATAAAACTTGTGAATACCAAGTCCACCTAACAAAATAGCTAAAACACCAGCTGCAACCTTGCTCTTAATTGGCCATGCTGGATTAATCGCTGTCATATAAACAGGCTGAGGTGCTGCCTGCTGAATTACTACTTGTGGTTGTGGTTGCTGAACATAAACTGTCTGCCCCTGAGGTTGCTGAACCTGCTGAGCAGCCTGCTGAACTGCTAACTTCTCCCCACAAAACTTACACTCTGATGCTCCTGGATCAATTGGAGCTCCACACTGTGGACATACATTGTCTGCCATAATTATATTATCCTCCTTAAATTTATCTTCTGCCCATTAAATACATAGGGATAGATACTAAACAATAAACAAATAATAGCACTAAATTGATTAGTGTAAAAAATACACTACCAACGGTTGCTACGCAAGCAATGTTAACAACATCTAATACTATCGTATAAATAATTGTTGCCATTAATAATGGAACAAAATATCCAACCTTAATAGGTTTAGAAAACATATTACAAAATATAAAATATGCTAATGAAATAAAACCTATACTCTCAAATACTAATGCTGAAACAAAATTTTCCAATGTGTCAATGTTTAATACTGCGAATAACACATAAAGTATAATTGCTACATAAAACACCCATAAAAAACATGATAACACTTTTTTCATACACTACACCTTCTTTCCACATTCTGGACAGAATTTAGTGCCAGGAGCTAGCTTGTTTCCACATTCACATACTTTTTCACTATTATTAAATCCGCATTCTGGACAAAACTTAGAACCAACCGGAATTTTAGCATGACACGATACACATTCTTTTGTATCTTCTTTATGTATTGGGTTGCCTACTGTCTGGTTCATAGATGCACCCATTCCCATTGCAGCTCCGAGTCCTATTCCGCCAGCAGCAAATGCACCTGCTACCCCACTTTGATTATTTGCAGCTCCTTCATATACATCAAATGAACGCTTTGTAGCATATCTACCATCGCCCATAATTTCAAATGCTGCTTTGTCCTCAAGAATTTTATTAATCTTCTCAAAATCTTCATCTGGGAAATTAATAGATTGAATAAAGAAATTTGCAACAGAGAAGCCATACTTTTCAAACTCTGGAGAAACCTGTTCTTTAACCTTTTCCGATAAAGCTTCTAACTTTGTTGAAATTTCTAAAGCAGATATTCCATTATTAATAATTGAATCTGCAATTGCCGACTTTGCCTTGATAACAAGAATTCCACGATAATACTCTTTTACCTTATCAAACTTTACAATATCAGTTTTCTGCATTCCGCCAATAACTTCTTTAAATAAAGTAGTTACATCTAGAACTTTTAGTCCCATTTGACCAAATGCACGTATTCTTAACTTTACATAATACTTTGGATCAATAAGTTGAATAGGATCAGTAGTTCCCCAATTAATATCCAATCGTACTGTAGTGTTAATAAAATACACTTCTGCGCTAAATGGAGTTCTATCGCCAAATGGTAAATTTACAAGACTCTTAAGAATTGGAAGATTCTCCGTTGCTAAAGTGTATGTGCCTGGATAAAATACATCAGCTACAACTCCACCCCTTACAAACAGCGCAACTTGTCCTTCCTGGACAATAAGTTGCGTACCTAATACCAATTCCTCTGAAGGATACTTGTAAATTAACCAATCACGACTTTTTAAACCATCAAAGCGTACTACATCAATAATAGCCATTTTGTCATCTCCTTGGTAATTTACAAACTTTAACTAATTTTATCATTTTAAATCCTCATTATCAATTAGCGTTGTACATTTTTTCTCTTATAATTTAGTATTTTGTTTCTTAAATAATTTGTAAATTTTTATCTACGTTTTTAAAATATAAATTACTTTTTTGGCATTGTATAACCTTTGTCTAAATCAATATCTATTTCCTGAAACATTTAATAATCTCAATTAGAGGCATTATTATTTATTTTCTTTATTACAAGCATCTGTCTGTTCCGTTATCTGTCTATATTAAAGCAATAAAAAAACTCTTTGTAAGCATAGACAGATAGGCCCCTGTTTTAATGGAACTAAATCTGTGGTAATACCTCAAAGAGTTACAATCCACTAATATAACTATACTTTGACATATAGTTTTATTAGTGGATTTATTAAAATAGCTATTTAAAAGTCAGACAATGCTTTGAAATCTAAATCTGTATAATCTTCAGGTGAAGCTTCTCTATCCTTTAATTCATCCTCGGTAACATTTTCCCATTCATCTTCCATGTAGCTTATGAACCAAGGCTGATCCTCATTTGTATAAGCATCGATTTTTGTTCCCCACTGATACATCAGTTCAGAAGAGTTTGGCTCCATGCAATATACAAGCTTGCCATTTTCAAGTGCGCCACTTGAATATTCGTTTACAATCATACCTTCGCTGTAAACATAGAATCGATTGCGGGCTGTTCCAGAAGCAACGAGTGCTGGTTCGCCATCTACCATTGTGTAGATATCGTAGATAGAACCTCTCAGCTCGTCATCAACAAGTGTGCCTACGAACAATTCGTCGACGCCATCTTTATCAGTATCGTAGTAAGCAATACCTATACCTGAAGCGCCATCTGTCTGTGAAATGCTATAGAATTCTGGGCTCATGCCATTCTCTTCAAGCTTAGATGCATCCCATCCTTCATCAAGTGCAGTCTGATATTTTGCAACGATATCACCATAAAGGTCTTCGCCCTTGGTGCCGGCCAAATATTCAAATGTTGCACCATTAACACCGGTCATGTTAGCAATAACATCCTCTGCTGTATTGTAAAGCTTTTCGAAGTCCTCTGGCATCTCTGTGTATGTTTCAAAATCCCATTGAACTTCAGTTGCATATCCTAATACAACCTCGTATTGCTTTCCATCTGCATCAGTAAGTTCACCCTTTTTAACATAAGGGCCGCCGTAGAACTCTGGTGGCATCTCTCTTGCCCATATCGTATATGCCATACCATTGTAACCAGCATCTTTAGATTCTTTGTGATAAAGAGTAATCTGCTGATCCTCAACCTCTGCCTCATATACGCCTTCAAGGTCAGCAGGCATTGTGATTGAAAACAGTGAATTTGAAAGAACCTCTCCTGTCTCAGCTGCTATGGAATTATTCTCTGTTGTTTGTGTCTCTGATGATTCCGCCTCCCCTGCAGTCTCATTATTAACACTGTTATCAGCGTTGTTCGCTCCACAAGCTGAAAGTAACAACATAGAGCAAATTAGTATTGAAAATACCTTATTTTTCATTTTGTTTCTCCTCATTTAATTAGCTTTGTGTACATCTGCTTCTAACATAATAGCACAACAAAAATCTCATACTAGGGGTATATTTAAAAATTCACTATTAATTCATACTTTCTGATATATTTCGATTTTAGTTAACGCATTTACGATATATTAGAAACCTTCGTGAGCATACTTATCTAATAATGCTTGTATTTGATTGTTGGTACTTTCTAAAGCCGATGTTTCAGTTGGTAGAATCCTGATCCACAAATCTAAATCAACGTACTTATTGCCTCTACGTGTTTTCTGAATATCATCTGCCACTACCATTTTCACCTGTGCCTTCTTCTGCTCAAAAAGCGGGATGACTACATAGTAAAGTCTGTCATCCTTAAAGCTTAGGTAGCCTATAATCTCTCCTACCTTATTTCTAAGAAACAGCCTGTGATTAGAAACGCCCGCAGGATAAAGCATACTGCCTGGCTTTGGTGGAGTTGCACCGGATTCCAGCTCTACCATTGCATTCACTTTATAAGAATCTGCTTCCACAAGTGCCAGTTCATTTAAGGTAAGCGTGCTATCGATGAATTGACCTGTCAAAAGGTAAGTGATATCCGCCAGGTATTTCTGCTTTATTATTTCAGGCAATTCGAAAAACAGTGAAGGTCTGGCATTATCAAGTAGCTCCTTGCTTGTTTCATACAGGCTTTTCAAAAACATGGAAAACTCTTCATCCTTTGTCCATATGTACTTGCCCCTTGCAATCTCAATCGTGCCTAAGTTGTTCCCTTCAAAATCTTCCACCTCATGCAGGATTGGCCTTGCACAAAAGGCATTCTTGTTTTCCTTTGCCGACCAAGGCCTGTGCTTAGGGCGAGATGTTCTTTTTGTGGCGCTGCGATTCGATTTGTTGCTTTGGTTGCCAGAATTGCTTGCGCTGTCGGCATAATCCTTCATAATCAGCTCATAGGCTGTATTAATCTTCGCCGCCAGCTTACTATCATCAGAATCGCTATTATCCGGATGATGCTCATGCATCAGCTTTCTATATTTCTTTTTTATTTCGCGCTTATCCTCGCTGCCATCCAGCCCCAGGATTTTACGCGCTTGGCTTTTGTTCATGTGTTACTCCTGTAGTGTGTAATGATTTCAAATCATTATTATTAAAAATATGATATGTGTTGATTTAATTCTTTTCAAGCTGTGATTCTGTTATTGTTTCAACCTGCTAGACACATCATATCTGTCAAGTTATTTCAGTCAAGGGCAAGCCTTTGGAGCTTCGCTCCCTTGACTGAAATAACTTTTGTCAGATACATGTTAGTCAAGCAGGCTTGAAACTGGGACTGTGGCGAAGCCACAAGTCTATGAGTGGGTGGCGACACGCGGATTGTAGCTTTCTGTAATACGGCGTGTCTGTTTTGGAGGCCAAAGACACGCGCTTATGCTATAACTTTAATTCCGCGTATCAAGTTTCCACTTCCCAAACACGCCGTTTTACATTTTCTCTCTTTTGGCGTGTCGTTTCTCCTTCTATCAGACACGCCGATTCATACTTTTCTATTTCCGCGTGTTTTTCTCTCTTCTGTTAGACACGCGTTTTCATCATTTTCACTTTTCCGCGTGCTTTTCACCCTTCTAGAAGACACGCAGATTTTCACTTTTCCTACTTTAGCGTGTCGCTGGTCCCTTGCTTCGACACGCAGATTCTACAAATCTTCAATTCTGCGTGTCTGTATTTTCTTGCCCCGACACGTAAATGCTACAATTCACTTATTCTTCGTGTCGAAAATCTCCTCTTCCGACACGAAAATTCCAACATTTGCTAAATCTTCGTGCCTTTTTTGTCTTTCATAGGCACGAAGATTAAAGCTTCATCCATTTCTTCGTGTCTTTCACTCAAGAAAATGACACGAAAATCGCTGACTTCTCCGAATCTACGTGTCTAGCAGTTCTATTTCAGACACGAAAATCCCTGGTTTTCCCGAATCTACGTGTCTATCGCCTCTATTTAAGACACGAAAATCCCTGGTTTTCCCAAATCTACGTGTCTATCGCCTCTATTTAAGACACGAAAATTCAACCTATCTCCTGTTCTTCGTGTCTCCAGGCCTTCCCCCGGTGCTGGTGGCTTTGCCACAGTCCCACTTTCAAACCTGCTTGACTACCTCATATCAGTCAAAGGAACAGGGTCAAGAGGCGAAGCGCAGAAGGCCTTGCTCTTGATGCTGGGCCGTAGACTGATATGCTGTATCTAGCAGGTTGAAAGAACAAAAAAGGCAATTCTGCCAAAGCTTTTTACAATGTGCTATACTAAAAACTCAAAGGGAGGAGGCATCATGAGCAAAATACTTAGACCACACCACGGAATGTGCTTTCAATTCTATGAGGGAAAGGGATATAGCAAGGATTTCACTGATCATATGGGGCGCATCATTTATGAGATGGAGGAAGATCCAGCTCAGCTGATAACACTGAAGGTTGAAACTGATATCGTCTGCAAGAACTGTCCTAATAACGAATCTGGCATATGCACTTCACAAGATAAGGTTCGTAAATACGATAATGAAGTTTTAAAGGCATGCGGAATTTCCAATGGCACCGAGATAAAATACCAGGACTTCATTTCAACTGTAAAAACAAAGATAATTGATACTGGTCTTAGAGCTGAGATTTGTGGCGACTGCGGATGGAATTACATCTGCGAGAAATCCAATAAAGAATAATAAAAAGCAGGTTTACTCGAAAGTGAGAAACCTGCTTTTTTAATGCAAATAGGAATTATTTTACATTGAATGCCTTGATTCCTGGGTAAACTGCTGCGCCACCGAGCTGCTCTTCAATTCTAAGAAGTTGGTTGTATTTAGCAACACGCTCTGTTCTAGAAGGAGCACCTGTCTTAATCTGGCATGTGTTCAAAGCTACAGCTAAGTCAGCAATTGTTGTATCTTCTGTCTCACCTGAACGATGTGAAGAAATTGCTGTATAACCAGCCTTGTGAGCCATCTTGATAGCCTCAAGTGTCTCTGAAACTGAACCAATCTGGTTGAGCTTAATAAGGATTGAGTTACCGCATCCGTTCTCGATACCCTTTGAAAGACGATCTGTGTTTGTTACGAAAAGATCATCGCCAACAAGCTGAACCTTATCACCAATCTTGGCTGTCATCTTCTTCCAGCCTTCCCAATCCTCCTCATCAAGACCATCTTCGATAGAGATAATTGGGTACTTGTCTACAAGTGCTGCCCAGTGATCGATAAGCTCATCTGTTGTGAAGTCCTTGCCTGACTTTGGCTGATGATAGAAGCCCTTGCCTTTTTCTGACTTCCACTCGCTAGATGCAGCATCCATAGCAATCATGAAGTCCTTGCCTGGCTCAAAGCCTGCAGCCTTGATAGCCTTCAAGATAACTTCGATAGCTTCATCATCATTCTTAAGTGAATTTGGAGCGAAACCACCCTCATCACCTACAGCTGTAACATCTCCCATCTCCTTAAGGATTGCCTTAAGTGCGTGGAAAACCTCTGCACACCAGCGTAAGCATTCGCTAAATGAAGGAGCGCCAACAGGCATAATCATGAACTCCTGTGTATCAACAGCGCTATCAGCGTGAGCACCACCATTCAAAATGTTCATCATTGGAACTGGAAGCTTAGTGCCCTGAATACCACCAAGGAATCTATAAAGAGGAATATCAAGTGATGTAGCTGCTGCTCTACAACAAGCAATTGATGTTGCAAGGATTGCGTTTGCACCAAGATTTGACTTATCCTTTGTGCCATCTGCCTTAATCATAGCTGCGTCGATTGCATAGATATCAGAGGCATCCATACCGCAAATTGCATCTGCGATAGGTCCGTTGATATTTGCAACTGCCTTTGTAACACCTTTTCCTAAGTATCTGCCTTTATCGCCGTCACGAAGCTCAAGTGCCTCGAACTCTCCTGTAGATGCACCAGAAGGAGCCATTCCGCGTCCAACTGTTCCATCAACAAGTGTGACCTCGCATTCAACAGTAGGATTTCCTCTTGAGTCGAGGATTTCTCTACCAATAACCTTTTCAATTTCTAAGTAATCCATAACTATCCATCCTTTCACATGAATTTGTTTTTTAGAACTCCATATTGTTAAGGCAGGTAGCAGCTGCACTTAACAATACAAAAAGGAGTTCCGCAATGATTTACACATAGTTAGCCCTTACTAACTACAAGTAGATTAACAGAACTCCTTATCATATTCAAGGATATTTAGCTCACGTTATTGAGCATTTTTCTCAATAAAAACAACTTCTCCAACATACATGTCATGCTGGGCCTCATTCTCGTAAAACTGCTTTGCAATTTCAGGAATCAT
Source organism: Pseudobutyrivibrio sp. C4 (assembly GCF_900111635.1). NCBI lineage: Bacteria > Bacillati > Bacillota > Clostridia > Lachnospirales > Lachnospiraceae > Pseudobutyrivibrio > Pseudobutyrivibrio sp. C4. The sequence goes on along the minus strand of NZ_FOHF01000001.1, from coordinate 163,378 downwards.
GTTTTCTGGCTCAAGTCTCTGGCAAATAAGCTTTCTGCAAACAAGAGTTACTTCAGCTTCCTCAAATGTGATTCCATTTTCTACTTCCTTAGAAGTAAGGCCAGATTCATGAACCTTGTCCATATCACGGCCGGATTTTGAGCCAAGGACGCCCAAAGTCTTTTTGCATTCTTCCGGATAAAAGCTAACAGTGAAATAATCGTTGTCTTTCATAAACTCATTTGTGTAGCGTGATGTTCTAACATAAACTGTTGCAACAGGCTTGTTCCAAAGAGTTCCAAGGCCGCCCCAGCTAATTGTCATTGTATTAAATTTGTCCTTATCCCCTACAGTAAGCAATGCCCACTTTTTATCATACTGCTCAAAAATGTTTGTATTAAACTCCATAAGTAATTATCCTCTTTTTATAGTGCGCAATTATTTGCAAAGCTCAGCAACAATCATATTGATGGCTTTTCCGTCTGCCTTGCCCTTAAGTGCTGGCATAACTTCCTTCATGATTGCGCCCTTGTTCTTAGAAGCAAGCACCTCTGCGAAGTTTGCCTGAAGGAATGCGCGAATCTCGTCCTCGCTCATCATTGCAGGAGCATACTCTTTGATTACGTCATATCTGAACTGGTACTCTTCCTTTAAGTCTGTTCTCTCAGCTGGGCAAGTGTCGAGCTGCTCCTTTGCTGTCTTTAATGACTTGAGAATAACCTGATCTACCAAATCATCTGCAATGTTATCTCTAGTGCCAGCGTCGATAGCGGCCTTCTTTACATCAGAAACCAATGAAGAAATAGCATCTTTTCTTGCCTTATCTCTTGCCTTCATTGCTGCAACCATGTCTTTTTGTAATGTTTCAAACTGCATTTTCATTATCCTCCTCTAATCTATTACCTAGATTATAGTCCTTATCAATGCGTAAATCCATGGCGCAATTACAGAAATCTGAAGAAACCACCTTGCCATCATCTATTCGGATGATGTGATTGCAAAAAAGGCGAGGCCTCAGCCTCGCCTAATCAAAATCCTGTTCTACATCAGCAATAGCGCATTTGCCACAAACCTGGCCGACGAACTCTTCCATGTAGAAAAACTCACCATCAAAATAGGAATCAAATTCCTTAATGGCGCCAGCCAAAGTAAAGGCTTTGCCACAATCCTTGCATTTCCTCATAAGAGACATGGCCACTTCGTCATCCTCTACTTCATAGTCGTCATGCTCCATGTCTCCCTCTTCATAGCCCTCCAGCTTATGAGTAGCTAAATATTCATCCGATGGCTTAAGATCTCCATCTATCTCTGAAAAAAATCCCATAAATATTTATATCTCCATTCTTTCTACATCCAATTATAATCGCCACCGGTAACAGCTAATGAGAGCAATGCGTCCATACGCTCAACCTCTTCTTCACCTCTAACAACCTGCAAAAGCTTTGCTGTTTCCTTGGCCACTGGCATTTCTTCATCTGGTCCAATTTCCATATCTGGCTCTTTGCCACAGTAAGGACAAACCAAACTTGGGCCAACCTGAACTGATAAAAATCTGTTAGCACATTCTGAGCATTCATAAAAGCCTGCTAATTCTGTGCCGTCTGGAACATAATACATAAAACTAACCTCTCTATCTATTCATGTAATTCTAGTGGTAATCCATCTGGATCAAAAAAGAATGTCATTTTTTTATTTGTAAATTCATCAGTCCTGATGGGCTCGCATTCGATTCCAATGGCATTCAATTCATTTACCGTATTTACGATATCATCAACTGCAAACGCTAAATGCCTAAGGCCACAAGCTTCTGGATATGATGGTCTTTTAGGCGGATTTTGAGGCGCAAAAATCTCCAGTTCAGTTGACTCATTTATCCTCAAATCTAGCTTCCAATCGTTCTTCTGAGGCCTAAAATTTTCTCTGATGATTTCAAATCCTAGCTTATTAACATAGAAATCCTTGGACTTTTCATAATCAGAAACAATTATAGCCACATGATGTATCATAGATAAATTCATAATAAACTATTCCTTCTTTAAATTAATAATATAACGATTATATACTATCTTCTAGAAAATATCCTTCAAAATCCCAAAAGTCTCCCTCACCATATTGTTCGGAAGATACTGGTATTCTGTGAACGCAGCAATGCCCATCACATCAGCATCAGTGTAGCGCTTTGCAATCATCACTCCTCTGAACACATGGAAATTGTTTGTGACGATGTCGATTTTCATATCAGCTGATACCTCCACCAGATTCATCGCATTGCTGAAAGAATGGCTAAAAGTGCATAAACTAATCTTAATTTTCGCATTACTCTTCCCTTTCGAATTTAAGAAAAAAAGACGTATTCTGTATAAGAAATGTCAATCATTTTTATAAGATTATAATATAAAATTAATGATAATAAAATTGGAGGTAATGGACAATGAGTAAGTATTTTTGCAATCCAATGAATTTGCCATACAAATATAATTATCAAAAGCCTAATATGCCTGGGCTAGGTGATGCAAAGCTAGCAATATACAGAGAAGCTGCAGATCCTATTATGGAATTTTTTAAGGGAAAGTATTACTTATTTCCTTCTATGACAGCAGGATTCTTTGTTAGCGAAAATCTGATAGATTGGGAATATCATAGTTTGGATAAACCTATTCCTATATTTGACTACGCCCCTGATGTTAGAGCGATTGGCGATTATTTGTATTTTTGCGCATCAAAGCGTTCTGGCATTTGTAATTTCTATAGATCAAAGGACCCAATTAATGAGCCATTTGAAGAAATAAAGGGTTCATTTGCATTTTGGGATCCTAATCTTTTCTGCGATGATGACGGAAGAATATATTTATATTGGGGTTGCTCTAATATCACTCCGATTTGGGGTGTCGAACTTGATTCAAAGACCATGAAACCTATAGGCGAAAAACAGGTTATGTTTAATATGGATAATAAGAACCGCGGCTATGAGCGAAGTGGAATGGATCACGTCAGTGGTAAAACACCTGAAGGTATAGCTGCAGCTACAGAGGCTATTTTTGCAGATTTAATGAAGATGCCAGAAGAAAATCGTCATAATGAAGGACTTATCACAGAAGATGATGTTAGACGTCTCGCTAGAGGATTTGCTGGTGACGATCCTTACATTGAGGGAGCTTATATGACTAAGCATAATGGAAAATACTATTTGCAATATGCATGCCCTGCTACCCAAGTTAATGTCTACAATGACGGAGTACTTGTAAGCGATAATCCTTTGGGACCTTTTAAATATGCTGCTAATAATCCATTCTCATATAAGCCCGGTGGATTTGCTAATGGAGCCGGACATGGATCTACAGTAGCTGGCTCAGATGGAAAATATTGGCACACTGCATCAATATCAATTTCAGTAAATAACGATATGGAAAGACGTTTGGGACTTTGGAAAGCAGGTTTTGATAAAGACAATGATTTATATTGTGACCAGATGTATGGAGATTGGCCAATAAATGTTGATGCACCTGCTTTTGCTGATCCAGATTTTATGCTTCTTTCCTATAAAAAGAATGTCACAGTGTCATCTGGTACAAGCAAGGAAAATTTAACAAATGAATGTATTAGGGACTGGTGGATTGCTGATACATCAAATAATGAATGGGCACAGGTAGATCTAGGCGAAGTTATGAATGTTCGCATGATTCAGCTTAATTTTGCTGATCAGGATATTATTGATGAAATACCGGCAGATGCAGATAGACTAATCGCTCATGAAATCAGATATATTGACGAGAAACCTCGTGCTACAAAATGGATTTTAGAAGGCTCAATTGACGGCATTAACTATGAAATTCTTTGTGATAAATCAAAATCCGATATAGACCTTGCAAACGATTTTATTGATTTAAAAGAATTTAAATCCCTTAGATATATTAAATTGACTGTATTGGAAGTCCCATTCAATCAGAAAATAAAAGTCTCTGGAATTCGTATATTCGGTAAAGGCAACGGAAATGCACCACAGCCTGCATCCGGAGTAAAATATGATTACAATAATGAAACCGGAATGGATATGATGGTAAGCTGGGATAATGATTCCGCACTAGGACATAATATTCTGTGGGGATATGCTGAAGATAAGCTGTATCACAGTTATATGGTATTTGGCAAAAACAGTCAGAATATAGCAGCACTTGTAAAAGGACAATCTGTATACGCTAGGGTTGATTCGTTTAATGAAGTTGGGATTACAAAAGGGCAAGTTGTAAAGGTTAGATAAATTTAAGGCCAACAGGCGAGGCCAAAGCCTCGCCTTCTTTATATACTCTACAACCTGTCCACAGCTTCTTTTAAAATTGCCTTTTCATCAGCTCCGTAGATATCCAGCCCAGTTGCTTTAATCAATTCTATATCCTTTATTCCATAAAAATTTTCTGCTAGGGATTTTATATATCCAAATCCGAATTCTTCCGGAACATAGGTACCACCTGCTGTCATTACATAATACAGCTTACTTGCTTTGCATAGTCCTTTTGGGATGCCTTCTGGAGTATACTCGAAAGTAATCCCAAGGACATTTATGTGCTCAATATACTGCTTAAGCACAGCTGGAAATGATAAATCCCAATAAGGTGCTGCGATAACAATTGTCTCTGCCTTTGCAAACTGAAGGGCCAGCGTAAACATTGGATCATCAAACGTACCAGCAGCAATTAGCGAATCTCTTTTCTTTAAGAAAGCCTCATCTGTCTTTGGAAAATCGATATCCTCAAGCTTTACTTCTTCATAATCTCCTAGCTTAGAAAGCAAAGCCTTTGCTAACACTTCTGTTCGCGATTCTTCTCTTACACATGCGTTAATAAATAAAATCATACTCTTATCACTCCCCGTAAAATCTTTCTAATCTGTTTTTCAGTTGCTATAGGATATACTTCCATAATATGCTCAGCTATAGCTTTTCCAGATTCTGCCGGATTCATACTATATAAAGATGCCACATGGTCACGCCCATAGATGTTTTCAGGCTTAGTATATATGGCGATAGGCCAGCCATAAGCTTCGCCTATTTTGTTCTTGCGTTGCCTAAAATCACGTACTGTAAGATATGTCATCATCTGAAGGTCAGTGATTGTACCATCAAAGCCTTTTTCGCCGCCTTTGCCAAATCCTGCTTTTTGTTTCAATTCATTAGAATATATTTCATCACAGTTTTCTAAAACATCCATAACTTTCTTTTGGCGTCTTGAAGCTTTTTCATCATCCCATAAAGCATCAAAATCATAGCCATCACGCCTGTAGTTAGCAAAATATGGAAACCATTCCTTTGAAATAAATCCAGCTTTCTTATTGAAAAACTTACCATAGGCAATGTCACCACGACGTGCTATTATTCCTCTCCATTCCCATGGATCAAGTGTTGGATTGCCACTCCACCAATATTCAGGAAATGTGCGCTCTTCTAGTGAAAATCCGGGAATTTCATTCTTAAATAGAGGCAGAAATCCGATTTCATTTATATATTCAATTGCTTCATCAACTGTATGTAAACATTCTGGATCATCCCATTCCACTCCATACATTACCCATGTACCATTTTCATTAGGCATTATTTTAATATCCCCCATTCTAACCCATCAAAAAAGCCCTAAGGCAGCCACCTACATCAAAAACATAGCTACAAACTGATAGATTACAAAGCCTGATGGAATCAGCGCCAGTACAGCAGCTATAAGAAGTACTATAACTAAGGTTTTCTTTCTCTTAGATTCACTAAGAGGCTTGCCGGTGTTGGCAAGGACAGCACTGCTGATAATAGCTGTGATAGCTAGGCCAATGAGAAACAATACCACTCCAACAACAGCAAAGAATGCTGCCATCATCAATAATGTTACTAATACAATTCCAATAAATGCCATAATTATCCTCCACTTTAATGAATCATGACTCTATACTATCTCGAATAAGGAAATAAGTCTCGCTGTTGCCGCTAAACCTAAAATAAGGAAGAAAATTGAAATCCTACGGTTCAAATTTCAAATAGGACATTTCACCCGTAGGAAAATGAGAAAAATGACCCCTAGTGTGTATTATCTCAATGAATTTCTATAAATTACAGACAAATTATTAGACTTTTTATAGAATGTGTATATTAATTAACAAGACCTCAGCCCTGATTACATTAAATCTCCCCAATTCCTACGGTTCAAAATAATTTATTTGACAGTCCGCCCGTAGGATTTGAAAATCAATCAAAAAGTTATGCCACACTGGCATAATAATTCATATAATCCATCTCCCACATTGTTTATTTCCCCTTATAAATCTTCAATATTTCATCAATATATATTTCCAAGTAGGAATCACTACCTTCTATCAACTCGTTTTCCTTAAGAAGCTCAACTATGGCTTTTGCTATTTCTTCAGCAGTAGCTATTACCTTATCTTTCATATTGATACTTCTAGGATTATATGTATTAAACCTCCATGCTGCATCATCGCTTACAGTAGAAGCAAGCTTTTTGACAAGCATTGCATACTCGCCCTCATTATCTAGTTCAGATAAAGCTCTGTAAGTCCATTTATAATATGGCGCAAATTTTCTATTAAGCAAAAAGTAAAGCTCCATAGCTGCCTCAAGGCCTTTGGCTCTACAAAGCTCCGCTGCCACTATATCATTTCTAGTCATGCATCTAGCATAATTTACCTGAAGAGCTGCTGAAAACTGATGAAGCTCATTTACTATTCTTCTTCTCCAAATGCTATCTGGGTAGTAGCTTAAAAGAAGATTCCTGAATCTTGTAAATTCACCCAAATCATCTCTAAAGACCTCTCCATTTGTTGCTGTAGCAAGACAACTATGTTCTAGAATAAGCCAATCATTTTCCGTTAGAATACAGTCTTTAGTGTTGCAATCAATATAAAGAATGTTTGAGTAAAATGACCTTATAGTCATAACCCCTCTTCGCTCTTGAAGTCGTTCTGTAAGCTTTTCACCACCATACTGCATAGCAAGCTCATTATATGCTATAGATAAAAGGCATCCTATTTCATCAAAGTCCTCGTCGGTAAGCCATAGGCATACGCCAGTACCAAAATCATGATCACGAGACATATAATCATCATAACCAAAACAATCTGAACCTTCGCCAACTATGCCTACCGCTATTCTTGATTCATATTTAGGAAACTTTTCATGTATCATAGGAGCCACATGATTCTCATAAAACCGGCGACTCTTTTCAAATTCTGCGTTTTGCATTATTTATCCCCTATAAATTAATTGCGTTTCTAAATTATTCCTCCACATCATCTAGCTGAATAATCGAATCTTTCTCTACAGCAGTAACAAAGCTATAGCTTTCTATTGATTCAATGAGGTAATCTAACTGCTGGTCATTAATTGTATCTTTTATAGACAATGCATATCCAGATATCACATCGTACTTATACATAACCTCAAGGTTATAAGCATTACAAAGCTCTTGGATTTGCTCTTCAGTGGTTCCTTCTTCAACCATTACTATCAAAGAAGACATGCTATATTCCTGAACTGGCTCTTCTGGCTCTGGTACCTCAACCTCTATCTCTTCAGTTGGAGTATAAATTGGTTCATTTATTTCATCTTGCTCAGCCTCTTTACATGCCATTAAACTAATTGAAGCAATACATAATGTGATAATAACCAATCTTTTCATACTATTAATCCTCTACTTAGACGTTCCTATTACACTAATTCCCCCGAACAATTCTAAAATATGATGGACGTTTCTTCAGATACTTAATTCTCACCCTGCCATGTCTTCGATTGTTAGCTTCATGATCAGAAATATATTTGATATATTCCCTGTTGTTAACAGTATATTTAATCTGAATGTCCTTGTATTTCCTGTATTTTGTTGCTGTTCTAGGATGAGAACCGGGAACCACATATTCTTGGTACGTTTCTTCATGTCCTGTAAGTGTAGCATGTGTATATTCCCAATTAGATGCCTTACTTGTATAAATATTCCAGCAAACCACGTACGCGGGAATCACAATCCCTACTACAATTACAACTGCCAGTACAACAATTCTATCAAATAAATCGTCGGTTCTTCGGTATGTAACGTAATCTTCTATGAGTGCGTATACTACTGTCAAAATGGCAAATTCCAAAAAAGCTAGCAGTAAAAACATACAAAATTCGCCAAATTTTTTTCCCATATTAACAACTCCCACTTCTTCCAAATTTACAGTATTTCCTATATTTGCGCCTCAGCTGATTTCATTTCACTACTTGTAAAAGCACAAAGTAATACATCCACGGCATAATCTGGATAATCCTTAGTGAAGCTCTCGTATGCTCTCTTGCATTGTTTAGCTGACTCTCCAGGAGCATCTGCTAAACTACCGCCAAATATTCCTGAACTTATTAAAGGGAATGAAATACTATGAAGACCATTATCCTTAAGAACAACCAGCGAATTGTAATAAGCTTCAAATAATTCCTTAAATGCTTTTGGAGTAGCTCCAAAATTTGGACCTACTGCATGAATTATATATTTACAATTAGTCATGTTAAAAGCTGGAGTAATAGCTGCTTCACCATCATTTAAAGGTGGATTGCATTTATCACAAGCATCTGATAGTTCCCTCATTCCAGCTTTGCTAAAGATAACACCACATATACCGCCACCGGCAGCTAAATATCTATTGGCAGCATTAACAACTGCATCAACCTTTTGGTCTGCACATGATCCATTTATCAATTTTAAACTGCTCATAAGACTATTCACCTTCTACTGCTTTTCTACATTTTTCACCTTAAAAGATTTCCTTACAAAAATCTTCTATTTTTTTATCATTATCATCACTAGGCTTGTCCTTTGGATCAATAAGAATAAGTGTAGCAGCGAGCGAATCTATCCCAATGCTCTCCTTCAATTTTCCAAAAGCTTTCTCTGCACCAGCTCCACTTTGACATGCGAATGCTGCAATTCTCTTTTCTTTAATCCCAGGGTTCTCTTTTATAAATGTTCTAAGTGGTGGAGTAATATTGCTAGCCCAAACCGGAAAACCAAATACTATCTGCTCATAAGAAGCTAAATCTATAGAATATGGTTCCAAATCAGGAGTTTCTGCCATAACAGCACTCTTCCCACCCCAGAAGAATTTTGCAAATCCTTTTTCTGGATACTTTTTAACAGGAACTAATCTTAATGTATCAGCACCTGTCTTATCCGCAATTTTTTTAGCAACAAAATCTGTATTTCCCTCATGGGAATAATAAATAATAAGTGTTTTCATGAAAAAATCCCCCTCATGTATTATTGTACCATTCCTAGCAGGCCCTTCCAGGGCCAGGTCTGCCCGAGCTCCACAGACCACTCGCTACGCGAGTAAGGAAGGATTGTAATCGGCTTCGCCGATGGATATATAAAATATTTATCATTCCTTTGCCAAAAGTTTAAGGCCTGCAATTCCAACTACAATAAGAATAACACATATGGCCTGTGGAACCGACAGTTTTTCATGAAAAAGAAATACGATTAAAAAAGCCATAACTCAAGAATGAGTCATGACTTTATCTTTCAATATTTATATTCAAAAAGATTCCAATCTGCAACAATCTTTATCCCTTTATCAATAACCTCATCGTATGACACATCTTCGTACAAAAGTTTCTTGGTAATATCATTATAATCTCTCTCATAGAAACGGGTAGTTATAATATCCTGAAGCATTTTGGGGTATATTGTATTGTATCTTTCTCAACCATTTGTGATGTTCTATTTGTTTCCCTGGCAACTGTCTCGATTATCTCTCGCCATTCTTCTTTGTAGTCTTTATACCAGCTCACCCATTAAGCCTCCGTTGTAAATATTTTTATATACCTTATCCGGATAGTATGAAATATATTTTTTTACTTGATCAAAATCCAAGTTAATACTCTTAACAAATTTAAGAAGCTTTTTTCTATATTCCTCTCCAGAAATTTCACTATATTTGTCAATAAACGTCATCAAATCAAGAAACTGCAACGCTGCCTTATTTGTCTCATCTATCTCCGCAACAGGCTTATAGATAACAACTTTATTTCCATCTATATCTATCTTACGTTGCTTTGTTGTTGCATCATTACTACAAACTTCAATAACAGCTGCATTCTGTGTTGTAAAACCATATTTATTAGCTAATTGCAACCCTGTGATATATCCAGAAACACTCCCCTTACTACTTAGATATTTCTTTTCAATGAATTTATCGACAGATATCTTACCTTTAGTCCCCAGAATTGTAACGTAGGAACGATAATAAACGCCATTGTAAAGACGTTCAAGCTTCCCCTCATCTACCAACTTTTTCATCTCTTGTCGAAGGTAATCCTTTGAATTTGCTGGTAGTTCATCAAGGAAAATAGGATCTCCTGTTTTGTAATTTTCAAGTATGTAATCATATATCATAATACCACCTCACATATTTGAAATATTTCTTTTCAAGTTTATAATACAATCATCTCACCTATTTTTCAAGTCTATTACATTCCCCTCAGATCTTGCTTCTATTTCATTCATACCATTCCTAGCAGGCCCTTCCAGGGCCAGGTCTGCCCGAGCTCCACAGACCACTCGCTATCGCGAGCAAGGAATGATAAAGATCGGCTGCGCCGATGGAACTCTATAAAAATAGCTGCCTTTTCGGCAGCCATTGTAGGGAGAAATGATATAAAAAAGTTATTTATGATCGCTCTTGCGATGGTTGTTATATTAATCTCCAATTGCGTTTATATATTGGAAATAATGTGAAATTTAAATGAATTCTGGACTCTTCTATACATCCAAATGCTGCCTACTCCCAAACCCATCCTTTTTCAACTCAGAATCCAGATAGTCAAATGAAGATGGCTCAACCTTAATCAAATTCATAGGCTGGGGCAATTTCTTCATAACCTCCACAGGAATCTTCTTGTGCTCCATCAGCTTCAGATACTCATCCGAAAAAGGCTCCACCATAGACGCAACTCCCTGCACCTGCAAACTTTTCAACTGGCCAAAACCACCGTAAGGTTCAAAAATGGCAATGCCCACATTCTTATTCTCCTTCAGCCCTCTGAACTTCAAGCCGCCCTCAGAGAAAAAGTAAAAGTTTCCATCCACATAGTTATATTCAATAGGTGTGTTGCGCACACAATCCCTAGAAGCCGTAGCCAGCGCACATGTATTATAAGCACCGATAAAAGCTTCAATCTTTTCTTTTAATGCTACTGGCTCCATATGAACAGAGTCCGCATCCTTCTTTTCCCAATGTGATGCTGCCGCATCGTAATCCATCTCCCACATTTTATATTCCCCCTACTCATGACATTTTAAGTCTCTATTTTTTCACTACATTTATAGTAGTTCTACTCCCACTTCTTCCACACATCAGGCTGATAGCCAAGTGTAGACTGCTTTCCATTTCTTACAACTGGAGTCTTGATAATCTGCTGAGACTCTAGTAGCTTCTCCAGCTTGTCCTCATCTGCAATATGCTGAAACAAAGCAACAGCATCCTGGTCCTTCGCATTTACGTTAACCATATTTGCGATACCACCATTAGCAGAAGCAACAGATGTAAGCTCCCCCTTGCTCATGCCCTTCTCACGCATATCGATAAACTGATACTTGATGCCACGCTCTTTGAAAAAGCGCTCTGCTTTCTTTGTATCGTTGCACTTCTTAGTGCCAAAGATTTGTATGTTCATAAAAATATTATCCGTCCTAGTTTTTATTATTGTACCATTCCTAGCAGGCCCTTCCAGGGCCAGGTCTGCCCGAGCTCCACAGACCACTCGCTGCGCGAGCAAGGAAGGATTGTAATCGGCTTCGCCGATGGAACTCTATAATAGGCCATTTTTCTTATTTATCTCTTTTGTAATATGAAAAGCTATGACATTTTTACATAAACGCATACCTTTCGCCCAAACAGCAAAATATAAGACCACTAGTTCAAATAGAACATATACGCACGTCCACCAATTTCTATAAATAGACGTAGCATTAAAAATAATAGTTCCCAATAATAAAAACCATGTAGTTATTAACAAATCTCTACTAATTACATAATCCTTTTTTGATATAAGTATTTTTGTTTCACAATCATATAATGAAAATATTCTGAACCATTCAATTCTAGATATTCTATTTCTTTCTTCTTCTGTAGGACACTCATTAAGTTTTTTCAGAATATCTCCACATATCTCTTCTACATCGCTATATTTAAAACGATCATCATCATCCTTTTCTTTCAGTCTGCTAAATATAATTGCTGAAGGTTTTTTCGTTTTAAAAGGAAAGCAGATTTTCCATTTTAATTGACTTGGAATAGCTGAATCCAAAACATAAATAAAAATATAAACAACAAAAGAAATGAGTGAAGCATAACATATCTTATCTATATTTTCCCATAAATTAAAATCTTTCAAAAATGCTATTTTTTTATATTCATATAGTTTTATAAATATCATCACTAGTACATTTGCGATAACATAATATGTCAATTCGGCTTTACGATATCCTTTTATATTACTACTTTTCATTATTAATTCTCCCTTTCAACTAGTTTTTTTATAAATTTAATAACCTGCTGGTAATTCGGCCCATGAATTATCCTTTCTAATTTTTGGATTCTTCTTTGCCTCTCTCAGTAAATCTATATCTATTTCTCCTACAAGAATAGTAGCATTTTCTCCACCTTTTACTCTTATAATATCTCTATTATACTTGTGTGCTGGTACTACAATTCTACTATCTCCATACTTTGACATGTTTGCCTGTACACAATAACAATACATATCTCTGCTAAGAGATTCCATTATGTTACTGAAATATGTAATATCTTTGTTCCACTCAATACCAAAAAGTACTTCTAAGTTTTTAATAAATTCTGATCGATAATTTATATTTGTCAATTCATAACAGCAATAAATAGCAAAATTAAAGTTTTTCCAATTATACATATAATTCTTATTGGCTGGTGGTATATTTAAATGATGCTTATTAATAGTTTTCTCTTCGTCTGGAGAATAATATTTTTTTTGCCTAAAAAGAGGAATTACTTGTGTTGCCCCTCCTATTCTAATTGGTACAAGTGCACATGTTAAATTCCATATATTCTTTGCTTGTTTAATATGTTCAACACCACAAATAATCATCATATTATTGCTATTTGAATATTTGTATAACTTAAATAGTCCCCGTAGTGGAACATAAGCTTCTGGTAAGACAAGTACATCAGCTTTATTCTTTACAGCCGACTCTGTTAAATACTTAATTTCCTCAACTCTATCATTTCCAGCGCCACTTTTTCCATCAATAATACTGTTAATATCATTTTCATTCATTCTAACGTTAGCTACCGCTATTCTGACATGATTACGATTATTATGTTCTTCAAAGCCACCAATGTCATTTGGATTATAATCATCAAATGTATTAAGACTATTAAAAATTATACTATCATCCTCTCTCTTAATATATTCGCTTAACTCATCACCATATATATTTGAAGAATTCAATCTGTATTCATCAATGAGTCTTTCAAGATATTGTGGTGTATCAATTAGTGAATCCCAAAACATATTGGCAAAATACAATTGCTCTATTAATATAGAAAACCCTATTTCAAATGCCGAAAAGTGATATGGCCAATAATTATAAGTATATGGTTGTTTTTTTATTTTTTCACTCTTCAACATATCTAAATCTGTGATATTTATAGTTTGTGGAGAATCTTCGAAATTAACAATTCTCGTTATTAATCTCATATTTATCGGAAGTAAATCCTTATCGTTCATTTTTGATTGAATATACTTATATCTCAATTCTATAGCATAATCAGATGAAAACGGTAATGTACTATCTCCTCTAATAATATCAATGATTCTTTTGAGAATTATCTTTATTTCTTGTCCCCATACCAAAGAAAAGCTTCTAATGACACATGATATATAATAATATCGCAAAGTATGATCCACATCGAAAATAGAATCCCCATTTAAATATTCATATACCTTAACCTTATTAGAAAATTCATCCATTTGGTTAAGTGTATCATTTATATTATTTGTAAACGTTACTACATCTTCAAACTGCTCGTTAATAATATAATAATCAAGCACACGTTCCCACAATTTATAATTTTCTATTAAAACTTTACTATCAAATATTTTTTCTAATTCCTCAACAAAATTTCCAACCTCAGTTTCATCATAAAACGGAGACATTTCTATTTGTTCGTTTATCTGTTTGTTGATTATTTTATAATCTATTTTCGATTTACCAAAAATAGGGTTATTATTACATTTATGGTATTCCCCTAAACTGTCTTTCGTAATGTAAGCTTCTAACTCATCATTATAGTCATTTTGAATATAATCACCTGAAATAAATATCATATCTCTTTTAAATTTTTCCAGGTATTCTTCTCCCCTATTGTGATCAAAATAATATACTAAAAATTTATCTCGTTGAAACTGTAGATGTTTTTCGCCATAAATATATATGTCTTTATCATCTAGTTCTATTACATTATTATCGTTCAACTCCTTAAGTACAAATTTTGAAATAATATCTGTTCCTTTATTCTTTATTGCATCTTTAATAGAGTCATTATCAACTTTTTTTACCCAAAAAATATCATCAACATATCTTCCATAGTATTCTGTTCCAGATATATTACATATTCTATTGTCTAAATCCATTAAATATACATTAGCTAATACTTCAGATGGATAAAAACCTAATGGTAAAATAAGACGACCATATTTACATTTACTGCTATACATATCAATAATGTTATATACAATCCTATTAATACGCTTAGCAGACATACTCAAGCCTTCATTATGCGTTAGCATTAAATACTTATTTATATCTAATTCGATATTATAATAAAATCTTTTTAAATCTAACTTTGTGATAATAACATCATTTCCTTTATTTATAATTTCATTAGCTTTTCTTATCGCATCATCAGACCATGCGTTGTATTGATTCTTATAAAACTTAAAAACATTTATATCGGAATTAGTACCATCTTCTATTCTATTCCCATATATGGATTTTCCTAAGTTTTTATCTAAATTAGTCCCTATATACATACACCAAAGAACGCCAATTAAGTATCCCTCAATACTCATGTTTATAAAAGTATTGTAACTATCTATGGTACAAGAAGAACTATGAATGTTAGAGAAAACACAAGGAAACCCTTCATCATTCTCGCTATCTTTATATTTAACTTGTTTAGGAAAGGTTAACACCTCTATAGAATCTAATATTCTTTTGTTTAATTCATCAAATTCCTGACCATCTTGAATTACTTCTGCAATATCTTCCAATTTTTTTTCTAAATTTTTACCTTCATATTCAGCAATTTTTGTACGTACAAAAGCTAGTGAATTATCATAATAAACACTTCCTTTTAATTTACGATACGCTTCATATACATTAATATTATCCATAATTTCTTTTTATTAAAAACCTCCCATACTAATTTTATTATATCGATTGTTAACTCACTTTTTTCGATTACTATTTTTTCTTATTCATAAAATAACTATTATATTTTACTATAAGAAAGACAAACTCATCAATCCGTATATGCGATAAAAAAAGAGATTGAAAATTTTTCAATTCTTCAATCTCACACATCCTCTTTTATTGTATTAAACTCTTAATCAATATATACTTTAATTAAATGGTATATCAGGATCATCCTCATCAGGCAAATAGCTCTTTTGATAGTAATCAGGCCACTCATCAGGAATCATCGGAATATTATCCGAGTATCTAAAATTGGCTGGCATAACCGTTTTCTCAAGTATTTCAGCAGAATATATTGTATCTAGATCTGGGTATACAGCGCGCAATTCCCTTGAAGTGTGACATTGTATAAACTCATTTACTTCATCCACATTATCAGCCTCAAGTACATATTCAACAACCTCAACCTGTCTAATTTTATATCTCATAAACACCTCTAAACTATCTAATCATTGTTTTCTTCATGATACTACCTCCAGGAAATACTCCTTACACAATTGGTTGTTTCTTTGTAAGTATAGAATATCAAATCCTGTGGCGGTTTATCGGACAGCTCGGAGTCTTGATTTTAATCCTTAAGATAAAAGCCTTCATACTCATCATATTTAATAAGACCACCCTGCCGTTTAGCAACATCAAGTAAAGCTGCTCTAGAAACTGAATCTTCCAATTCATTAAAATCTGAAAGAGTAAATATTTCTTTACAAGTCCTTACAGCCTCAGATAGAACTGCTTTTGACACACTTCCATCAAAATCATATATTTCACTTATAGTCAGAGTTTTACCTGATTCCAAGTATGATTTTAGTGATTTAGACAACGTCTTTTCTGTTACGTATCCATCCAAGGCAAACATCTCATCTGTTGAAAAAACATACCCCCTTTTTAATAGTCCCTCAGCAAATTCAGATGCAAGTGACTCTGAATAATAGGACATGAATTCCATTAGTTCGTCCACACCAAAATCTAAATGGTTATCCAATGCGTACTTACTAACTTTGCAAAATACTGCTTCCGATGACTCTCCTTCAAATGAATATAAATCTTCTTTCGTAATAGGCAGATTCAGATTTATCCATTCTATGGCAATCTTATCAATAAATTTTTCGTCCACCTCTCCATAGAAGTATTCAAAATCCTTAAAATGTAAATCACCACCATGTGCTAATGTCTTTTTAGTGAGTGCCAGAATTAACTCATCATCATATATTCCTGCTAAAGATGCAATTTGTTTTAAAGTAAAAATGATACCTGACACAGAAGATCTCTCTAAGATTATTTTTCCTGCTTCTTTGTACCAACTAATTTCAGCAAATTCTATTATCTCATCAGGATGTTCAAATCTCACCATTTCGCGTGCGTATTTTGGGTATGTATTTTCATCCAAATGAGTATAATGATCATAGAAAAAATGCCAATTCATTGGCTTAGGAATAATCTTCTTTTCACGGTTTATATAATATCTATCAGGATAGTATTCTTTTTCCAGCTTACTTTCGTCAACAGCATACCTTCCATACTGTACAATTCCAGTTCCTACAACCTGATTTATAAAGGCAGAACTATCCTCTACCTCATCGTCATAATCGTCATCGTCTTCCTCATCCCAATCCTCGTCTTCGTCATCGTCTTCATCGTCGTCCCAATCATCGTTGTCTTCATCTTCTTCATCCCAGTCTTCATCTTCGTCGAATATTTCATCGAAAGTATCAACATCATGAAGAAAACATTCCTGCGCATCAAGTTCATTAGGGTCTAAAACTCCGTCACGATTAAAATCAAACATTCTGTCCGAACCGCCACGTATTGGTCTATCAAGTAATCCCATAATCGACCTCCTTAATGATTACCATATCTTTCATTATATTACCTGATTTATACTTGCCCTAATTTATAAAACAAAACAAATATCAATTCTCTAAATGCTTAAATGCACCTCTAATATCTTTTACATAATTAGGATCATAATTTTTATTAATGTAATAGGCATACTGTCCACAAATATAAACCATTAAAATTCTTTCTTCACCACTCGAATACCTAATAACCAATGCTTTTTTTATTCTTGATTTAGGAAGTTCTGATTTAGTATTGCATTCGACTAATTTTAATGTATCACGTTCTTCCTTTGTAATGATAGGATGCTTTGTTTTACGACTAACAATGCTATCCTTAGATATGTATATAATATCTACATGAGTCTCATGAGCATAGTTTGCATAATCAGTCTTTATTCGCTGATATTGACTTGTTACCTTTTTATTTTCATTGATAATAAGGGATTTTTTAGTATTATTTTTTTGAGATTTACCATCAGTAGAACTATCTCTGGCAGCCTTTTTTCTAATCCAAGCATTATATTGCCTTTCCTTTTCTTCACAATAAGATACTTTTGTATTGAGCAAAAATTCACCACAGTATTTCCAAGAATCATAACCGTCTACTGGTAAATATCTAGGAGACTTTCCACATGACTTATCCGCCACATCATAGAAATCACAATCGCTGCAGCTTAACTTCTTTTTTTCTTTAGGTAAATGCTCAATAGAAAACCCTTTTTCATATCCCCAAGCCATATATTCACCTCAATTACATATCATCCAAATAATTCTCATAGCAAATGATAACAAACTAATGTGACTAATCTTTTAATAAATAGAAAAGAGGATGCCATAATAGCATCCTCACCACACTTTCAAACAGAGACACCCTTTCCCATTGCAATTTCAAATACTGTAAGTCATTGAAATTGCTCTATGCACAAAATAAGCATTAAAATCATCTTTTTAGAAAAATTTCTATCCTCTATTACTAAAGCCTCATATATATTTTTTATTTATCTCTTATTATTATTGATTAAAATCTACGTCTTCTAGAGCGCCTAGTAACAATCGGCATACGAACAGCGAGTTGCTTTTGCTTATAAGTTACTTTGGGAATAGCCATTGTATTTTCAAGATGATAGTCTTCACCTAGCAATTCTTTCCAAGGTGATTCTTTAAGCCAGTAATCCTCTGAAATAAAGAATTCATTTACATTCATATTTTCGTCCAATTTAATTGGATGAACCGATAATTTGATGTTTTGAAACTCAATATCTTTTTCTACAATTCTATGTACTATATCATCTTCTCCGTAATCAATACACACACTATAATCAGCAAGTGTATCAATTCTTTTTATACATGGAGTCACAAGATTTAAAACTTTACGATCATTCCATCTAAACCGATAGTCTTTAAGTGGATCCATTTCATTGGCAATAGGTATTTTCTTTAGTTTTCCGTATTCCTTGTCCTTTTTACTCTCATCAAAAATCCATACAATACGTCTTCCAGCCTGTGTATGAAACATTGTACGTCCGCTAAAGTCTTCTTTGCTTATAGGGCTATGCTGAAATTCAATTATAGTATTGCATGAAGGCAGATAAATATCTGCAATATATTTTACTTTCCCATTTTCATCATTAAAACGAACTTCTCTTGTTTCTTTTGGAAAAAGCGATTGCATATGTATGTGCCAAGGACATTTACTATCTTTATCTGTTCCATATGTACATTCAGAATCTGGTCTATGGGAAAAATGGGGCTTTTTGATTTTTCCCATCTTATGACTCAATGGTTCTCCACATACCTGGCAAAAGCATTTTGTATATCTAATTGGTGAATCAGCATAAATGCGCTGTCCATTGTCATTAAGAGCTACCTGCATAAAAAATCCTCCACAAATACAATTGTTTATATATGCTAATTTATATCATTAACTATATTTCATCAGGCTTTAAATAATGACCACACTCACAGCGAATATACAAACCATATTGACTTACTCCTGGATAAATATTAGTCCTATGCTCTGGACAAGTAATGCCATAATGATTAATATATGCTTCCACCTCATCTTTTTGCAATAAAGCTGTCTCCTTGCAAGTATCAGACGTACATCGTAAAAAGCATTTGCCGCTTCTACCTCTTACCACCATCATCGGTTTTCTACATTTTGGACAGCGTTTGGTTTCACGTATATACTTATCTAATCCATAAGCTTCTGTGCCATCGCTATCATCAATGTTTTTACCAGTATCACCTTTAGTACCTAAAGGCCGTTTACGACCATCTACTTCAACTATATCAAGGTCTGCAAACATACTAATTAAGCCAATAGTATGTTCTCCTCTTATTCTGTAAATAGTACTACAAACTGTTATAAACCCTGAATTTCCATCAGTAAACCTTCCGCGTGATATAGGCAAGCCATACCAGATTTCTTTATCATCAATCATAATGAGCGGAAATACTGCATTTTCTGATAATACAGAGATTTCCTTCCACTTAGAAGGCAAACTTTTATAATCAGCAGTTTTGCATACAATTTGAATACGATTAGCCTTTGTTTTCGATTTAATAAGAGTGATAAAATCTGATTCTGTAGATTCATCAAGTACTCCATCAGGTATTGATATTAGAACTCTATGTTTAGCTCTTTCTAAATCTTTTGAAAAAATAGCAATAGCTTCATCATAATCTTGATAGTTTACTATGTTTTTTGTACTAGGTAGCTTCTCTATATAATCCTGAAGAGTATGGTTCTTTGTGGATACCACATTTCCTTGAGTACTTACATAAGATATAAGCTTAGTAACAATGTGATTTATGTTATTAATCTTCTTATTCCAGAATCGAGAATTGCCTACAACAATAAGTTTTCCTTTAGCTCTTGTAACTGCTACGTTAACAAGACGAAGAACAGAATCCATATCCTTACCCATTAAAAAACCAATTTTAGGAGATGGATAGCTCTCTACAGCATCAAAAATAATTACATCTCTTTCCGAACCTTGGAACTGGTGAACTGTAGAACATGCAATTTCGTACTTATCATCTATTTCTCTAAGCTTATCTCGTTTATCAAGTTCTGATATAGCTTTAATTTTCTTCTTTTCAAGCTCTATTTGGTCCTGAATCATTGCTCTTATCAAGCGACTTTGTGCAGAATAAGGTGTAATAATACCTATTGAATCTTGACCAGATTCTTTACCGTATACAGCTGTTAAATAAGTGATAATAGCACTTACTATATTGAACCTGGAGTTATCACTATTTTTCATTGCAGCGCAATATGAGCCTGTCAAATCCAGCATATTTATAGCTTCACCTTTAAACGGAGCTTTATCGGCTATTGCCTGTTTTGCTTTAACACTTTCGTGGTCCGCCAGTAAATTACTGTATACATATTTATTGGAAAAAGCCGAAATAGACGAATGCATTCTTCTTTGCTCGTAAAGCATAACCATCCAAGGATGTGCATAGTTTTTTCCAGCCTTATTGATCTTCAAATGAGCAAAAATATCTTTGTTCAAAGAGCTTTCTGAACTAGATTGAACTATCGGAGAAAGTTGTCTAAAGTCTCCTACAAGTATTACTTTTTCGGTTGCAAACATAGCAGCACAAATCACTTGAGGAACATAAGCCATACTTACCTCATCAAACAATACATAGTCAAATCTTATATCATCAAATAGCTTATCTATCGAAACCTTAGATATTGTAGTGGCAACTATTTGTGCTTTTTCTGTATATAGCTTTTCTGAATCACGAATTTGATTTCTTATATATTTTAGTTTTCTCTCAATTTCGACACGTTTATATGCATTATTGCCTTCTCTACTATCAAGTAAGTCCTTTTCTTTTCTAAGCTTAAACTCCTGTGCTTTTAAATCAGGATGATGCATCATTGCATAATTGTATGCAACAGTATACTCATCTTTAGAGAGAATCTCGTCACGTACATATCCGTATCTTAAAACTTTGCCTTCAGCAAGTTTTTCATCCAAATGAATGTCTCTCATTATAGAAGCAGTCTGCTTAACAATTCCATCTACAGAAACATTACTATGGGATACTACCAGTACACGTTTGTTATTCAAAATAGCATGAATAGCAATTTGCGCCATTGTATAAGTTTTACCAGTACCAGGTGGTCCCCAAAGAACAGTAATATCATTATTGATGACATGCTCTACGGCTTCATCCTGTCCTCTTGGAACTGTTGAAAGCGGTTCTTCGGTAGAAATTTTCGGCCCTTCTACAAGCAATTTCATTGCTAATTGATGCTTTTGAGGTGATAGCGTAAAAATCTTTGTATTAAGAGCACTTAGTAATTTCCATGGATCTACACTTATAAAAGCCTGTCCTATACTTGCGCCAATGTTCTTATCAATATTTATCATTATCTGGAAGCCTTCACACAAAAGAACACTTCCAGTGTATTTATTAGTTCCTACTATCAATGTTAATGGAGAATCATCGGGTAGATGAAGCTCATATTCAACGTCAAAACTGTAGGTATAAATTTCATTTTTGTTGGCTATAAACTTACCATTTGTAGCACGATATTTTCTTCCCCCAGCTCGCTTCAGAAATGCTACTTCCTTCCATAAGTCAGATGTGTATTCATCTATCTCTTTTACCCCAAATTTTTTGTATGTATTGTCCCCTACTGCTGAGCCAGTATAAGAATTAACATCTGAATACTTACCAGCATTACCTTCTATAGATACTCTTATAGATTTATTTACATTATTATCAAAATAACCCATTATTTATACTCTTTCCCTACAACGCAAAGTACACAGCATTCTATTCTGATTTATATGATATCCAACCATATTTTTCCCCAAGAATATTCAATCTTTCATCAATATAATCCTTAGCTTCTGGAGATAAAAACAGCATAGCCCTTTGTCCATGTGATTTTGCTACTCTTTCAAGTGGGTATTTATCTGGATTTTCCCTTGTATGCATGTATGTCTTATATCCTAGAGCATTTACTACCTCACGAAGAGGAATTCCGCAGTTCACAGGTGCATTTATAATCTTAGCTTCTGATATAACACAATAGATTGGATAATCTTTTAGCCATTGATTTTGATTAATCCACTCCTTTTTTCTTGCATCATTACTAGACTTAAACGCTCTAAAGAAGCCTTTTCCTACTATTATAGGACATCCTTTGCCGTTCTTATCATAAGTATGTACGCAAAAGAAAGTTTCATCACCTTCTTCAACGGTTTTAGCACTTTTTAAACTTGCTTCGGAAAAATTAGAAATATATATCAGCTTCCCTTCATCATAAAAGGCTTCCATGTCCATAGGTTTGTTGCCATCAGCTCTATTTTTAGAAGATGCTGAGAATTTTAATATTATATTTCTCAACCCCTTGTAAGATATTACAGATGTATCTCCACCTAACGCTGAATAAACTGGATCTGATTGCCTCTCTAATACGCTATTCTGTATCTCTTTAAAAGCAACATTTAAATCGTTTCTAATTCTTTCAGTCTTTTTATTAAGAGTTGCACCTCTAACAATTCCTGTGATAAGCGTGTCTCCATCTAATTTAGATTTAGAAGCTTTTTTCTCTTGATATCGAATCTTATAATCATCAATCATTTCTTGAGTTATAATACCTTCCTCGGCATCTGAAACTTTTGTTACTATATCTTCATAATACTCAAGCAGATTATCAACTGCCGGTTCTTTCTTAAAATGAATCGATAATTCGATATTATGAGCTAAGCCACTTTCTGTAAAATTTGCGCTTCCGACAATCGCATCCTCATAATCAAATAAATATAATTTTGTATGAAGGCCTACCAATGCATATAGCTTAACTCCTGCATTTAACATGTTTTGTAAACCGTTAAGGCTATTAGAACCATCAAGAAAATCTTGCAAATAAAATCTTGTAATAAATGAGCAGTTTATTCCATTGTTGGCTGCTTCGCACAATAACTCAGCTGTTTTTATCGATAAATAAGGACTTATTATCTTAATTTCTTCTTTCGCATTCTTAAAAAGTAAACTTATAGTGTCTAGATGTTCATCAGTCACTATTTCTATCATTATAATTCCTCCAAGTACATAATGTCTTTACCATGTGCTTTTGCATATTCTATCTCTGAGCGTGTACTATCCCCAATATAACCACCAACATTGATTACAAAGATGCAATCAGCCATATCAATCTTACGCTTATGCATATCATCAAGCATTTCCTTAGTTTTGGTAAGGGTTCCTTCATCCATATTCTCCCAAACTTCAGAATCTCCAGAATGCCCAAAGAGGCCAACACTGATAACAATGTTGCCCTCTAAAGTAAGCTGTTTCTGTACTTTCATAAATTCATCTTTAAAACGTGTGCTTCCACATAATGTAATTATCGGATAATCCCCACTCATCCAAATACCTTCCTATTATGAATAGACTGCATCATCAAAAGTATGCTCTACGTATGCTTTCCATTCCCTTATTGACTTTTCCTCCGCCCATGACTCTGAATAAACATATTTCATTATTAATTTAGCCAACATTTGATGTAATGTTCTTAAATCATCGCGTTCTTCAGATTGAAAAATGTTTCCGGCATGGACAAAGTCGTTTCGCAATTCGTATTTATCTCTTATCATCACACCCAGATCTTTTTGTGAAATTCCAGATATTTCAACCAATCTTGGCCAAATAATAGATAATCTTAACTTCTTTTCGTTTCTTCCTTCAGTCAGCAGTGATTCTGCTGCAGAGAATAAAAGCATATATGACAATGTTGTATCTTTATAATTCTCTTCTTGTTCCAGTGATTTTTCAAAAAGCTCCAAAGCATTTACAAACTTATTGTGCAACTCATCATAATTCTTATCCCAGATAAACACATCAACTAACTTTTCAAAAAGGACCTGTAAATTATTATCCTTTAAAAAGTCCAATGAATACTTAAAATTAATTAAATTCCGCCAATTACCGTGCCCATATTGCCAACTCTCTTCACCAATAATAGCTACATGATAATTATCCTTATACCAATTGGTGGTCATCTCAAAAATATCTTTATCTGTCTCATCATAATAGACTATTAGTTTTAGAATTTTAAAAATTAGTTTTGATATATATGCTGCATTTAAGTAAACATTATCATGAATATTCTCAACTTTCATTACTAGCATTGGATACTTCATAAAGTCTTTCGAGCGACTTTTCTTTGTATGTTCTATAAACATTTTGATATCAAACTCATTATATCCTGTTATTCCTACAATTTTACTGAGTTTAACTTCTTCATCCCCAATTATGAAATTATAATTTCCAAAACTTATATCTTCCTCTAATCTACCGCCATTAAAAGGTATGAGTAAATAATGTCTTTTTTTATTTAACTCTAATGTCTGTATAATATTCTCGATTAATTGTGAACCTCTATCTGGCTCAATACCATCACATTTAGAATCATATGAAAGATAACGGTCAACACAATTAAACATTATGTCATCACAATATAGCTTGTTATCCCTTATATTTACATAAACAGCAGAAATTAGATTTCGATATACTTTATCATCCAAATCCAAAACTTCTCTGGCACTTGATTTCATGTAGTTCCATGCCTGATTATAAAAAAAATCTACATCATTCTGTTTCAATTTATTCCACCCCTAATGCTTTAAACACTGCATCCTCAGCACTGCTATACGGAATAATCTGGAATGCAGTCATCAAATCTGCAGGTATAGTTCCATAATCCACCATTGATACAGCTGGAATGAGAACCTTCTTTGCTCCTGAATCAGCACACACCTGCAATGTGCTCGCAAGATTTTCTACCTTCATCAATGTACCGCTGATACTAATATCCCCAAGTACAACAAGCGAACTTTGAACTGGTCGCTTAATGGCAATAGAGCATAATGCAATTAAGGTAGGTAAGGCCAAGTTTTTGGTCATACCAAGTCCCTGTAAGTCCTGATAATTAACTATATAATCATTATTTGACGTACTAATTGCGCCACTTATTCTGTTTCCATAGGCTTTTAAATAACTGTAGGCAGCATTAGCTTCTTCTTTACACTCTTTGTCACTACCTAGTCCAGTTCCAGTAAATTTGCCGTTACCTGGAAGCATCTGAGATTCAAGTCTGAATACACCAATCATATCTGACTTTCCATGAGATACCGTATAAACCTGACCTGGATTGCACATTCCCTCTGGAATAAGCTTTCCACCGCCCTGCTCTGGCACAGAAACATAATGTTCAGACATATCATCCATATCTATATAAGAGAAATTGACATCATAGAACTCCATGCCACCAAGCTTTTTAAGCTGCTCTTTAACACGTCTTCTCATTTCTAATGCAATCTCTAATACCTCAGTTACATCTTCTTTTGTGAAGTTTCCATCTGGATAAAGAAGCTTCAAATAACCATCAACCATTCTACGAACAGCAATGGTATCTCGCTGATTAAGATTCTTTCCAAGTCTAAAGTACTTATCTATAGCATCACCAAACTGCTCTTTTCTAAGCTCGCGAATAAAGCCAGCAAGATAATCAGTGATAAAGCCATAATCATCTGTAAAATGTTCCGGTCTAAACTTCGGAATCTCCCAACCTGGATTATAACAATGCATTCTATCGAGAAATGCTGTATCTGTTCCCATTTCAGGTGGAAATGGATCAAACAAGCTGGATGTCTTCAGAAGCACATCTACACTCTGATTGATGTTTCCTACGAATACCATTGATGCAGATGCAGCCTTCTCTTCCTTGCCCCTTGCAAAAGAACCAGACGCCATATAATCTTTCATGATTTGAATGCCATCTTTGTCTTTGAAATTGATTCCTGCAACCTCATCAAAAGCAACAACATCCCAAAGGCCAACCAATCCCATGGTTTTTCGTCCCATGTTATAAAATAGGTTCGCAACTGTAGTCTGTCCGCCAGAAACCAATATACTGTTTGGAGAAATCTCTTTATAAAGATGTGATTTACCAGTACTACGAGGTCCAAGTTCACATAAGTTAAAGTTGTTCTCTACCAATGGAAGCATTCTAGTAAGTAGCAACCACTTCTCTCTGTAAGAAAGCTCATCAGGCTCCATTCCAGTAGAACGAAGCAAGATATCAAGCCACTCATCCTTGGTAAATTCTTTTCTTCCTGCTTTCAGCTGATCCATATCAACGTTTGGCATCTGAATTGGAGTAAGCTTTGTAATAGATACCGGAGACAAATCCTTCTGCTTAGATTTCTTTGATCTAAGCTCAGCGCCATCCATATCTACAATTCCGAAGTCATCCGAGCCATCAGCACCATATTCAAGCTGAACGATACACCAGATACCTCCGCAAAGAAGTCTGTCGTACTGCTCAGGATATTCTTCTGAAATAGGAATCCTTGTAAGACCTAAATTGGAGAATGAGGCCTCATACATATCTAGCTTCATATTAAGCTCAACTGTAATCATATCAATTACTGTATGAGCCCCCTTTTGACGAAGCAAGGAAAGAACCTTCTGTGCCTCATCCGGACGCACATAGTTGTTTGACAAAATTCTTTTTACTGTCTCAACTCCACGATTTATAATTGCTTCATCGTCAGAATTACAGTACTGACCAAGCAAGTATTCCAATACATAAATTGGAACATTTGCGCCCTCCTTAATATGCTTTGTCAGATCTTTACGGACGATTTTCCCATCGAAAGTCTGTCTCAGCTTTTTATTTAATTCTTCTCTGTTGCTACCTTGAGAAGCTTCAGTATCAATCTTAGTTTCCTCCGAAGCTACATCATCAGCTTTCCTACTAAATGCGTCCATAAAACCCATTTTAATATCTCTCCTTATGCAAAGAATCCAAAATCATCTGCAGCGAATGCAATATCAATTTGGAATTCAATTCTTTCCGGAAGATCTGTACTATCTTCCTTTTCTATAATCAGATAGTAAAGTTCTTTACTATCATAAGCCTGTGATTTAAGACTAAAGTTACATCTAAATGTACGTGCCTGAACATCTTCAGTAGTCTTATCAGCAATAATCTTCTGTACATCAGAAATCTTCTTGCCAGTAGCATCCACAAAGTATGCATTATAAATACACTTCTCCCTATTTAAGCCAACTGCTTCCTTCTGATAGAAGTTAAGTGAGAAAATCATATTGCTAATTTTATGGTTTGCAGAAAGAAGATTTACTTCTACAGGCTTTGTATCATATTTATCCTTATTTCTCTGGTACTCCTTTGAGCTATTACGAAGATGTTTGTACTCAATAAGAGGTACACACATTTCCTGCAAGCTGATACCACCATGTACAAAATTCATTCCTGAACCTGCACTTGTCTTGATTCTTATGCTGCCTCTAGGCGCATATCCTGCATAATCTGTTCGTCCAGATAAAAGATTTACCGGAAGTAAGAAATCAGGATCTTCTCCCTTTGTCAAAATAGCAAAACGTCTACCATACTCTATAATTCTATGAGCAAAATCAGACTTATCTGTCTTTGATTCCTCTGTAAGCGGACTATATGTATATAAGAATCCGTGATCAGAAGTAATCATGATATTTACACCGCTAAAGTCATTAACAATGATTTTTACAAGATTCTTAATCTCATCAATAGTCTCTGTACATGCTTTAAAGACCTTCTCTTCTGACGTATGACTTGTCTCATCAATCGTATCGTGATAGATATAAACTACCTCTTTTCCCCTCACCAAGTCAGAGCGTTCGCTTCTCTTCATTGCAACAAGATCTGTTGCTTTAAGCACAATACTCTCAGAATTAACCTGCTGTAATAATTTCTCGCGGTATGTACTATCTGTGGACTGACCATCATTTAATACCTTTAGCTGATCATTCTTTAGTTCAACATTTATCTCTCTGTGCGGAAGTAACGCAGCCATACCAAACTTTGTAATTGTAGGGAAAATACCCTGCATACTAGAAAGATTAACCTTCCCCTGCATATCACGGCTTATTTCTTCTGAAAGGGAAACCGCAACTTCATATCTCATTGCATCAGAAATAATGACATAAACTCTATTATCCGCATTCTTAATCTTGCGATCATAGAAGTTTTCCTGTCTTTCAATTCCTTCAATAAAACCTTGCTTCTCTAAATCAGCTGCAACTTCCTCAGACCAGTTATGTCCAAGTCCATCCAAATACCAGTTGGTATAAAGTCTCTCAACCTTATCGCATACTGCAGTAAAAAGATCCTGAAGATTACCACCATAAGTTTTCTTACTGTTCTCATAGCTCATATGGAACTCACGATAGTAAGTATCCATCTTATAGTATTCCTTAGTGTAAGCATCCCAAATCTTCTTAGCTCCCACAATATGGAACCCTGCGGCATTCTCTTTATAGAATTCATTCATCTTTGCAAGAGCAACAATACCAGTATAATAATCCTTATACTCATCAAACCACACCATAGCTCGACGTTTCTCTGCAATTGCAAAAATACTTTCAGAGCTTACAATTTCATTTGAAATATCAGTCATAAGCTTTGACAGTATAATTCTATTTATACAAGGTAATATCTCTGTATCTGCTAATGCATCTGCAGTCTGCTTTGCTACTCTCTTTTCAAGATGCATTTCATTTTCTACTGATTCTGCAATAGAAACATAAGAATCTGCATCATCACTATGAATCCAATCAGAAATCAAGTCACTGCAATATGCCTGTAGTTGAGGATTTTCTGTCATAAAATCAGAAAGTCCATCGAAAACACTATCTGGGAGTGTTCTACTTCCAGCTGTTAAAATAATATGAGCAGCCAACTTTCCTAGACTGTGATCCACATCATTGTATCCAGTAATCTGAGAAACCATACCCCAGAACAAATCAGATGCTTCATACTTTACAAATTCCTGATATAAATAGTTATCAGCAGAATTCAATCCTGCCTTCAGAACAGATTTAATGATTGATATAGGATCTGTTCTCTGCGACTCTCCAATTGAAGCCATAACTGCAAGCTGCAATTTAGTAGGAGAATCCAATGAATCTGCCAACTTTACTACATCATCTCTTCTCGATTTCGCATTCAAGAATTTCCTATACTTCTTAACCTGATTGCGAAGAGCAACAGATGATGGTATGCCCATTTCATCCATCCATATAGCAATAAGATCTGCTCTAAACTCTTCACTATACAACTCAACATCAAGAAGCCAGTTATCATCTGGCTTCTCATAATTCATTGGATTATAAATCAAAAAGTTTTGAGTTGGTTCATCTACAGCGATTATCTTTTTGATGCTGAAATTGTTTGTCTCTGTAAGTCGAAGAACTCGCGCATTATGCAATTTTAATTCATCTATCTGATTTAGAAATTCTCCTTCTTCGTCATACCAAACAACAATTCGTCTTTTATAAAATTCATTAAGTGGAGCATCGAAACGCTTATTCAATTCTTGTGATATTGTCAGTAAATCCATTTCTTACTCCTTCTCATCGTATTTCTTTATCGCATCTAGGCACTTTTCTTCATCTTTAACCTTAAAAATAGTTCTGTATGCACCTAGCGAATACCTCATCGATTGATCAAATGCTTGATTTGAAATTTTACTCTTCATAATACGTATTTTTCTTGAATGAAATAACCCTACATCATTTTGAAGATTATACTCGTAACCCCCATCAACTATTGCAAAAGTATAAAATCTACTCGAACGATGAGGTATTAACACATAATCCCCCACCTGCATATCCACTGCAAAAGATTTCAATTGTGAAGCCAAATTAGAAATAGTAGTTTTATTATCAGTTTGCTTTTCACTTGAAACTAACATTCTAAAATCACTCAATTCAACGAATGGACTTAAATCGAATTCAAATCCACTCCATGGCAAGTAAATTCGACTATTACCGATAAAATCTTCTATATATTGCGAATTTTTCCCTGCTCTACATACCCATATCATACGAAACCTACAACTCCTTACTTTATTTTTGCAAGCACATCTTGAAATTTTGCATAATTAACCTTTATACCATCATCAAGATCTATGCTAATCATCTGATCAGCCAAATGATGTATTTTCTCTTCATATGCATGAATCTCATCATTCTGAGACTTAAGTGTATTTAGCTTCTTAGTAAGCTTAACTTTATCAGATCCGGACGCACTCTCGATTCTGTTAGTAATCTCTTCTATAGCTGTTCTGTAGCGTGCCTGTTGTTCATGAACATAATCAGTTCGAATACGCGCAATAGTGTCTGACTGATAACGATGCATATAAATCAAACACTTAAAACCATTTTTCTTACCCGAGTCGAATAGCCAATAAATCGGCTTCTTTTGATATATCTTCACATGATCAGCATAAAAATCATTTACAAAATAGTTACGGATTACTTCTCTTGACGAGCCTTTACCACCTAATGCATCAGCTATAAACTGCAAGTTCTCTTCTAGTGTCTGTTTTCCGTAAACAATCTCTACAAATTTAATAAATCTACCAACAATATCGTCATCAAAATATTCATCATCACAAATAGGAATTATTGCATCTTCATCAGGCTTGAAAGTGGTATATTTAGTAGCATCCCATTCCCCTCCTGCGTAAGCAAGTCCTGGGAAATCAAGAGAATAACGTCCAAACATACACCCTACTGCGTATGACATAAAGCTACGTATATCTCGCTGCAAATCAGCCTTTCGTACAGTGACATTCTTTTCTTCAACTTCTGCTGTTAGCTCCTCTTGTAATCCATAAATCTCAATAAAAATACGATTTAGTTTTTCTTCATTTTCCTTTAATTTTTGGAAACGAAGATAACACTCATTACTCCAATTAGTAAATGCCTCTTTTATATAGTTCATATCAACTATATGGTGCTTTGCATCCAACTCACGTTCTTCTTTTGGGAATGACATAAGTCTTACAAGAGGATGTGCTTCAAAATTCCAAGACGTCTCATATGAATCCCAATCATCTTTAGATAACTCAACTGTAGTCTTAACTAACTCTTCCACTTCGTCAATTCTATCTTGAAGTACAGGGATTTCAGCAACTCTTCCAGGTTTAAAATCAAGTGTCTGAGATGTAACTCCCATAATATAACTGGATACAGCACTATTCATAAGCCCTAAAAAATACATGACATTTTTATCTCCAGCTAAATATAACATTGATCCTTTAGAATCAGCCAATTTTCCTTCTTCTGAGTATCTACATCCAAAATTCCCTGAACTTAACGCTGTCCAAGTAATTCCTTTTCTGAATATGTAATCCAAATTATAGTTATGTGAGCGAATTCTACCAGACTTTTCATCCTTAAAATTCATAATTTCAAAACCATCTTTTTCCCAGTTCACCACATATTCATCATTACCATACCACTTTCTAAAATCTCCCCCTTTGTTATAAGGAAACCATTTTTTTCCTGATTTTTTTGCTTCTTCACGGTTCTTACACAAAAAAGAAAATTTATCAAAAGAAACTTCATACCAATAACGCATGAATAAGTCATTGCTTCCAGTTGCCATTCCTTCTCGGGTAGAACCATAATCCGCTATGCTTTTTGCATTAGAAAAAACATCTAACAATTTTCCTGACACTGAATACGCTAATGGTGAATTCGGAATCTTAGTAAAATTTCTCTCATCAGCCTCATATACATATGCGCAATTATCGCTCTTTAATGCTTCTAGCACCTTTTCCTTTTGTACTTCCATTCCTCCTCTAAAATCAGACAACTTGAAATAGATACCATTTTGACCTTTATGCTGGTTTGCCAGAACAAAAGCACAAATTGGCACTGTAGCTTCCTCAAAAGCAGAATACTCCATCTGTATTAGTGAAACTATATCTTTATTTGTAATTATGTAATTTCTTAATTTTTCATATGTTTTAATGAACATCCATACAAACGGTGTCATCAAGGCTGAATATGCGCCTTTTTTACAGAAATCAAAATTTCTATAAATAAAAATACTAAATAAATCGCTTGAATAGTCTTTATAGTTTGATGTCACATATTGTTTTAGTTTTGAATCATATTTATTCAAATACGGTGGATTGGTAGCTACAACTGCATACCTCTTACTCATTAAATATGCTGAATTAATAATCGATTTAAACGCACCTAGAAGATATGTATTATACATACTTATCTCATCAGCCACCTGCGCAAATCTTTCATAAATTTTTTCAAAATCTACTTCAGGCATCTGGAGAATCGATCCATACTCTTTCGCATCTTTTAATGTATCTAATAAAACTTCTACATCATTCTTAATAACCGCATCATGGCCACAAAAATAGTCAATGCTAGATTTATCAGCATTGTTGCTTTCCATAATCTCGTATATCTGTGGCTGAATTCCACGTGTAAAGAATCTTCTATCATACTGACGAGCTTTCATCATAACAGCGAAGTATGCAAGCTGAGTAGCTCTGCCATCTATATCAAGTCCATAGATATTGTTCTTTATAATTTCACTTGCTGCATCACGTTCTGAAAACCCATATTCAACATATATCTTCATAAGCACTTCAAAAGCGTATACTAGAAAGTGTCCAGAGCCTACACATGGATCAAATACTGTTACATCCTGCGGAGCAATTTTCTCATCAACATATTTAATCTGACCATCTTTTGGAGTCACGAAATAAGTCAGTTCCTTTGCAAGCTGACTTTCAGGATTTCTCTCAATCCAATATCTTCCCACCGAATTATCAATGAGATATCTTACAACCCAATCTGTTGTAAATAGCTGTGTTGCAGCTGGAACTTCTTCCTTTTTTACAACCTTTCCATGAAGAGGGTCTACTACCTCTTCGTGCTTTGCTGAAATATAGTACTGATACATCCAACCAATAATTTCTATCTGTCCATTATCTGAACTAATGTCAAAATTATCTTCCGGAATATCATTAACCAGTGTTTCTATAACGCTTCCTTCGCGAAGCAAATAGTCAGGCAAAAGCAATTCTGTGTAATCCTCAAGTTTCTGAAACATCTGAGGAAGAATTTCATTTAATGCATTACACTGAACCTTAAGAAGGTACTTAAAAAGTTCATCCTCATTTGAATCCTCTTTATAAGCAAGAACCTTCTCCATATCTAGTCCAGGCATTTCCAAATGAATTGCTTCGGACAAAATTTGAGGCCTAAACTCGCCATTTTCATTAGAAAAAACTCTAATATGACTAGGCAAGTAACCATTAACCTCCATAAATCTAATAGCGATGAATCTATTAAACCAAGTGTATGCAACCTCTTCCATAACTTGATCATATCCATCTTCATTAATCTTCTTTATAAGAGCCTTACGCTCATTTTTCTCAGATTCAGATAGCACTTCTCCATTTATACTATCTAGAGAAGGATTAAGTTCCTTATCCTTCACGATTTCATACTTAACAGCACGAGCTGTAACTTTTTCAATCAGCTCTTCTCTAGCCCATACTGCATATTTCTTAATCGCATTCTTATCCATGCTACCTTCTCCTTAATTAATTTGTATTCCATCACTTCCCTGTAAGTACTGTTTCATCTGCTTACGGATATTTTCTACATATGCGTCAATATCCTCATCCGATTTAAGCACCTTTGCAGGGAACATCTGTTGTCTTGCAATCTTCTTAATGATTTCCTTCTTTACAGGAGGCTTTTCTTCACTAGCATCTTCCGGTTTCACTACAGGAACTGGCTTTGGCCTCATAGCAGACTCAATTGCCATAGTCGCTCTGTCTTTTTCTGCCCACATCGGTACTGACATACCATCAAGAAGCGCCAAACTCTTTTCAGCAGCAATCTGTTCTTTCTTCTGATCAAAGAACTTATCTGCTCTTTCTGAAATGAGCTTTGTTTCTTCATTTGCAAAAGCATTCTCATGAATAACCTCTAAGCACGAACGAACTATTTCAAGAAGATTTGCTCTCTTTTCATCAAGCATTGCATCATGAGACTTTTCTACAATACTCTGCAACTCATTCAGTTCTGGTATACGCTTATAGTCATATGCTTTTCCATCTATTACATGCGTAATAAGTCTCATCTGATTAAGCGCATGCTCTGCTTCCTGATCATGACTGATATAATCTAAATCATTCTTGAGGCTCTCTACAAAGTTTGCTGCATTATCAAATACCGAAACCTGGGTTTTAAAGAAGCTCTCAACATTCTTCAGGTGATCCTGCATATCATAGAGTGTATCCTCACTTGCTACTACTTTATCTATGAGTGCAATGTTGTCACTCTTCTGAGAAAGAACATCTCTTACAACTCTTACAGCATCTCGAACTGCTGAATGATCAGGGTACTTATGTCCTTCATATTTTGCACTAAGTTCATTGTAATGATCTTCCAGTTTTTCAAACTCAGTAATGATAAATGCAATAAGACCATCTTCATCTGCAGGTACGTCCATTACATCAAGGAAGTCTCTTAAGAAATCTCTTACTTCTTTAACCTTTGCAGGACTTACAACATGACGTTTTGTAATTTCTGTCTTTCCTACTTCACTCTTCTTACGAAGCATATCCGGAAGTCTAGGATCAGTAGGCTGAATTGTCATTCCACTGTATTTAATAGTTACCTTTTGTTCAAAAATAAGAAGCGCAACTACAGCGGCAATATCAATCTCTCTCCAACCATAAGGAAGCTTTTGATATCTTTCCTGAATATCTGACATTTTAGTTTTTATAGTTTTTCTCTCCTGCATTTCAAGATATTCTTCTATTTTCTGTGCAGCACCACTATTTTCATGATATCCGGCAAACGAAGTCTCCTGACCAGTTAATACATTAATAATATCCGCGTCCGAATTTGCATTCTTTCCTACAAGTTCAAGCTCAGAATATACATGAGTAACAAGATACTCAAGAGCTTGATCTAACTTACTCTTTGCATCTCCACTTTTGATATCAACATGCTCGCCATCTACATAAAATGCAGCTGTCTCGATAGCCTTCTTGATTGCATCAAGAGCATCATTTTCATACTTTGTGGCCTCATCCTGCTGATTACGAATAATATCCTGAACAGACTTAGGAAGCTGGGCTACATTTCTTGTCTTTACATACTTTCTAATCTTCAGAGCATTCTCAATAAGCTCATAATATTTACCATCTCCAAGAACAACGATTGCCTGTCCCTTAGAGTTTGTTTGTAATCTAAGCTCATTCTTTTCAGTATCATCTGTTGCGATAGAATAAATCTGTAACTTCATTCCTCCAGTAACAGATCCATTTGCCTGACCATCCACATACTGGTCATATGGGAAGTCATAGATCTTATAACGATACTTCTTCTTATCGTAAATATCGCCAAATACTAGATGACCAATTCTTTCGATAATCTGAGCAGTATCTACTGATGTATCTTTAATTTCTCTTGCGATATCCTGCTCTTCATCAGTAAGGAAGTTATATGTATTACCAGTTCTACCAATGTAGTTCTGGCTAAGAAGTCTATCTAAAGATTCTCGAACCTGCTCACGCATCTGAATCTTATCCATGTTGATATTATCAGCCATAAGGATAACGATAGAATCCAAAGTTGACTTCACATCATTGTCCAGATAACGAATCAAATAAAGGAGTTTTAATACATCAACATCCTGCGGTTTGATACCTCTGTCTTCATCAGCCGCTGTCTGACATCTTTCGATAACACGACGAATAGCACCGTCCAAAAATGTATGAACAGTGTCGTAGAAAAGATAGAATGGAGCAATGCTGTATTCATCTTTATTTTCAATTTTCTGTGCAGCTTCCTGAAATCCTGAAAGCATAGATCTCTCACCACCGGATAAGTGCTTACCAGCGTTACCATGCTTACGAATCTCAGAGAATACCTTCTGCATCAAAATAAACTGATATGGAACAAATGGGAAATTCTTAGAGAAATCCTGGGCTGTCTCATATCCTCTGATATCTAAGAGTGCATCATCCTTATTGAACTTAAGTAAGTTTCTAAGTACAGAATCACTTGATTCAAATACTTCTGTAAGTCTCTTGTCAGCTTCATCTGTCTTAGACAAAATTCTCTTTTGAATAACCTCATCTGCAGATGCAGATGAAAGAGAAAGTCTTGTCTTAAATCTTGCCTGAATACGTGAGAACTCATCCTGACGAGTCTTAATGATCTCATCAAGTGCTTCCTGGCCAGTACAAACAACCCACACTTTTCCTTCGCACTCACTACCGATTTTTTCTACAAGTGACTGTAAATTTGTAAGATGATCTATATTGGTAGCTGTGTACTGACCAACCTCATCTGCCATAAATAACAATCTGAAATTATCTGGTTTAGTGCTTACATAAGCTTTTATCTCTGATACAAACTGTGCAATACTCATTTCAACAGTCTCTGTACCATTGAACCAGTTATGAGCTGCCTCTTCGCTCATGCCAAGTACTTGCTGTAATGTCTCAACAATATCATCCTCAAAGAATGCAAATGCATCTCTTGTTTCAAGCCAAGGCTGTCCATTCTTTTCTTCAAATACTCTTCTGAATTCCTCTGTTTTACCCTGTTTATCAATAAACTGTTCAAGCTTAGCAACCTTAAGATCCTCACCATAGAATCCAAGGTAGTTATAAAACATCTTTGCAAATACTCGAAGTACTGCTGTAGCATCTTTATTGATAGACCCCTCAATATCAATATTGAAAAGGATTGTATCTGTTTCCCCTTTAGTTGCTCGGTCAATGAGCATAAATGTAGCTGGATCATCTTCAAACTTACTGCGGAATCGCTCTACAGTTCTAATACCATCTACTTCTTTATTCTCTAAGATGTATGAAAGAATCTTCAAGAAATGAGATTTACCACTTCCAAAGAAACCAGAAATCCATACACCGATGTCTGCTGTTTTATCGTTAAATGCATCACCATAATTATTGAAGAATGAAATAAAATGCTTCTTCAATTCTTTTGTGATAACATATTCATTCAATTCCTGCACCAATACTTCTTTGGCATCTTGATCTACTTTGACGACACCATTAATCTTTCTATCAATGTCGTCCTTAAACATCTGCTGAATCTTCATTCTATATAACCCTCCAAGTTAAATTGCATTAAACGCTCTATAATATCCATTAGGCTCTAACTTATCAAAAAGTCTAAGCTGTCTTCCATTGAAACTACCAGGATACATAACCAAGATTGGAATGTTTGTTACTTCCGGTTGTATTGCTTCAAGAAGCGCATGAACTCTTGTGAATGGAAATACTTCCCCGACTCCTGTAATAAGAAGTACATCTCCATCCCTCTGCTCTTCTGGTTTAATCTTTTCAACGAAAGCTTTATTATTTGCAAATCTGAGAATCTGATCTTTCAGATACTCTTTGCCTTTCTTCTCTTCCATAGATGTAGCGCCTTTTGTGATACGCTTGTCATCACAAATCTCTAAAAATGCTCTATAAAGATTTTTCTCTATTACGTGGCACGCCAGATCTTGATCAGCTACAAGCTGCTCTGTAAAATATCTAACTGCCATCTCATCTGCAGGATCATAGCAAAATATATGAATATTCACCTCATTGCTTAGTCCATTTCCTTTAAGAAAATCTTCTTCCTGAATTCTTGTTTTTAGTTTATCCAGGCGTTCTAAAATATCGCTCATATATCAATCTCCTAGACTCTTTATTTAGTAAAAACAATTGAATGCTGGCAAAGCCACATCATTACCATCGGCTCTTATCGCATTATCAACTTCAGAGCAAATCATAACTGGATTAAGCTTGGTCGCTCTTGGTCCATCAATGTATTCATTCTCTATGAGAATCTTATTAAGCACTTGCTTAATCTTATTTACAGTCGCATCACTCCACGAAGCAACTTCGTCATCCTGTTCCTGTAAGCGCATAAAGAAAACATTCAAATCCACCCTGCTATATGATAAATCCTGCTCTCTAAACTTAGCGCCAATCACCGTAATCATGAAATCCCAAACAAGTCTGTATTGCTTCATCATGGCATAAAGGCATGCCTGCTTTGATACTTCCATTGGACTATGTGCTATGACTTCAACTAGTGCCATATCATCTAATCCATGTAATCGTTTTAGACATACATTTACTATATTTTTAATTGTTCTCTCAGTTGGGAACTGAAACAAGTTTTCTTCGACAACTCGTTTTACAATCTCTTCATCAGGAAGAGACTCATCTGTCATTAACCTTGCGACTGTTTTTGTCTCATGATAAAGAAACTGTTCTCTTGTCAGTCCGCCATTACCTTTATAATCTCCCAAGCTCTAATCCTCTTTTTCTTTTTTTTCGTAATGAACTAAATCACCGAAATCACAATCGAGCTTATCGCAGATTTTTTCTAATACCAGCATTGAAACTGGTTCACCTTTACTCATTTTGGCAATAGTGCCACTGCTAAGCTTAACTTCGTTCATCAAATCTGTTTTGTTCATGTTGTTGTCGATTAATAATTTCCATAATCCGTTGTAAGAAATAGCCATATACCAACCTCTCTATTCGCTATGTACATACGCTTCTTGTAGTATTATACCCACATAAAGATAGTATACTATGAACATAAAGAATAAACAATTAGAACATCGAGAAAATCTTCGAGTTTATAAAGATTACGTGCATAACGTAAAGTGAAAATTTAACGTAAAGTGAATTTTTAAATTCCGTTATGACAATGACATAAATTTATCAAAAATATTCTTCTTAAAGCCTTCTCCAAAAACATCTCTCGCAGCATCTAGTTTCATTACAATACTTTTAGATACGAGCTTAGCCTCCAATACAGGTGGCAATTCCTGATGAATATACTGTAATTCATAGTATCTTCCACCGTCAGGATATGAATATGTCAATTGATTCTTTTTTTCATCAATCTTGAATTGCTTTGGTTCTGTATTCCATGCGGTTTTAATTTTATCTATGGCACCTCTACCAATGGCAAGATCACCAAAGTAATCAGCATATTTCAATTCAGATACATATTCTGGAATCTCATCATTGTATTCATGAATTATCTCTGAAATAACTTTTGATGACTCAAGGAAAATATCAGGAAAATAGTTCTCATCATCTTCTGTCATGCTTGCAACCATATCATCGATGACTTCAAACATTCTCCTTACGTACTCACAGTAAAATGCATTGCTCATTTGTCTAAGAGACTCATTTATCTTCTTTCCATTGTAAGTACCAGCTTCTTTTTCTATCTGAATATCTATTCTACAAGTAACTACACGCTTAGATATATCCGGTTTTAATGCAGCTAATTTATTTGTGGAAATAACAATTGATGGATAGTTTATAAAATGTTCCCTAAGCCCCCAAGTATCATCCTTAAATACTTTCTCATAATGTGTGTCATATTGATTCTTTGATAAATCATCAATTATAATTGGCAGACCTTCACAAGCACGTTTCAAATCGCTAATATTCGTTGCTGTAAAATCACCGTTAGAATTAACAGGTATCTTCTGACCACAAAGCATTTTTGAAAGCAACTTTGTAAAAGTCGTCTTTCCGCCATTTGAGTCACCATACAAAATTCCAAATACTGGGAATGATGTTGTTGGATAGTTATATTTATTACCTATATACCTCAAATATGGCATAAAAGGACTACAGAAGAACCAATTGAGAAACTTAAAATAGTTTTGCTTTGCAAGGTCAGTATCGCCATAGAAATCTGAAAGACTTCCAATATAGCTTGTTAATGCAACTATATCTCTCTTTATAGCATCTGAACTAGGATTCAAATTTAGTTCTTTACCATTAAACAATAGTTTCTTAAATTCATAATCAACATGGAGCTTTGGTAACATTTTCTTTTTTGTTACATTTTTCTGTACTTGATCTTTATATTTTCTCTTAAAACCTCTAGTGTGTTCCCCAGTAAATAACACTTTTCCATTTTCTTCTTTTTGTTTTGGAAGTAATGGCTTAATCTCTGCTTCCAAACCTTTTATATCCGCAACAATTTCAATTTCTTCTACTGGTGAAGATGGTTCAAGAATAACCATTTGATTCTGTTCCACAGTTCTGATTATAGGCACATCTTCTACGTTTTCACGAACATAATCATCGTCATCCAAAACAGCAGCAATAACTTTATCACTTACCTCATCAGAACAAATATCTCTAAACGAATCAAATCTATCCTTGTAATAATCAAATGCTTCTTTGTCATCAAAGCATACTATATCCTCTCGCTGCCTATTCAAAAAAGCTGAAGCTGATAAATTCGCAGAACCTGTAATTACTCTTGTGCGTCCATCTTTTGCCTTAAGAATAAATATTTTCTCATGAGACATAGTATCTCTAGACACTCTTATATCCAGTGACTCACTCTCAATTCTCTCGGCCAATCTTTTGGCAATCTTACTTTTGAC
Organism: Pseudobutyrivibrio sp. C4; assembly: GCF_900111635.1. Taxonomy (NCBI): domain Bacteria; kingdom Bacillati; phylum Bacillota; class Clostridia; order Lachnospirales; family Lachnospiraceae; genus Pseudobutyrivibrio; species Pseudobutyrivibrio sp. C4. The sequence goes on along the minus strand of NZ_FOHF01000001.1, from coordinate 122,687 downwards.
TAATAATTCAACTGTTTTCAATTGCATAGAAATAATAGCTGCCATATCGCTACTTAAAATATTCTCGCAGCCAAAAATCATCTCTGCATACTCAAACTTATCTAGTACTTTTTCCATAAACTGTATTCCTGAAGAAAAAGTAATGCCATATAATTCATCAAAACCATCGAATAGTTCACTCCAATCTTGACTGACAACTTCTTTAAACTCTGCTTTAACTATCTTTAATTTTCCGTCCTCAGCTGCTTCCATCTCTTCTGGAGCAAAATCAAATAGAGTCATCTGGTCCATTTAATAATCCTTTCCTTTCTGTAAGAACTACAATTCGTTTTACTAATAATTCTAATTATACACTTTTCTTTTTAATATTGTCCGTTTTATCGTACTAAATATATCAAAAATCCCCATCATAAAAGCATTCGTTAAAATGGGGACATTTCATACAACACTGCCCACAACTTCTCTTTTCAATCCTTTTCTTTTTCTGTAACCAATAAATAAGTTTTCTCATAAACATCCTTCCCCCCTATTCCGCTATAACACATTTCGTATAGCTTATAATTGCATCTATTCAAGATAATCGTCTCCTCTACTGGATTGTCCATCGTCCAGTAATAATGTCCTTTATAGTAGTAATAAATATGTTCTCGATCAGCGTAAGTTTTTGCAAATATCCAGTTTTGTCTATTTATAAATTCAGCAAAATCTTTTTTCTCCATAGTTAAACCTCATAATCCTTGTATCTTACTAATATCACTATATCAAAGCATGCCGCGGTTTATCGGACAGCTCAATCCCGCTATTTTACTGACTTTTCTCAATAAACTCATGTAAAAAACACAAAAAAGCAGCTCATCGCTGCTTTTAAATCAAAACTATATTTTAGGCTTCAAACTTAAAGTCAAATCCATTTCTTTTAATGTCATCAACTATTCCCGCATTCATCCTACGCTCTTGTTCATCTATCATTATATCGACCAATTCTTGTTGATTTTCTGTTAAACAATCATAGAGCTTGTCCATCATTACACATATTAAGTCATCTAAAATAGATTCCTCCATACAATCCATAGCAACCATTTGCATCAAAGCAAAATGATTTCCAGCTGCAAATAAATCCTCTCGGCTACATACTATTCTATCCATTCATGTACCTCCATTCGCGAGATAGTACCATGAAGTTGTGTTTAAACCATTAATAATCCATGAACAATCTGTATATGATGATTAGTAGTTAGAAAGAAAAGCTTCCGCTTCAGCATGCATTTTTTCAACAACTGCTTCTGGACCAGTAACCTTTACATCACTGCCTAATCCAAATATCCAGCCAAAGAACTGAGAACTAATAGCTACATCTACAGCTATCATACTTCTGTCTTGTCCCGCCTCTCTAATAGCAATATCCTTACCAAAGCGATCAATGAATATTCCTACCTTATCATTAGGAAACTCAATATGAACACGCTTGATTTCTCCACCAAACATGGAAAAGTTTTCTAAAGCATATGTACCCATATCAAAATTATTGAAGAACTCTTTACCTTCACGCAGCTCATCTATCTTGTTGAGATGTAGCATCTTGTCCACACGGTAATGTTTAACCTTACCAGCCTCACTATCATAGGCCACCAAGTAATAGTTCTCATCAGCCCAGGTAAGTGCCCATGGACTGACCTTATAAAGCTCACCATTTTTTCTAGGCTCAAGGTTCTTTTCTACTGTCCAAGAACAATACTGAAAAGTGACTTTCTTATTCTCCGCTATGGCAGTATGAATATCATCCACTGCGTAATAGGTACTTTCGTTCATGGACTTAATACGATCATTTACATATACCTGGCGTTGCAGCTTATCTGCCTGATATTTGCTAACAAAGCCTTTCATCTTCTTTATTAATTCTTTTGATTTGTTTTGGGAAATAAACTTTGAAGATTGAATAGCATCTATTAGCAACTTTACCTCCGCAAGCTGAAACTGACGTGAACCAACGTGATAGAAGGTCTCACGGCCAATCTGCTCTTTGATAACTTCAACATCAAGATTTTCATCCATGCATTTGAAATCATCATAAAGACTCTTTCGCTCCGCAGTGATATCGTAAGCCTCTAACTTCTTGATTATTTGCTGCAGTGTAAGGCTATGTTCATCATCCGTCTCCTCCTGCATGATTTTACAAAGCATGCTTAACTTAAGTTTTTGATTTAAACCCTTAGACATAAAAATCCCCTCCGGCTATATTAGATATACGTCAAGTATAGCATAGAGGGTGATAAATTGGTCTAGGTTTTATTCTTCTACAATCCTAGACTTCATATTATCTTGTAGAACCTATAAATACATAAGACACAAAAAATCAACGAAATCATAATTAGCAATCTTTCCAAGAGAACTGCGTTCCGGCAGCATCTATAATACACGGATTTTAATAGGCCTTTTTCCAACGTAAAACTCCTTACTCATTGAGTAAGGAGTTTTGTTTTTTACTATTCCCAGGTAATAGTATACTCTGTACCTGTAGTATCGCCTATTTGATTTATATAATTTTCAATAAGACTTTTTGCTTGTAGCTCAGCAGTGTGTACTAACGTTGACCTGTTAATAACATCTTGTTTCATCGATTCTTGAGCTTCATTTATTGCATTTGTTTGATCACTTGCCGTAATTGGATTCTTTTGAACAAAATTGTCATCAGAAATAACATAAGAATCCTCATTCCATGATGTCTCATCTACTGAACAACTAATAATTGGTTCCGGGAGTTTCAAAGTAATATTAGTTCCATCTTGTGATATTTCTAATTTTGAAGTATCAAATGAGATTTCTACCTCGCCAGTATATTCAATCCAAAATGTTCTATCTTTTTCACCGAAATGAGAAAAACCTTTGCCGGCACTTTTTTGTGATTTTGCAACATTATGATAATAGCATCTTAAAGTGGCTAACTCACAGATGTTTTTTATTTGATCTACCTGTGGTGTTGTCTGCTCTTCAGATAAATCTGTTTGCTTTTCTGCTTCCACTTGTTCATCGGCTATGTCACTTTCTGTTACCACACTAGCTTCATCACTATTTTCATTTGTATTAAATTGAAATGCACATCCTGTAAACTGCAACGTTATTAACATCATTATTACAAAGCAATGCAATATCCTATTCTTCACCATAACCCACCACCTTCACAGTATATTGTTCTTCACTACTTACTTGATTAACCCATGGTTCAACAAGGGCTTTTTCAGCAGCTTTGGCAGATTCTGTTGCTGAAATAATAATATTGTCATCATTATTAACTTTCTGCTCTAAGTCCTCGAGCGCTTTCTTATATGCCTCTTGTGCTACAGTCTCTGTATTATATTTCTTTTTTACAAATATATATTCCATCGTACCAGCATCTATAGTTGGTTTCTCTACAGTTACTTCTGGTAATTTGATAGTAATTGTATTTGTGTCTTCATCCAACTCAACTTCTATTTTAGAAACATCAATTCCAGCTTTTACTGTTCCTTCATATGAAACATAATATTTGACTTCTTCTTTATCACTGTCTTCCTTATATACAGCACAATAGCCATTGTATGGATATGCTGCAGTATACAATTTGCTAGTTTTTATTACATCAGTTAGGTTATTTTCTGAAATAGTTGTAACCTTACCTTCTTCTCCAATAATAGTTTCCTCAACCACTTCAGCTGTTTGTTCTGTGGATTGTTTCAATAATATTGGGAAATAATAAATCCCGGCATAAACTAAAGCTACTAGGATAAATACAAAAATTACAAATCTGATTAACTTTTTGATTCCCATATGCTTATGATAATCTGCTTTGCTTTTATATATATTCTTTTCACTTATAGTATTTACATGTCCACACTCTGAACATTTCCATTTTTTATGTGTGGTTGAAAACCCCTCTTGAATATTCAATGGTGATCCACATTTATCGCACCACCAATCTATTCCCCCGAATTGATTATTCATATTTCATCCTCTCATTATTTATTTTTCCATATAAATCATTATACACAAAATCCTAAATCTGCGCCTATAGTGCAGTCAAATGCTTATTCATTACTTATTAATTAATGCACTGGAAAAAAGAGCAGACTTTAATCTGCATATTATATATTATTAACTGTTAACTGCCACTCCACAGTGGTTACAAAACTTAGCGCCCTTTTCTAACTTGGAACCACAGTTAGGACAAGTGCCTGGCTTAATTAGTTTTGACACTTTGCTTGCCGTTTCAGAAACACCTTTTCCAACCTTATCAGATAAGTCTCTTACATTCTTAGTAAGTTCATTTTCCTCTACTACAGCTATTTCTTTTTCTGGAAGCTTCTCATTAACCAGCTGATCTTCTACATGATGCTCTAAAACTCCAAGCATATCTTTTTTGATAAGCTTATCTGATGAAAGGAAATCATGAGCAGCACCTAGTTTATCATTAAGCAACACTTGATTTACCTGGTTATAATTCTCATCTTTCTTCTCAACAAGCTTAGCTTTTAACATGTCATAAAGAATACCAACTAAAAGAACAGTATTCTTATATGCCAATTTGTCAGTGTCAGAGAATTTGCGATAATCCACTGTCCCTTCGACTTCTACTGTATATTGTAATCTAGCAAAGTGCTTGTCATATATTGTTTTAACTACAGCAAGAGCATTCTTATAGTTTTCTGCAGCTCTATATAACTCCTGAAGATATAAACATACCTCATCAACCTCTGTTGTTTCTTTTTCAATATTTTCTTTGGCTTCTTCCATCTTCTGCTTCAAAGTATTACCAGAAATATTGAAAATAACACCACCTATCATTAGTCCAACGCCTAGAGTAGCTGCCCCAAGTACAGTCGTGCCTAAAGCTATTCCGCCGCCTCCCGCAGCCAGCGAACCTCCGCCTAATGCTGCCAATGTTGCATTTGTCGCTGCAGCACCTGACAATGATGCTATAGCTGTTCCTGTAGAAGCTGTTCCAACAGCAGCAACAGCAGCTGTTGTAGCACCAGCTGCGGCAAAACCACCAAAAGTTCCTAATGCAGCTCCACCGATCCCGCTTGCTAAGGCTATAGCCCCTACTGCAGCTTTTTGGATTTCATCAGCACTATATTCTGGAAGTTTAAAATCCTTGTCTTTGATTTCACCGAACTTTGGTCTGTTCTCAATCTTTTCAATGACATCAGAAAAATCTTGAAATTCTGACATGATCATAATTTCAAATTCACCAAGTTCGTCCATTGCTTTTGTTGCAACTTCAAATGTCTTCTCATAAAACTGAGTGTTAACAGCATGCTGAGCCTCAATCATCTTTTTATCCTTATTGGACTCATACATTTTTTGCGCACCCTTAACTCCATTAGCTGCTCCTGCTGTACCAGCAGCGGCAGCTCCCATTAACATTATCACTGGTAATGGCATTTCAAATATCCTCCCTACTCAAATACTAATCTACTATTTGGATCAGCCCAATGTTCCTCAATTGTTCTATTTCCCCAAGGAATTGGCTTTCCCGTTTTTTCATAATATTTCATAAGATAATCATTAAGTGCCTCAGGCGAATCAATGACCGAAATATCTTCAGCCATAGCACTATAGGCATCAATTTCTATCTTTAGTTTGTCATAATCATAACTTCCTAGTTCTGCCGCAATTCTCTCAAATTGCTCTGCAGATTCTTTTAACTGCCTGATCTCATAGGTAAGTGTAGGCACTTCATTGAACCTAGCAATAAGTTCTTGAATCATTGGATTGCGATCCAACGAAACAATGCAAGCACAGCAAATTGTTGAGCTAATCAAAGCTGGTAATAAAGTAACTATTTTATCCCCATACTTCTCTCTTAACTTATCCAAGGAATCACCCATTGATGTCATGAATTTCTCACTAACTAGCAAACTACTTCCCGCCATAAAATAACGTGATGCAGATGCTAATCTTTCACCAAATGGTAGGTATTCTGGATTACAAATAAGTACTTCTGCACCCTTAACTAGAGAAGCATAAGTTGTCTTAACCAAAGTATTTTCATCAAAGGCCATATCATTAATGACATCCTGCATTCCAGCAAAAACATTCATAAATAAATGCTCGCCTTCAGCTTCATTTAAGTATGACGAAGAGAAATACTCATCAATAGTTTTATAGAAAGAATCCATCATAATTTTCAATGCTCTTTCTATTAATTCGTTTCTATCAAAACTATCATTTTCAAGAAGCTCTAGTATTCCTTGTTTAACTTTAGCCCAGACATCAGCCATCATTAATCCAAGCATCTGTGAGGTGTCTGTTTTTGTTTCATCTATGAAATTAGTAGTATCTGTATTGTGAATATAGTCTAAGAAATTTATATAGTTCTCAACCCCTCGTGCAGATTCCGGATCCGAACCATAATTATAGAATTCTAAACATTTAAGATTTCCAAAAACTGTATCCCAGGTTACATCCTCAAATGGATAAAGCAGCTCATCGTCAATACGCCCCTCATTCATAAGCTGATTTGCCATTTCTGTAAGCTTAAACCCGCCTACCAGTTTTCTAGAAATATATTGATCTGTGATAAAAAGCATGTTTCCTAAAATACTCATATTAGGATTAATCATAAACCTATTATTTTCGTATTCAGCGGAACCTCTTCCTTCAATAACCAATTTTATTTAACCCCCTTTAGCTTATGTGTAAACTATTTTTAACACGCAAATTAATTCTATCATAAATCCTTGATTAATGGCTTTATCTTAATAATTAAATTGACTTTTATGCTACCGCAAATACTGAAAAATCGAACATATCACCAAGTGCGCATCCTAATTCTTTTGGTTGCATAATATCATTTATCTTTCTAAGAGTAGTCTCAAATAAATCGCTATCTTTAAAAATATGAAGAAGCTCTGCAGTATTTCTAGCATCATCAAGCGCATCATGCTGTCTTCCGCTAAAATCAACCCCTGCCATATCAAGAGCCATTTTTAAAGAAATTTGTCTTTCAAAGCCTAAGTTAGTATCAAATTCCTGCTGAAAATCAGACCATGGATTTTCAAGTAAATCCTTTTCATCATCAGAAATCTCATATCCCTTTAAAATGATTTCTTTTGAAATCTGGTTAAAATCGCTATCGCTCCATGCGTAAATTGTCACCTCATCACCAGTTCCAAGACACCAATTCATAAACATTTTTAAAGCTTCGTTAAATACAGGTGCATTTTCTACCATCTCTGTGGTTATACCTGTGAGCTTTGTTATCTTATTCATAATGCGAACATTATGCTCTGGTTTTACATAAGTACGAAATGAAGATATTTCCGTGAGATTATCATCAAGCATTACTGCGCCAATTTCTATTGTCTCTGACGAGCAAATATAACGTGCCTCAGAATTCTGTGCTACATTATTCATCTCTAAATCTACAACTACGTGCTTCATAATAATCTCCTCCTGTGAAATATCGTTCATTAACAATCTTGTTTGGTATTGTTCCTAAAAGGTCTACCCTTTTGTGATTACTTTTTCTGATTCTATAATAAAAAAAGAGATGTACTTTAAAAAGCACACCTCACAAACGTTATTCTTCTCCTTATAAACAAAAAGGGCTCTGATTTCTCAGAGTCCTCTACTTTCAAATACCATATGCCTTACCCATTACAGAATCTTTTAATAAGCAGTATTTGTCATATACCAAGAGTCATTTTCACTGTCATTTCTATATGTATTTAATATTTCCGAAAATTCTTTTTCCGTCATACATACACAAGAAAGATATGTAAATCCCCTCATGAATCTTAAGATTCGTTTACATGATAATCCACATACATTAAAGACATCTATTCTATTTTTTATTTTTTTTGTAATAGCTATATTATTTTCATATTGTGCCATTCTAATAAATAAAAGCTCATATTTACTTACATACAACCAAAATACCATCATTGGAATAATTGCAATCAAAAACACAAATGGAATTAAAAAACTAATTAATGTATCCAGGTAATTTAGTCGTCCAACTTCATCTATGGCCACATTAATAGTTCCACATATAATCCACCACCCCACAATACTCAATAAATTATTCCAAAACTTTACTTGTTGAGGAGCCCTTTTTTTCGTGTAGGCAGGCATTATTGTTAGTATTGTAATTACAGGAACAATAAGTATCTCTATGATTATGTTAAAAGTAAATATGCTCCTAATAAATCCAATAATAATAACTGGTTTTATATTCTCCTTCAATGTCTTAACTATATAGTCATCATCAGCGTCCTTATCTGCAGAATTTAAACACGCAATAACCCCCGAGGTAATTGACCATATAATAATATCTTTCAAATATGTTGACTTCCAAAAAGGAAACCTGGAAATAAAAAATGTAATAATCCCAATATAAAGAAAAAATGGTAGCCAAAGCAATATTATTTTTCTTCTGAAGATCATTTTTATAAAATGTATAAAACTATTTCTTATTTTTTTGTTTAGTAATATAAAAATTAATAACACTAGTAACCAAAGTCCAGTAGCTATTTCTTTAGTAGATAATATATTCATTCGTCACTCTCTTTAATACCACGCTTAATAGTGCCAGAACCTTACTTCTGACAACCTATTAATATACTCTGCCTACTCAGGCCACTCATCCCCTTCACATCTCGCAATAAAGTCATAATTCATACTTGAAAAATAGTCATATGGAAATGTCTCTCCCTCTTGAATCATGACCAAATCATCGCAATCCATCTTCTCGTTAATATAAGCAAGTGTGTCGTGGATTCCTCCAACTCGTGCATCCAGGACCATCTTTACAACTACATTCTTTTGCTCTTCTGATAGCACTGTTAGTAATTCATTTATTTTCTTATTTTCATCAGTATTGGGATATCCTTTTTCCAAAATCCACTTTCTTAAAACACCATCTTTTCTTTCGACTAAACCGTCAATAAATGCTTTATACAAATCTAATCCTTTTGCCATATTGTTAATCCTCACGCTTTACTACTGAGCAGCATACTTCCACTCCATAAATCCACAATTCTGCGCCGATTTATATACCGGAAGTATCAATTTTTCAAGTTCCTCTTTAAATTGACCATACTTAATTTCTGTATCGTATATACGATATCTAACATTCTCATCATTAAAATGTTTGTTTGCACATTTTTCAAATTCCTTGCGTACTCTATCGTATTTACGCATCACGATATATGACTTATATTCCATTTGAACTAGCGCATCAAAATACGTATCCCAATCTGGTAGATTATTACTTTTAGTACTATTAATACTCCTAGTAGTAGGATGCAAATTCCACATTTCATCATGCGCCACATATGACCAAGGCACAAAGTGATCTATGGATATGTCGTTTGGAGTCAGTATAGTCTTCCCGTATATCTCCTCCACTGGTTCTGGAGAAACTGTCAAAATCAGCTTCCAGTATTTCTTCACGTCATCCAATTTACGTTCCTGTGGTGGGTACAGCTTGTCAGCAATACCTGGCACATTTGGATTTCTTCTTTGTAAATAAAGAATCATGTTGTACTCAAGCCAGCCTCGAATAATCTCCTGATTCTTCACAAAGTAATTTACCCATTCATCCTTCACAATGATTTTGGATGACAGGCCATTTAACCCTAGGAAATAATAGATGATGCCGCTGTGATTATTAATATTTTCAATAAGTGTATCTTTTGGAACATCCCAAGCTTTCCCCTTTATTCCAGGAACAAAAGGCGCTTGTAAACGATAAGGAACATTTAATATCAATGTTCGCTTCTTTGAATTTATTTCTTTATCCTGCGTCTCAGATAAATATGCGATAAGCTCAGGCTTTTTGATATTTGATGTAAAGCTTGGATTCTTATCTTTTATGAGATTGACCAGACTTTCCAACGTGTCCTTGGGTCCAAGGTTCAGATGATACTCTGTAACCATATACCAAGCACTAGCAATCATGTCATCCACCAATTCTTCAAAAGCTATTTCTGTATGGCCAGCAACCACTTTTTCAAGAATAGCCTTAAACCAAAAGAACTTATAACACTCGCTAGTGTTATCAAAAAGTCGGCTCAGATATTCGATATGAAGTTCATCAGAATATGGCAGATTCATCAGCGGTTCCCCTCCCAATAAATACGTTCTTTAAAAGCTCCGCGCTTATCAGACTTCTCCTTGCGTACTTGCTCAAGCTCCTCCAAAGAGTGTCCTCTAGCTTCACATATTGCATAAAGCACTTCCAGCACATCAGCCATTTCCTCTATGGATTTGTCAGCCTGATATTCTGCCACTTCTTCATTTAGTTTTTTGTCCAATTCCTGCAAGTAATCCTCTTCTGACAAAGTCCTAATTATTGGACTCTTTCCATCAGCCTGGATTATCTGTGGAATCTTATCCCTTACTAACTTTCCCACTATTATTCTCCCTGGGTAATATAACCCGCAAACTAAAATAATTATATCATATAATTTTTCTTTTAGGGCAAAGAAAAGGACTCTGGGCGTCACCAGAGTCGCTAGTCTATATAATCTTATATTCTTTTTTATCAATTCCTTTAATAAAAGTTTTCTTTAACTCATTTGGCTTATAAAAGTATAGTCCATGTGATCAGTTAACATCTGATTAATAGCCTTACCAAGTTTTCCAGATAATTGAACTTTGTTTGTTGCTTCTTTTCTTTTAATTGCAACAGTACAAAAATTAATAGGGCACTTAATAACAAAATTGAACATTTTATATATTAAGCTTCTTCTTTCATCAATAGAATATTCTGTAAATCCATTCTCTCTTCTAATCACTGGTCCAGTATGGATATACTCAATATTCCATCCTGAATCTTTCATGCTCTGCTCTAATTTTTTTGTATCTTCAGTTATATCCTTTGATTGATCATGAAAAACAAATGTAACAAGATAATAATCTCTTACATCTCTTGTTTCACCAAAATCTCCTGATTCATCAATAAAACACTTAATTCTTTCATAAATCTTTCTCCAAAAAAAATGGCGGGAAATTCTTCCCGCCTACTGTGATCCAAAGAGCTTTCGCCCAGATCACAATTATATTACCATACGGTAAATAATATTCAAGTAGCATGAAATATGTTAATAGCGGGGAGACTCCCACCTAATAGGTTGGACCTGGGGCTTTCGACGTCAATCGATTGTTCATCCTCATCTATTTGCTCATAATATTCATTTAGAGCTTCAAAAGCGACATCAATCACTTTATCATTACATTCTTTCCCCATGGCGCAACTTCATCACCTGTTAAAAGCCAAAGTACTGGTATACCTCTAGCTATTGACTCCTTTGGATATAAACCTTCGCCATCAGTAATTATTACTATGCTATTAGGTATAGATTCATATCTGTTTTCAAAAATATAATTAAAGATACACTCGTAATTAGTTCCCCCTCCTCCATAAGGTTTTAGTTTTGTAATATCATCAACAACACTAAGCTTTTTAGATCGATAAACTGTCGTATCGAAAAATGCCACTTCACCTTCTAAAATACCATCAAATTGCTCTACGGCCTGACATATTTCGTCATAAGCCATTCCCACTATTTCATCCGAAATCGAACCAGATGTATCAACCATAAAAAGTATATTTCTAACAGCCTCTCGATTAACATTATAATCAGGTAAGAAAAAATCATTTTGTACCCTTCGATCTGGTGGAGTAAATGAATAATCAAAAACCTCTTCTTGAATAAAAGCATCAAGCAAACTCTTCCAATCAAGATTCTCAGCTCGCATTCTAGTCCATTTTCTATCCATAGAATCGTCCTCAATCATAAGCTGCATTTCTTTTAAACTTTGACGTAAATTGTTAATTGCTGCTGTCGCTTTTGAACTATTGCGTCTTCTATCAGATGTCTTTTGTTCCTCTACTTTAACCGCTACTTTTACGTCAGCGCCTTTCTTCTTTTTGGAGAATTCCTCTTTAGTAAAATTAAAATCACCACCAAATGTTGGACCATCATATCTTAAATCATCGGGATCCTTATCTAATGGACTTAATATTAAAGTACAGTTAGTTATATCAATAGGTTTTTTGTCCCAATATGTATCAGAATCAATCATGAATTGCCGCCTTTTACCAGGAGACATTGTTGACGGGTCAAATGGGACGCATTTAATAGCTTCTATAGAAGAAATATCATACCCTTTTACCGTAGGAATAAACGTTTCATACCGTATTTTGCCAATGTTTGAAAGTTTCTCATAATTCCACCCCATCTGATTTAAGTGCCCATTAGCAACTATATCCGCAGCCAAATGATATCTATCGCCCAAGTAATAATCCGGTCTGAATATATGCCCTAATTGAATGTGCATCAGTTGATGGCACATAATAAAATCTAATTCTTTAGGCCCTAGTTTTTCTAACCAATCAGGGTTAAAGATAATACAATCACCATTTGTCGAAATACGCCAAATATCCTTTGTCGCATAATAAGACATGCTATACATTCCAATAGCAAAATCATCATACATATGATTCAATCTATATCTACATTCTTGTAATTGACGCTTTAATCTACGAACTCTACGTTCTAGCATTTTAATCCATCCCTCACTGCAGTTTGAAAGACACTATTATCTTTTACAATTTCTCTTAATTCGGGAATTCTATAGTAATCCTGTAGTAATCTTCCTCTAAATGACCAAGGCATTTTACATGAATAATCGATTGAATTATCCACCAAATCCTTTTCTGGACATTTTCTTGCATAATCAACCATCATTGACTTCAATGCAATTTGTAATTCTTTTTCTTTTGGCAAATCCCCAGTTCCTTCTCGAAAGATTTGTTCAATCAATGGAATTCCTGTAAATATCTCAGTCCACGTTCTAAAATTATTAGCAGAGTTTTCACCTATACATCCTACAATCATAGGAAATACTTGATTTACGTCTTCGCAAACATATCTCAAAATATTACTAACCATTTCCCACGATCTTGGCGTTGCAAAAGCAATCTCATCATTTTCAAATCCAGATAAGGCTGTACTGTTATATTCAATATATCCTGCAACATATGGATGAATTGCATTCTTAACAGCCCAATCATGCCACGCATTGATATCTTCTTTTATTTCCAAATGGCACAATCTATTGGCTAGTGCCTTAGGCATATTATAGGCAACTGATCTGTCTGTAACTCTATTTCCAGCTGCTATAACAATACAATTTTCTGGGAGTTTATGTTCACCAATAGTTCTATCAAGAGTAATTTGATAAGCCGCAGCTTGAACTGACGTAGGCGCAGCAGTTATTTCATCTAAAAATAAGATATTCACTACCTCATCGGAAGTATCCATTTGAAATATCTGTGGCTTTAACCATACCGCCAATGTTTTATCTTCATTAGCCGTTGGAATTCCTCTTAAATCAACAGGATTAAATAACAACAATCTTACATCTGTTATCCTTACTTCCTTTTCAGTCTTTCGTTCTATCTCTCTAGCAATTTCTCTTACACCTTGGGATTTACCAACTCCAGGTGGTCCCCAAAGCATCACTGATGGAAATTCTTTAAATGGAATTCTCCCCAAAATTAATGATGTGTATACATTTGAAAGCATCTTGACCATTTCATTTACATTTATTGTTCTTAATCCATTGTTCAAATCGTTTCCTCCTAATCTCACTCTTATGAATTTGATTTGATAATTTATATATGATAAGCATAATTTCTAAGCTGTACTATAAAACTCTCTAAATAAAAAAGTTGGCCGCGCCACGTTGGTCTCTGTCACCAATAGGTAATGGACCTGGCAGCATCGCCAACTCTTTTGGTTATTTCTAAGCCACAATAGCTTGATATCTTTCTGAATTTACAATTTCAAGCATATAATCATATGGATCAACACTATCACACATAACCTGCTCGAATAGTCTAGCATTACATCCACTAACAAGTGTTACTCCTTGTTCATTCATTGTGACTGGTAACTGTTGTTTTCTACTTGCGACATTCCAAAATATAATTTTTGGAAGCTCATAACCAGCATTTTTATATTTCAATTTTGCACTTTCAAATATAGGTAAATCCGCATTTTCTACACCTTCATTAAACTCCATATCTGAAACTATAAAGATTCTACTTGGCAATTCCTCGGCAGGCACTCTGTTTTTTACAGCCGTATCTAATATCAAATCAAAAACTGCTTCCATATTAGTATCTGCAACTTCATTATAAGTTGCTATAAATTGAAGTTTTTCTTGTAATGTACTTCCCTTAATTTCTATCAATTTTGGTGTCGTTGAAAACAAAATAAAATAATTTCTAAACTCGCCTTTTGTACGTTCAGCAAAATATAATCCTAATGAAGTAGCTACTGTCATAGGAAGTGGATTTCCTGGTGTATTCCATAACATAGAACCTGATGTATCAATAACAACAAGAGCGTTTGTATCATCAGTATAATCAGGCAAGGCATTCCAGGTTGTATTTAAAGAGAATGCTTCCTCTTCTGACACAGGTTGGAACCATCTATCATAGCCATAGAAAGGTGATACCACTTCATAAGGCATCAACGTACTAGTATTCATTTTCTTTTCTCCAGAATTAACCTTACTTAAATAATCACCATATCTTTCACTATCATGAGAGAAGAAGGCATTACGATATTTAAGTGCAGCTTTACTTGGTACCTTTTCATAATCAAATGAATAGTCCTCTTCACGCAAGAAGTTCTCAACAATTTCAATTCGCTTTCTAAGCATAGAAAGACTCTTACGATAATCCTTTTCATGCATGCCAAATTTCTTAGCAAGTCTCCTTCCTAAGCGAACTTTTTCATGATTACTTGTATTAATTGATGGCAACCACTTTGCACAAAGGGATATTGGCTCATCATTATGAGCTTTTTCCAAATCAGATAACAATTGATTTTTCAAGTATTTAACTGCTGCTGCCTCACATGGTGTATCCATCATTTCAAGAAGATCATCAAATCTTCCGTAGTTTGCAATCCATTCAATATTCTTTTTTACTGACTCTGGGTGATTCACACAAAGATATTTTAAAATTACTCTGAAGAATTTTCTTTCACCAAGACCGCCTCTAATATCACGAGCATAGAATAAAATCTTCATTGCAATATCAGGATTTTCAGCATAGGCCCTTATAAATTTATCAATGATTTCTTGCTCCTTCGCGCCTCTTAATGCTCCACAGGTTGCAAATAGATCAAGACAATTACTCATTGATGATGAATATGTCGCTGCGCCATTCTCAGTAAAAGTTTTGTTGGATTCTTTTTTTAATTCCTTTAACATAATCTGTTCCTCCTTTTTTAGCTAGATAATCTAGACGCCTCTCAGCCACGATTATTTCGTAGCTTCCCAGTGCTTCTCTTCGAAGTTTGGTAGGAGATAACTAATTGCTGTTCGCGTCTTATCTGCTCCAAGATGCAGCCTGGGTATAAGCCAGGTGATTCTCAAAGGAATCCAATTGTATATCCAATCTTTTGTTAAATTGCTGTTAGCATCTTTCTGAGTTTCAGATTAAATTATCTAGATACATTGATAATCGCTACCGGGCGCTAATCCGGCTACCTTCCTGGCACGAAACCAGGTGCTCAGCTAATCGAGCGAAACGTAAATCGTCTTTTGTTTGCTGTATGTATCTACGTTAAATCAAGTTTCCCTTGATTCATTTACATAATACTTCCTACATATAGAAAAAAGGTCGCCTCAAAGGCGACCTTAACAAATTAATTTGAAAGCGGATCCAATCCATAATCAAATAATACAATATCAATTTTTAAAACATTGTAATCCTCATGCTCAATGAAATACTTTACAACCTGATCAGTTTGAGAAATTGGAGAAAAAGCATATCCAGCGAACTGTAGTAATTCCTCTGCCTCATTAATGTTTAGTTTCAATCCAACAGCTAACGCTAATACTTTTTCTTTAGAAGGCTTGACTTGATCATTCAATAGTTTAGAAAAGTATTGCTTTCTAATATTAGCCGCAGCATAAACCTCGGAATTCTTTAAGCCTTTCTTTGCTATCAGTTCACGCAAACGACTGGCAAAAGTTTCTTTGTAGATATCCTGAATAACATTATCAAGAGAATTATTTAAATCAACTTTTATTGACTTTCGTGCATTTGGGGTATCAGCCTCTCTTTCCAAGCCATACTCATCTTCATTTCTAGCCTCAACGTAGTCGTTATCTATAAAGCTTTGTACTGCCTCTCCTAGCTCTCCAGAAATCTTTAGCGTATCTTCTTCAAAGACAACTAAGATGATTTCCATCTCGTGTTCTTCAAGAAATCTAGTAAAGGCATCTACTGCAATTTCCATTCCTAACTTTCGAGGAAATCCATAATTGCCAGTAGACAATAAAGGAAAAGCAATTGACTCACACCCATACTTATATGCAAGTAGTAAAGTATTATCATAGCAATTCTTTAATAGCTCAATCTCGCTTTCAGGACCACCATTCCACCATGTTCCTACAGCATGGATAATATACTTAGCATCTAAATTAAATGCTGGAGAGATTACAGCATCTCCTCTTTCAATTTCCCCAATCTTTTCTCTGGCCGCAAATAACTCATCTCTACCTGCCGCATTATATATGGCAGTATCCACTCCTGAACCAATTCTGACATGAGGACTAGCTGTATTAACTATTGCATCTGCTTTAACTTTTGTAATATCGTTTCTGATTATTCTAAATGACATCGTACTTTCCCCTTATTGCTCTAATTCTAATTATATATTATAAAGATATCAAACAATGTGGCTTTTTATTGTACTCAATCCAATATTATATAAAAAAAGCATCAATCTCCATCTCCTCACAGCGACTGATGCTTTTTCGACCAAATAATTTAATAAAATCAATTTATATTATTTATTAATTCAGCAATTCTATCTTTTTTCTCGTTTTGCCTCAACATCATATTCGCATACAACCACATTTGATAAATATCATCATATATCTCTTCCAGTTCAAGATTTGTGAGCAAAGCAATATAAGCATTATCATCATTGTTATGTCTTATGAACTTGTTAATAAGTTGAAACAAATCTGATGTGAAATTACTATTAATGCTTTTTAATTCATTTCTCTTATTCTCAATTTCATGAGCCATTGCTCTCAAAATTCCCAATTTGCTTTCCAAATCTCCTTTAAGTCTATAATGGTTGTATTGCAGAACCGAGTAAGCTAACGATTCATCTACCATTTCAGCAACAGCCAGTGCACAAGAATCTTTTTCGACATAAATATAAATACTCTCTTTAGATACCTTAGTATAACCAAAATCTTCCATACAACTGTCTACATGCTCTATAACCTTATGCAATTCTTCATCATCGATATCACTTTCTTGTGAATTAATTAAAGCAAACACGAAGTTAACCACATACTCAGAAAATGAAACAAGATAATCAATACTAAAATCATTGGGTTGTTCATCAAAACAAAATCCGAATTCCTCATCAAAATCATCCAATGTTAAGCATCTTTTTATTAGTTTTTTGTCGAAAGAAAAAAAATAATCATTTATAGCACCGTATAATGTAACCTCATCAATTCCATCATAAAAATAAGTATTATAAAACAAATCGTATATACGAGAATACTCCTTGCTCAAGTCTATATTAGCTTTTTGTAAAATATCATAAATATTTCGTCTCATTACTTACTATTCTCCCATAACATTATTTGTAATATTAATTATTATATCATGTTTTCAGTTATACTAAGTCATAATAAATAATAGAATTAATTATCTACAAACCTTCCCATAACAAATTACATGGGCAGCCCATTGTTTCCCTATACAAACCAAAAGACCGCCCGTCGGCGGTCTTTTAAGTAACAGCATATATCTCAGTAATCTATCTTTAAAATCATCTCCTGCGCAATTTCCCTAGCTTTCTTTGGAAGCATTCGTTTCTTATATGCCAGATATTCTTCCACATCAGTGGTTTCAATCTTGCCCTCTCTCAGTGCTGCTCGTAGTGACATATATACTTCAAAGTATTCATTTGCAGATTCTTGATCATCTTTAACTGGTACCATAGCATCCATAGCTCACCCCTCCATGGATTTATGATAGCACCAGCCTGTGATTAAACCGTTAAATGCATCCCTAACTCACCGCACAGTGCTTCATACCTTTTCTGCTCCTTCTCCTTAACAGGTTTGGAAGAATCCTTAAAACAATGGTCTATAACATCTGCATCCTTCAAAAGTTCATCCATAGGTGAATCTATCACAAGCTTGTCATCATGATGATATATTGCAAAGCAGATAATATCCGTCTCCTCTGCTGATGTTATAGCAAGTTCTTCCAGTATCTTTCTAGCTAACTCAGCACCTAAATGAGCATGGTCATCATAAGAGCCACTCTTATAAGCATGCATATCATGAAGCATAGCTGCCATAGCTGCAAGCTCCTCATCCAGACCTCGTTTTTTAGCAAGAATAGTTGCAGCAAGAGATACTCCATATAAGTGTGCAGTAGCACTTGTTCTCTTATCATCTGCTAATAGGCTTAATTCATTATCTACGAATTCACGAAGCGTCTTTAATCTACTCATTTGCTACCCTCCAAATTTAAAAACTTCATCAGTTCCCTGTTATCCCTCAGATGTCCCCTTCATGTATTAATTCCTTCAAACATTACATTTGATATAATTTTTAATTATTTTCTGCATAAAAACATTTCCTTTGCTACTTCCCTTGCTTTCCTAGGAAGCATTCGTTCTTTACAAATATTTACCAATTCTCTTTCCCAGCCTCAAGCTGTGCCATGATAAAAGTCTCTAAATCATCTGCCTCAGGATAAACTTCACAGTTATCAGAACCCCAGTTAACAATCTTGCCTGTTTCATTGTCTAAGCAAAATCCCAATTCTCCATCACCATCCAGAAATAGGTACTTATCTTCCAAACCCATCTCCCTAAATCGTAATGTATTCTCTACGACACGAGAGTTCCCGCTTTTTCCACAAGCTGCAATCTCTACACCGTATCCCATCAGCATACCGTATTTACGGATAAACTCCTTAAATTCTTCTCTAAAACTCAGCCCTAGCGAGTTTTCTAATTCTGCAGTCTTATCATCACCCCAACCACCTGTAACAAGCATTTCATCTGAGTTTTCATCAATAAACTCATCTAGTTTTTCAAACATAATTATCCTCTCCTTAAAATTACCATTCTTCTATATAACAATATAACAGATTGCTTATTGAAATAAAAAAGGACTCTGATTACTCAGAGTCCTCTGCTACATCAAGCACTTTTCTTGTTTTTATCTCAACACCATTTTCAACCCTTGTTGTCTCCAAATACCTGATGCCATTAATCACTACAACTTCAACAGTAGTTTCATCCTCCGAATTAGATGAGCCAGAAGCTCCGCCTTCCTCTACCATCATTCCATCTGCCCCATAATTTGAACTAGGAATAGCAGCCTCAGCATTGTTTACATTAGGGATGTAGGAATCTTTATCAGATACACTTGTGTCCGTATTAAGATTTTGGGTTAAATCTGATTGTGTTGGAAGTTGAATCATTCCAAGCGATGAAATTCTGTCTAGATACGTTTGAAGATTAATTGCCATAGTATTGCCTTTCTGGATTTACCTCAAGCCTTCCATGGCAACTCAACTGTTGAATCCTTCTACAATCGAAATAGTTGCTAAAGTTCTTAATCCTCCTGAAGAACTCCTAGTATTATCTTTCATGATTCCATCTTCATCTTCATAAAAATACTCTTTTGACATGGCGCCACCTCACACATTCTCCGCGCTTCTTTATATAAAACTACAAATTTCTTATTGCCTCTATTGTTTCTATAGCTTTTCTTCTAAACTCCTTATCCGATATCCGTTCATTACGGCCCCAAATGCCAATAAGCCTTAACGTATTATCCATTATTTCTAGTTTTTCACAGATTGCTGGGATTCCTTTTAAATCCGGTTTTATATTTTTTCCTTTTGCCTCGGCAACAATTCTCTTTACCTCTGGCATAGTTGTTTCCGGAGTTAATCCATACTGCATAATAGTATCCATAGGATTATCATGATTAAAATCAGGAATCTTAGTTATCTCATTCAGTTTTTCAATACCGAAAGGTATGTATTCTTCTGGAATATAATACTCGCCGATTTCAGACATCTTGCCATAAAACCTAAAAACTTTATTTGAATTTTTAACCTGAGTCTCTCCTACCCCTAATCGTTCAGCGCAATATTTATAAAAACTTGTATATCCAGCATCCTTATACAATCCTCTATCATTTATTTCAGCTATATACGGTATTATCAGCATTGGTCTCTCAGCTGCGCTTGCTTGTATTGTATTAACTTTGTTTTCAATATCAAGACGCTCATTTAATAACCCCATTTTGTATACCTCCTCTAAATACCAGTAGTAATAAGCTAATTATACCCTATTCAATCAAGTAATAAGTGTCATTATTATGAATATGTATTAATCCAAAAGACATTTTTTTCTAGTATACGGACCCTTATAGTTCTATAATAAAAAAGACAGTTAACTATTACTTGGAGGGTTATTAAATGCAAGCAAATCTTTACTATCAGTGCAATGTCTGCAATTCCATATGTGATTTAAAATATCAATATGGTTTTTCAAAAAAACACCCTATACGATATAAATGCAAATGTGGTGTTACTATTTCTGGTGAATACTCAGAAGAGAATGGGATAAAATTTGAAAACGCGACAAAAACCGATAATACAAACGCACAATTCGTTGTAAACGTTTCTGGAGAATTCTTAACGCCATCTTCATATGAAATTTCTTCTATGGAAGACTCTTTTAAGCCAACCACCTTTATTACTGCAATCGCTCAGATGGATTACGAAAAATATACTAAGGCTTTTCATACAATCTTAGCTAACAGAGATATAAAATATCCAAGAATTCGTATAATCAACGAATTACATGAAGCAAATAACGAATCATTGTTAAAAGAAAAAATTAAGGAATACTTTGATCCCCAAGGAATAAAATTTCCACTTAACAACAAAGCTGATATTCTTCGAGCCATAACGATGATTAATCAATTCCAATTTCTTGGCTGCAGTAATATCACACAAAAAACAACTGATTTATTTGTGCAAGCAAATAGAGAGCACCCAGATGAAGTTAATAAATATATTAGATTCCTCTCTTCGTTAAATCGAATCAAAGAATGGAAGCATCGAATCAATACCGTTTGTGGTCAGTTTTATCAAAAGGTAGATCTATTAATGCCAGCTATTAGTATTGATTACTATTATGATAAATCTATTCTTGATAGTAATGACTATGCCATTACAACTACTTCTTTTGAAGACATTAAACAATTATATGTTGACTTTTACGAACTAATAGCAAGCTTACTTGTAGTACCTCTAGGTTTAGACAATATTCTTATTCGAGGTGATTATACCAAGATTAATAATACTGTAGAAGATTTGCAATCAGTCAAGACACTTAAAGACGTCTCAGAAATGAGGAAAAAAGGCAATATCATAAGACTCATAAATACTAATGAACCTTTACAATCTTTATTATGCACATGCCTGGATGCAGAGGTTAGAAATAGTATTGGTCACTTTAGCTATCATTCAGAAGAAATATCAGGTTCACATAATCAAGCAATACGATTTATTAATGAATATTCTTCTGATGAAGATATTGAGTTATCACTCATTAAAATCTGTTATAACATTTGGTGTATGTATAACTGCTTAGCACTTTTCAATGAATTAATTCATCACATTGAATTACTATTACTAACAATCAATGAAGGTATTGCTCCATCATTCATTGGAAACCCGGCTCTTACAAAAAAAATGATGGGTATAACAAAAACCAAAATATATCCTAATGATCCTTGCCCATGCGGTAGCGGATTAAAATACAAAAAATGTTGTAAAAATCGCATTTAATAGCAATAGCCCATTAGTTCTGTGCCACTGGGCTATCTTACTTATTCCTATTTACTTTTTTAGGAAATAATAATAGACCAGAGAATCTGGGCGTCCCCAGAGTCGCTGGTCTATGTTCGCAATATTATTTAGCTTATTTTTTCATCTTCTCTAAGTTTTTCTTTAATTTGGTCTATAAAAGGTCTCATCCTTCTATATGCTTTTTTACTCAAATCAAGCTCATAAGTTATATCTTTTCTTTTTTCCGCCAAAAGATGAATACAATTCCTGTAACTATAGATATTTTTTATTTCAGTAGGTAAATTTACTATTTCCCCATCTTTACCTATAAATGAATGAATTAAACCTAATTCTTCTGCTGTATTGCATTTATCAGCAAATCTTACCTTGGGACTATCTTTTTTAGATCTAGCATAAAATGCTGGAATAATCTGTTTCCCATCATGGTCAAGTTCATTCTTTAATTTGTCTAATTTAATTTGTGGCAATGAATATGGTTTCAACACCATTTCATGCGTCAACTTGTCATATTCCTCTGTATCTCGATAATAGGTCTCTATAACATTTTCTATCACAGCTTCATAGATAGATGCATATGCAAGAATTTGATTACGGACTTCAAAAACTAGATTCTCTTCCTCTGCTGTGATTCCTTCATATAATTTATATGCAAATCTAATTGCTTTAAATTCCTGAATAATTCTCTCACGTAAATCTTCATCTAAAATAAAATCAAATTGTTCTTCATACCAATCATCTTCAGGTAAATGATTTTCACAGTAATCTAGTATTTCCTCTTTTGTCTCTGTTGTAAATGGCATTTAGCCACCCTCCTTATTTTCTTTTCTATCAAAGGCAATTTACACCTCCTCTAATTATTTATTATATCGCATTTACGTAAAAGAGGTGTAACAATTTATATTTTTACAACATCCAAAACTTCGCCTTTCTAAAACTTCATTCCCTGCTTCAGATACTTCTCAATATCCAACTTATTCCTATCATCATACTCCCCAGCCTCCTGGTAAAGCGGATGCTGGGTGACACCATATTTGTCCGACAAAAAAGGACTTACATCTAGTACAACAAACTTATGACGTAATCTATCTTATATGTCTTATAACTCATCACCCAATACTGGCATAATAATAGGCCAAAGAATCTGGGCTTCCCAAAGTCTATGGCCTATGTAAAATTTTGCTAGTCATTCCATTTAATAGTCCTAATAAATGATTGTAGTTCATAAAACTCGTCTTCATCTATTTCGACAGGTGCAACAGAATATGGTAGCTTTTTTCCTTTTATAAGATTGTACTCTTTTTTTAACTCATTGCCTTTATAATATTTCCAAACCAAGCCATTGGTATATATAAAATGTTCTACATTCTTTGATTCACCAAGAAATTTTTCTGTTTCTCTTAAAGATATTTCAGTAGACTTCACCTCTACAAAACCATAACATTTTCCTTTATCAGTATCTTTAAACACGAAATCATTTGATAATACAGCTATATCAGGAACCCCACCGTCAGTTATTAATCGTTCATCTTGATTTTTCCAAATTCTGTTGATATCAACTAACGATAACTTGGTATCATCAATGCATTCATCCAACAGCCTATAAACAAGTATCTCTACACCTGCCTCGATAGGACATTTTGTAATTATGTCATTTATCTTGCGTTGATAAAATTCTTTTTCCATTTCCCCTCCTATATATCTATTATCTCAAAAATCATTTTACCGATACGTACGAATAAATAGTAACTACAGTTTCTGGCTCAAACCAATCCTCACCATCAAATTTTTCATTATCTCCGATAATGACTTTAGCTACTGTATCTTCTTTAACAAGCAATCCAAACTTCGGAATAGCCATTTCCTTTACTTCGATAGTCGTAAAACCTGCCCCTTCCAACATAGTTGTTACTATATCAGTTGCCTTACCTTGGAAATATTTATAACCTTCCAAAGGTTGTATTTCTCCTGGATGTTCAGCAGCGATCTCTTCTGCCGATTTTGATTCATAATAATCTATAATAATATTAGAATCTTTTTTATAAAAATCTTTTTTCAGGTTATTATTTCCATTAATGGAAAATGAAAGTATTTCCCCTTCCTTAGCTTTCTTTTCATAATCTGTAATTCGCACTTGCTCAACATTAACAAAACCTTTACTAAGAAGCATAGTTGAAATATCTGAGATATCTTTCCCTATATACTTATCTGGAGTAATTTCTACTGGTAGACTTAGATTTCTATTATCATCATTACTATTGAGATAAGTTTGGATATTCTCAAATCTTTCTGTTTTCTCCCATTCACGAGCTTCATATGCTCTAACTGCATTTAATGGATGATCATTGTTTTGGAAAAGAATAAACTCAAGTGTTTTGTTAAATGTAGATTCATCTACCATTGCCTTATATTCTTCAGCTTGTTTCATAAAGCTTTCAACACTTGCCTCTGCTTTAATATCTTTATCGAAACCAGCAAAACGCATGCACATTTCCATCACTTTATCAGCAGAACCATCATAAATCATCGCAGCTCTATCAGCTGAAAACTCACTACATCTCATCCAATATGCAAATGCAAGCTGTATAGGATATAAAGCTATATTGCCTAACCCTGTAGTAAAATAAGATGCTCCATTTAATAACAATGTACCCATTGTTCTATATAACGTATGATGACATGCTATATGTCCACATTCATGTGCAATTACAGTTGGAATCAATTCTTCAGGAACAGTTTCAAATAAGCCTGAAGTTAACACTATAAATGGTTTAGTATCACCATAGGTATATGCATTTGGATAAACATCCAATTCCACATAAATTTCTGGAACTTCTATACCAAGTTTTTCGCATATCGGTGGCAACATATGATAGTACTTTGCCATTTGAGTCTCACTTAATCTTAAATTAGTAGACATATTAACAAGTTTAAACTGTTGTTCGTTCCAAATCATCATAAAGGCTTTCATAACCTGATGAAACCCTGGGATAGCTTTAAGCGCTTTCATAGCTGCCTTATCTGACTCATGTAAATATAAATTTGAATCTAATTCCATTATTTGTTCTCCTCTACAGCCTTCATAAGTTTCTCTGGATTATTTTTTAATTTCCACAATTCCTTATTATTAGAAATCTTGCTTCCTACATTATTATGAATCATAAATCTTCTAATTTCTTGTTCGCTATACCCTTGCAGTTTAAGATAATGACAAAGTGACGCTTTTACAGATTCGCTTTTTTCAATCAAGAGACGATCTTCGGCTTCTGCAAAAGGAATCCCCCAATATTTATTCATCACCCTTATAATTTCATCATCTTTTACATTAGCATCATGAAGGGCTGAAATCGTATTTGAAACACCTATTTCTATAGCTTCAAAATATGCCTCATCTACTCTTTCGAAATGCGCCTCGGCAATTCCTTCTCTTAGTGCTCCTAAACCATTTCTTAAACCACCTTTCAAAAAAGCACTCAACTCTTCTCTATTCATTTTTTAATTAACCCCTTCTTTTTTAATATTATTATAATCCATTCATCCAAAGAAGGGATTAATTAATTAATTACATTTTTATCACATCAAATATTTCTCCACTTTTAACCTTTAATCCCCCCCTAAGAAACTTCTCACTATCCAAGTTATTCCTAAAATCATATTCTTCAGTCTCTTGATAAAGTGGATGCTCGGTAACATCATATTTGTCCGACAAAAATGGTCTTACACCACAAATTTGCAAGATGCATATATCACCATCAAGTACAGCAAATACATCTAGGTACTAATGCTTAACCGTTTATATATTTTTCTTTTAGAGCAAAGAAAAAGACTGTCATCCCGACAGTCTTTCAACAAAACCATAAATATCAATCATTAATACTTAAAATCATCTCCTGCGCAATTTCCCTAGCCTTCTTTGGAAGCATTCGTTCTTTATATGCCAAATATTCTTCCACATCAGTGGTTTCAATCTTGCCCTCTCTCAGCGCAGCTCGCAGTGACATATATAATTCGAAATATTCATTTGCAGCTTCTTGATCATCTTTTACCTGTACCATAGCATCCATAGCTCACCCCTCCATGGATGTATGATAGCACCAGCCTGTGATTAAAACGTTAAATTGTATTTCTTCCATTCAAAATCATATTTCTTAATTATCTTTCAAATAGCTCTAGCAATCTCATCTTGCCCTCGGCTCCCTTTGAATAAGGATGCTCTCGCAGTGATAAGTTGCCTTTTGTTTTTCCGTATAAAACGGTGGATGAATGAGTGAACTCTCTAAATCCAGCATGGCCGTGGTACGCTCCCATTCCCGAATGGCCCACGCCATTAAATGGTACACCCTTTACCATCAAGTGAACACACACTTCGTTTAGACATCCACCGCCATATTGCATGGTCGCAAACATGCGCTTAGCCCATCTTTTATTTCGTGTGAAAATGTATAGTGAAAGTCCATGCTCTCTTCTTGAGATTTCTTCAATCAACTCATCAATCTTGTCATCCTCGTATGGGACGATTGGAAGCAGTGGATTGAATAATTCGTGATTAACAATCTTTTCGTTGGTGGTCACTGGGTAGATGATGGTTGGCTCAAATTTTTGGGTCTCGCGATTACCCTTTCCACCAAAAAGAATTCTATCTTCATATTCTTTTGCCTCTGCTTCGCATTTATCATAAGCTCCTGCTGTAATCAGCTTTGGATACTCTGGATTTGTTAAAGGGTCATTCCCCAAGCTTTTATTAAAGGCTGCTCTCAGCTCTTTTATAAAATCATCAGCAATTTCTTTTGCAACGGCAACCTGATTGATGTTGATGCAAATTTGGCCGCTGTTAAGAGCTTTGAAGAATGCAATCTTTCACCGCTACCTTTGGAGAACCAGTGTAAAAGATTTTATCAAAGCGCTCTTCCAAGCAGAAGTCAGCTACATCATGGCCGCCGTCAATAACTGTAATGTAGTTAGATGGGAAGGTTTCGTCCACCATCTTTTTAAGCAAGGCTGTGCAATGGACACTCTTTGAGCTGGCCTTGATGACAGCAGTATTTCCGCCTGCTATAGCTGGGATTAAAACGCCCAGCGATAGTAAGAATGGAAAATTGAAAGGGCTGATGATTAACGTATTTCCGTAAGGCATTTTATAAACATTTGTGATAATACTTGGGAAACATGCCAATCCACTAAAATGAGTTTCAGGCCTTGCCCATTTCTTTAAGCCTGCAATAGTTTCATTTATCTCTAAAATGATACTGCCGATATTGCAGAAATAAGCCTCCACATAGTGGCGCCCCAAATCCTTTTCAAGGGCCTCTTCCATTTCCTTTTCATGAGAAATAACCATCGCCTTTAGCTTTTTAAGAGCATCAATGCGATAGCTTAAATCTAAAGTTGTATTGGTTTTAAAGAAAGCACGTTGTGATTCAACAATTGCTTTGATTTCTTCTCTGGAATTCATAGGCCCTCCTCTACATAATTAACTATAGTGAGTATAACATAGACTGATATGATAAAATTTAATATTTGCCTTATTTGGACATTTTTAATATTATGAGTATATATCTAGTGGGGGGGATTATATTATGAATCCGATGGGAATAATTTTCGCTTATTCAATATTTTACTTTATACCAGTATTAATAATAACTGGGATTCTTCATTTTACATGGAAATTTACAGAGTTAAAATTCTTCTTATGGGTCAAGCGAATAATATTTTGGCCTTGTTTTCTTATATTTTTATTAGGCATTGGATTTAGCGGATTCTATATTGCCAAGGATATAGTTACAAAAATCCCTTATCGAGAGCATGTTTCCGGTGATGAAGTAACATTATCATTTAAAGCCTCTATGTCTGGAGGGCAATATTACGATTATTTCATTTCTCAAGATGACTTGGTTTTAGAGGAAATAGAACATTTTTCTTTCGGGCTTTCTCTAAATGAAATAAGTGGTGTAAAACTAAGAGCGCTAAAGCCAGGAAAGGCTGTGGTTGTATTAACTTATGGCTCTGCGGGAGGCGGTTCTTTATCACGGGTTTATATATATGATGTAAACGTTGATGATTCAATGGATATCAGCTATGAAAAACAATTATTTTATATTAATTGGGATGATCGTAAAGAAACAGTTGAAAATATAAGACAAATGTTAATTGATGATTACGGCTGTACCCCTGAAGAAATCGAAATAATTCATACTGATTAATTATAAATAAAAAAGGACTCTGATTACTCAGAGTCCTCTGCTACATCAAGATTCAAATCAGACGTGTAATTGTTCAAAACGCTTATGTATCCTAATCGTATATACGATAGTAATAACAAGACATATAAACCATATAACAAAAAATATAAATTCAAATGCTATAAAACTGAGTAGTACATCTACAAATGCATTAAAGCCATAACTCTTTTCATCACTATTGAATCCATGATATGTTCCATTAAAAAATGCAATTATGCAATGCTTCATTACATAGGCCGCTGGGACAATTGTGATAACCCACAGTAAACCTTGAATTATACGCTGTATTCTGTTTTTCATAATCACTACCTCTTTATGATTCTATCTCTCAAAAGTACTTTTCCCTTCACAATTATATCGTATTTACGAAGAGACCTTAATGCCACGTATTATTCTGCCATTTAACTAACAGCCCTTTTTGCCTGCTTTATGATCCTCGATAGAACAAGATGATGTACCATCATATTCAACAAGTCCAGCATCTGCTGGATCAAGGCTGATTCTTCCATCCTCAAATACAAAACATGGAATTCCTATATCTCCTATTTCCTTTGAATGGTCAAACTCAGGTCTGTTATCTCTCATATCCATAAACTCATGCATATTTTGAACATGCTGACCTATATCTATATATTTATACTGATTTTCCTTTCCCTGAATCTGTGGCTGCAAAAAGTCACAGTAAGGGCATGTGTGCATTCCGTATATCTTAATCATAGTATGTCCTCCTTTTTAAAAAATTTATAAATGCATTATACACTTAATTCTAATCTTCTCCACCTCTATTATCTTCAATACAATGTCTCATTGCCCACTATAAGGTATAACCTCGCATAAATTTCCACTCTAGTTATACCTTTTTGACTTCAATACAATGTCTCATTGCCCACTATAAGGTATAACCCTCCATAAATTCCTAAGCCGGTTATACCTTTTTGACTTCATATTAGTCCCTCATAAATAATAAAAGGGTATAACTACCTCCCATATCAGCCCAAGATTATACCTTCACAGAAAAAGAGCCCTTTCTACGCCCCGTAAACAATCTTGATAATATCATCAATTCCTGTTTCCTCAATTGAAACATCCTTTATCTTTTTTTCCTTTGAAAGATCAGCAATGATTTCCGCTGCGGTAACATCATTTTTCATGAAGCGATATTTAGCAACATTACCATCTTGCGCTATCAATTTACAGCGGGTATGCTCCGGCGCAGCCTCATCATAATACTCCACAACAAGCGTCTTGTAAGGAGCTATTCTATCAACGATTTCCGACAAATTACCATCCTCCATCAGCACTCCGCTATTGATTACTATAAGTCGCTCACATAGTTCCTGAATGTCACCTAGATCATGGGTGGTTAGAATAACTGTTGTGTGTCTCACTTTGTTAATCTCTTTAATGAATTTTCTCAAAGCATATTTTGCCGAAACATCCAATCCAATGGTAGGCTCATCAAGGAATAAAACTTTAGGTGAATGAATCATAGACGCAACTAAATCGCCTTTCACTCTTTGGCCCAAAGACATCTGTCTAACAGGCTTATCTAAAAGCTCCTTTATGCCAAGAATCTGGTCTAGCTCATCAAGAGTTTTATCATATTCCTTCTGGTTAATTTGATAAATATGCTTCAAAAGCTCAAAGCTTTCTCCAAGACGAAGATCCCAATTCAACTGAGACCTCTGTCCAAAGACAACGCCTATATCCTTTACCACTTCTTTCCTGTGCTTCGAAATATTACGGCCGTCAATCAACACCTGTCCCTGCGTTGGCGTAAGGATTCCTGACATCATCTTTATTGTGGTACTTTTTCCCGCGCCATTAGGACCTATAAATCCTACGATCTCACCTGTATCAATATGAAATGACAAATCCTTTACTGCATGGATTATCTTATGATTAGGCTTAACCAGCCCCTTCATTGCCCCCTTAAGGCCAGGCTCTCTACTTTTTAGCACATAATCTTTACAAAGATTTTCTACATCTATCATTTTAATTACCTGCACTTTCGTATTTACGTAGTCCAATATTAAAATATACTCCAGCAATCAGCATCACAATAAAACCAACTGCCAATGTTACAAATGGAATAGCTAATCCACTGAATTTTGCCTCCACTCCAAGCAATGATGACACCGGATAAAAACTTACCCAGCCGATTGGAATAAGATACGTCAGGATAAACTGCATGCTCTCTGGGTACATGGAAATTGGATACATCGTAGTCTTATCCATGATTTCCTGAGTATACTGGCCGAAATCTACGGCACTTCTTGTGTAAAAGCTAGTGCTTCCAAGCAGGATATATATGCCTCCTCTAATAAATGTGGCGCCAACCAGTATGGTAATTACTTGAATTACAAACAGTGGACTGACTACTACATGGCACTTCACGCATCCATATATAAAAACTAAAATTCCAGGAATTAAATCGGTTATACCAAAGATGTTAATGTTGGTAAAAAAGAACTGATACAAAACCCCGAGTGGTCTCGTCAGATATCGATCAAATTCCCCCTCAATAACAAAATACCCCATGAACCATCCCTGCACAAAAAAGATCATTGAAAGTGCATGAGAAATGACTGATAGTCCATATAAAAACGCCAACTGGCCGTATGTCCATCCATTAATTTGTCCAAAGGATTCAACCACAAATTTTATAATGGCAAATCCCATGATAAACTGCAGTGGATTTGAAATCAGCCATCCCGCAATGTTGGATGGATACTCTATGATGGTCATGAATGCCATTTTTATTACATGAACCATCACATCTAGATAATGACACAGCTCTTTAAAAAATCTCAACACTCTATCCCCCTTGAACCATTACCTTTCTTATCACCTTGTTTTGCACAAGAAAGAAAACGACTGAAAGAACCACGAGCCAGATAAACTGAATTCGCATTTGCGATAAATATTCTACACTGCTGCCTTTGCCAATATAAATGCTAAGTGGCAACTGGTATATATACACAAATGGAAGTCCTTCTAAAACCTTTTGCACTCCCACCGGGAAAAACCAAATTGGAATAATGCTTCCTGAAAGCAGCCTTAACAAATGTTTCTTCACCTGAATAAGCGCATCAATATTTACAGCGGTAAAAGCAATCATTCCAAACAACGCTGCCACCAGCCAGTTAATCAGAAACGATTCGATAACAGAAATAACAAATAGTGGAATATCCTTTGGATTCGCCATCGCTGGAAGCTTAATCATAAGTGAGCCAATAATAAAAATTGGAAGCATATTTTGAAAAACTAGCGCGATGATATTTCCAATGTCTTCAGCAAAATAAACACCAAAAACATTTATCGGCTTAATCAAGTCCGTAGCAACCGAGCCTTTTTCAACACTATTTTGAATTCTTCTCTCAACATTCGTAATAAAAAGCACCGACAAAATCGAAGACATAATGACATAGGTAAGCATACTATCAACATTCACATCTCCAACCATAGTCTGTCCCTTGTATAGTGCGCGCCAAAAGTAAGCCGAGGTAATCATGATTATGGTCTGCATAATAATATTGCCATAAACATTAAACTCGTATGCCATGCTTCTAATTATTTGAGTTTTGATTACGTATAAATACTTTTTCAGCAAAATAATCCCCCATATATCGGAAAATCAAAGATATTTTATTTCATCTTTTTGTATGCCTTTACCCATTTTGAGATTTCCTTTTTCTTGGCATAATTATTTGTATTCTCCTGTCCAAGACTTTGATAAAGCATAAATCTCTCCATTGATAATTCTCCACTTTCAATGGCAAGTTTTACAGCACAACCCGGCTCTGTATCATGCCTGCAATTGCTATATTTACATCGATTTTCCAATTCCACTATATCTGAGAATGTATTATCAATACCTTCATCAACCATGGCCATTCCAATTTCACGCATTCCTGGTGTATCAATAATAAAACTCCCATTTTGAAGCTCTATGAGTTGACGGTAAGTGGTGGTATGACGACCTGTGTCATCAGACTCACGTATAGCAGACGTCTTCATAATTTCCTCACCGCATATGGCATTTAAAAGCGTTGATTTTCCTGCACCTGAAGACCCCATCAAACATATAGTTTTTCCTGGTTGCAGATATTCTTCCAGCTCATCCATTCCAATTTGATATAACGCTGAGATTGCATGAGCCCTAACTCCTTCAGCAATGTTTTCTACTTCACACAGGTAACGGCCAACATTATTACATAAATCAGACTTAGTAAGAATAACTACTGGTATCGCCTTGCCCTGCAATACAACGCTGACATATCTGGCAATTCTGTTGTAGCTATAATCTTCATTTAAAGATGTAACAATGAAAACATAGTCAACATTGGCAACCATATACTGCATTACACCTGTCTTTGCCTGGTCTGGTCTTTGCAAAAAACTTTTTCTTTTTTCCACAGACAGAATAAGTGAGTCCCCAGATGTGTTATAGGTAAATCTTACATAATCTCCAACAACTGGCAATTTGTCAGCACTTTCTTCATAAAAATATCCCTTAAGTTTTGCAGGAATATCCTGCCCCTGATACTTTATTGTGAAGCTGTTCTTTTGTACCTCAGAAATTCGTCCTATCTGATTATTATTTAAATTATTCATTTCTTTGTCTCCTACTATTGTTAGTTATTACAATTATGTATGAGACCTGTTATTATTGGAAACGCCTGATAATAGACAAAAGAAAACCGTGACAAAAGCCACGGTTAAAAATCATTTTATTTAATAATTCCAAAAACCGAGGTCTTCATACTATATTCAATTAAATCCATATTCTTTAATACACTCATCAATGAATACCTCGCTTTCTTTTTTTATTTTTATAAGTTCTAGGGACATTATTGCACATACAATTTTACTTTGCAATAAAAATTATAGATTGTGTACTCACTGAGTTCACTTTTTGCGGTGGTACTATCAGATTGTGGGGGCACGGTCCCCACAATCTCAGTATTCATGCATTTTCCCATCTCACGTCCTTTTTATAAACAACTCCATATCCACACAATTCCAGATGCCGATTGGCATCTTGCACTCTCTTCTTGCATACTCCGTAAACCCTGTCGCTTCATAACAATGCCTTGCGCTCTCATTATTCTCGAATACGCCCAGGTCAATTCTTGTGGCGCACATATTTTCCTTTACATACTCTATTCCAAGCTTGAGCAGCTCTTTTCCGTATCCCTTTCCCCGAAACTCAGGACTCACAATTACAAAACCAAATCGAACAGAACTGTCATCGTCATCTCTCGGATACCTTATGATGAAATGTCCAATAATATCCTCATTATCATCCACTGCAGTGAGAGGAATGAATCTCCCCGTTTCAAGTTGAGAAGCATAATTATCATTAATATCTTCGCCTGAAAGCGGATACTTATTAAATCTGTCAGCAGACCATTTGTATAATTCCTCCTCCGATCTGAGCCAGCCGGTTATTATCTGAGCATCTTCTTTTTTAAAATCTCTCAGTATCATCATTATCTACCCTCCATCCTCCTGAATTTATTTTATTAAATATTTATGAAATAAACAATGATGGGGCATTTGCAGCCTGCGATGAGACCTCTGCAGCAATATGTAAAGTAACTATAATAATCTACATATATCATAATTTGGTTCTTGATTAAGCATAAATCTTGTTATATATTTTTGTTGTTTTTCAAATGCTCATTCGAGTGATAACTCCCTGATTTTACTATTAATTTAGAAAGGATATTAATGAACAAAACTTCATCACAAGAGCAAAGAATTGACGATTTAAAATCTGAGCTAGCTAAAATTACCAAGGAACTTTCAAAAGCCCCTAATGGGTCACTTAATGCGGTTAAAACTTCAAATGGTTTCAAATATTTTCAAATAGAAAAGAACCATGGAACTGTAAAAAGAACCTACATCAAAAAAGAAAAGATTGCATTAGCAACTGCCCTTGCCAAGAAGCGATATAACAAGGTTCGCAAAAAAGAAATTGAAAATGAGATAGCATCAATTAAACTAAAATTAGATAGAACTCCAAAAATCTCTTCAACAGATCTACTCTATAACATTCCAGGCTATAGTAATCTTCTTCAGGCCTTGCTAAATCCCAATTACATAAAACAACAGAAATGGCTATCTCAACCTTATATACATAATGACAAACACCAGGAAACACTTCGATTTAAAACATCTGCTGGAATTACCGTAAGATCTAAATCAGAAACGCTTATAGTTCGTGGATTATCAGATTATAGTATTCCATTTAAATATGAATGTGGGCTCGAGATTAATGGAACTATATATTTCCCAGATTTTACTATATATAAAGCTTCTGAAGACATTGAATTAATCTGGGAACACTTTGGAATGATGGACAATACTGAATATCGATTCAATGCAATGAACAAACTTAATAGTTATATCAATCAAGGCTATGTTCCAGGCCATAATCTGATATGTACCTTTGAAACTATTAATTCACCACTTACCGAAGATATTATTAAAAGAACCATTGAAGCTTACCTGCTGGACAAAAAGGTATAACCTCACATAAATTCCCACTCTAGTTATACCTTTTTGACTTCAATACAATGTCTCATTGCCCACTATAAGGTATAACCCTCCATAAATTCCTAAGCCGGTTATACCTTTTTGACTTCATATTAGTCCCTCATAAATAATAAAAGGGTATAACTACCTCCCATATCAGCCCAAGATTATACCTTCAAAGAAAAAAGTGCCAAGACCAAAAGGCCGCGGCACTTAAATCAACTCCATCTTTATTTCTCACTAATCTTATTCCACTCATAAGGGGTATTCTGGTAAACGTAATAACACTGCCGTGCCTTTTAAAAAGCCCGTAAAATCAACGTTTCAGGCACTCCATTTTGTTTTGACACCATTTTGACACCATTTTTATAGTGCAACTTTTTATGGTTTGACACCAATTAATCAATGCTCTTTATATTTCTAATATATAGCATTTCACGATAGTTTTTTGGAAATCCAATCAATTCCATATCTATTGAATTACCATATTTCTTTATTATGCGATTAAGTTTATCTCTAAATTGCTTTCTATCTTCGTCCGTGGGCAAACGTTTAATCAGCATTAATATATATGCAAACAATGTATTATTTTTAACCTCTGGGTGTGCGCGCAAAAAGCTCTTGTTAAATCTTATAGGCGGATTAAATACTGAATTATATAATCTAACACCATGTGAGCATTTATTTCTAAGAACAGATAATGCATGAAGATGATTTTCCAAAGTTGCAGCACTT
This sequence comes from Pseudobutyrivibrio sp. C4, assembly GCF_900111635.1. Taxonomy (NCBI): domain Bacteria; kingdom Bacillati; phylum Bacillota; class Clostridia; order Lachnospirales; family Lachnospiraceae; genus Pseudobutyrivibrio; species Pseudobutyrivibrio sp. C4. Next base: position 87,224 of record NZ_FOHF01000001.1, on the reverse strand, counting down.
ATTCCAATCTTATCTGCAATCTTTTCCTTATCTGAAATATATAAAGCATGATAAAACATTGAAACACTTGAACAAGTCATTAATTCCATCATAACCCATATAGGCATTTTATCCTGATATTTCTTCTGATGGTGTTTTACAATCGCGCTATCCCTATAATACATTTTTTCTTTTGAAAAATTTTGAAGTGTTTTAGCTATACCATCTTTATCAAAGTAATTATTCACGTCATAATGTTGATTATATGGTGGCTTAACACATTTTATATCTGCAAATCCATTACCGATTAAATTCTTATAAAAGAATTCTGCCTTTTCAATATATAGACGCATCAAACAACGAACTTCTTCATCAAACTGATAAATATTATATATGTCTTCGAACTTTATTCCTGGTTTTAGTTCACTACTATTGGCATTAATACGATATTGTAATGTATAACCAGTCAATCTATAATAACTAATTCTTTGAAGAACATTTCTTGCAAATGTATCATCTTCTACAATCACACCATGTTCCTGAAATTTTTGAAGTTGTTCATCAATAGAATATGGTTTCTTCAAATCCATAACACTCTCTCCTAAAAGTAAAAAAGCCAAGCTCAACGCTCGGCTTGGTCCCAAGTGTTATTCGCACCTGGCAACTCTGTTAACATAATTATAACAAATATATTCTCATTTTCAAGTACATATAAAGTGCTTTAAAAAGTACATAGTAAGCACTAATTTAAGTCATTTCTACACAACAATATCTTACCACATCTGCACCTCAATTTGTGTCAATTATATTAGCACTTAACCATAAACATACTTCATTCCATAATGCTTAGCTTCACGGCTGTCATTCACAAACATAAACCTCAACAAGTTTTATACCTCCAGAAACTACATGACGACCTCACTTAACACCCTTGTTCCCTCAGTAATAAAATCCATTTGTGTACCTTGTCCGAACTCTCACCATCATCCTCGTACCTTCATCCGGATGCAGTCAGCCTCCGGATTTTCCTTTCCTAAAATATTGTTTCTAGTTCCTCTCATGCCAAAAATCTTACGCCTGATTTTGGACATAATAATAGACCAGTACTGGGCGTCCCCAGGGTACTGGCCTAGTAGGCTTGGTTAGCTATTATATTTTTTGTAATCGAAATTCTCCGCTAGAATTTTCCTCCAATAAAGATTTTCTTCATCTGTTAATTCTGAGAAATCTGTCATAAATCTTTTTGTACCATATATTTCTTCTGCTTCTTCTGTAAGATATACAGTAAGCCACGCATTAAGTCTTACTGGATCAAAATCTAAAAAATCATCTGCTGTAAAAACAACTTGCTGCTTTTTCTTTCGGCTCTTCTTTATATAGTGAAGATCACCATCAACAAATCCAAAAGTAATCTCTTTTAATGGCTTAAAGAACTTACTATCAGCTTTTATTAACTCTTTAAGCTTTATGCCAACCTCTTTTTCTACATCTTTCCAGCCCATGTCGGCACTGCATATTTCATAAGGATTATCTCGACCAATAACAAATTCGTCATCGTCAAAACTAGCTTCAATAGTATAGCTAGCTTCATCCTCATAAATATTAAATAACAGAGATTGATAGTCCGTAATATTTAGTTTCTTAATCTCTAAAAATAAATCTTCAATCATATAATGTCCCTCTCTTAAAGCAGATTAATTATACCGCAATTACGAACCTAATCGTGCATTATTTAGCATTTTTTATCACAACCCAACGAAAGATAGCGGGCTGACTGGCTTCTTGTGATAAAACAAAAGTGCCGACGCCAAAAGGCACCAGCACTTAAATCAACTCAATCTTTATTTTTCACTAATCTTATTCCACTCATAAGGTGTGTTCTGGTACACATAGTAGTTGAGCCAGTTCGAATACAAGATATTCCCGTGGCTTCGCCACTGAAGCAGTGGCTTCTGCTCTGGGTCGTCGTCTGGGTAGTAGTTCTCAGGCATGGCGATTTCAAGGCCTTTGCCTAAGTCGCGCTTGTATTCGCTGTCCAGTGTGTAGCGGTCGTACTCAGGGTGGCCCATCACGAAGATGTTGCTGCCGTCCTTAGACATGCACAGGAATACTCCGGCTTCCTCTCCCTTTGCACACACTACCAAATCCTCGCAGGCTTCGATATCCTCGGTGCGCACGCCAGTGTGGCGGCTGTGTGGTGCATAGAAAACATCGTCAAAGCCACGCACAAGTGGTATCTTGCGATTCAAAACTCGGTGTGGGAACACGCCAAATTTCTTTTCATCCAAATCGTATTTATCGATACCGTATCTGTAGTAAAGCCCCGCCTGGCATCCCCAGCACAGATGCAGTGTGGAAGTCACATGTGTCTTTGTCCACTCAAAGATTTTGCACATCTCATCCCAGTATTCCACCTCTTCAAAAGGCATCTGCTCAAGTGGTGCACCTGTGATGATAAGTCCATCGAAATATCTGTCATAGACATCTTCTATCTTTTCATAGAAGTTGTTCAGATGAGTCTTGCTCGTGTTCTTGCTTTCGTGGCTTCCCACAGTCAGGAAAGTCACATCCACCTGCAAAGGTGTATTTGAAAGAGAACGTAACAACTGAAGCTCTGTGGCTTCTTTTAATGGCATCAGATTAAGAATCCCAATACTGATAGGTCTGATGTCCTGGTGTGTAGAACGATTTTCGTCCATGACGAAAATATTCTCATGCTCAAGTATTGCCTTTGCAGGTAGATCGTTTTGTGTTCTGATTGGCATACCTATTATTCTCCTCTGTTATTATTAAAAAATCCTTCTCAATTTATAATTTCTAATAATAACACAACCTACCTTCTTGCGCCATGCATCAATTGTTTATTCTTGTACATTCTTTCATCTGCAAGCAGATATACCGAATTGGCATCCTTGCCCTCGCATTCGTGGCGATACGCATATCCGATAGCTGCACTTCGATTGATGATTGGGTCCTTTTCGTTGAGCGTTGCAAGTGCATGCTTCATTCTATCTATCAGATAATCCACCTGCGACATACTCTCTCCGGTAAGGATTACCACAAACTCATCTCCACCTATTCTGGCGATGAAGCCTTCTTTGCCAAAGCAATTTTCCAGCTCACCGCCAAATTCGAATAGGTACTTGTCCCCCATCAAATGTCCCTGATTGTCGTTTACTTCCTTCAGACCATTTAAATCTATGCTGACGATACAATAATCATCCTCTTTTTCTGATAAAGATTTAATGTACTTCTCATACTTTGATCTATTTGCTATGCCTGTAAGCTCATCTGCATATGCCAAATGCGCCAGAGATTCGTACTCTTTCTTTCTAGCGATTGACTCTGAAATGAAGATATTGTAGTTCACCAGAGTTGCAAATACCATGCTGATTGCCCCGAGAGGCACAGCCTTTTTCGAAAGCATTATCTGCTTTGAATATCCCAGCACTTCCATGTAGTAGAAGAAAATATTAAAGATAAAGGATATGGCCAGCATAGCCTGTCCCATAATCTGTATGTACTGTGGCTGTGTTATCAGATTTGAGCCTGCATCCTTAACTAGAATCATTACAAACATGAATACAATCAGGACCATGGCGTCTATCTGATAAATAAACAGATAATGATTAATATGAGCAATACCTGCAAAATGCAATCCTATCAAAACCAAAGGAATGATTGCTCCGATTGTTAGGAAGAACTGGAACAAAGTCTTATGAAGATAATTTCTCATAGACCCCATTACCAAATACATCAGCGGTACAATCATGTACAAAGAAATGTATTCTATCTCTGTCTGATGACCATTTGTCTCCACAAACAAATCTAAAAGTCTGAACTGAGTCAAAAGCCATATTCCCAGGGCAATAAACACAAGTGATGAATACATCTGCATGTTTATCTCAGGCATATCACTTCTGAATCCCAAACCTACAGCAAAAAACATAAGTCCAAATATGACAAGAAATGCCGCCGACAAAAAAATAAACATATTATTATGAATGCTATATAAAAGCAATGTATAATAACCAGCCAACGCTGGCGCTTCAAAGTAATTGTAGGCACCATCCTCTGTCACAATAAGTGAAATACAAATATCCACTGGCCTATCTGTGTTTGGAAGATTTACGAAATTATTCTCACATCCTATAAACTTTCCAGCCTTATATGAATCCAGGAATCCACTTTGTACTTCTTTTGTACTACAGTACAAAATCCACGCGCTAAATCGGGACTCAAACATAATGGTAGGTGTCACAAATTTGTTCACTTCCACGCCAGGATGCACCATATGTATCACATCCCCTTCGTGGGCCCCGTCACCAAGTATTTTTCTTAAATCTGACAATGCCACATTTTCATATACGGTGTCATTGTAGTAAACTCTCCACCCCTCATCTAACACAACAACGCTGTCGTAATTATGAGGCTTCAAGAAGAAATGGCCCACCGTCATCAACATCAAAAATGTTGCCATGGCTATGCTTAGACATAAAATCTTTTTACCCATGGTGAGCCTCCTTCATCTTATACATGCGCTGGTCAGCAAGATAAAATACATCCTGATATCTGCCGCCCTTAACCTCATGATTAAAAGCAAAGCCTACTGATGCTGAAAGCGTGAATTCGTCATTCATTTCATTATACTTGGCCATTTCCTTGGACATTTCATCAACGCATTTCTTGCAAAGCAGCTCATTTGAATTCTGAAAAACTACGATGAATTCATCTCCACCTGTTCTTGCAATAATATCAGCAGGTCCAAATGCCTTTTTCAAAATATGAGCAAATATGACAAGCATCCTATCACCAGCCACATGGCCCATATTATCATTAACGTACTTTAGTCGGTCCAAATCGATACTGACAATTCCAAAGTTTCCTCTTAGTGACCCAAAGAACTGGCTGAGAGCCGCTCTGTTTTTAAGCTCTGTCAAAGCATCTGTATAGGCCAAACCTTCCAATTGTTCCTTGATGCGATTTGCACTGATGTGATTAACGCTGTTCATGAAGTAGTAAATAAAGTGACACATGATGAAAAACAGCATGCCAAGCTCAAGGAAATTAATAGTAGTAAATAGTCCTGTATGGGAAATATTCACACTTTCATTAGCCTTAACGCTAGGCTTGGTTCCAATTTCTAGAAGTGACATTACCATCATTATTATGAAACCGATAAACAGGTATATTTCAGCGTCCATTCCTACGATTACATCACTATCCGCATGTTCTCTTCTGTAAACTACCAGGTTTTTAATAAGAGATGGCAGAATTATAAACATTTCGATAATATCAAGTACACCCACAGCATTTAAAAAATGGTTTACATGTACAATGTTAAAAATGTGCAAAATCCATATAACAATAGGGAAAATTATATTAACAGCAGCAATTACACGTATCTTATTTTGAATATTATTACTATGAATAGAATAGATTAGCATACTGAATCCCAATGGAATCAAGTAGAAAGAAGTATACTCTACCATTGAGAAGAACATCTCTCGATTGCCTATGAAACAAAAGATGTCATTTCTGGCAAATATATATACTCCTAGCAGATTTGCAAAAATTGCTCCCACCAGAATTTCAATATCATTAAATCTTGTGAGCAACAAATAAACCCACAATGCAAAAATAATGCAGGAATACATCACAAGAAAGGCCCCAATGAAAATAGATATTCTGTGGTGACTGTAAAATGTTTTTATTAAATCGCTCTTTTGGCCGTAAAAAACAGGCATAAACCTTCTTATAGAATTGTTCTCTGTAAAGGTATACACCATAATAAGCTTATGAACTCCTGGCCTTGTATTAAGAGTCACAATATTATATTTCTTTGGCACAAAGCTTCCTGTTTTCAAATACTCTCTGCCGTATGTATAAATCAGATCGTCATCCAAATACACATCCACTGTGTTGAGCTTGCTGAGAAACATAAGGGTTGCGCCTTGTTTCTCCACTGAAATTTCATTTTCAGTGATAATAGTCTCTCCTCGCTTGCTTTCGCCTATAAAGTAATCGCCTAAGTTTATATCACGCTGAACTTCAACCCCACGAAAAACAGACCAGCCTTCATCGATAGGACTGATCTTGGATTCTGAATTCACTGTGAATCTAGAGCTTCCAAATACTAAAAGCACTACTGTTACGAATGCTATTAGCAGTGGAAGCACCAGGTATTTTTTCAAATCATTAATACGGGATAAATCAAACATACACACATTATAATATCCATATGTGTTTAATTTATAGAAAAATGGTTACCATTTAACTATTTAACATGGAAAGTAATTCTTCCTCACTTATAACATTTACCCCCAAAGCATTGGCTTTATCAAGCTTGCTGCCTGCGGCCTCGCCTGCCAATACATAATTAGTCTTTTTAGAAACAGAACCAGAGCACTTACCGCCGTTGAGCTCGATAAGCTCCTGAGCTTCTTTTCTACCCATAGTAGGCAAAGTACCGGTTATAACAAATGTAAGTCCTGCAAACTTATCACTTGCACCTTCCTTTTCCTCTTCTACCATGTTTACGCCAGCTGCCTTCAGACGATTGATAATATCGATATTCACCTCGTCGTGAAGATAATCATAGATGGAATTGGCGCTAATTTCGCCGATATCGTTGACCTGGATAAGCTCCTCTACAGTAAGGCTCATAATCTTTTCAATGTCCTTAAACTGGGAAAGAAGAGCCTTTGCAGCTGCCTTTCCAACATTCGGAATACCAAAGCCTGTAAACAATCTGTAGGCATCGTTTTGCTTTGCAGCCTCAATCGCTCCAAGAAGCTTGTCTGTGTTCTTTTCCTTGCCGATGATTCCCTTTTCAATAAGCTCATCTCTCTTGTCCTTGAGAGCAAATACATCCGCAATATCCTTTATATATTCTTGGCTCACAAGGTCCTCAATATAAACCTCGCCGAAGCCCTTAATATCCATGGCATCTCTTGATACGAAATTGATGATGTGACGAACCAACTGTGCTGGACAGCTTGGGTTCAGGCACTTCATATCTGCTGTGTCCGCATCCCTGGAAACAGGGCCACCACATACAGGGCACACATTTGGAATCTTGTATGTGACTGTGCCTTCTGGACGCTTTGCGTGAACCACCTCTTTGATCTTTGGAATGATTTCACCAGATTTGTAAACTACTATCGTATCTCCGATACCGATATCCAAATCATCGATAAAGTCCTGATTGTGAAGTGTGGCACGGCTAACTGTAGTACCGCATAAACGAATTGGTTCAAAGATAGCTGTAGGATTAACACGGCCTGTTCTACCAACAGAAAGCTCCACATCAAGAAGCTTTGTCTCCTTTTCCTCTGGTGGGTACTTGTAGGCGATGTGGCCGTTTGTGTATTTAGCGCTGGTAGAGAAATCGTTGCGGTAAGAAACCTGATCAATCTTTACAACTGCGCCATCAATATCAAATGGGAACTGTCCTCTTAAATCACCGATTTCATCGATAACTGCAAGGACCTCCTCAGCTGTTTCGCACTTCTTGTGGAATACAGTGGCAACCCCTGCCTTTTCAAGCATATCCATGCCGTCGCAGTGGCTCTTTGTAAGCTCCTCTGGGCCCTGCTGTACGTTGAATACAAACATCTTTAATCCACGTTCTTTGGTGATGTTGGCATCCAGCTGACGAAGTGTACCGGCAGCCAGGTTACGTGGGTTAGCTGCAAGCTTCCCGCCGTTAAGCTCCTGAGTCTCATTGTATCTGTCGAAATCCTCGTGTGACATATACACCTCGCCGCGAAGCTGGAGGCTGTCGTATGGCAAATCAAGGTACTGATTAACATCTGGAATAACTAACGCATTTGCGGTAACATCCTCGCCGATAAGTCCATCACCACGAGTCTCTCCCATCTTAAGCTTTAGCTTGCCCTTTGAATCCTTTTCATAGCGAAGTGTCATGCTAAGACCATCGATTTTGGCCTCAACACTAAACATAGCATCAGGATGAACCGCCTTTACCTTTGCAATCCAGGCAGTAACATCAGCCTTATCAAACACATCCTCGATAGAAAGCATTGGCACGTCGTGAGTAACCTTTACGCCTGCCTCACGCATGGCAACGCCACCAATCTTCTGAGAAGGAGAATCAGGTGTCACCCATTCTGGATGCTCTGCTTCTGCCGCCTTTAGCTTTTGCATCAGCTGATCGTACTCATAGTCGCTGATTTCCGGCTCGTTTTGATTGTAGTATCTATCCATGTGATAATCGATTTCATCGATTAGCTTCTTGTATTCATTAAGTTCCATTATTCTACCCCTTTTACCTAGTTTCTTGAGCCCTCAAGCATTTTATAGAGAGTGGCCAGCTCCCCTTCAGTCACATCCCTGTAGGTGTCCTCCTGCAGGTCATTTAGCTGGATATTCATAATACGCACACGCTTTAGGCTGCGAACCCTGTAGCCAAGCATCTGACACATGCGACGAATCTGTCGATTCAATCCCTGAGTCAGAATGATTTTAAATGTCCTTTTGGAAAGCTTTTCAACCTGACACTTTCTGGTGGTCACTTCCAGCTCATCCAAATATACGCCAGCAGACATTTGCTTTATAAAATCACTATCAATATCCTTATCAACAGTGACAATGTATTCTTTTTCGTGAGCATTTGCAGCACGCATGATTTTGTTAACCAAATCCCCCTGATTTGTAAGAAGAATCAGGCCATTGCTATCCTTGTCCAAGCGACCAATAGGATAAATGCGCTCTGGATAATTGATATGGTCGATGATATTGTTCTTTTCACGCTTTTCCGCAGTGCAAACAATTCCAACAGGCTTGTTGTATGCGATAAGCACCGGCTTTTTATCTGCGTTTGAAACAGGCTTGCCATCAAAAAGCACCTCATCCGCTGAGCTTATTCGCATGCCCATTTCTGCTGGCTTGCCATTTACAAGAACTCGCCCCTCCTCTATAGCCTTGTCCGCCGCTCGCCTGCTACAAACTCCGGCATCGCTTAAATATTTATTTAATCTAATACTCTCTTCCAAGTATGCCTCCATAATACAATGGAGACCAAAAAAACTTGGTCTCCATTAAAATTAATCATTAATCGTTAATCTAAATTACTCTTGCAAAAGGTCTGTTCTGATGTAGCCTTCCTTCTTGCCGTACTTGACCTTTGTCCAGCCCTCGGCATAGCTCATAACTACCTCTACCTCTTCGCCTGCGTAAGCAACTGCAACCTTTGATGCAGATGAATCCATTGCTGAACGAATATTTACTGTAGATGTAAGTGTGATTTTATCACCAGCTGTAAGTGCTGCAGCTGTTGTAGTTGTCTCTTCCTCTTCTGTGTCTTCTGTAGTCTCTTCCTCAGTGTCACCTACATTAACTGCATCCTTTGTGATGTATGCCTTTGTTCCGTTGTAATCAAACTTGTAGAAGTCTCCCTCTTCACCGTAGATAGTGATTTCAGTGCCACTTTCAAGAGAACCAAGCTTGTCGCTGCTAGCATCTGCTGCTGAGCGAACATTTGCCTTTGCATTTGTAGTGCCTGTGTAAGAGTTTGCTTCCTCCTCGGCATCTGCTGCTGCCTGTGCCTCAGCCTCTGCCGCTGCTGCCGCTTCTTCCTCAGCCTTTGCAGCTTCCTCAGCTGCTGCCTCTACCTCAGCAGTGTAATCTGTGTTCCACTGAATGATAGCTGCTGGCAATGTATCTGACATAAGTGCTGAAAGATTTGCATCACTTTCAAGTGCTGACTCGTATGCCTCGTCAACCTCTGCCTTTAAATCAAGCAAATCCTGCTGACGAATGTAAACAGCGATAAGATCAGAGATTTCTGTATCCATCTCGTAGATGTTGTTGTTCTGGTTGAATGAACCGTAAATGTTGTTGATGTAAAGATTTCCATCTTCGTTTGTTTCAACATAGAAGAAATCGAGGCCAGGAGCTGCTGTATCGATATCGTTATACTTAAGCTCAACCTCTGTAGTTACAAGATAAGAATTATCTGTGAGGCCTGGCTTTGTGTAAATCTGAACATCGTTGAAGCTCTCGATGTACTGGCTGTAGAAAGCAATGTAGCTGATTTCCTGATCACTAATAGGTGTTGCAAGAGTGGCGATTGTGTCTGTATCGCCCTCTGCATAAGCTGTGTAGTAGTTATTGATAAGAGTAGTCAGCTCTGAATTGTTATTCTTTTTGAAGCTCTTGTAAACTCCTGATGTGGACTTACTATCGCCACCGCTGTTGCTTGTTCCAAGGAAAAGAACCAGCGCCATCACGATGAAAATTCCACCTGCTAAAAAGTATCTTTTATAATTAATGATAAAATCCTTTGAAATCTCGATTATATTTTTAAGTTTTGTTTTTAAATCTTGTAAGTTCATGTGCCCTCCATGCTGCAAATAGTTTGCCGAACAACTGTAGACGGCCGGATTCGAACCGGCGGTCTTCGGAGTCGGAGTCCGATGCGTTATCCAGCTACGCTACGCCTACGTATTTACTTGCCGATTTATTTTAACACAACTTACAAACTAAATACACCTTTCGTCAAAAATTTATGTACTTTAGTTGATAAAAGTGATAAAGTATATGAAAAATCTTACACAAGGAGGTAACTGTATATGAATCCTACAGGTTCAACTAATTTAATTTGTTTACTCGGCAGTCCAGTTTCACACAGCATCTCACCGGCGATGCATAATACAGCCTTTGATGCTTTAGGGCTTGATTTTTCATATATGGCCTTTGATGTAAGTAAGGAAGATTTGCCTACAGCTGTTGAGGGTTTGAAAAAAATCAACTGCTGTAATTTCAATCTGACAATGCCTTTAAAAACCGCTATAATCCCACTTCTGGATGAAATCGATGAAGCAGCCGAGCTTGCTCAATCAGTAAACACCTGCGTTTGTCAGGATGGCAAATTGGTGGGCTACACTACAGACGGCATAGGCTTTCTTCAATCTATGAAGGACTGCGGAATCAAATACGCTGGTACTACTATCACTATTCTCGGTGCTGGTGGCGCCGCATCTTCTATCATCACACAGGCTGCCATTGAAGGCGTTGAAAAAATTAATATCTTCAAAAGAAGGAACGGATCCTTCCAGAAGGTTGTAGATTTTGCAGACCGACTTACAAAATCTACCAACTGTGATCTTTTTGTTTACGACATGGAAGACATGGATATTCTGAATTTTTCTCTTCAAGAAAGTGATATCCTTATTAATAGTACAAATGTTGGTATGGGCGATGACGACCGTTCCCTTGTTCCAAAGGAATTTTTACATCCTGGCCTTACAGTTTGCGATGTTATTTATCATCCTGCTGAAACCAGACTTTTAAAGGATGCAAAAGCCTGCGGCTGCAAGACAATGAACGGCAAATACATGCTTCTATATCAAGGGGCTGCTGCCTTTAAGCTTTGGACTGGCAAGGATATGCCAATCGACTTAATTAAAGAGACATGTTTTGACTAAAATCAATAGAAGTGAGGGAATATAATGAGTTTCAATTATCTTAAGAAAATGCCTACTCCAGAGGAAATCAAGGAGATGCTTCCTGTTCCACCAAAGGTTCAGGAAATCAAGAAGCAGCGTGACAAAGAAGTGGCCGACATCATCACTGGAAAAGACGACCGTTTTCTTTGCATAATTGGTCCATGCTCTGCTGATAACGAGGACGCAGTTTGCGAATACATCGAAAAGCTTGCACGAGTTGCTGAGGATATAAAAGACAGAGTTTTGGTAGTTCCTAGAATCTACACCAACAAGCCACGTACCACCGGCAGTGGCTACAAGGGAATCGCTTCCCAGCCAGATCCAAACGAAGCTCCTGATATGGTGGCCGGCCTTATCGCCATGAGAAAGATGCACATCCGTGCCATGACAGAATCAGAGCTTACTCCAGCTGATGAGATGCTCTACCCTGAAAACTGGGGATACGTTGATGATCTTCTTTCCTACGTAGCAATCGGCGCCCGCTCAGTTGAGGACCAGCATCATCGTCTCACTGTTTCAGGCTTCGACGTAGCATCAGGTATGAAGAATCCTACATCTGGCGATTTCTCTGTAATGCTTAATTCCGTATATGCGGCCCAGCATCCACATCACTTCACATTCTCAGGATACGAAGTGACCACCACAGGAAATCCTTTGGCCCACACAATCCTGCGAGGTGCCGTATCAAAGCACGGCAACAGCGTGCAAAACTACCACTACGAAGACCTAATCAGACTTCACAACATGTACGAAAAAATGGATCTTGTTAATCCTGCTTGCATCATCGATGCCAACCACTCAAACTCAAACAAGCAGTACAAAGAGCAAATTCGTATCGTGAAGGAAGTAATGCACAATCGAAATCATTCAGAAGATATCAAGAATCTTGTTAAGGGTGTCATGATAGAAAGCTACCTTATCGAAGGATGCCAGCCTATCTCCGACCACCAGACATACGGCCAGTCCATCACAGACCCATGCCTTGGTTGGGAAGACACACGTCATCTTCTTTATACAATTGCAGAACGAAACTAAAATAAAAAATCTCAAGTCAGATTATCTCCGACTTGAGATTTTCTTTATTGAATCTCCTGTTTATCAAGTCTGTTGTAAATATAACTGATTCCGAAGCAAAGGAATCCGCAAATCAAGAATCCTACTGCTCTAAGCAGCAAATCCTCATAGTTAACATCTATCAATATCAGCTTCACAATACTTGCAATGGAAAGCACAAGGCCGTACAGTCTCATAGACTTGTACTTCATCATGAATCCCAGGATAATCGATGCCAGCGCTATCACAAGGAATGCCACGCTTAGCATGATGCCATATGATTCATATGCTAACAAGAACATCAGGCATACATAGGTGTACTTAGCTGCAACATATGCTCCTGCCCATGAATATTTTTCCAGCAAATCTTTAACATTGATTGATATGAGCGCAGCAATCAATAGTCCGTAAAGAATTGCAAATGGCGATTTTGTAAATATCATCATTTCGGTTGTGTATAATAAAACCAGGAAGACGTTAACAATATAGAACATGATATTGCAAGTCTTTTCATATGACACTTTAATAGCTGCAAATTTCTTTTTGTAAGCAAATATCTGCAACGCTGCCATGATAATACAGAACAATTCAAATGATCCAGAAATTCTATGGATTTCATTAATTAAATGAACTGTATATGCAAACATTCCTATAATCCACAAGTAAAACACATTATCATAGACCACATTGACATGCTCTTCTTTCTCGGTAATTCTCTCTGCTACTGCAAACGCAAGCATGGTAACAACCAATATCAGTCCAAATATCGAATTATCAAAATCAGCTGCAATAATCAATATAATCATTGTTAGGCTGTAGAATCTGGCAACCAAATTGCGCTTGAATCTTGAATATACACATGCTCCTATCTCTATCAATACCGCAAGAATTCCGCCTGCAATTGCTAAGTATTCCTGATCCGCAACTACGAGATTAAAGTTTGCAATGAAAATAAATAATGCAAAAATAATTTCCGCTGTGTATGCAGCAATCTTTGCAGCTTCAAGCTTAACGAATCTTTCAACAACAAAGAAATCGATTAGTGCAATTGTAAGTATTAGCAAATCTCCTATTCTCTCTGATTCCAGATTTCCAATATATCCATTCAATGAATAAATCAGCAAAAATTCCATTGGAAATAGTGTTAGGATTGTCTGAACTACAAAGGTAATGGTATGCTTTTCGTTTTCCAAAAATAAAATCTGCACCAGTGATGAATACATGATTACCACAAGTGTGAAGACTAGTATTATTATGTCCACTGGATTTACTTCATTGCCACCAAATCCATAGACACCTGCCAGGTATTTAATTGTAACTAACGTAAATGCGATAATCGTTCCGCACCATGTAGAGAATGAACTCCAGTAGTTCTTTACCAACAGGTCATTTATAAAAAATGATACCTCCGCAAGAACAAGCATCACTAGCACTACCAGGCATTCATCCAAGGTATGCATTTGAATAGCACTAAATACTGCAGCTACAAATATTCCTGTCTGGCCGATTATGGTAAAAACGAATGACTTCTTTCTGCCTAGGAAACACAACGCTGCCGCCCATAATACAAGCAGTACGTAAAGTGCAATTATGTTGATTGCTTCAAAGTAACCATAGGTCACAAACAGCGAAACGAAAACAGCACCTGTTCCACATCCTGTCAGTGATGTATTCCACTTGTTTATGCCCTTCTTTTTAGCATTCAGCTCTCCCGCTACAATAAAGGCTCCGCTGAAAATAAACATTGCCGCGATTTTTACAGCATCTCCCAGCACTGGAATAATCCAAACAGCAAACATAACTATGGCTATGAATATAAGCAGCGATGCGCCAATGGCCATGCCATATTTTCCAATAAATGACTCCATGCTCTGCTTGCTGGCCTGTGTCCTTGCCGGCTGTGGCTGATAGTACTGCTGCGCTGGCTGTGGGGCCGGCTGTGGCTGATAGTACTGCTGTGTTGGCTGTGGCGCTGGCTGCACTGGTGGAATGTACTGATTGTAGTACTGTCCCGGGTGGCTGTCCCGCATGATTGGCTGAGGTTGAGCACTCTTCAGCTCCTTCACTTCAGCTTCAAGCCTCTGGACTCTGTCCTCCAGTTCCTGAATTCTTTGTAAATCTTCCATTTTGCTCCTTCTTTATAAATTTAAATTGTTTTTTGGTTTTTATTCATTTTGCATCTTAATCTCAATCGGTTCACCCTCTGCACCATATCCTGACCTGAAATATGTCAAACCTTTTCCCTTGGTCCATTCATATTCAGAATAAAATCCGCTTTCGGTTAATGTATTACTTAATAAGCACGTACATGTATCACCATCATTTGTAATTCTTGTTAACTGACCATCTACGTTTTGTTCCATATCTTGTGAACAGATAATATTTCCACTTTCAATAAAATCCTCTTCAGTTGGTGTATCTGTTCTATCAAACAACACATAGATACTCTCATCTGTTACATAAAAAGTACCAATATTAAATCTATCGCTTGTTCCCCAATAATATCTGCCTGGACAGTCAACATACTCAATATTTACTGCGTATACATTTCCATTGTCATATTCATCTAATTTCTTAACTTCAACTGAAACCTCGGAAACATCCTCATCTAAGAATTCTATAACTTTATATGTGTACTCATTATCCTCATCTGCATAAAAATAATCCTTAAATGACTTTGTAGCATTATCCTCTACAACTTCTTCCTGAACGTCTTCTTGCTGATTATTTTCTGTTACTACGTTCTCTTTAAAATTATTATCTTCTGCCTCTTTATGAACACTCTCTAGTTTTCCACAGGAGGTTAACATTATTATGCTTATCAAAGATACTATTATTGTTTTATTTCTCATATTTACAAACTCCACAGTCTATTTGTGCCCCAATTGCAACACTTTATTGCCATATTACCCAATTATATAAGATATCTAAAATTATTTCACTATTTTTCAACCTATATTCATGATGTCATCTCTACAAAGTGTATAGGCATTTTATTCTTGCATTTAATTATCTGATATAGTAATATTTTTTCAGACAATGGTGTCAGAATAGAGTCCCTAAGCGGGGATTCTATTTTGGCACCATTTTTTCATATTCTGATTTGCTTGCCCACTTCAGAAATGAAAATGGCGTATACCTATTTGCTTGCCCACTTAGGTATGCGCCAGTTTTTTTATATAAGCATCTCCCCTAAGAAGCTATCCTACAGCTTTCACATATGCTTTATAATAAAGCTTTCTTACACTTACAGGCATGGCCTTACTGTTAATTGGTAGCAGCTCTACCAAGCTATCAAACTCATAGCCGCCCATCATGCCCATCACCTTATCATTAATATCTTCTGAATCGATAACTTGTCTAAACTTATTGCTGTATTCGCCTATAGCTGCATAAACTGCAAATGAATTTATAATCTTTCCAAACACAGAATGAGCAAGTACGCCTTCAATTGACGCAGCCTCTTCTATTCTGATCCACTTCAATCTAAAGACATAAAGCTTGTCCTTATAGCTAACAATATAACTAGTCTTTAGACGAGACAAAGTTCCTATTGCTCCAAAAAACATAAGAAGCCCTGTCCAAAAGAAAACAACCATTAGAAATAGCATAAAGTAGAACATGCAATTGTATGTTGAGCCAACAGAGCTGGTGTATTTAACACCAAACACCACTGTTCCAACCATAAGCGCCAATCCAACAACAATCCTAAGATAATACCAAAGATACATTTTACTTGTAGAGATCAGCTCCATCTTATCGCAGTAGTGACGAGCCACATAATTTGTAAACTCAGGCTTCTTGCCACGCTCAGCATTCTTCTTTTCGATTTCTGCTTCCTTGCGAAGATTTTCCTGATACTTAGCAGCACGTTCTTCTGCAAGAATTGCTCTTTTCTCACGATTCTTGGCATCGATTTCTGCTTGCTTTGCCGCTGCTTTTTTCTCCCTAGCTTCTCTAATGTCTGCAATCTTTTCTGATTTTTCCAAATTTCTTTCAATATCAATTTCATTAGGAAGTAGCTTATGACGAAGCTTGACTGCACTCCATATTGTGATCAATCCTATGACTGATATTACGCTATAAATGCCTATCGTAAATGCGAAGTAATTGTTATTCCAAAGCCCCCATTTTAGATATAAATAAGTCAGCACAGTATTGTAAGCTCCGAATAAAACAATTCCCACTCCAAGCAATCCTACTAAAAATATAAAAACTCGGTGAACTCCAGCTTTATTCTCATCTCTTTCATCCATATAGTTTCTCCCATATTAAAACTTAAGGAAGCAAAAGCGCTTCCTTAAAGAAGATATCTAGTTCATTTTTGCTGCGTAGGCCATGATAGCTGCAACTGTTTTGGCATCCTGGAGCTTGCCTGAATAGCACATAACAAGAAGGTCTTCCAAATCATAAAGCTCTATTTCAATATCTTCTGCTTCATCCAAATGCTGCTCACCGATTTCTTTCAAATCTGTAGCCAAATAAACATCAATAAATTCGTCGCAGAATGCTACTGTAGATTTAAGTGATAAAAGCTTTTCTAGCTTTCCTGCTCTGAATCCCGTCTCCTCCTCAAGCTCTCTGGCTGCGCAAATGCTGGTATCTTCATCTACTGAATCACGCTTTCCAGCTGGCACCTCAAGTGTGAATCTATCAAGTGCGTTTCTGTACTGACGCACCATGATGATTTTGCCGCTAGGATGAACAGCCAATACGCAAGCTGCTCCCATTCTGTGGCTGACAAAATCCCACTTTTCTTCCTTTCCATTAGGAAGCCTAACAGTATCCTCGTAAATATCCAGGATTGCCCCCTTATGTACTAGCTCTCTCTTTACTCTTTCAATTTTCTCCATAATCATTCTCCTTATATTCTAATATTAATCATATTCTTCAAACCTAGTGTGTGATTCACCATCTAGTACTCATTCATATTCTCCCTGTTGCTTTTCATTATGGTAGTATTCTAATACTTTATATTAATTAAATCAACCCCTAATTTAATATTTTTTCCTAAAAATGGGTTCAAAAAAAGCGGGTGGATATCCACCCGCTAAGTTTTTTACTTTGCGTAGTCTGTAACTCGTGATTCACGAATTACGTTAACCTTAATCTGTCCAGGATATTCGAGCTGTGATTCAATCTGCTTTGAAATATCCCTCGCCATGATGACCATATCGGCATCTGTAACCTGTTCAGGAACCACCATGATACGAATCTCTCTACCTGCTTGAATAGCAAAAGACTTTTCTACACCCTTAAAGCTGTTAGAAATTTCTTCAAGTTCTTTTAATCTGTTTGTGTATGTCTCCATAGCCTCGCGTCTTGCACCTGGACGAGCTGCACTAATTGTATCAGCTGCCTGTACAATACAAGCTATAAGAGTTTCTGGCTCTACATCGCCATGATGTGCCTCAACAGCATTGATAACTGTCTGAGACTCTTTGTACTTGCGGCAAAGATCTGCACCGAGCTGTACGTGAGTACCCTCCTGCTCTCTATCTACTGCCTTTCCAATATCATGCAACAAACCTGCACGCTTTGCTACTCTAACATCAAGACCAAGCTCTGCAGCAAGTAATCCTGATAACTGAGCAACCTCAATTGAATGCTTTAATACATTCTGACCGTAGCTGGTTCTAAATTTCATCTTTCCAAGAAGTCTAAGAAGCTCTGGGTGAATACCCTGAACACCAACCTCAAGTGCAGCTGCATCGCCTTCCTCACGGATTTGCTGTTCTACTTCTTTCTTAGCCTTTTCTACTGTCTCCTCAATTCTAGCTGGATGAATACGTCCGTCTACAATGAGCTTCTCCAAAGCAATACGTGCAATCTCACGTCTTACTGGATCAAATGCAGATAAGATAACTGCTTCTGGTGTATCATCAATAATTAATTCTACGCCAGTCATAGTTTCAAGAGTACGAATGTTACGACCCTCTCTACCAATGATTCTTCCCTTCATCTCATCATTAGGAAGCTGTACTACTGAAATAGTAGTCTCTGCAACATGATCTGCTGAGCACTTCTGAATAGCACTAACTACTATCTCACGTGCCTTTTTATCAGCCTCATCCTTTGCCTGAGCTAAGCTTTCCTTAATAAGTTTTGCTGCGTCTAATTTGACATCTTCTTCTACAGATTTTAAAAGTTGTTCTTTTGCTTGTTCGGAGGTAAGTCCTGAGATTCTCTCTAGTTCCTGCACACGCTGCTGATTAAGCTTTGCAACTTCCTCACGCTGCTTGTTAAGCTGTTGTTCCTGACGAGCGAATTCAGCCTCACGTTTTTCAACTGCATCGAGCTTTTTATCAAGGTTATCTTCTTTCTGAGATAATCTGTGCTCACTTCTCTGAATTTCTGCTCGGCGCTCACGGATTTCTTTGTCGAGATCGTTCTTCTGTCTCATGGCATCTTCCTTTGCCTCGAGCATAGCCTCTCTCTTTTTAGCCTCCGCATTCTTAACTGCCTCATCAATGATTTCACGAGCCTTCTCCTCTGCAGAACCAATCTTGTTTCTGCCCTGTGTCTCATGAATCTTGTTTGAAACAGCAAGAGTGATAACAACTGCAACAACGGCAACGACAAGTGCAACAATAATCATCGTTACTGCGTTCACAGGAGCACCTCCTTATTTAATTTTCTAATTGGAATATAAAATAAAAGCTATAATGCCCTCATTTATAAACATCAACACATTTAGTTTAACTGTATAAATGGTCTATGTCAAGCATGTGTATACCATATATAGTGGAGCCTAGGGACTATTTTAGTACCCTGTTGATAGCATCTGACGAGAAGCCTCTGCCCATTAAAAAGCGATAGATTTTGGCCCTGTCTTCGTAGGTGGCATTTTCCTTATCATAATGCTTTTTCTCAAGGAGACGCTCTATAAGAGCTGACTCATCCCCGGTGTACTCCTCTTCCAAAACTCTGTCGATAACATCGCTAGATATCCCCTTGCCAATTAAGTCCTGCTTGAGCCTTTGCTTGCTGCGGGAATCCTGATAGAAACGAATGTGGCTAGCTGCCATCCTGGCGTCGTCCAGATAGCCGTATTCGTTGATGTAGTCGATAGCGATATCAATTACATCCGAAGAGTATCCACCTTCACGAAGCTTATCCCTGAGATTTTTCTCGGAGCGGTCCTGCTTTTCCAGAAGGTGAAGGGCACGCTTCTTGCAACGAGGAATGATGATTTCGGTAATGATTTCCTGGTATTTATCCTCCGGTAAATCAGCCCCTTCTTCGATACCGTAGCTTTCGTATTCTTTTTTATATAGAACAAAATCTGCCCCGCCAGCGAGACAGATTTTTGCTCTTCCCTTTGTTAATTTAACAAGAGATAAAACTTCCATGATTATTCAATAACCTCTGTAGGAATATCAGATTCTTTTTCACCACCAACAAGACCAACTTCGCTCTCGTCAGTTTCTGCATAGTGCTCGCGAATTGCCTCTGCAATCTCCTCGCGAACCTCTGGATTCTGCTTTAAGTACATCTTGGCATTCTCACGGCCCTGGCCAATCTTTTCGCCAAGGTATGCATACCAAGCACCAGACTTCTGGATGATGTCAAGGTTTGTACCAACATCAAGGATATCACCCTCGCGAGAGATTCCCTCGCCAAACATGATATCGAACTCTGCCTCACGGAATGGAGGTGCTACCTTGTTCTTAACGATTTTGGCACGTGTTCTGTTTCCGATTACCTCGCCGTTCTGCTTTAATGCTTCGATACGACGTACATCAATACGAACTGATGCATAGAACTTAAGAGCACGACCACCAGTAGTAGTCTCTGGGTTACCGAACATAACACCAACCTTTTCACGAAGCTGGTTGATAAAGATAACTACACAGTTTGTCTTTGCAACAATACCTGTGAGCTTTCTCATAGCCTGTGACATAAGACGTGCGTGAAGACCTACGTGAGAATCACCCATATCTCCGTCGATTTCTGCCTTTGGTACAAGGGCTGCAACTGAATCCACAACGATAATGTCCATAGCTCCTGAACGAACCATAGTCTCTGTGATTTCAAGTGCCTGCTCACCGTTATCAGGCTGTGAAATATATAAATCATCGATGTTTACACCGATTGCTTTTGCGTATTTAGGATCGAGAGCATGCTCTGCATCGATGAAGCCTGCGATACCACCCTGCTTCTGAACCTCAGCAACTGCGTGAAGTGCAAGTGTAGTCTTACCAGATGATTCTGGACCGTAGATTTCGATGATACGTCCCTTAGGAAAACCACCCTGTCCAAGTGCAATATCAAGGCTGACTGAGCCAGTAGGAACTGTTTCTACCTGGATGTTAGCTCCCTCACCCAGCTTCATAACTGAGCCCTTTCCGTATTGCTTTTCTATCTGCGAAATCGCAGCATCTAATGCTTTAAGCTTATCTTCGTTTGCCATTTTATAAAACCTCCGTTCGGAACAACTGTTCGTTTCTTTAATATAATAATAGTGAACCTGTTTATAAATGTCAACAAAAAATGGGATAAAAAAATTCGAAAAAATAAAAGACAGTGACATAAGTCACTGCCCAATAATATACACGGTATGAAAAGCATCGTCAAGCTTTATTTTAGCCTCAAACAAGGCTTTTCGATGCAATGCCAGCTTATCCAAGCCAGCGGTATAACGATTAATAGTGTGTACAACATATTTAAATAAGGATCCATAGACATGGTGTTATATATCTCGGTAGGTGTGCCGATGCACTCCACTAATGTCTGCTGGATTGGGAACGCCATGATGTATATTCCGTAGGATAAATCTCCTACTTTATCGTACCAGGTGGCCACAAAACGCTTTTGGAATGCAAGATAAAAAATAATGTAAGATCCAAAAATGCAAAATGTGATAATGAAATCTGCAAAGAAAATTCCAAGAACAAGCCCTGCAATAGCAATCAGTGCTATCTTCCAGGAAATCTTGATATAATCCCCGAACAGGTAGTAGCACATTCCCATTGCAAAGAACATACCAAGCTTAGAAAAATTCAGCATGAAGCTTGCTGTAAGTGGACCGATGTCCCCAGGGCTGTTGTATGTGTAAAGAATATAGATACCACCTAAAGCCACAACCATAAGTATTCCAGATGCCTTGAATCGCTTCCATAGAGGCGAAATGACGGCCACAATGACATACCACATAACTTCATACATCAAAGTCCATAAAGAGCCGTTTAAGCTGTGATTATAGTGGTAATTGTATACACCTGGCAAAGTGGTGGTGTCGTGAATAAAGAAAATGTTCTTTAGGAAGCCAAGAATATCACCCTGCATATACTGCTCAAAGCTATATTCCGATAGAATTGGCCCAAGCACAAAAGCCATAATCATCACAACCACAAAAAGTAGTGGCCAAATACGAAGAAAACGAGCCTTGAAATACTTCACTACGCTCTTCGTTCTGTCGAAACTTCTGCAAATTAAAAAGCCACTAATGATGAAAAAAATGTACACCGCAATTCCACCAGCCAAAGCCTTGTGGTTGGTAAGTGTGTAAAACACATCCTTTGACTGATCAGCAATGCAAATCGCAAAGGCATGCATATACACAACCATAAGACTGGCAATAAGTCGAATTATGTTAAGGTTATTTTTTCTATCAATAGCAGCTTCGTTTATAGTCATTAATTTGTACCGAATTCAGATAAAACTAATCCTTCATTTCTATCCTGAACCATTCCAACAGACCAAGAATTTACAAATAAAAGAAGTGGTCTCTCCTTTAAGTCCTTGATTTTCTTCATATCAGATGTACCAGAAATCTTATCTAAATCGTAGTCTCCTTCAATCCATCTTATATGCTCATAAGGTAAGTTTTCAAGAGCAATCTCAACGTTGTATTCGTTGTTCAATCTATATTTTAATACATCAAACTGAAGAACACCAACTACACCTACGATGATTTCCTCCATACCTGTATTAAACTCCTGGAAAATCTGGATTGCACCTTCCTGGGCAATCTGTGTGATTCCCTTCATGAACTGCTTACGCTTCATTGTATCAATCTGACGTACGCGGGCAAAATGCTCTGGAGCGAAAGTAGGAATACCCTCGAACTTAAATGGCTTTTTAGCAGATGTGAATGTATCACCAATGCTGTAAAGACCTGGATCGAACACACCAATAATATCGCCAGCATATGCCTTATCAACGATTTTACGCTCATCAGCCATCATCTGCTGAGGTGCAGAAAGCTTAGCCTTTCTACCACCCTGCACATGGAGATATTCCTTTGTGGCATCGAATGTACCTGAGCAAACACGAAGGAATGCTACTCTATCACGATGAGCCTTGTTCATATTAGCCTGAATCTTAAATACGAAAGCTGAGAAATCCTCAGAGAATGGGCTAATCTCACCAGCATCACTCTTTCTAGGAAGTGGGCTGTATGTCATCTGAAGGAAGTGCTCAAGGAATGTCTCAACACCAAAGTTTGTAAGAGCAGATCCAAAGAATACTGGTGAAAGCTCACCCTTTGTAACAAGCTCCTGATCAAACTCAGCACCAGCTCCATCGATAAGCTCAAGCTCTTCCATAAGCTGATCGTATTTTTCCTGTCCGATTTCATCCTTGAGAGCAGGATCATCTATAGAAAGAATACGCTCCTCACCCTGCTTTGTACCCTTTTGTGTATCAGAGAACATACGCACAGTGCGCTCGTTTCTATCATATACACCCTTGAATCCCTTACCTGAGCCGATTGGCCAGTTAACAGGAACTGTGGCGATTCCAAGCTCATTTTCAATATCGTCAAGAAGCTCGAAAGTATCGTTTGCATCACGGTCCATCTTGTTGATGAATGTGAAAATAGGGATATGTCTCATAACACAAACCTTGAAAAGCTTTCTAGTCTGTGCCTCAACACCCTTTGATGCATCGATAACCATGACTGCAGAATCAGCAGCCATAAGTGTTCTATATGTATCCTCGGAGAAATCCTGGTGTCCAGGTGTATCAAGGATATTTATGCAATAGCCATCGTACTCGAACTGCAAAACAGAAGAAGTAACGGAAATACCTCTCTCCTTCTCGATTTCCATCCAGTCAGATACTGCATGTCTTGCTGTAGCTTTTCCCTTTACTGAACCAGCTAAATTAATCTGTCCTCCGTATAGAAGGAATTTTTCTGTAAGGGTAGTCTTACCTGCATCGGGATGGGAAATAATTGCAAAAGTACGACGTCTCTTAATCTCTTCTTCAACTGAACGTGCCATATAACCTCCAAAATAATATACTTTACGTAAACCGAAAAATAGCCTGTACCCAAAACTGGTACAGGCCATGATTTCATAAATTCTTAAACATAAATTTTAATTAAAATTTACGCTTTCTAGCAGCCTCAGACTTCTTCTTACGCTTTACTGAAGGCTTCTCATAGTGCTCACGCTTACGAATCTCCTGCTGGATACCAGCCTTAGCACAGTTTCTCTTAAATCTACGAAGAGCGCTGTCTAATGATTCGTTTTCTTTAACTGTAACATATGACATAGTCTATTCCTAACCTCCCTCCATCTGGGGACTTGTACTTAATACTCTAAAGCACTAACAAGCATTTTAGCATAAATCAAGTATTTGTCAACTATATTTTTATATTATTGCGTCAACCTACTCTTACATGCTCCCGGAGGCCACCTTCCATACTTCGCTAGGCAACCTCCCCCTTCGGGGTTCCTTCCTAGCTCATATGGAGCCTTCCTCCTCGCGCTTGCCTAGATTTTGAAGACGCAATTTATACAACTCTTAGACCATACTTGCTAATACGGCTTTGGCTTCGGCAAGGGCATCTGGAATGCCTGCTGGGTTCTTTCCACCAGCCTGAGCCATGTTTGGACGACCACCGCCGCCACCGCCAACCTTAGGTGCAATAGCCTTTACAAGGTTTCCAGCGTGTGCGCCCTTTGACTGAGCTTCATCTGTAGCCATAACAACAAGGTTTACCTTGCCATCGCAATCAGATGCAAGAACGATAACGCCCTCGCCAAGCTTTGTCTTAAGGTCGTCGCCAAGGTCGCGAAGTCCGTTCATATCTACTCCAGCAACTGAAGTAGCAAGAAGCTTAACTCCATTAACCTCTTCAACTGAATCCATAACATCACCAACAGCAGCCTGTGCAGCCTTTGCCTTCATGGACTCAAGCTCTGAGTTTGCCTCCTTGAGCTGCTTCTGAAGATGTGCAATCTTTTCCTCAACATCTGCTGGCTGACACTTGAGAGCAGCAGCTGCAGCGTTAAGCTTAGCTTCGATATCTGCATAGTATTCGAATACAGCAGCACCTGTGATAGCCTCGATACGACGTGTACCTGAAGCAACACCTGACTCTGAAAGAATCTTGAATGCTGAGATTTCTGATGTGTTTGCAACGTGTGTACCACCGCAAAGCTCTGTAGAGAAATCTCCCATCTTTACTACGCGAACTTCGTCGCCATATTTCTCACCAAAGAGAGCCATAGCACCGCTCTTCTTTGCTTCGTCAATTGACATGATAGCTGTTGTAACTTCAAGTCCTTCAGCAATCTTGTCATTTACCATCTTTTCAACCTTTGCAATTTCCTCATCTGTCATTGCTGAGAAGTGAGAGAAATCGAAACGTGTTCTGTCAGCATCCTGGTAAGAACCCTTCTGCTCTACGTGTGTACCAAGTACCTCACGAAGTGCCTTCTGAAGAAGGTGAGTAGCTGAGTGGTTCTTGCAAATACGAGCACGGCGAGCATCGTCTACCTTAAGAGTAACCTTATTGCCAACCTTGATCATACCAGAAACCATCTGACCTACGTGGCCGATCTTGCCACCCTTAAGCTTGATAGTATCCTTTACTTCAAACTCACCGTTTGGTGTGCTGATGATACCTGTATCACCAATCTGACCACCCATTGTAGCGTAGAATGGTGTCTCTGGAACGATAATTGTTCCAACAGTTCCTTCTGCGATAGTATCAACGATTTCTGTCTCTGTTGTAAGAACAGTAACTGTAGATTCTGATGTAGTCTTGTCGTAGCCTACAAACTCAGAAGTAACATTTAAATCGATATCATCGTAAACAGATGCGTCAGCACCCATGTAGTTTGTCTCTTTACGAGCAGCACGAGCCTTCTGTCTCTGCTCTTCCATGCAAGCTTCGAATCCAGCAGCATCGTAGCTGAATCCCTTTTCCTCAAGGATTTCTGCTGTAAGATCTACAGGGAATCCGTAAGTATCGTAAAGCTTGAATGTATCCTCTCCTGAAAGCTCCTTTGAACCAGAAGCAACAAGCTTCTCTTCCATACCAGCAAGAATCTCAAGACCCTTGTCGATAGTTTTATTGAACTGGTCTTCCTCAGCTGTAAGAGTCTTGAAGATGTACTCTCTCTTCTCCCAAAGCTCTGGATAACCATCCTTACATTCATTGATAACTGTCTCTGCAAGCTTAGCCATGAATGTGCCCTGGATTCCAAGTGCACGACCATGCTTTGCTGCACGACGGATAAGACGACGAAGTACGTATCCTCTACCCTCGTTTGAAGGTGTAACACCATCAGATACAAGGAATGTAGATGAACGGATATGATCTGTGATAAGACGGATTGAAACATCGTCAAGAGCATCTACCTGATACTTCTTTCCTGACATCTCGCAAATCTTGTCACGGATTGCCTTCATAGTATCGATATCGAAAACAGAATCAACATCCTGCATAACTACAGCAAGTCTCTCAAGACCCATACCTGTATCGATGTTCTTCTGCTCCAATTCTTCGTAGCCGCCATGGCCATCGCCATTAAACTGAGTAAATACGTTGTTCCATACCTCCATGTAGCGGTCGCAATCGCAACCAACCTTACAATCTGGCTTGCCGCATCCGTATTTTTCTCCACGATCATAGTAAATCTCTGAGCAAGGACCGCAAGGGCCAGCACCATGCTCCCAGAAATTGTCGCATTCGCCTGTCTCTGGATCACGATAGAAACGAGTGATGCGCTCTGGAGCTACACCGATTTCCTTTGTCCAGATTTCGAAGGCTTCTTCATCCTCTCCGTAGATAGAAGGATAAAGTCTGTCTTTGTCTAGTTTGAGAACCTCTGTAAGGAATTCCCATGACCAGGCAATTGCCTCATGCTTGAAATAATCACCAAATGAGAAATTACCAAGCATCTCAAAAAAAGTAAGATGGCGAGCCGTCTTACCTACATTGTCAATGTCTCCTGTTCTAACACATTTCTGACATGTTGTAACGCGTCTACGAGGTGGAATCTCCTGTCCAGTAAAGTATGGCTTAAGTGGTGCCATACCAGCATTGATAAGCAATAAGCTGTTATCATTATGTGGTACAAGAGAAAAACTATTGAGGCAAAGGTGACCCTTGCTCTCAAAAAACTCCAAGTAGGCGCGTCGTAAATCATTAACACCGGTATTCAAAACAATAGTCCTCCAAATATTATTCTTCGGAAGAAGCCTCTGTTACTTGCTCAGAAACACCCTTCTTCCTGTCGCTAGACTGGCGGAGCTTAATTCCAATAAAACCGCCACAAACACCTATAGCAACTAGTATGATCATTTTAATCAGATAACTTGCAAAACTAGATAAAAATGCAGACATAGCAATTCCTCCTAATCACAATATTTATAGCCAATTAAACCTATATTACATACTTGGTTAAATTATAATCCAAAGTATTTTTAAATTCCACCCGTAATTCAGAAAAATAACAATAAAATCACGAAAAATGCCTGGCATACCATAAAACTATTTTTCAGTAGATTTACTGCTTTATTTATATCTGATGCCTGAATTGGCTTATCAAAATCTCCTATCTTGCCATCATCCAACCCGATTTCCAAGGCTCCTGCAAATGCAGAAATAGCTTTTTTTCTATCTCGCAGATGAATGAATCTGGCGTTTTTGCCGTTGAATCCGCCGAAAGTATGTCTTGCGCAAAACACTACAAGAGCACCGCTAAATCTTGATGGCAAATAATCAATTATTGAATTAAGCTTTACAATAGGCTGACCGAAATAATCGTATCTAGCATTGTATGTGCCTGTTTCGAAGGTGCCAATCTGCCCTTCTATAATATCAAGGGCTCTGTAGATAAATCCGCCAACAGGGCCAAACAAAAACATTACAAACAATGGTGACAGCACACTATCCGACGCTTCGTTTGCAATGTAGGTGATAGTATCGGATGTTATGCCTTCTTCTGTATCAACTTCCACCTGGCGTCCAATCAAAAGGCTAGCAGTGTGCTTCATTGCAGCTGCACCGTTTCCATAATAATCTGCAACTACGCCAAGTCCACCATAGTATAATCTATTGAAATTCAAGCAATAGTAGGTGGCCAAAGCCTCAAAAAGCACACCAAACCATGGGTGAATTTCATATGTAAGCATTGTAAAAAAGGTAATGCCGGCAAATACTGGAAATACAACAAGAATAATCAACCAAGCCCCAAGGCTGCGCTGCTTTGACTTCTCCAGAAGGATAATCTCATCACCCAGCAAGGCTCTATCCAAAAACTTTACCCAATCTTTAATTGTGTCGAAAGGATTCCACATACAATATATATTTCCAAATACATAATCCAATATGGTTCCTAATAAAAGTGCAATAATATGATATTTAAACATTACTCAGCCTTTTCTCTTATGATAAAACTGTAATTGTTGAACATACCCCTGAAAGCCAGGATACTCTTTATTTATATAATCAAGATAAGCATCTTTTGTGTAATCACTGTAATCTTCCGAGATAATCTTCTTCATCCATGTATCAATTGGATAGCTTTCCATAAAATGGAATCCGTAAAGCATAATGCAATTTGCCACCTTAGGCCCTACGCCCTTGATTTTAAGCAGGGCATCCATAGCCTCCTGGTAAGGTAGCTTGCTAATAGCTTCAATATCAAGCATTCCCGCTGCTACTCTTTCCGATATTCCTTTTATGTAATCTGCGCGATAGCCCAGGGCTGTGCCATCCATCAGCTCCGCTTCTGGAATAAACGCCAGCACATCAGCCTTTGGAAAATGAATTCCATCTGAATATCTATCACACAGAATCTGGATGGATTTCTTTATCTTAGGAATGTTGTTATTCTGAGAAATCACATAAGATATGAAAACCTCCCACAAATCCTGCCTGAGGATACGCATTCCGAAAGCATCCTTCAATGAATCCTTTAAAAACTTATCATCGCTTTTGCGGATGATATTGTTGTAAGAAGTGTAATCTGTGTCGAAATCAAAATATCTGCACCAGAAATCCCACTGGCTTTCTTCGCAGGCAAAATCCCATGTGTCCTTCTCTTTATTTAAATAAAAGTAAACATCATTGTCTCCTGAACAGGCACTGTAGGTATCAGGCATGCCATCAGCACCGGCAGTCTCTTTCTTCATTCTAAAAACCTGGCCAGAATTCATGATAATCTCTGGATTAAATTCTTCCGCTGTAAGACTCTTGCTAAAAACCATTCTAGTCCTCTATCTCAAAAATCATATTTTCTCTGTCTATATCCACAACTCTCTCCCTAAGATTTGCAATATCTGGACGACTTTTAAATCTTTCAATCCATTTGTAATCTCCCCACATATGCATAGGGAAGATGTTGTCGCAATCGATGTTTTTGATGAAGTAATCCAAGCCAAGGAAATATCCATCCTCACCCATTCGAGAATCCAATGGGACAAATCCTATATCAAAATGCTTGTTTAAAATAGATTTCAAAGCACGCTTGTACTCGCGACCGTATACTTCTCCGTATAGCTCCCCTCGACCTTCAGCATTCCACCAGTTTAAATCCCCTGCATGGTAAATGTTCATGCCCTTTACGCTGATTACGAATGCCACTCCCGCATCTGTAGAACGAAGGGTTTCTATGGTCATATCATCCACCTGATACTTCTTCATAGATGTTACAAACTGAATCTTATCTTTTATGGATAAATCAAAGCCATTTCTAATAAGATAGTTGCGGCCTAATCTAATGTCCTTCGACAAAATAAACTTGATATTATCTCTTGAATCAGCAAGACGAAGATTTTCAAGCCACCAATGATCCTTATGACTATGACTCGCAAAAACATAGAGATATTTATTAGGATTAAGCTCAGGCAGGCAACCATGAAACTGAACAGTATCTGCCACCACCGACTTATCAAAATAATCAAATAACAAATATCTATCATCAAGCTCCACCAAGAAGCTGCTATGCATTATATAGTAAACTTTATACATTATTCTCTCCCAACAGGCTGCTCACTCGCAGTCTTTCATATTCTTGTGAATATTATACCTATATTTAGATGAATTTAAAATACCATTCACTAAATATTGATGAACACAAAAAAGGCACCCGCCTAAGCGGATGCCTTAAAGTCTCATGAATTATTTTGCTGCACGAGCCATAGCCTCGTCGAAGTCCTTTGTCCCTTCGAATACGCAGTTTGAATATGGGTTTCCACCGATTCTGATTGCGTTTCTGATGATAACAGAGATACATACAACGTTAATTGCAAGTGCCATCATAGCTACGAATCCCTGCATTGAAGGATCAGCTGTGATACCCATTGCTGCGATAGCTTCGTTTGCTGCTGCTGTCTTGCCCTGGCCTGCGTTGTAAAGAGCGATAGCCTTCTCATAAAGATCCATTGTTGTAACACCAGCTTCTGTAGCGCCACCGTATACACGTGGAAGTACAGCTGCGAATGTACCCTTTAACTGGAAGAGAGGTACTACCTGAGCCCACATACACCAGATTGCAAGTGTGTTAGCACGGTTCTGGATCCATGCACCCTTGTTCCAAAGTGCGTTAGCAAATGTAGGAGCAAGAAGAAGTGCAACACCACAGTACCATGTATGTGTAGGAAGGTTAAGATATGTGTACTCAAAGTTCCATACATCATATGCGATGATGAACCAGATTGTCATATCTGGCCAAATCATATCTGCCTGATTCTTGTCGTTTGATGTGTAAAGCTTTACACAACCTGTCATACAGAAGATGTTGATCATACCTGCGAGAGCGTTAACAACGTTCCACCATCCACCGTAGATGAATACACCTTCGTTTGAGCACCACCAAGCACCTGAAAGGTCACCTGTGATTGAGTATGCTGCAAGAGCAGACTCCATATCTGAAACATTAGCAATCATGATGTTTGCTGCTACGATGAACCATGGCCACCAAGCAAACCATTTTTCTTTACCAATGCCCCACTTATACTTAATCATCATGAAGCCGACGCATCCGATATCTGCTGCGTAGAGCTTGAAGTAGTGGAACCAACCATCCATATAAGCAACAGTTGGGTTTGCTGCACCGCCGAATAAACCAACGTGTGCAAGAATGAAATATACTGTAAGAATACATGGGATGATTACAAAGATAATCATTCCGCCGACCTTTGTACGACGGCCGAGTTCGTTCATGAGAATTAATCCTGCAAATACAAGGCACCAGCCAAGGATCTGCCAAAGATTAGTGATTTGGAAAAACATATCCATCCTCCTTAATAATTATTAGAAATTAAAAGAGAAACTTCTTCTCTTTCCCTCGGTTTCTATTATACTTGGTCGTCAAGAAAATAACAATGATTTACTTAATAAAAATTTAATACATTTTTAAGAATTTGTATTCCTTAAAAACCCCTAATTTTCAACTTTGAGGGCAAACATTCAAAGGTGATTTTTTTATAAAATCCAACATGTTCTCCATCTGCGTGTACACACATTTGGTCATTCATAGATATCTCCAATTTATTAAATTTTAATAAATCAAATCCCTTCTTCCCCTCATGCTTACCTGCAACCAAAAATGGTAGCAAACCGAAGCATTTTATTCTGCTTATGTCATGAGCAATAAAAGCTGTAAGATATCCGGAGTCAACTGTGGCCTTTGGAGCCATAGGAATGCCACCGCCCTCCGCCGGGCAATTCATAGCTGCCGCAAAGATGGTACTTTTAATATTTCGCTCCTCTTTTTCTCCATCAAAATAGGTAGTAACAACTGCATCTGAAAATGGCATTGTAAAAATGTCACCAACAGTAAGAAGGCCGTATGTAGCTGAGCCAAGGCCAAATTTGTTTAAGAAAGTCTTAAGCTTACTAGTGAGCGCCTGCAAACAAACATAGGCATCTACCCCTATACCAGAGCTAACCCCAAAGAGTCTGCTTTGCTCTTCTCCATCTTTATTATAAGTAACCTTTCCTATATCAATGCTTTTGAAACCATCATCCTTAAGGGCTCGTTTTAAAATATCAAGGGTGCTTCCTTCCAATCCGATGCCCTTAACAAAATCATTGGCAGAGCCTGATGGTAGCGGTGTATATAAGGTATGTTCAAAATCTACTATTCCATTAAGAGCTTCATTTAAAGTGCCATCTCCACCCATAACAAATAAATGAACATCCTCTCCTGAAGATGTAGCATTCTTTGCAAATTCAGTTGCATCATAAGCCTTGGCTGTAAAGTGAACCTCGTAATCTACGCCTTCACTTATAAGATATTCTTCTATCTTATTCCAAACACCTTCAGCTTTTCCTGTTCTACTCGCTTTGTTTACAATAAATACGTTTTCCATATTGTCTCCCAAATAATGTTTCTACAATAATTTTGTATATTTTATCAGGCAAAGTCAATGTATTTGTGTTAGCATACAATATATAAAATTCAAAGAGGGAAAATATGGATAATAGAGAATTTAAAGAAACGTTATTTCACAAAATCGATCACAATGGTCATCGAGCAATGTCTGTTTTCAGCTGGACAATCGCATCCATCGTAATAGGTGTTCTAGTAGGATTATTTGCTACCGCCTTTGGACTTAGCATGCGAAAAGTCATATCTGTCCGTGAATCCAATCCATGGCTTATATATTTTTTGCCAGTTGGCGCAGTTATAATCACATTTATATATAAGAAGATTCTTAAGGTAAAAGACAGCGGAACAAACACTGTTATTGCTGCTATTCAGTCAGATGAGCGTCTTCCATTTAGACTTGCTCCACTTATTTTTATAGCTACATTAATTACTCACTTGGTAGGTGGTTCTGCAGGTCGTGAGGGAGCCGCTTTACAGATGGGCGGTGCCATCGGAAATGGTATTGGACGTGTCCTTCACCTTAGTGATACCAACAAAAAGACAATGATTATGTGCGGCATGAGCGCAGCATTTTCTGCTTTATTCGGCACACCAATGGCAGCTGCTATTTTCTCCATGGAGGTTATTTCAGTTGGAATCATGCACTACGCTGCACTTGTTCCATGCGTTATTTCTTCCCTTGTAGCAAGATACATTGCTGCATACTTTGGACTTGGCGCTGAAATTTACCCAATTGAGGTTATTCCAAAGTTTACAATAAAAACAGCTATTATCATCTGTATATTTGCAATAATATGTGGATTTGCTTCTATATTATTCTGCACTATGCTCCACAAATACGAAGAATTCCTTAGCGGCAAAATCATTAATCCTTATATTAAAGCTGTTGTCGGTGGTACTTCAGTTTTGGTTCTTACATTATTGGTTGGAAATCAAACCTACAACAGCACAGGTTCTTCTATAATAATGTCCTGCTTCACAGGTGCATCAATTGGACTAGGTGCATTCCTTCTAAAAATGGTGTTTACCACTCTCACATTGTCTTGTGGCTATAAAGGTGGTGAAATTGTTCCTACTCTTTTCATCGGTGCTACACTTGGAGCAGCAATCGGTGGTTTAATAGGATTCCCTCCAGCTCTAATGGCTGCTGTAGGAATGGGCGCTCTGTTTTGTGGTGTTACCAACTGCCCTATCTCCAGCCTTTTGATTTGCTTCGAGCTCTTTGGTTACGAGCCAATGCCTTACTTCTTATTGGCCGTAGCATTCAGCTATTGGGTATCAGGCTATACAGGCCTTTACAAATCTCAGAAGATTGTATACAGCAAGTACAGAAGCAATTATATTGATAAGCATGTACAATAAAATTATTCTATAAACCAATTCAATTATGCAAAACTGTCAAAAATGATAAACAATTAACAAAAGTAGTTGCCAATCTAAAAATCAGCATATATAATTGTGACTGTTTTCAAGCAAATTGTGAAATATTTGTGAACAAACACTTTATATGGGCAAAACAAGCGAAAGCTTGCGACGCAAAACTATAGGGACTTTAAAATGTCAGCCAGTTGCAACTACTTAAAATATACACTCGAATTCTAAGCATGGTGTCATATTATATGTCCCATGCTTATTTTATTGTCGAGTTTGATTGTATTGCAATCGGAAAGGTTTAACATGAAAAAGAACAAGAAATTAGTGCGCCAGATATTATTATTAGCTTCTGCGTTAGCATTACTTATGGCCACAACAATCGCCATTATTGGTATCACTTTCGTCAAGAAAGCATATTATGACTCTTTCGAGGAAGAGCTTCATGCATCTGCAGTATTCCTTATGGATGCAATGGACCACGAATGGAACGGTGATTGGTCAGTTGCTTCAAATGGAACTATTCTTAAAGCAAATTTTGCTGTACACGATGATTTCCAGGCACAGCTTGATAGCTTGCACGAGAAGACCGGAATGGATTTTACAGTCTTCTACGGAGATACCCGTTACATCACTTCTCTTGTTGATTCTGAGACTGGTGAGCGTATGGAAGGAACAAAAGCCTCAGATGTTGTAGTGGAAAAAGTTCTCACAAACGGAGAAGAATATCTTGCAACAAACTTTTCTATAGATGGCATCGAAGGAAAATGGTACGCATACTACATACCTCTTACTAATTCCGACGGTTCAATTGTAGGTATGGTATTTGCAGGTAGAGATACAACTTCAGTAGAAGCTGCTTTGTGGCATGCTCGCTTAATCATCATGGGAGTTTATGTCTTCTTCTTCTTCCTTAACCTTTCAATTGGAAAATGGTTAGTTCATAGATCTACAAAGGCTATCCAGGATATCGTTGATGGTTTAAAGAAGCTTGAAGACGGTGAGCTTTCATTCTACATAGATAACCAGACATTTGACAGAACTGATGAAATTGGTGTAATCGCAGAAAGTTCTGCTGAGCTTCGTGATAAGCTTACAGATGTCATCCAGACAACTCTTGATCTTTCAGAAGAAGTTACAAAGTCTGGAGAAAACCTTGCAACATCAGCTGATACTGCTCTTCATGTAGCAGATCAGGTTGCTAACGCTGTAGAAGATATCAGCAAGGGCGCCGTTGCTCAGGCTGAAAACGTTGAAAACTCATTATCAAACACTACAGAAATGGGCGAAAGCATTGATGATATCACTTCAAGTGTTAAGGAGCTTTCAAAGGCTGCAACAGAAATGCTTGAAGATGCAAACCACACTGTTGATGCAATCAACGAGCTTATGCTTCAGAACGAACAGGTTATGGTAGCCATGACAGAGATTCACAGCCAGATTCAGGCTACAAACGATGCTGTTAAAAATATCGCTGATGCTTCAAGTGCTATCACATCTATTTCAGAGCAGACTAATCTTCTCTCTCTTAACGCTTCTATCGAGGCTGCTAGAGCTGGAGAATACGGTAGAGGATTTGCCGTTGTTGCTTCTGAAATTGGTTCCCTGGCTATCCAGTCAAAGGATGCAGCTGTTTCAATTAATGGAATCGTAGATAAGCTTGTAGAAGAATCACAGATGAGTGTTGATACAATTGAAAAGCTTAACGTAGCATTCAACAAGCAAAACGCTCAGCTTAACAGCACAAAGACAGATATGGACGGTGTTGTTAGCAACGTAAACAGCGTTGATATTAGTACAAAGACAATTGCTGATAAGGTTGAACTTCTTAACAACCTTAAGGCAAGCTTCAATGATATTATTTCAGAGCTCTCTGCTATTTCTCAACAGAATGCAGCATCTTCACAGGAGACAACTGCTTCTATGGAAGAGCTCAACACAACATTCGCTATGATAAATGAGGCCGCAGCCGAGCTCAAGGACCTTGCCGTAAGCCTAAACGATAAGATGAACTACTTCAGTATCGAAAGTACTGTAACAGAGTAAAATTAAAAAGAACCAGTTACACTCTCAAGCCTATATATTACTCCGTCGAACATGGAAAGTTCTCCTTGAGTAACATATAGAGCTTGATAGTTACTGGTTCTTTTTATATATAGCTATTCTGCTTTCTCCACGAAGTAGAGGCGAGCCCCGAAGTCTGGGAAGTAGCGAACTTCTTCATTGAAGCCGGTACCTACGAAGCTTTGTACAAGCTTAACTCCGTTAGAATTAAGTGTGTTTCCATAAGCCACGTAATCTTCTATTTCACCAGGCATCTTTACAAACTTTGCAACAAAATTATGTACAAGTGAATCCTGCTTAATATGAATTGGAGAAACTGTATTTACCAAATCTCCAAATCCCTTTACGTTATATTCAAGCTTGCGTCCAAAGAAGTGGTACTTTGTCTGTGGATCAAGGCCAGCCATCTCAAGCTTCAAGTACTGGTCTCCTGCTACGATTTCTCGCTGCATAAGCATTGAAACAGATGTAGATTTGTCCTTATCAACGATGCTCCACTGATAAATGTTGTCCGCTCTGTGGCGATAGAAATCGCCAAACTGCAATGTCTTACGATACTGCTTGTAAAGCTCGATTTGTGCCTTAACAGCTGCTATATCTTCCGACTTCATATCGTTAAGATTGAGCTCATATCCAAGTACACCAAAGCTTGCTACGGCAAAGCGTGATTCGAGTGGTGTAACACGAAGTGTCTGATGGTTTGGACATGCAGAAACATGTGCTGTGTATGTAGACTGTGGATATCCATATGAGTATCCGTCCTGGATTGCAAGTCTGCTGACAGCATCTGTATTATCACTTGCCCAAATCTGTGGATAGTAGCAAAGTACACCAAGGTCGAATCTGTTTCCACCTGAAGCGCAGCCTTCCATCAGAATCTCTGGGAAGCGTTCAGCCAATGTCTTTAACAGTCTGTAGAAGCCAAGAACATACCTATGGCTAACCTCAAGCTGCTTATCAGCTGGGAGATACTTTGAATAGTAATCCGAGAAGTTTCTATTCATATCCCACTTGATGTATGAAAGACCAGGTGTAGAGAATACTTCGCTCATTCTGTCAATCATGTAATCTACAACCTCTGGGTTGCAAAGGTCAAGCAATCGCTGGAAACGTCCCTCTGAATGATCCATGTTTGGAATATCGATAGCCCAATCTGGATGCTTTCTGTAAAGCTCACTATCAACGTTAATCATCTCTGGCTCAACCCAAAGACCAAACATAAGACCAAGGTCATTTACCTTCTTTGAAAGACCTTCCAAGCCACCTGGAAGCTTCTTTTTATTAACAATATCCCAATCGCCAAGGGCTCTGTGATCGTCGTTTCTATCGCCGAACCAGCCATCATCCATAACGAACAATTCTGCGCCAGCATTCTTAGCTGTCTTTGCAAGCTTAAGAAGTGACCCCTCAGTGAAATCGAAATAAGAAGCCTCCCAGCTATTGATAAGGACTGGGCGTTCCTTCTTTTTCCATGGGCCACGTGTAATATGCTCACGAACGAAATCATGCATATTAAGGCTCATCTGTCTGAAACCAGCTGCTGAATATGTAAGAACTGCTTCCGGTGCCTCAAATTCCTCTCCTGCTGCTAAATCCCATGCAAAGTTCTGAGGATTGATTCCATATACAACTCTTGTCTTCTTAAATGAAGAAACTTCTGTAGCTGAGTAATGATTACCAGAGTAAAGTAAGTTAAATCCCCAAACATCTCCAGACTCCTCCCCGGAATCTGGCTCAGAAATCATAAATAAAGGATTGCATCTGTTTGAGCTAGTGCCTGTAAATGATGCATTAACAAACTTACCAGCTGGAAGAACAATATCACTCTTGTTCATCTCACGTGTCCAGCCACCGTGGAATGATGTGATTTTCATGCCTGGATGATCGTAATCCATAAGCATTGAAAGCATACGTGTAAGGCGAACGCTTTCATCTGAAGTATTTATAAACTTGGCAGAGCGAGTAATCACATCGCACTCTTCAAACACTGAATATGAAAGAATCAATGTGAATCCGTGATTCTTATCCTTCATTGTAATGTTGAGAGTTTCTACCTTGCCTGATTCGTCGTATGAGCTTGGCAAAGTCTTGAACTCAGGCTTTCCTGAAATAACCTCATATGAATCATAAACGAAGTCCAATGATGTGCTTCCGTCAGCACAAACTACTTCTAGCATAGGCTCTCTTAAATCGCCCTTACCAATTGCAGAAAGCTCAAGTCTAACATCCTCTAATGTTAAATCCTGGTGTGCATCATCGTATGTAATAGTATTGCCTGGAGCAAATGCACGCTTTTCTTTAAGCACAGATGGCTCATCGCAATTGATGAGCCTTCCGTAATACATATGTTCCAGCTGACCTGTTTCCATTACGCGAAATGCGTATGTTGTTGACTTGGTATTTAAGAAAAATACCTTTCCATCAGCTTTAATCATCTAAAAACCTCCAACTCCTGTAAAAATTACAAGATTAATCTTAACATATATTTTATTTACGAGCTTTTAATTCGTCTGAAATCTCAGCAAGCTTTTCATCAGTCAAAATGTATTTTGCTCTAAAGAACAAGAATGCAATAACAAGAACGATTGTTGGTCCGACTGTCATAATCATTCTAAGTCCGATTACTGAATTTGCATCAATAGACTCAAGAAGTCCACTGTTTGCAACCTTTGCCTGAAGACCAGCCACATCAAGTGTTGCTGCACTATCCTTCTGGATATTGAAAATAGCAAGACAAACTGATGCAACAAGAGCTGCAATACCAGATGCAAGCTTAACAACGAATGTCTGCATAGAGAAAATAACTGATTCGTCTCTACGATAGTTCTTAAGCTCACCGTAATCTACTGTATTTGCAAGGAATACTGTGACTACAACGTTAAGAATTCCTGCGCCAGACATGATAAGGAAGCCTGGTAAGAAGAAAATAAATACGTTTGTAACTCCGCTAAGTGCCATTACAAGAAGAACGATGTATCCTACTATTTCTGCTGCTACGCAAATATAGAAAATACGAAGTGTTGTAAAGGCTTTTCTAAGAAGAGGGAATAAAATCATCATTGCAAGAATCTGCATACCACCTGCAAATGTGTTGAATAATGTGTAATTTCCCTGCCAATTGCTTCCTGCTAAATCGTATTTGAAGAAGTAAATCAAAAGGTTTGATGTAATGTAAAGTGCAGTGTTTACAAGAACGATTGTTATAACAATTGTCATAGCCTGATCATTCTGGATAAGAGCCTTAAACATCTGACCAATTGATGCTGTCTGCATATCTACTGTAGACTTTTCCTTTATGCATGCACATGTGATGCCAATAAAGAGAATAAATAATGCACCGATGATGATTGAGAAATACTTGAAACCAAGACGCTCAACTTCCATTGTAGAAGTCATATCAATTGTCATTTTGCTAAGATCAACTTCACCATTCATAAGCTGGTTGAATGCATCACTAGGAACATAAATTGCAACTGCAACAGCTCCTGAGTCGACGCTATCCATAGCTACGTTAATATCACAATCATCTCCCTCTACATAAGTAGTATCACCATATGTAAAGCTGTAGTTTGTGTTGTCTCCATTGAAAGATACAACGCCATTGTAGCCGTTTTCTTCATCTACAACACCGTCAAATACCTTCTGGATACCTGTTACATTAAGAACAATATCATTTCCCATAACTGTGCTTGTGTTTGATGTAGGATTTCCGTCTGCATCACGCTCTACAACATACACACTGAAGTTAGTATTGCTAGAATCAAATGTCTTTAAAATATTATCTGTGCTGTTTGCTGCTGCTTTTGAACCAAGAGCTGCAACAGCCATAACTGTAACAATTGTAACAAGTGCAGAACCAACACCAGCGCATGAACGAGCAAGTGCTGATAAGCCCTCACGCTCCTTACCGCTATCTGTAAATGCTGGAACCATTGACCAGTAAGGGATATCCATCATAGTGTATGTAACGCCCCACATGATGTAAGTAACAGCTGCGTAAGCAACAAGCCCCTTAGCTGTAGCTGCTGGTGGTGCAGAAAACATTAAAATCAAAAGAACTGTATTTGTAATAGTTCCAATTAAAAGCCAAGGACGGAACTTTCCCCAACGAGTCTTTGTCTTTGCAACAATTACACCCATGATTGGATCATTGAATGCATCGAATACACGGGCAACCAAAAGGATAATACCCATCGCAATTGCATTGACTCCCATGATGTCCTGGAAATAGTAAAGTACGTATGAAGCTGAAAGCATGTAAACCATGTCTTTTCCAACAGCTCCTATACCATAGGCAAATTTTTCAACTCCCGATAAACTTCTTTTTTCTGCCATTATACTCTCCTCCTAACTAGTTCTTATTCTTAAGCCCCATGGCAAGCTCAACAACCTTATAAGCACCATCATAAACCCCAATAGTCTTATTAACTTTGATGCTCTCACACATATCTGTAAGAAGTCTGTCGTCCTGCATAAATAAATCTATCATCTGAAGTGTATGAGGAATGTCTCTACACTCAAGTGTTCCATCACCCATTTCTGCTGAGTGAATAGCGCCCCACATCTCGTGCTTTCCAACTCGCTTAATGAAAAGCTTAGGCACTGGATAGAACGCAAGCTCTGATGGCTTTGTAACAAGTACATCGCAGCTACGCATAAGTAAGTTTGTGCAGTAAACTGCTTCAAAAATGTTTTCGTGATAGAATCCGTGGATGCCCTCAACATCACCTGTCAAAGCTTCCTCAGCGAACTTTGTTGTAGCATCAAACTCATTGAAGTGCTCTGTAACTACATCCTTCATCTGAGGGATTTCTGCCATCAAATCATCCCATACATTCTTGTAATCGCCAACATTTACATATAAAGCTGCACGATGTGATTTAATCTCTGGCAATAAATACTTGATGATTGCAGCAAAGATTTCTTTCTGTGCACCAGCGCCACCGATTGTAAGAAGGAAACGCATTGGCTTGCCATTCTTCTTTCTATCAAGACGAGCCTGGCAATCTGTTTCGATATTTGAAACAAGCTCGTGGTCAATGTAGTGACCTGTGTATACTAAAGAATCATTTGGCATTGGCTTGCAAACTGCATCTCCTGCCATACCGTTGCAGATTCTGTATCCCATATATGCATTCTTACACTGAATAGCATGAACTGCGCCCTCAGCAAAATGAAGAGCCATTGGCCAGTTGTCTGGAATAGCATTTACAACATACTTCATCCCTGCATGTACAGCAGCCTGAGCTGGCCATGCATGTGTTCCGATAACAGGAATCTCCTTTGGAACATTCTTGTAAACTGTAGCCATAAGCTCAGCATTCTTCTGGTCTGAAGAGTTGTAAGAAAGCTTTCTAAACCACTCATAGTTTGCTGGCTCCCAAATAAACTTGTTGAAAAGCTTGTTCTTTGAAAGTCTTGAACCAAGTGAATACAAATCATTCTGAGCGCTGATAACCTTTGTGCAGGTAGTCTGTGGATAGCCATTTAAATCCATCCAATATGGTGTGTAGCCCATAGACTTTGCAGCTGATGCCATAGCCATGGAAATACGATAATGACCAAATCCCATACGGATATTACCAACGATAACACCCTT
Source organism: Pseudobutyrivibrio sp. C4 (assembly GCF_900111635.1). Lineage (NCBI taxonomy): Bacteria > Bacillati > Bacillota > Clostridia > Lachnospirales > Lachnospiraceae > Pseudobutyrivibrio > Pseudobutyrivibrio sp. C4. The sequence continues at coordinate 46,104 of NZ_FOHF01000001.1, read as the reverse complement.
CTCAGTATCAAAAGCTTCCTTTGATTCGCCGTCCTTTAAGAGAACGTCATATACGCCAAGAGAATCTCCAATGTGATCATTCTTCGCAATTACGATATTGTAATCCACGTTTGAATCATCACCATATTTCTTGATGTTCTTTTCTTTTGTTTTACATGCTTTTTTGTAATCCTTATCTGAGATTACGTTTCCAAAAATTACTTTACTTTTGTCTTGCATCTTTTTACCCCTTAATTAATTAAACATTCTGCAGATATACCGATTTCAACTGGTTCCAATCCATCACATGAAATTGTAAGCTTTCCGTCTCCATCTTCACCTATAGATTTGATATATACTCCTGTGGAACCACCCATTGGTGATACCACCTTTGGTCCGATAATTTCAAAAGGCCCCTCAACCTCAAAAGAAACCGGCTGACCAAAGAAATACAGCTGATTGTCATTTTGATCAGCTATTGTGATGCGAACCTGAGCCACATCATATGTGTGAAGCTCTGTCAAAAGTGTATGGCTGATTTTGGCATTGATATGAGCCTTTGTAACAGCTGCCTTTTTAACAGTCTTAACTACCTTACCATCCTTGATAGCTTCGAATTTGTATTCTCTAGATTCTCCACCCCAGTCACCAATAAACTTGTTGTAAATTGGAACCGCTTTGCTTGGGCTCACATGATGGAAAACAACTAGTCTAAATGCTGTCCAAGCAAGTGATGGTGTAATCTTGAATCCCCCAAGTGTAACATCATTTAAAGCCTTTTTAATAAGCTTGGCCTGACCCTTTGTGAATTCTCCATCCTGCTCTACTGCATCACCAACAAAGTCATCAATGAGAATTGGACCATGCTTGAGGTTTTCGTATTTGCTATCTGATGGGAAGTATTCTTTAATAAGCACATCGTTCTTGTACATCTTTACAGAATCTGCATTTGTAATGATGTATGACTTTCCTCTGTTGCAGGCTGGATGCTCACCGATATCAAAGCTTGTAGTGATATCAAGCACAGTGTCCATCTCTGAAAAAGCAGAATAGACTGAAGCTGCAAGCTTTGGATTTCTAAACATATCCATTACGCCGTGATAACAGATTCTATCGCCGGAACCGAAGTCCTTATGTGTGTTGTAGTCAAACATGCACCATCCAAATGAACCTGCTATATCAGGCTCTCCAGCAATGGCATCAAGAACATTTGCATGTCTCATTGCATGTTCCTGTCTGTGCTCCTCAGCATCGAAAGTCTTTGTTGGGTACATATGACCATTGTACTCACTAACCAAATAAGGTTTTTCATCGTTGGATGTGATATCTGATTTCTTCGAGCAGCCCTTGTTAGCGCCTGAATGAACGAAATCATTGTATGTATAGACATCTTCTAGCAACGAGCTCTTTGCATGGGCTCTAACGCCGCCTGTAGGGCGTGTAGGGTCATATTTGTGAGCCACCTCGTTTGTTCTAGTGTAGAACTCATCATCATCCTGAGATTCGTTTATACGTACACCCCAAAGGATGATTGAAGGATGATGGCGATACTGAATAACCATATCCTTTGTATTTTCTACAGCGATGTTTTTCCAATCAGCATCACCAATGTGCTGCCATCCAGGAATCTCTGTAAATACAAGCAATCCTAATTTGTCACATTCATCAATAAAATAATGTGACTGAGGATAATGTGAAGTACGAACAGCATTAAGTGCCAATTCTTCTTTTAGAATCTTGGCATCCAAACGCTGCATAGACTCTGGCATTGCATATCCAACATAAGGATATGACTGATGTCTGTTTAATCCTCTAAGCTTTAGCTTTCTACCGTTTAGGTAATAGCCATTCTTTCTGAATTCTGAGCTTCTGAAACCGATAGTTTCAACATGCTCATCTACAACATTGTCATCAATAACAAGCTGTGTCTTAATCTGATATAGATGTGGGCTTTCAACATCCCAAAGCTTAACAGTGGTAGGCGCTGTTGTAAGATTCAGTAGATATCCATCCTCTACTTTTTCAAGGCCACCAACAGGCTGAGATATCAACAAATCCTCGTCTAAATACTGCCTAATAAAAACATGCTCATCAACAGCAAGCTCGTAAATGTTTTCAGAAAGAATACATTCAGTTTTAAGTATACCCTGAACCTTCATCATTTTGATTTGCTTTGGAGTTCTCTTGCTTGTAGAAACTCGCTCTAACAATGAAGGCTGAACAAACAGGCTCTTAAAATGGGTTTGTTCTTTGACTTCGAAATAAACATCTCTATAGATGCCGCCATAAGTCATATAATCAACTACATAACCAAATGGAGGCTGGTTAAGACTTTCTCTGGAATCGACCTTTACTGTGATAAGGTTCTCTTCACCAAAATTAAGAACATCTGATACATCAATTGAAAATGCTGTATAGCCGCACTCATGATGCTTCATATGACGGCCATTGATATAGACGTCACAGCAATGTCCAACTGCTTCAAATGTAAGAATAAGAAGTTTGTCAGCCCACTGAGCAGGAGCAAAAATGCTCTTTTGGTAAGCTGAAACCATTTGATAGATACCTTCATCAAAATATGAAAAAGGTGTCTCTTTTACAGTATGAGGAATATTGATAAGTGTGCTTTCCTTCATAGGCTGGCTTATCATTTCCTCATCAAATTTTTCATTAAATCTCCACTTTCTGTCTAAATAAACTCTTTGTGCCATTTATTATTATCCCTTTACAATTATACCGTCTACCATTACATCAACAACTTCTGCCAAAGCTGTTGGATAATCTTTTGTACTTCCCTGAAGGAAATCCCCCATTAAAAGCTGCTCTACACAGGCTTCATACATAAGCTTGAAGATATTTAAGTCGATTTCTCTAATTTCGCCTTCAGCAATGCCGCCCCTCAAAAGATCCAGTGTCTTGTCCCAGCCGCTATCCAGTCTCTCCTGCATAATCTCATATGCCTTAGGATACTTTGTAGCCAGCTGATGCATCGCTGTATACTCGAAGCCATAATACGACTCAGGCAAAACAGACAAAATGCTACGAATCTTCTCTATTCTAGTAAGACTATTGTCGTAATAAATCTTATCCTCTGATTCTTTAATAAGGTCAAAAGCAAAATTCATCATCTCACACATAAGCTCATTCTTATCTGTGAAAATCGTATAAATGGTTTTCTTGCTCATTTTCATTTCTGAAGCAATATCATCCATTGTGAATTTCGGACCTTTTTCTCTGAAAACCTTTAAGGCTCCCTCTAATATTCGTTCGTTCATCATAAACTCCCAAAAACTATAATTTATATATTCAGTTTCCTATAGCTAAATTATACTAAAGTCTGGAAACTATCTCAATACAATTCCGTTTATACAATTTTCACAATATCTTCAAATTGTTTTTGTTGACAAATGACAAATATGGGTTTAATATATCTGCTGTAACAAAGATAAAGAGAGATTTTAGGAGGAAATTAGAATGTTCGAAGAAGTATCATTCCAAATGTACAGCGTGTATGCTGATTACGAAAAATACTGCGCAAGAAAGAAGCAGGAAGGCGTTGAACCAGTTTCATTTTTCAAGTACGCCTTTGGACAGTTCGACTAAGAACTGTTTTCACTACAAAAACAACAGGGACTCCCAATCGGGAGTCCCTTTCTTATTGTCTGCCCAAAACTCCCATGCCCCTCGCTCATCTTCCGGGCATTTTGCACCCCGCCACCAAAAAACTACGCCAGCCCCGGCCCCTAAGAAGGTACCTGCCACCGAAATCCCTGCACGATTTTGCGAAGATTATTGATTTTCTTAGTGGGCAAAGGGAGCTTTTAGCAGGTGTCCTTTCATTGGTTTTGCAATGCGAAGCCAATGTATGTAGAGGGCAGACACCTTTGGGCTTATTATTATCTCCACACAAATTTAGGATAATTGCGCTCATACTCCGTTTGCCAAGAAAATTTAGAAAGGGGATTTTGGATGTTTATGCGCCGCCCTTTAACTCAGTCCATTTCGTTGTCGGGCTTTCGGCGCCGTCCATGGCGCCTCGCGCATAATCATCTCAAAATATCCCTTTCTAATTTTCTAGGCTCACTTCAAATGCCGCTGCAATTATTCCTAAGTTTGTTGTGGAGATAAATTCTAAAAATAGAGAGTGTCTGCCTAGCTACATACATCGGCGTTAGCAGTGCAAAGAATTGAAAGAACACCTGCATATAAAGAAAGCGACACTGCCCACTTAGAAAATCATAATCTGAATGCAATGTGCAGGGATTTGGTGGTAGGGACCGCCTTAGGGGCCGGGGCTGGTGATAAATATACTATGGCGGGGTGCAAAAATGCCCCTGGGGTTACCAGGGGCATGGGAATTTGAGTTTATTTTGACTGGAAGTACTTGTCGATGGCAGCTGCGGCTGTTTTGCCGGCTCCCATAGCAAGGATTACGGTTGCGGCACCAGTTACGGCATCACCACCGGCGTAAACGCCAGTCTTTGTGGTTGCGCCATCTTCTGTTGCAATTAAGCACCCTTTCTTGTTTGTGTCGAGTCCAGCTGTTGTGCTGGAGATAAGTGGGTTTGGTGAAGTACCAAGTGACATGATAACTGTGTCACATTCGATTTCGTACTCACTGCCAGGGATTTCTACTGGTCTACGACGACCTGAAGCGTCTGGCTCACCAAGTTCCATCTTGATAATCTTACATCCGCGAACTGCACCTTCCTCGTTAACAAGGATTTCTACAGGATTCTGAAGAAGATCAAAGATTACACCTTCTTCCTTTGCATGATGTACTTCTTCTGCTCTTGCTGGAAGCTCTGCTTCGCTACGACGGTATACAACGTGTACCTCAGCTCCAAGACGAAGTGCTGTACGAGCTGCATCCATTGCTACGTTACCACCACCAACAACTACTACTTTCTTTCCGCGAGCGATTGGTGTGTCGTATCCTTCCTTGAATGCCTTCATAAGATTGTTTCTTGTAAGGAATTCGTTTGCAGAGAATACTCCGTTTGCCTGCTCGCCAGGAATATGCATAAACATTGGAAGACCTGCTCCTGAACCGATAAATACAGCTTCAAAGCCTTCCTGTTCAATAAGCTCATCAATTGTAATAGAACGACCAATGATTACGTTCTTTTCGAATTTAACGCCGAGAGCCTTTACGTTCTCAACTTCAGCTTTAACAACCTTGTCCTTTGGAAGACGGAACTCAGGAATACCGTATACTAATACACCACCCATTTCGTGAAGTGCTTCAAATACAGTAACATCGTATCCAGCCTTTGCAAGATCGCCAGCTGCTGTAAGACCTGAAGGGCCTGAACCAATAACTGCAACCTTGTGACCATTTGGAGTAGATGTGTTCTTTGGCTTGATGCCGTTTTCTCTAGCCCAGTCAGCAACGAAACGCTCAAGCTTACCGATTGCTACGGCTTCACCCTTGATTCCGCGAACACACTGACCTTCGCACTGTGATTCCTGAGGACATACACGGCCACATACTGCAGGAAGTGCTGAAGACTCAGAAATAATTTCGTATGCTCTCTCAAAGTTACGATTCTTAACCTGCTCGATAAATGCAGGAATATTGATAGAAACAGGACATCCGCCTACGCATTTAGGATTCTTGCAGTTTAAGCAACGGCTTGCTTCAGCAACTGCCTCTTCCTCTGTATATCCAAGACATACCTCATCAAAGTTTGTAGCACGAACCTTAGGATCCTGCTCAGAAATAGGTACTCTAACCATCATATCTGCCATTATTTGTCACCTCCGCAATTTCCACATCCACCGTGATGAGTGTCGCCTTCCTGAAGCTTAAGAAGAGCTCTTCCTTCTTCAGTCTTGTACTGCTTAGCACGAGCCATAGCCTGATCAAAATCAACTAAATGACCATCAAACTCAGGACCGTCTACACATGCAAACTTAACTTCATCACCAACTACAAGTCGACAAGCACCACACATACCTGTACCATCAACCATGATTGGGTTCATAGATACAACTGTAGGGATGCCAAGCTCCTTTGTAAGGAGGCAAACAAATTTCATCATAATCATAGGACCGATTGCAACACAGTGGTCGAAGCTCTTACCTGCATCAACAAGAGCCTGAAGCTGCTGGCAACCATTGCCGTGGAATCCATAGCTTCCATCATCTGTAGCAAGATAAAGCTCTGTAGCTACTGCTCTCATCTCATCCTCGTAGAAAAGGATATCCTTTGTACGAGCGCCGATAATAACTGTTGAATCAACACCGTGCTCCTTGAGCCACTTAACCTGTGGATATACTGGTGCAGTTCCAACACCACCTGCGATGAATACAATTTTCTTCTTTTTTGTCTCTTCAAGGTTTGCCTCGATGCAAAGCTCTGAAGGCTGACCTAAAGGACCAACGAAATCATCAAATGCATCTCCTTCGTTAAGTAAAGCCATGCGCTCAGTTGAAGCACCAACTGTCTGGAATACAATAGTAACTGTGCCTTCGTTTCTATCGTAATCACATATTGTAAGAGGAATTCTTTCTCCTTCTTCATCAATTTTAACAATGATAAACTGACCTGGTAGACATCCTGAAGCAACTCTAGGGGCTTTTACTACCATAAGGTAAATCTTATCTGAAAGCATTTCCTTCTTTAAGATTTGATACATAAAATAGACTCCTTCCCTTTTCACATTTCTATATAATGTATATCATTTCTTTAGCTTTGTAAAGTGCTAAAGCAAATTTACGTTTATAAAAGTTTAAATATTTAAAATTATTATTATGCAAAAGTTTACCCCACACATCATTGATAATTGCCTTTATTATGAATGTTGTGTGGGGTTACATTGACTGTAACTTTATTTAACTAAAATAAACCAATTCGTCTTCTGGCTTTTCTGTAGGCTCTACCGATACTGGATAGAGAACAGGGCCTTTTCCTTTGTATTCTTTTGCGAATTCTACTTTGATTGTAGCTGTAATATCAATCCAGCTTCTGTGGCCTAAAGTAGATGCCTTATCCCACTTACACTTCATGCCAAGGAACTGAATATCCTCAACACAGCATGTCATTGCAAATCTACCTGGAATAAATACATCTCTTCTAAGCTTGCCATCATTTGGATTGTAAACTAAACCAGTGAAGTGGATTGTCTTGCCATCGTATTTCTTTGGCGCATCCATACAATCCATAAACCACAAAGCATAATCAGCATCTGAAATCTCGATTACATCTGCATTTAAATCAAATGGAAGCTCCTCTGGTGAATCATCAATTGATCCATCTGCACGCTCATAAACGATTTGTGCTGGTCTGTTCATTGATTTGATCTGACCACGGAACTTAGACTTTGGTGTAGCATCAGTACATCTGTTGAAGATAACTACTTCTGCCTTAAAAAGCTGCTCCATCATCATGGTACGCATGTTATTAAGGTAGTTTTCAAATGTAGTTGCATCTACAGTAGCAAGTGACTGCGCTGGTACCCATCCTTCTGGAAGTGGCTCATCATAAATGTGATCCACGCCCCATGTACCGTTGTACTCAAGGAAAACTACATCTGGATCATATTCCTTTGAAATCTTTGTAAGATTTTCAAGATTGAACTCATCCTCTGACTCGATTGTAGCAACCTTTGCATTGATAGTCTTAAGCTTTTCGATGTCGTATTCAACATCGCCATCCTCACAAGACAAAATGAGGATTTTATCGTCTCCACCTTGAGTGAAGTCATTTTCAAACAATGTCTCCTGGATAAGGGTAGTTTTTCCACTATCCATAAATCCAGTAAAGACATAAACTGGTATATCTTTTGCCATATTAACCTCTATTAACTAAATCTAACGAACTACTGATTAAAGACCGAAAAGCTCCTCAACCTTGTGCTCATCAACATCTGCACCGATAACAACAAGACGTCCTGTGTAGTCTGGCTCGCCAGCTCTAAGCTCGTATTCACCGTCAACGAAGTCGAAGTAAATCCAACCACCGTTAACATCCTCAACCATACCCTTTGAACGGATGATTGTACCGTAGTCTGTTGTCTCAGCAAATGCCTTCATAGCCTTTTCGATTGTAGACTTTTCGAACTTGTGAGGAGTCTCAATTCCCCATGTATCGAATACTTCATCAGCATGGTGATGATGGTGATCGTGATCGTGGCAACCGCATGTGCAGTTCTCATCATGCTCATGATGATGGTGATGCTCATGCTCCTCGTGATCATGGTCATGGTCGTGATGATGCTCGTGCTCCTCGTGATCATGGTCGTGATCGTGATGATGCTCGTGCTCATGCTCTTCCTCATCATGCTCGTGAGCTTCCTCTGCAAGATGCTTCATCTCTGAAGCAAGATTGTCCTGTCCTTCCATAACTGAAAGAAGCTTTTCTCCTGAGATTTCATCCCATGGAGTTGTAATGATAGCAGCCTTTGAATTAAGCTTCTGAATCTGTTTTACACAGAACTCAAGCTGATCTTCTGTAGCTGTCTGTGAACGTGAAAGTACAACTGTTGTAGCGAACTCAATCTGATTGTTGAAGAACTCACCAAAAGCCTTCATCTGCTTTGAAGCCTTGAGAGCGTTAACAACTGTAACAAGACCTGTAAGCTTAACGTCTGCTGTCTCCTCAAGCTTGATAACAGATGTCATAACATCTGAAAGCTTACCTACGCCTGATGGCTCGATAAGGATTCTGTCTGGAGAGAACTTCTCAAGAACCTCGTGTAAGTTCTTATCAAAGTCACCAACCAATGAACAGCAAATACATCCTGAGTTCATCTCTGAAATAGTGATACCAGCATCCTTAAGGAAGCCACCATCGATACCTACCTCACCAAACTCATTTTCAATAAGAACTACTTTCTCACCCTTGTATGCCTCTTCAAGCATTTTCTTGATGTAAGTAGTCTTTCCTGCACCTAAAAATCCTGAAATTATATCAATCTTTGTCATATTAAAAACCTCTCTTTTCCAAAGAATATATTATAAACCCACTAACGAAATATGATAGCACAGAATTGTGAAAAGTTCTATAGTTATCATTGTATTAATTGTGTGCAATTATTTATATATTCTTTGGAAAATGGATACAAAAAAAAGGTTGCCTATTTCTAGGCAACCTAAAGTATCTAGTTCATTTCATCAAGAGCGACTCTTTCGATATGCATTGCTAAGTACCCAATTTCCGCCTGGTGAATTTCTTTTCCCAAGCTCTTTCCTAGCTCTTTACATATCTTCTGAGACATCTTAAATGAATTAGCAGCAGAGGCGTTGATATAATCGTTCATATCAAGTTTAATCACCTCGCCATTCATAGTTCGGGCAATCATGTATCTTATATGATTCAACAACCTATTATAGGACAATGAAGTTGTGTCTATCTTTTTTCCCGTTTCTTTCTCTACCATGGTGACACATTCACGGACAGCCTCCGCCATTTGCATAGCAGATGAAACTGCCTGATCCATAATAGATGAATGTATATGCAAAGCTATATAGCCGATTTCGTCGTCGGTAAGCTCTACGTCAAGACGCTCCTTCAAAAGACCTTTAGCGTTTTCTGCCACTTTAAATTCAGCGTGGAACAAAACTCTAATGTCGTCCGTTAAGGGGTTTCTAAGTTGCTCATTGTTTTTGCTACGTTTAACGGCAAATTCAATGTGGTCAGCCAAAGGCAACATAACGTCTCTGTCGATTGTCTTAAATGCTGCCTCTGCTCTGTCCAGAATCTCATTTGCGATTTCAAGATATACAGGGTCAATACTAGTTGCTAATTCCTTTTTTCCACCACGTTCGGTAGATTCTTTCAAGGAATAAACTTTATGTTCTTCTGATACTTCTATCGTTTCACTAACATGCTTGCCGAAGCCAATTCCCTTGCCCATAATAAGGTACTCTTGGGTCGTATTATCCAAGATGCCAATCAGCGCATTGTGATTTAGAACTTTTTCAACTCTATACATCTGATCTCCTAAATACATTTACTCATAAAAGTCTACTGCGAGTAAATCCTCTCCTGCTTTAATTGAACCATCGCCGATACGACGAAGCTTCTGATTACTCTTAAGCTCTGTGCAAAGAACTGGAGTAGCGATTGAAGGTGCGTTCTTTGAGATGAAATCTAAATCAGCTTCCATCAATACATCACCCTTCTTAACCTGCTGTCCAGCCTTAACAAGTACGTTAAAGCCTTCGCCCTTAAGCTTAACTGTATCAATACCAAAGTGAAGTAGCATAGCTACATCATCATCTGTCTTGAATCCGATTGCGTGATTTGTATCGAATACGAATACAACTGTACCATCAGCTGGAGCGTAAACCTTTCCATCTGCTGGTGTGATAACAGCGCCATCACCCATCATCTTCTGTGCAAAAACCTCATCTGGAGTCTCCGATAAATCAGCTGCTGTACCAGTAAGTGGGCTGCCAAGAACTACTGTCTTAACAAGCTTTCCTGTTGGCTCAGCTGTCTCTTCTGCCTTAGCCTCTTCAGCTACTGCCTCGTTAGCCCCATTATATTCTTCATTTGGAGCAGTCTCAAGATAATCTTCAAGATTTGACTTGATAACTGTAACGTGTGGTCCATAAATAATCTGAACGCCGTTACCCTTGTGAACTACACCTGAAGCACCTGTGCTCTTAAGTAAAGCATCGTTTACAAGCTCTGGCTTGAAAACTGTACAACGAAGTCTTGTAGCGCAGCAGTCAACATCAGAGATGTTCTTCTTGCCGCCGAGACCGTTTGTGATCTTTGCAGAAGTCTCATCAGAAACTGACTCTTTCTTTGCATTGTAATCACTACGTCTGTAAAGCTTAACTTCCTCTTCTGCGTCTCTACCTGGTGTCTTAAGATCAAACTTCTTAATAAGGAAGCTAAATAAGAAATAATATACTACAAAATAACCTACTCCGACAATAGGTACCCAAATCCAGCTTGTTCTAGCATTGCCTGGAAGAATACCGAAAAGTGTTAAGTCGATAAGACCACCTGAGAATGTCATACCAACACCAACACCGCACATATGCATAAGCATGTATGCTGCACCTGCAAATACACAGTGGATACCGTAAAGAGCTGGAGCTACAAATAAGAATGTAAACTCGATTGGCTCAGTGATACCTGTAAGCATAGATGTAAGTGCTGCTGAAAGAAGAAGTCCACCAACTTCCTTTCTCTTCTCTGGAAGAGCTGTACGATACATAGCAAGAGCTGCTCCAGGAAGACCAAAAATCATAAGTGGGAACTTTCCTGACATAAATCTTGTTGCAGATACTGCGAAGTGATCAACTGTAGGATCAGCAAGCTGCGCAAAGAAGATGTTCTGTGCACCTTCAATTACCTGTCCACCAACTTCTAATGTTCCACCAACAGCTGTCTGCCAGAATGGAAGGTAGAATACGTGGTGAAGACCAAATGGGATGAGAAGTCTCTCCATGAGACCGTATACCCATGTTCCAAAATAACCTGAATCAAGAACAACAGCGCCTACTGCGTAGATACCCTGCTGTACGAATGGCCATACGAAGAACATTACGATACCAACTAATGTGTATACCAAACCTGAAACGATAGGTACGAATCTTGTACCACCGAAGAATGATAATACCTGTGGAAGCTGAATCTTATAGTACTTGTTGTGAAGTGAAGCAACACCAAGTCCTACGATCATACCACCGAATACACCCATCTGTAATGAAGTGATACCACAAACTGAAGTTGTTGCACCCTCAAGAAGTGCCTCTGGGCCACCGTGAATTGTAATCATAGCGCCGATTGAAGCATGCATGATAAGGAATGCAATTGCTGCTGCTAAAGCTGCTACTTCCTTCTCCTTCTTTGCCATACCGATTGCAACACCGATAGCAAAGATGATTGGTAAGTTAGCAAATACGATATTACCTGCATCAGACATAACTGTAAGAATAGCGTTTCCAACTGTTCCAGGGCCTAATGCCTTTGTAAGGTGGTAAGTCTCAAGCATTGTCTCGTTTGTGAATGAACCACCGATTCCAAGTAACAAACCTGCTACTGGAAGGATTGCGATTGGCAACATGAATGATCTACCAACACGCTGCAATACTGCAAAAATTTTGTCTTTCATTTAAAGTACTCCTTTTCACTATACATTTTCCCGTATCTATGTGAATGAGCCTTTTAATGAATCTCAAATCACCATTTTGGCAACATTTGAGGATTTATGGGCATAGAAAAAGGCACGAACCCACATAAATACAATAAGTTTATGCATAGTTCGTGCCTTGATTGGTTACAAGTTACACACTACAAGACAGTAAGATAGCATGCAATTGATTCGCTGTCAATAGTTTCGTAAAAGTTTCGTAAACGTTTAAGTTCCTATTTTTTCGCTTACTTGTCTATTTTTATTGAAAGAATCCACTTAACTTTATAAAATCAGAGTATGGAATATACAAGTTTATCTGATTATCTAAAGGAAAAATACAATACAAAGGTCTACAAGCTGTCACTTTCATCTGGCTGCTCCTGCCCTAACAGAGACGGAAAAATAAGCACCGGTGGATGTATCTTCTGTTCTGAAGGAGGCTCAGGTGATTTTGCCAGCTCTTATAATACTGACATAGAGCAACAGATTATCCAAGCCAAATCCAGGGTAGATCAAAAAATATCAAATAAAATCCCAGAGTCTGAGCGAAAATATATAGCCTATTTTCAATCCTTCACTAATACTTATGGTGATGAAAAACGCTTAATGAAGCTTTTTGAAGAAACAATCAGCTTTCCATATATCGTTGGCATATCTATTGGAACTCGTCCCGACTGTCTTTCTGATGAAATGATAGCCTTTTTAGGTAAGCTAAATCAGAAAAAGGAAGTTTGGGTAGAGCTGGGATTACAGACTATCCACGAAGATACGGCTAGATTCATTAACAGAGGCTACCAGTTAAATGTATTCGAAGATGCATACAAACGACTTACTGATGCAGGACTTAAAGTTGTAGTCCATGTGATTTTGGGCCTTCCAGGAGAATCCACAAATGACATGATTGAATCTGTAAAATACTTGAGCCAGCTCTCTCCTGCTTTATTTGGAATAAAGCTACAGCTTCTTCATATTTTGACTGGAACCAAGCTTGCTGATATCTATAATGAGAATCCTTTTCATGTTTTCACACTTGAGGAGTACTGCCAGGTTGTAGGTGAATGTCTCAAGGTTCTTCCAAAGGAGACAGTTATTCACAGACTCACTGGAGATGGACCAAAAAAGCTCCTTATCGCACCCCTTTGGAGTGGCAATAAGAAGCTTGTAATGAACACTATGAGAAAATACATTAAGGAACTTGATAGTTAACCCTTAACTATACTTTCTATTGCTGAAAGCAGCCCTTCGTTTTCGTTGTGCTGCTTTATAGCAACTCTGTAAAAGCCCTTAGTAAGTCCCTTAAAATCAGAGCAATCTCTGATCAAAATATTGAATTCTAAAAGCTTTTCTTTTAAATCTGATATATCACACTTAAATAGAATGTAATTGGAATCTGATGGATAAACTTTAAATCCTAAATCCCTTAGTCCTGCAGATAAATACGTTCTTCCATCATTAATAATTCTAACTGATTCTGAAATGTAATCCTGATGCTTCAAACACTCGGCCCCAGCCATCTGGGCGAATATAGATAAATTCCACTCAGGCAAATGCATCTTAATAGCATCAGCTAATGATTGTCTGCAAATTGCATATCCTATTCTTACACCTGGGATAGCAAAGGTTTTTGTGAAGGCTCTAAGCACAATAACATTTTTATAATTTCGTATATTGTAAGCCAATGACAATTCCTTTTCTTTTCCTGTAAGTGTCAAGAAACATTCATCCACTACAACTACTGTCCCCTGCTTTTCACATAGGGAAATGATTTCATCCAGCAATGTCTTTTCTATAAGCAAGCCATTAGGATTATTCGGTGTGGTCAGAAATAGGATGTTTGGCTTTTCATCCTTGATTTTATCTAGTAAATCTTCCTTTAATGCAAAATCATCCTCTTCTCTGAGGTAATGATAAATAATATTACAATCCGGTGCTGCTCCTGTAATACAATGTTCGTATCCTGAAAAGCTAGGTGCTAAAAACATAGCCTTTTTAGGTGTAAATGTATGGCATATAGCCATTATCAATTCGGATGCACCATTTCCAAAAACAACTTCGGTTTCTAATAAATCAAATATAGCAGCTGTATCCCTTGCTAACTGCTCGTGATAAATATCAGGGTATTTATTAGCATGTAATGCCGCTTCAGTTAATACCCATTGCACCTCCGAAGGAACTCCAAGAGGGTTTATATTAACTGAAAAGTCGAAGTGTATGTTGTTTCTGTAGATGTCTCCTCCATGCATGTCAAAATCTCCTTACAACAATAAAACTAAAATAAAAACACATAATAATTCGCAAACCACCGATGTAGCAAGCATCAGCTTATTCGCTCTTTTAATATCTTCAAGCTCTACAGCTCTGAGTCCATCTCCAATAAATGGCTTCTCTACAATTTTTCCAAAATAGCTTGCTGGGCCAGCTAGCTTAATCCCAAGAGCTCCTGCACAAGCACTTTCAGTTTGTGCGGAATTTGGACTGGCATGATTATATCTGTCCCTTTTGAAAATCCTAAATGCATTTGACATGCTATAGTCTGGCCCCAAAAACAGGCAGGATAAAATCATCAAAAGTGCACTGATTCTAGCAGGAATATAATTTACAATGTCATCCAGCTTTGCAGCGTATTTTCCAAAGTCGTAGAATCTGTCATTTTTGTAGCCTATCATGGAATCCATGGTGTTGATAGCTTTGTAAGCCATACCCAAAACAGGTCCACCAATAGCTAAATAAACCATCGGAGCAATCACACCATCTGATGTGTTCTCTGCCACAGTTTCCACTGCAGCCTTTGTCACACCAGTTTCATCCAAAGAAGCTGTATCGCGTCCGACTATCATAGACACTGCCTCTCTTCCAGCTTCAAGCCCTCTCTCCTTTAAAGCATGATATACTTTCATACTCTCAGTATAGAGGCTCTGGGAAGCAAGACACTGATAGCTCATTACAGATTCTATTATAATTCCAAAATATGAATTAATCGTGTAAGAAACCACTAAAATAGCAGCTGATATCAATACCGTAGCAAGAATTACAAGAATAACCAGAATCAAACCATTTCTATTTTTCTTTTTAGATGTGTACTCCTGCTTAAGGAGTTTGTTTGTAAGGTAATCAATCAGCTTTCCAATCCATCTTACAGGATGTGGCAAGCAATAAGGATCACCTATTAAAAGGTCTAGTACAAAGCCCACTATAAAGGCCGTCATGTGATAAATCAAATGTGTATCCCTCGCCGTTTTCTACGTGATATGAATAATAATCTCCCCCAAATATATTGCTTAAAATGGCCATGATTGTGCCACCATGAGCAACAACCGAAATGTTTGCATAATCCTGGCTTTGTTCCAAAAGCTTTTCAAAGCCCTTCATAGCTCTAAGTGAAGCCTGGCTTCTACTTTCTCCACCAGGAAAAGGAGCTTCTCCATTAGATTCAATCCAGGATTGATATTCCTTATCTCCTGAAAGCTCCTGATAGTTCTTTCCCTCAAATCTGCCAAAATCCGTTTCTCTAAGATCCGGAATTACGACTGGTTCCATATCTGGATAAATAATCCTTGCTGTTTGGATGCATCGAATCATAGGGCTTGAGAAAACAATATCTGCCCTGGGATAAGCTCTTGTTTTTATTTCAAGTTCCCCTTCTGAACTAAGAGCCTCATCAGTAATACCCACATATCTTTTCTCACGATTTCCTGATGTTTTGCCATGTCTTATAAGAGTAATTGTTCTATCCATCATTTAATCCTTTGACCAATACCAAGCACTACCCTGTGGACTTCCTCGGCTTCCTTTGCAAGCTCGATTAGAATGCGTCCGGAAACCTCGCGCCATTCATTATCCTTTTCATCCATTGGAACAACGCCGTTTCCCAGTTCATCTGCTATAAGAACCCAGTCGCCTTCTGAAATGGCTTCATGGATTTCTTTTAAAATAGCTTCCTGTCCCATGCCTTCATCCATTCTTTTTTTTATAAAAAGATGAAGCTGATTGAAGAATTTATAACCAGCAAAATTAGATGTGGCATATTCTGTTTTCCCTTGATAGCTTCCGCCTACTATTAAAACCATATAATCACCAATTAACACTTGTTATGCCAAGAATAACAGCTATTAACACTTCTGCATTTACAACAAACCATCCCATGACATCTCCGGTTATGCCGCCTAGCAGTCTTTTAGCTTTTCTCATATCTATAATTGCTATTTCAATTCCCATTATTGCCATAAAAATGCCATATAAAGGATTTAAATATATGCTAAACAAAATAACTAAGATAAGCTGGATAAGTAATGCTACAAAAACAACCTTATCACTTGCAGTTTTTGCTTCTGTATGTAGCAATCCATCTTCCTTTGCCTTTTTGCAGCGAACAACACAGATGCCACTTAATGCTCTTGAAACAAAAAAACTAAAACACCAAATTGTAAATGCTTCTTTTGACATCAATAAAATCATTGCCAAAAAAAGTATCCCTACCGTAATTACGTTAATTACAGAAAAAGCTCCAATATGTGGGTCCTTTAAAATCTCTAATCGCTTCTCCTTGGTTTGCCATGAACTCATGGCATCTTCCATATCCATGAATCCGTCCAGATGAAAGCCACCTGTTACCCCCAACGGAATGGCGATTGCAAGCAATGCCATCACAAGGCTTGGAATCTGATGTGATTCACAGAAAATATATAGTAAATATTCAAGCCCACCAATTACAGCTCCTACCCATGGGAAAAATATCAGATGATATTTCATATCCTCTGATTCCCAATTGAACTTTGGCATTGGTATTCTCGAATACATGGAAAAAGCCACAATAAATGCTTTTATAATTTTCATAATCTTATTCCTATTCCTACAACTACTTCGTATACTTCTTCTGCAACTGCAGCAAGCTTTCGATTGATAGCACCTAACGCTCTTAAGTACTCTTTTGTACCAACGTCATAGGATATGCCATCTTCAAATACATTGTTTGTAACAATCACAAGAGAAGAAACGCATTCTTCAAGCTCCTTCACATCCGAAAGAATCTTGGCGACGCAAGCATCTGCTGAATTAATCTCGCCATCTCTAAACATTTCATTGGCCACCAGATTAGACATACATTCCAGTAGAACTATTTCTCCATCTAAGTCAGCCTTGTTTGTAGAGAAATCTCCTGAGTCTATATTTTCGATTTCAGATATGGCATTTACGATATCCACATCATGCTCTAAAGTTACAAAGCCTTTGCCTTGCCTGAGATTTCTGTGACGCATGATTCTATCCTTAGCATCATCACTGTGCTTCATAGTCGCAAGGTAATATTTATTTTTATATCCTGTGGAGCAAACAAGGTTCTCTGCATATTCAGATTTACCACTACTGCTTCCACCATAAACTAATGTAATCATTTTGCCTCTGAAAAGTTTTCGTATTGATCAACTCCGGAATCACCGAATTTAAGTGCATCATGAAAAGCTACATCTGCTAGACGAAGACTTGGTACTACCATCACTGCACCTGCCCCTTCGCCAACTGCCATCTTTGCATCGATGACTGGCTCCAAAGAAAGCTTAGATGCAAGCTTCATTGCCACTGGCTCTTTGCTGATATGAGAAGGAATCATGTAATCCTTTGTGTTATCAAGAAGTCTGTCTGCCACTAAAGCAGAAACCATGCTAAGCATTCCATCCAAAATAACCGGGATTTTGTAGAGGGCACCGCCTAAAATCATACCTGTCATTGCAGCCAGCTCCAATCCGCCGAAGTTACTGCAGATTTCTACTGGTGATAATCCACTGTACATTGAAAGCGCCATAGAAACTACTGCGCGCTTCTTACTGAAGGCTTCATCATCAAGACCAGCCCCGCGACCGGTAACAGCCTCTGCATTTAAATCAAGCAAATACCCTGCCATTACAGCAGCCGATGTGGTATTGCCAATCCCCATTTCTCCCACAAGAAGACATGTGAATCCTTGTTCCTTGCTTTCCTTGGCAAGGTCCATACCAACCTGAACAGCTCTGCAGAATTCTTCCACTGACATAGCTGGATGCTTCAGGAAATTACATGTTCCATATTTTACTCGTCTGTTTAATGTGTAGGGAACTTCCTTTGGACTATTTATTCCCACATCAACAGATACAACATCTATACCAAGAGATTTTGCCATTGTGCCAGCAGTTGTAAGACCTTTGCCTATATTAGTGGCACAGATACGTGTAACATCCTGGCTTGTCTGGCTAACGCCTTCCTCAACAACACCATGATCTCCGCAGAACACCACAAGACGCATATGATATAAATCTGGACTTTCAAAACCTTGAATTGCAGCAATTTTTGAATGGATATTTTCAAAAGCTCCAAAGCTATCAATTGGCTTTGAAACTCTGTCCCATTCCTTTTTCATTTTTGCAAAAGCATCTTTGTTGACTGGTTCTAGCTTAATTTTGTTTTCAAGAATGTCGTCAATTAAAAATCTAGTTTCTCCCATAATTTTTCATAGCCTCCACAAAATTTGATACGAACTTAGGATTTGATGGATAGTACAAATGAGCAAAGCCCATGTAACTTCCATTTTTATGATGAATGCATGCCCAAGACCTGCTTCCGGTAGGCTTTGTAGCAACGCAATCCTCACCATTATTATCTGTATCATAATAGTGAAATTCATGCCCCTTTATTTCCATACCACTATTATCATCAATTGTAACATAGCCAAATCGAACCAGCCTGCCAGTCCAATAAGCCTTCCCCTTTAATGCGCCAACCATTTGAAAGCTTGCGCCTTCCTTATCCTGTATTTCATCTAACAAATACATGAATCCGCCGCACTCTGCCAGTGTAGGTATTCCAGATTCCAGGGCTTCTTTAATAGCAGCCTTCATTTGAGCATTTGCCGAAAGCTGTTCGAGATAGTTTTCCGGATATCCGCCTCCTAGCAACAAGCCTGATATATTCTCTGGAAGAGACTTGTCTTTTAAAGGTGAAAACTCTACCAATTCAACGCCATTTTTTTGAAGCATCCTGAGGTTTTCTCTGTAGTAAAAACAAAAAGCTTCATCTCTTGCCACAGCCAGTCTAATAGGATTCGTATTTACGTTATATTCTATTTCACCATGGCTGCCCTTTTCAACCAATTCAATAGCATCACCAGCTATTTTCAAAAGCTCATCCATAGAAATGTTTTCCGCCAAAAGCTCAGCCACTTTGTTTTGCTGTTCTTTTAAGCCTGGAATTTCTTCTGGAAGAACTAATCCTAAATGCCTGCTTGAAACAAGAATCTGACTGTCATTAGGCATCACTCCAAGACATATTATTCCAAGCTCCTCCTCTATGAGAGGCTTTAAAATATTTCCAAAACCTAGCGATGTTTTATTCAGGATTACTGCCTTTATAAGACTATATTTATCGTAATCTAAAAAACCCTTTATCTGAGCCAGCACTGACCTGCCTGCTCCTCGGGCATCAACCACAAGAACAATTGGACATTCCAGGGCATGAGCAACATCGTAGCTAGAGCCCATTTCCTGTATGCCACCAACTCCGTCGAATAACCCCATTACTCCTTCAATAACAGCGATGTCGCCTTCGGCCTCCTCAGCAAAAATAGAAACCGTCTTATGCTTATCCGTAAAGAAGGTGTCTAAATTGCCAGCCGAAATGCCAAGTACCTGCCTGTGATACATAGGATCAATGTAGTCAGGACCGCACTTAAATGAGCAGGGATTCTTCCCTGCATTTTTCAGAGCTTGTAGCAATCCACATGTAATTGTAGTTTTGCCGGACCCGCTATTTGGCGCAGCAATCATTATTCTTGGAATTGTCATTTCGTCTCCAATATCTATAGTGTAAATGTAGCAATGTAAACAGGATTCTGTCCCTGTAATATGTTGTAGTCTCCTGCTTTTTTAGCTTTACTTACTGCAATCTGTACTACATCAACATCATTAAAATTATACTTCTTAATCACAGAATTAATCTCTGCAATAGTCTCGATTGTAACGGAATTGATGACTACCTTAATTGGCTTTTCATACTTCATCAATACCTGCAAAATATCCTCAAGTCTGCCTCCACTTCCGCCAATAAAAACATGGGTTGGTGCTGGCAAATCATGAAGTGAATCTGGTGCGATACCAGAAATCAAATGAACATTTTTCAAACCGAACTTATCAATATTCTTTTGTATAAGCTGGCATGCTTCTGGCTTGAATTCTACTGCGTAAACCTGAACCGATGGATCTAATAATCCCATTTCAACAGCAACAGAACCGCTTCCACTTCCAATGTCGTAGCAAACAGCATTTTTTGTAATCTGCAATTTGCAAATTGAAAGAGCTCTAATCTCTTCCTTGGACATAGGAACTTTATCTCTATCAAAAGCTACATCCAAAAGTCCTGGAGTAAGGACCTTTGCTTCTGGTTTGTTATTTTTAATAAATACAGTGGAAAGTCCATCTTCATTGAAGTTGCCACACTTGTCTATTGAAAGTCTTTGAACCTTTTCATCAGCATAAAGGTTTGTTCCAACAAGTATTGAAAATCTTGGGGTTCCAGCTGTATCCAGATTCTTTAGGATTTCACCTATTGCCCTAACATCCTTACTGCCTGATGTTATGACAAACACTTTTTCATTGTGTTTTATTTGCTCAGTAAGTAAAGGCATCCACAATTCTTCTTCAACACCATGGGTGCTTAGAAGCTTTGCATCCTGCCACGACTCACCAATTCTGGCAGCCAAGGCACTAATTGATGATATTCCAGGTCGAATGTTTGCTTTGAGAAGTGGCTCTTTATCAAGTGCCTCCTTTAGCTTTTTAGCTCCGCTATAGAAGCCTGTGTCTCCTGAAAATAATACAACTGCTTTCTTCGTACCAAACTTTATATCAGCAGCTAGCTCACTTAACTTAGGTACAATATCTTTGGCTAGATAATATGGGAATTTCTTGCTATCGGTTTCTATACCTACAAGCATTCTTGGAGCGCCAAAAATATAATCTGCTTCAAGGATAGCCTGTTCTACTTCTGCTGTAATTGAACCAAATCCCATGCCAAAGCCTGCTAAGGTAACATAGATTTTGGTATCAACTCCCTCTACTACGCCATATTCAGTTGATTTGATTCCAAAAAGCTGAAGTACTTTATCTCTCGTCTCAAAAAGTGAATACCCTTTCACCTTTTCTTCTGGCCTTCTGATGATGTAGGTAGGAATCTGAGCTTTGTTTGCAGCAACAATACGAGCAGCCTCTCCGCTTGCCTTCCCCCCCTCTTTCATTACAAGTACTTTTGCTTCGCTTTCACGCAGAAATGAAAGATTCATTCCTGCCGAAAATGGCCCCTGCATTGCAATGATCTGACTTCCCTTCAGCCCATTTTCACTGCAGATGCGAATACTCTCTTCACTAGGAATCACTCTTGCTATGATTCGTTCTCTTATTGATTCATTTTTGCAAAATACAGCCAGCTCCTTGCTACCTGTTGTAAGGAAAATTTTTCCATTTATTTTTTCTAAAGCAGCGGCGCATTCTTCTGTGGTATCAAAAAATGTGCAGTTGCTGTAATCTACATTTTCTTCATCCCTAACAACTCTGAAAAAAGGTACATCCTTGTATGCGAAAATCGCCGATTCGATTTCCTGCTTGACTACCTCTGCAAAGGGATGTGTGGCATCTATAATGGCATCAGGATTTACCTCAGAAAACAGCTTTGCCATTTCCTTGAAATCCATTCTTCCGCATCTAACCTGGATGTATTCAGAAGACTCAAGCTGTTGCTTGCCATATTCAGTGGCAACGCAATAAACCGAACCAATTTGCTCATGAGCTAATGATTCAGCAAGAATTCTTCCCTCTGTTGTTCCACCAAAAATGATTACCTTTTTCATTAGATTTCATACCCTCTTTTTGTAACTAACTTCCCCTGAATAATTTCACTTTTACTGTTTCCAACAAACACAGTAGTGAACATATTCACCTGAGCATTCTTAAGCTCCTCAAGAGTGCAGACAACAGTTTTTGTGCCATCTCTACCAATATTTTCAACATAGCCACAGGCTCTGTTTTTATCTGCTCCCGCATCCAGCATGATTTGACATGCCTTTTCTAAATAGTCATGTCGCTTTTTGCTTGAAGGATTATAAATTGCAATTGCAAAATCCCCCTGAATTGCAGCTATAAGTCTGCGTTCAATGGTCTCCCATGGTGTAAGTAAATCGCTGAGACTAATTACGCAAAAATCATGATTAATTGGTGCCCCAAGCTGGGCTGCACCTGAGATTGCAGCTGTCACTCCAGGAATAACAGTAATGTCATCTGCAGTGATATTCTGAGACTCATATTCAGGTAATAGCTCGTACATTGGCGCCGCCATACCGTAGACTCCTGCATCTCCACTGCAAATAAAAGCAACTATCTTCCCGTCCTTTGCAAAATCATAGCAGGCTTTACATCTTTCAACTTCCTGTCTCATAGGTGTAGTGAAAAACTCCTTATCAGGGAAATGTTCCTTTACCAAATCAATATATACTGTATATCCAACAATCACATCAGCATTTTTCATAGCCTGATATGCTTCGTCTGTCATCATTTCTTTGTATCCTGGCCCCATGCCAATGATATAAATATGTCCTGTCATTAATCCTCCTGATTAAAACTTTAAGTCTATTGTCTTTCTAGTTGCTGCTGCAAGAGTAATACCATTGTCAGATTTCTTTTCAAGTACTAAGTCTCTACTTGTCAGTCCTGCCCCAAGCACTGCTGCACGCTCACAAACATTTGAAACCCCAACAGTATCTTTTACAAATTCTGAGTCTGGGAAATCTCCATTTATCTGTTCAAGCTCCTTTGATGTGTATGTTAAAAACTTAGCTCCAAAAAACTGAGCAAGCTTTATCAAACCGATTTCATTTTCCTTTACATCGATGGTGGCAATTGCGTAGAGATTTTTCCTGAGATATTCGATGGAATACTCGCAGGTAACATATGTCAGAAGCTCTTTAAAGCTCTTTCCCTTTTTGCATCCCATGCCAAGTACTAATCGCTTTGGTATCAGTGTAAAGCCAGCAGTTGCCTCATCTGAGATAACCACATCAGCCTTTCCCTTTTCTACCAACTCCACCTCTTTAGGAACCTGGCCTACAATATTGTTGTCTATCTTTGTTTTGATTGATATCTTTCCACCGTTTAAAACCTTTTTGGAGATATCCTTTATTCCATCTTTATTTATTATCTTTAATCCATTGTCTCTAGCAAATACATCTACTGCAAACAGATTGTTGATATCTGTAGCCGTTGTAATAATAAGCCCAGCATCAAGTGCTGCTGCAATGGTAGCTGCTAAATCATTTGCCATGCCAAAATGGCCCGACAAAATAGGAATAACATTTCTTCCAAGCTCATCAATAACAATTACCGGACTGTCGGAAAGCTTGTTTGTAACATATGGAGCAATTGTTCTAACTGCTATGCCTGTTGCGCATATAAAAACAAGCGGAATATGCCCTTCAAAGGCTTCTCTTGTCCATATGGACAAATCCATATCTTCAGGCTTTTCTTCAATGATTAAATCCTTGCAGCCAGCCTTAAGCTTTTCAAAAGTACATTTTCCGTTTTTTGTAAAATAGGTAACCCCAACAATAAGCTTAATACTCATCCTAACTCCTTGCTTTTCTAAACCCTGTCTCGAAGTCTGCTGAATACAATTTTGATAACGCATATCCGGATTTAGAAATAACATCCCCTACTAAAACTACTGCTAAATTTTTGATACCATTTGCATCTGCTGTTTCAGCTAAAGTACCTACTGTACAAATGAATTTCTTTTCATCTGGCCAAGATGCCTTGTACACTATGGCAGCAGGTGTATCCTTTGAGTACCCTCCCTCAATAAGACGCTTTGAAAGCTCATCCATCATTCCACTGCTAAGATATATGGCCATTGATGCGCCATGTGCCGCAAAGCTTTCGATTGATTCCTTTTTAGGAACTGGAGTCCTACCTTCCATTCTTGTAATAATAAGAGACTGACTAATCTCTGGAAGTGTATATTCAAGATTCAAACTAGCTGCTGCACCAAAGCATGCACTAACACCTGGGCAGCTTTCATAGGAAAGCCCCTTTTCATCCAGCACATGCATCTGCTCCTGAACGGCACCATAGATGCTTGGCTCTCCAGTGTGAAGTCGAACTACGTTTTTACCTTCCTCTGTGGCCTTTACCATCACATCCATAACTTCATCCAATGTCATGGTGGCACTATTAAATATTTGGCAGTCCTCACTAGCGTAATCCAGTAACTGTGGATTAACAAGTGATCCCGCATATACGATAACATCAGCACTCTTTAAAAGATTCATACCTCTTACAGTAATTAAGTCTGCTGCACCGCATCCTGCTCCAACAAAATAAATCATCTAATCTCCTCTAATATAGCTTTGGCCCTTTCTGATTCTGCCAATAAGCCAAACTCATTTGAATATAAAATACATTGGATTTTTATACGACCTTGTGCTCTAAAGTTCAGATAGAACAAAATCTTCTCAAGTACAATATCCATGGTCTCCTTCAAAAGACCTGCATTCTCTATTACGTGTAATGCCTCTTCTGTATTAAGGCAATCTAATATCTTGATAGCTACTGCTGCATCCGCGCCTGCTCGTATAGCACAGCTGGCAAGAATCTCCATTCGTGAATCTGCCTCATGTGAATGGGTATTCATTATTCCGCCGGCAACCTTTACAAGCTTACCTATGTGTCCTGTAATAAGCATTGTTTCAAATCCCAGGTCACAAACCATATCAACAGTCTCACCAATAAAATTGGAACACTTTACACTTTTATCAAGATCATACCCATAATTATCGGCCATAAACTTTAGACCATAGTTGCCTGGGGTTACAATTGCATCTTTCATACCAAGAGCCTTCTTTTGATTGAGCTCTACCTTAATAGTATCTATCAATGCCTTTGAACTCATAGGCTCTACTATTCCTGTTGTACCAAGTATGGATATTCCTCCAACAATACCAAGCCTTGGGTTGAAGGTCTTGTTTGCCAGCTCTTCTCCTTCTGGCACCGATATTATTATCTTTAAACATCCATTGAAGTCTAGAAGCTTACATACCTCTGATACTTCTTTTATTATCATTTCCCTTGGGACATGGTTGATTGCTGCATTGCCTACCGGTTGGTCCAGCCCTGGCAAGGTAACTCTTCCTACCCCCACGCCTCCATCAATAATGATAGAGAGGCTGGAATCAGTACTGCATTCCGTTCCCTTATCCTCAATAGATACTGCTGCAACCACATGACTACCTGTTGTAACATCTGGATCATCTCCACCATCCTTTACAACACTGCAGCTCACCTGATTCTCATTTAAAGCAATGTCTACTATATCTGCATCAAACATTATCTTTGCAGGAGTCTCTATACTTATTTTTTCTTTTTTAGTTCCTGTTAAAAGCATATATGTAGCTGCCTTTGCTGCTGCAGCTGCACAGCTTCCTGTGGTAAAGCCTTTTTTCATTCTTCACCTCAATTTATTATTTATCTATATTATACAGTATGGCATTTACGATAGCCGCCGCTATGTTACTGCCGCCCTTTCTGCCTTCGTTAATAATGTATGGCACATCTGAATTTAAGAATAGTTCTTTGGCTGCAACCACATTAACGAACCCTACTGGCACTCCTATTACAAACTCTGGAGTGAATTTGCCTTCTGTCATTTGCTCATACAAGGATATTAATGCTGTAGGTGCATTGCCTATTGCAAATATTACCGGTACATTTAAACTGGCAGCTCGTTCCATAGATACAGTGGCACGGGTAACCTGACGTTCCTTTGCTTCCTTAGCCACATCCTCATCTGCCATAAAGCAATGAACCAGCCCGCCATATTCTGCTAGACGTTTTTTATTAATACCTGACAAAGCCATATTGGTGTCTGTAACTATATGAGCACCATTTCGTATTAGCTCTTTTGCTTTTTCTATTGCACCATCTGAGTAGCGCATAGTGTTGGCATAATCAAAGTCTGCACTAGTATGTATCACTCTTTTTGTGATAGGTTCCTGCTCCTTATCTAAAGTGATACCCATATCCTGTAACTCTTTACCTATTATTTCAAAACTGCGTTTTTCTATTTCCGTTGGTAAAACGTATTCTATCTCCATATATTTACCTGCTTTACTTAATAAGACTATATATAAAATCCATGTCCAAATTATTTCTTACAACATCTGCAAGCTTATCGTACTCAGCTTCCTTTATTGCATTAAAATCATAATCCTGAGCCTGGAGCACAACTCCTTTTTTTGACGCAAGCGCCTCTACCAGCCTGTATGCCAAATCTCCATTATCGAAAATACCATGTACGTAGGTTCCAAGGATGTTGCCATTTTGTACAAGGATGATATTCCCCTCATCATCTCGCTCTACCAAATCAGGAGACTCTTCCTTAGAAAAAGTATCTTCTATAGCATCATAATCTATGTTTGTTATACCATTGTGAATCTCATAGCCTATGAACTCTTCACCTGATAATGATTCATAGATACCTGTAAGGTCATCAAAGCAATCTTCTGTCTGAGAGCGATGCTTAGCTGACTGTAATGTGGTTATTAGAGGAAGCAATCCTAAGCCTCTGATTGAAGATAATGCAAGCCCATCCTCTGATTCATTCTCCACACCATCTGGAT
This sequence comes from Pseudobutyrivibrio sp. C4, assembly GCF_900111635.1. NCBI lineage: Bacteria > Bacillati > Bacillota > Clostridia > Lachnospirales > Lachnospiraceae > Pseudobutyrivibrio > Pseudobutyrivibrio sp. C4. The sequence continues at coordinate 19,347 of NZ_FOHF01000001.1, read as the reverse complement.
CCAATATGGTATTTCCCATCATTTGGAAGCCACCGCATATTCCAACAACTGGACCATTTACAGAGAAACGATTAATTGCAGCTTCCATTCCCGATTCTCTCATCCACTTCATATCAGAAATGGTATTCTTGCTACCAGGGATAATAACTAAATCCGCCCCTTCTATCTCTCTAGGATTATTTACAAACCTAACCTTTACTCCATTAATGCTTTCAAATGGAGCAACATCTGTGAAATTTGAAATTCTAGGAAGTCGAATAACCGCTATATCTATTAAAGACTCCGAGCTGCTATCCCATTTATTATCAAGCCTCTCGCTAAGGCTATCCTCATCATCTATCATAAGATGAACATATGGAACTGTACCTACTACCGGCACCTTTCCCATATCCTCTATCATAGTGATTCCTGAATCTAGTAAGCTCTTGTCCCCTCTAAACTTATTTATTACAAGGCCCTTTACTCTGGCCCTTTCATCCTTTTCCAAAAGCTCTAGTGTGCCAAGGAGCTGCGCAAATACACCACCTCTATCTATATCGCCAACAAGGATAACTGGTGCATCCACAAGCTTTGCCATGCCCATATTCACAATATCATCTGATTTCAGATTGATTTCTGCTGGGCTGCCTGCCCCTTCTATTACAATTACATCTGCCCACTCTTGAAGCTTATTGTAGGCAGTCATAATATCTGGCACTAACTGCTTTTTGTATGCAAAGTAGTCTCTGGCACTCATGTTGCCAACTACCTCACCATTTACGATGACCTGTGAGCCTACATCATTTGTTGGTTTGAGCAGTATAGGGTTCATATATACGCTAGGAGCAACCCCTGCACATTCTGCCTGCATAGCCTGGGCTCTGCCAAGCTCCAACCCATCAGCTGTAACAAAAGAGTTTAGAGCCATGTTCTGAGATTTAAAAGGTGCAACTTTTAATCCGTCCTGTGCAAAGACTCTACATAGTCCCCCTACAAGCAAGCTTTTACCTACATTTGACATAGTCCCCTGGACCATTATTACTTTTGACATATCAACCTCTCAAGAGCCTGGGCATACTGCCACAAGCCGTCTGCCATAATCTTTCCTTCGCCTGGTGCCATGCCATACATAACTTCAAGATTTTCTCCCGTGAGAATCTCCTTAGGCGAACCTATTTTATAAACACTATTATCGTATATACCAATTACCGCATCTGCTATTGCCGGTACAAATTCCAGTTCATGGATGGACATTACCACTGCTTTGTTCTGCTCCTTGGCAAGCCTTCTAATAATAGATAGAATATCTAGCTTAAACTGAATATCCAAAAAGGAAGTAGGCTCGTCCAAAATCATAATATCCGTATCCTGACATATTGCTCTCGCAAGCATTACTCGCTGTCGTTGGCCATCACTGACTTTGGAAAAATCTACATTTACTATGGCTTCTGCGCCAACTAGCTTTATGGCATATGCGATAGCTTCTCTGTCATCATCACTGAGAATTCCCAGTCTACCTGTATATGGATAACGGCCAGTGGCCACCACATCGTAGCAGGACATAAGCTCTGGATGAATTCGTTCTGTAGTAACCATAGAAACCTTTTTTGCCATAGCTTCCTCGTTAATCTCAGAATCATCCATATCGCAAATGCGAATATTTCCATCAAGCTTATTAAGCTGTCTTGTAATTGTTTTTAATATTGTTGATTTGCCTGCTCCGTTTGCTCCAACTACCGCTATTATCTCCCCAGCCTTTACATCAAAAGAAACCTGCTTTACAACAGGCTGTCCTTTTTTATATCCCACATCAAGGGCTATCGTACTAAGTTTTTTATCCACGGCTTAGAGCCCTCCTAGCAACCAACATATAAATAACAACTGGAGCAAGAAATACAGCAGTCACTGCACTGATACTTACCTCAGTAGGTGCAAATGCAGTACGTGCTATACAATCGCAAAGTAAAGTAATTATGGCTCCTCCCATAAAGCATGCAGGAATCATAATTAAAGGCTTTGCTGTCTTCATTGCACCTCTCATAATATGAGGTACTGCAATACCAACAAATGAAATTGGTCCAGCAAATGCTGTTACGGTTGCCGATAAAATACTAGAAAGTAAAATCAATACAACTCTAAGGTATTTGATATTAACGCCCATATTTCTGGCGTAGGCTTCACCAAGCTGATATGCCCCAATTGGCTTTGACATAACAAATGAAAGCACTAAAGTCACTGTAACAATGATTGCAGATATAATTACATGCTCCCAGCTTATACCTGAAAAGCTACCAAGTGACCAGTTATGCAGATTGACGATATTTGAATCATTTGCAAATGTAATAATAAACTCTGTTACCGCAGAGCAAATATATCCAATCATTACTCCACATACCACTAACAGTGACATGTTTCTAACCTTGCCTGCCAACAGCATTACTATTCCCATTGCAATGATAGAGCCTACGAATGCAGCAACCACCATAATAAGGGAGCTTATATAAACTCCCTGTCCAACCAAAACAACCATGCAAATGGCAACAAATAACTTTGCTCCTGATGAAATTCCAAGTACATATGGACCGGCAATAGGATTGCCAAAGAAAATCTGAAGTAAATATCCAGATACTGAAAGTGCACCCCCTAGAATTACTGCAGCAATAATTCTAGGAAGTCTTATTGATATGATAATTTTTCCAAACTGAACATCGCCTGGAGATATCAGGGATTTGATAATCTCACTAACGGTAATATCCGCACTGCCAACTCCAAGACTAAAAATAAAGCAAATTAATAATAGTAATGCCATTGAAATAAAAAGGCATGTGAATCTCTTTTTTTCTGAGTTCATAGCTACTCCTTCAGTTTGTAAAAACATTCTCCCGATTTGTAGGAATCTGTAAGTATTAAATGCAGCTCCTCTATAAATTCTGCCACACTTGTGGTCTTTTGGAAATAGCCTTCCCTTAAACAGTAAACATTTTTATTCTTAACGGCTTTAAAATCTGCTAAGGATGGTGCAGATGCAATTAAATCATCTACACTTTCAAGCTCTCCCTCTATTGTGCTGTTATAAATAAGAATATCAGCATCTACTGCCCCAATATAAAAATCCTCCATTGATATCTTCATAGTTGATAGAGCATCTTCAGAATTAGAAAGATTCTCTGGCACATAGGTGCCACCTGCCATATCTATCATGGAAGAAATATAGTCACCATTTTTTCTAACTGTAATCTGACCATTGGAATTTACAGAAAAGAATGCAACTGTAAGTCCAGTCTCCTCCATATCCATAACAGCCTTTGTACGGGCAACCTGAGCATCGAATACCTCTGTTGCAGCATCAAGCTTGCCATACAACACTCCATAAAGCTTTATCCACTCAAGTCTTCCTAAAGGTGATGTCTCGTAGCTTGAAGTCTCGACCATCACTGGGATTCCCAGACTTTCAAGCTTTTCCTTCACTTCTGGATTGTGGTATATCATGGTGTTTTCTATAGCAAAATTGCAACCATCTGATACAAGTAACTCATAATCAGGAGCAGAATACTTTCCTGCATATAAAATATCACCTGCTTTAATAGCAGACGCAGCCTCATCTATGTACCAATCCTTTGAATCAGTGCCAGAAAACTTAATGCTATCAAGGCTGTCTGTATTAACTATCAAATCCATTACTGATGTGGAAACAAGATATGTTTTATCAATATTTGAAAGGACATGGATGTTATCTGATAATCCATAAATCTCTGCATCAGAATCCTGTAATGGTCTCAAGAAATACTGATTAACACTTGCACCTGTTATTGTTATAAATGCGTACTCTCCATTGCTGTCGTCGGTATAATAATCAACAGTAAAATCCTTAGCGTAATCCAGCTCAAGTGATTCTTTAAATTTAAGATTGCCTAAGCTGTAGGAATCATCCAAATCTGCTTTTGTAGCTGTAGATTCTTTTGTTCCACTTTCCACCTCTTCACCAGGAGCATAAACGGTCAGTTCATACTCTATCTCATGAGGAGTGCTCATAGCTGTAGTGTCACCGATTACAATAAAAGGCTCATCAAACTCCGAAAATGGTATCGTAAATACGGAATTCTCATCTACTGCTGCTTCATTATCGTATTTGACATCATCAACCAGCATGTAGTCATAGTGAGAGCTTGACCATACAAGCTGAACAGTCTTTTCCTCTCCCTCCACTAAAACTGTGGCAGGAGATTCTACAGTAGCTTTTCCGCTTCCGCCGGTAAGAGTAACATTACAGCTATACTCACCATCTGTAATCTCATTTGTTGTATTTTCTATTTCGTTACTATTAAAAAAGCTGCAGGCTGTTAAATTAATAGCCAGCACTGCAGCAAAAATGAATTTCTTTTTCATAAATTATTATTCTGCTAATTCAGGGTTTGAAACTGAAACCTTGTGGTCATACCATGTTCCCTTTTCTCCTAAAATAGCTAAATCAAATTCCTTATCTAATGCTTCTACAGGAATATCGAAACCGTAAACAGTCTCTGTTGTTCCATCTGAATATGTTACCTCATCCTCTGTTGGCTGAAGCCAGTTAGCTTCATCATTTTCTGCATCTGCAGCTGTACCAAGATAAAGGTTAACAATCTTCTTTGAAACTAATGAAATATGGATAGACATCTTACCATTCTTAACTGTAAGCTCACCCTTACCATTTTCTGCTTCATTTACATGAAACATGCTGCTGTCTGTTGTAAAGTCAGCAAGATATGTCTCGCCTTCCTTAAGCTCATCTGTATGTGCAGACTCTACTGGCTCAACACCTGTTGCATCAGATGTGTGCTGAACGTAGATAGCCTGAACATCTGCAATTTCGCCAAGGCCTGCAATCTGGCACTCTACAGATTCAAATGAACCATCTGCCTCAAACATTGACTTCCATGAATCCTCATCGTCACCAGCCATATCGTTGTTTGCATGATCACCAGCAACAACCATAAGTGGACGAAGAACAACCTTTGTGTAACCAGCTTCCTTAACTGCAGCAATAATGTTCTCGCAAGAAGTCTCTTCTGGCTCACCCTCTACAGTACCGATAAATACGTTTTCATAGCCAAGCTTGTCCATCTGTGTCTGCATCTGGCTGTATGTAACCTTTGCAGTGTGGCTTGTACCGTGTCCCATGAATACAAATGCAACACCATCTTCAGCTGCTGCTTCTCTGCTTTCGAAACCACCATCAGCAACTGCCTCAGCTGTAATAGCCTTTGCAACTGTTTCCTTATCTGCATTTACTTCTGTAGCATCTGCTCCTACTTCACCAAGAAGTGGCTCAGCAATCTTTACAGATTCAAACTTATCAGCATATTCTTCAACTGCTGCTGTTAATTCATCATACTCAGCGCCGTGCATCAAATGTGTTGGTTGAACAACAAGGTTCTTAACACCATTTGCAACTGCTCTTTCAAGAGCCTGCTCTACATTATCTATCTTTTCATTATCGCGAGCCTGAATGTGGTTGATAATGATCTGTGCTGTAAATGCACGTCTTACTGACCAGTCAGGATATGCTGCTGCGATAGCCTTTTCAACTCCACCAATATCAGCAACACGGCTATCATTAAATGAAGTACCAAAGCTTACAACAAGAATTTCATTCTCACCAATATCATCCTGATTTAAAGGATCATCCTTAGAAGCATCACCTGTATCTCTTCCGAAGTAATCAGGGTCTGCATACTCACCCTCTACAAGCTCCTTCTGAGCATCTGTAAGAGCATCCCAAGCTTCCTTTGCAGCTGCACACTGTGCATCTGTCTCATCTGTTCTTTCCTGGACATAGATTGCGTCAATAAGTGCTGCTACGTTATCTGCTGCAGCCTGATCATCAACCTCCTCTGTCTCTGCACTTTCTTCTGTAGTTTCAGCTACATCAGCAGTCTTACCACAAGCTGCAAATACAAATGCTGCTGACATGAAAAGTGCTAAAATCTGTAAACTTCTCTTTTTCATGATTTCCTCCTATAAAACCGTTCCAATTAATAACCTGCAAGGAAACTCACGAAAATAAAAAGACTGCCAACGGCAGTCTCTAATCAATCAAAACACAAAAACATGAGGCAATTAGCCTCTCGGATTCATGCGAATAATGATTCGAGTCCCGCAAATCATAATTACAAGAAATAGGCAGGTCTCCTGACTTCGATCATCGCACGCTTTCTCTTCCCAAGAATACTCAGTGATATGAAAGCGAACTCCCTAACACAGTGACGGCTTCGCTCTGGATTCTCACCAGATTCCCTTTTCACCCATACGTACCTAAATACTATGGGCACCTAAATCCTATGAACGATATAAATTTCTTAAAGAAAATACCACATTTATATTGGAGTGTCAAACCTCCATCAGTCCTTTGCGATTGATAAAATAGCCACTTCATAAGCCTTATAACCGTGTATTGGGTTGACTGCTATTTTTCTGATAAAGAAGCTAGAGTAATAATCCTCATCCTGCATATTTTCTACATGCACCCATTTATCTACATTATTACACTTTTTAACTGCATCCATAAAATCCTTTGTTGGTTCCTTTTTCTGCTGAATCATAGCATTTCCTAAATCCACTTCATCAAGATATCCTGTCTTCATAAGGAACTTTGCAAAGTTGCGGTTGTATCTAAGAATATAAGTGCTATCCTCTCTTATTTCTACTACACCGGTAGGAATCTGACCAAAAAACTCATTACTATCCCAGTTGTAATCGTCATTGACAACTGGTTCTATAATATTGACTTTACCAACTGTTGCATAGTAATCGCTTTCCTCAAATACTTCTATGACATTGCCCACTCTGGCGCCATAAATCGTATACCATTCATCAAGCGGAATTGGCTTTGCAAAGTAAAATCCCTGCATCTTGCTGCATCCCACTTCTCGCAAAAATTTAACCTGCTCTATTGTCTCGACACCTTCTACAATTGTATCGATACCAAGCTTTGTAATCATTTGGATAAGCTCTTTTACTATGACATGATTTTTCTTGGACATACCAAACTCACGCATAAAACGCATATCTAGCTTGATTAAATCAAAATCAAATTTTTGCAACATATTTAAGGATGAATATCCGCTACCGAAATCATCCATCCAAACCTTGAAACCTGCATCGTGGAATCTTCTAATCTGATCAGAAACGAATTCCTCGTCCAATGTAGAGACGCTCTCTGTAATTTCTATGGTAATCATCTCTGATGAAATAGTTGAAGCTTCTACTCTCTTTTTTATTTCATCTACAATATCGCATAATTCAAAATCATACTTAGAGAGATTGATAGAAACAGGAACTATCTGGAAGCCCTTCTTAACAACATCTTCCAAATCTCTTAATACACATTCCAATATGTATAAATCAAGTTTATGAATAAGCTTTGCATCTTCCAGAACATAAATAAAATGATTAGGTGGAATAATTCCTCTAGCTGGATCAATCCAGCGCGCCAACGCTTCCTCGTCACAAACTCTGCCATTTACAGATCTCATAATCTGCTGATAATAAGGCTGAATCCATCCTTCTCTTATAGCCTTTTCAAAGGTATTAATTACATATTCATAGTGAGAAGCAACAACATGTGTGTTCTCATCGTAAAAAGCGTACTTTGAAAGGTAAGCCCCTTTTTCCTTATCACTAACAATCTTTGCTCTGTCACAAGCGCTGCTTGCTGGAACATCCTCAAATGCCATGGAGTAAATACCTACATGTACTGGCAAAGTTTTGCCATCATTTGCCCGCTTCATATCTTTGAAAATGTTCTGAAGTGTAGCTTCAATTTCTTCCATCTGTGTAAACACAGCAAAATGGTCAGAACCCATTCTTCCACAATTTTCATTTGAGAAATACTTTCTTAAAATATCACCAAATGCACTTAGTAGGTTGTCCCCCTCCTTGAGTCCAAACTTCTCGTTGAAATATTTCATACCGGTAAAGTCAAAGAAAACTATACCAGGAGTTTTGCCCTCATCTATTATTGCCTGCTTGCCTGCATCTGCCAAAGCAAGAAAATATGACATGTTTGGTAAGCCTGTAAGAGTATCATAAAAATTATCTCTTATCAGACTTTCCTTTGACATCATGTCTCTGAAATTAGAAGCCAGTTTTTCTGTAAGGGGATTTTCAAAATCTTCGCCCATGCCTTCCACCATATATATGGTACTGGAAAGCATAGTCCCATCCTCTGTAAAGAAATGTTCACCATGAGAATGTATAATTACATAGTCATTAATGATATGTGAAAGTGTTCTGTAAACACAATCGAATTTATCTCCGCCTAAAGCAAATTTCAATGCGGCATCTGCAACCCTTGCCTTATCATCTGGATGTGTATCCCGATACATATCTTCGTCGAATAACTTGGTAATATTTTCTCGGGAATCTCCCATAAGCTTACACATTCCATCTGTTACAAGGATTGTCACAACTCTTTTATCTATAAGCTGGTAGATTACAAGAGGAATATTAAGTTTCTCAAGTGCCTTTCTCTCTCTATCCTGAAACTGATATCTAGTCATTTTTACCCCCTTCAACTGATAGTCTAGATACTTATGCCTCATCAATACAACGATTATAAATAAAGATTATGAATTAATTGTTAAAAATGATACTTATTCCTCTTGTAAACTATTATTTTATGTCGTAGTTTTCTCGAAGCTCTCTGGCCTTTCTTTCCACCTCTTCTATAAACTCTCGAGAAGATATCAACCTTGCCCCTGCGCCTCTGATAATTACCTGCTCTAAGCCATCAGAGGTTACAACTGTGATATCGTATTTTTTACCATGCTCATGGGTGAATCTCTCTATGTATGCATCGGCGGTCTGAGCCTCTGCTGTAAACACCTGATGAATGTTCAAATAATCAGATGCTGTCACCTCATGTCCTTTCACTCTGTAGGCATCAAAAACTGCAATTACATTGTAGTCTGTCATCGCTTTGTAATTGCTAAGGATATCAAGTAGCTTTCCTCGTGCTCCGTCCAAATTGACATCAAGCACTTCCTTTAATTCCGGCCAAGCGTAGATAAGATTGTATCCATCTACAAGCAGATACTTGTCCCTGGCCTTTATCTCCTTTGGCGCTTTGTATACGTAATCTGAATCAACTCTTCTTGGTCTTGTGCTTTCTCCATAATGCCACCCCTTTTTAGGATTTTTACCCTGATTACTGTGGGTAGCGAGCTGAAGTATTTTGTCTATTTCATCTGGATCAAGCCATTCGTCTTCGCTGTGATTCATTCGCTTAGAATTAATAGGAATTTCATCATCCTGGGCTGAGTTGTTTTTTTCCTGTCTGCAAGGTACATGGCATCTATCCTTCACCTCATACCATGGAACAACTTCAGCTGCCCCGTGGGAGCAAAATACAGAAGAAGCCGGATTATCTATATCTGCTTCTGGATCATATCCGTAGGCTTCCATTACCTCATCTGGATTTTTGCATTCTGAATATCCGGCAAATGTAAGGTTGATGTGGCCTTGTCCTTTTGTAAATGTCACAAGAACAGACTGATAGTTTCTAATCTGAGATGCTGGTGCATTTCCTCTGATAATGCTAAGGCCACCATTATCCTCTGGCACCTCAAAAGAGCCCTTCATATTTTCCACATCGGTCATTACTCTTCCGATTTGTTCTGACGGAACACTGATTTCAAAATTAAAATATGGCTCCAGGATAGTTGTTCCAACCTCCATAAGGCCCTGTCTAATAGCTCGATAGGTAGCCTCTCTAAAGTCTCCACCTTCGGTATGTTTGATATGGGCTCTGCCGCCAACAACTGTAAACTTTACATCTGTAAGCGGCGCCCCAATTGATACACCCAAATGATCCTTTTCAAGAATATGGGTAGTTATAAGTCTTTGCCAATTGAGCGCTAGATCATCAGTAGAAACATCTGCATCCACCTGAATACCACTGCCTGGCTCTAAAGGTTCCATCAAAATATGGGCCTCTGCATAATGACGAAGTGGCTCAAAATGTCCTACACCTTCCACTTTATCTGCAACAGTCTCCTTGTATAACACGCCTGATTCAACAAACTCGCCCTTGATGCCAAGCTCATTTTCTATTCTAGTGAGAATGATTTCTGTTTGAACTTCCCCCATCAAATTGAAGGTTATCTCCTCCAGCTTATCATTCCAGCTAACATTAAGAGATGGGTCCTCATCGTTAAATGCACTAAGCTTTGGATATGCAAGACGAGGCACAGTATCATCTGTGAAATTAAGTGTATATTTCAATACTGGATTTAAGGTCAGCTCCGGCCTATTATCCTCCACTCCCATTCCTTCGCCGGCAAATGTAGCCTTAGGGCCGATTAATGCAACCACATCACCGGCCTTTGCCTCATCTATCTGAGTGTACTTAGCCCCGGAATAAAGCCTTATCTGGTCAACCTTCTCACCATTTGGAAGTGTGTTCTTAACCTTTAAGCTTCCAGAAGTAATCTTGGCAAAGGTAAGTCTTGTATCTCGTGCGAGACTTTCGATTTTATATATTCTTGCACCAAATTCAGTTCCCTTTTCCTTTTTCTCTCCTGAATACTCACTTAGCTTTTTCATAAAATCCAGAAGCTCTTTTACGCCTGAATCCTTAAGGGCTGAACCAGTTAAAACAGGGAAGATTTTCCTTGATATAATCATATCGTAAATACGATAATCAGAAAGCTCACCTGTCTCAAAAAACTCTTCCATTGCCCCTTCATCTTCTGCAGCAATATCCTCGTGATTTGAAAGAAGAACGCAGTTGCCACTAAGCTTTTCTTTGAGATTAGGAAGTAGAGAATCTGCCTCCACAGAAGGCATATCCACCTTGTTAATAAAAATAATCGTTGGAACTTTGTTTTTAGAAAGTAAATCAAAGAGAGTCTTTGTATGTGCCTGAACACCATCGGTGCCGCTTACAAGAAGAATTGCAAAATCCAGCGCCCAAATAGCACGCTCAGTTTCAGTTGCAAAATCCACGTGACCTGGAGTATCAAGAAGTGTAATACTTCCCCCTTCCACGTCAAAAACAGCAGGCTTCGAAAAGATAGTTATCCCTCTATTCTTCTCCTGCTGATCAGTATCTAAAAAGGCGTCCCCCTTGTCTACTCGACCGGTGGACGCCAAAACTCCTGCGTTGTAAAGAACCGCCTCCGATAATGTTGTCTTACCTGCATCAACATGTGCAAGTATTCCCCATGTTGTATTCATTAGTTATACCCTCTAAAGCCTTTACCTATAATCTCGCTACTATTTGTAATTGCAATAAATGCACCAGGATGATTTCTTCTAATGTAGTTCTTAAGATCTACAGCCTGCTGTCTTTTAAGAATAGTTAGAATGATAGTCTTTTCCTGATGACCATAAGCGCCCTCTGCCTTGTAGATGGTAGCGCCCTTTCCTAGCTCCTCTGTAATATATTTTACAATTGGTTCTGGATTTGAACAAATGATTGTAAAGTATTTTACCAGGTTAATATTTTCGATTGTCTCATCAACAACTAAAGACTTAGCTAATAAGCCTACACATGAAAATAAACCTGTTTGAATATTAAATACGAAACAAGCACAAATAACAATAAATACATCTGATAAGAACAATGCCGTTCCAATATTTATGCTTGTATATTTTTTAAGAATCATTGCAACTATATCTGTTCCACCAGAAGATGCACCTAAATTAAAGAAAATTGCAGATGCAAAGGCAGGCAAAGCAATTGCAAACATAAGCTCCAATACTGGCTCGTCAGTAAGTGGGCCATCCATTGGATGAATCTTTTCAAGAAGGCTTGGTCCTATAGAAACAAGCAAAGTGATGTATGTTGTTTTGATTCCAAATTCTTTTCCGAAAACAAAGAATCCAAGCACTAACAAAAAGATATTAATAACCAGGTTGATATTTCCTGGAGTATGTGGCAATAGTGCAGCCAGCACAATAGAAATACCGCTGACACCACCAAATGAAAAATGATTTGGGAATTTAAAAAAGTAAATTCCAATAACCATAACAGCAGCTGCTATTGTAAACATTACATACTCATAAATATCCTGTTTGTGCATGTATATTTTATGTATCATACCTACGAAGTCCTTTCGGATAATGATTTTTGATTTGGCCTTTTACAGCCTTTCCCCACCCAATTGAATATCCATCAACTGTAATAAGAGTCCATCCATCCTTTACATCGCATCTGATAGATTGACCTGTAAGATATGCATCGATTTCGGCACTATCTGATGATAAGTTATGACTGTTAGTCACCTCTGATGGCTTAAGTGCCAAAGCCAGAGCATGGCTTGGCTCAAAGCGGTTCTTTTTTAATGTACCTAAGAACAAGCCTCCTCTTAATACATGAAGACCATCAAAATCCGGACAGTCCTCTGGCAACATATAAAGCAAATCGTTAAGTAATAGCAGGTTGCCTCTCCACTCCTTTGGATTTGTCATAGTCTCTTTAATGAATATTAAATAGTCATTTAATATTTTATCATTAATTTTCTTTAAGGAATAGGTTTCTCTATTATCTTTACATTCTTCATATCGATTATCAGCATCTGCCTTTTCAAGTAAGGCTGCATAATGCCCCTCTCCCTTTACCTGATGTGGCCATAAACGCTGTTCCTTGATTAGCTTCATGTCTGGATGTCTTGAAATGAAAGCCGCAACAGCTTCTTCATCCTCTAATCTGGCAAAAGTACATGTGCTATAGCACATTCTTCCACCAAGAATAAGCATCTCGTACGCTCTATCTAGAATCTCTGCCTGTCTTGCAGCACACATTTCAACAGACTCCAGCGACCATTCGCTACAAGCATCATGATTCTTTCTAAACATGCCCTCTCCGGAACAAGGTGCATCCACCATAATCTTGTCGAAGTATTCCACAAAACGCTCTGCCAGCTTGTCTGGATATTCAGATGTAACAATGCAGTTTTTGATGCCGAGACGCTCAACATTTTCTGAAAGAATCTTTGCACGATTTTTCATAGGCTCGTTGGAAACAAGAATCCCCTGTCCGTCGAGATATCCTGCAATCTGGGTAGATTTACCACCAGGCGCAGCACACAAATCCAGGCAGAAATCCCCTGGATTTGGCGAAAGCATCTCTACTGGAAGCTGTGCAGAAGCATCCTGAATATAGTAAACTCCAGCACTATGATAAGGATGAAGACCTGGTCTTTGGTCCTCATCATAATAGTATCCATTCGGACTCCAATCTACTGAGCCTGTCAGCATATGACTAATGGTAGCCTTTGCTGCATCGTCTGCCTTTATTGGATTAAATCTAAGGGCCGATATTTTGTTCTCATCATAAGAACGTAAAAACGCATGGAAGTCAGGACCTAAGTCCTGCTCCATGCGATTAACGAAATCAATTGGTAAAAATGTTTGATCAGACATTACATACGCTCCGGTGCTTTAAAGCCAAGAAGATCGATTGACTTCTCAAGAACTCCTCTTGTAAGCATGAGAAGCTTGAGATAGCTAGCCTTAACAGCTGCATCCTCCTCAGCTAAAATCTTTGTATCGTGATAGAATCTATTGAATGCATTAGCTAAATCATAGATGTATGCACAAATCTTGTGTGGTGCCATGTCCTCGTAAGCAGATGTAAGGGCTGCCATGAACTTTGTAAGCTCAAGCTGTAAGCCTCTCTCTGACTCTGAGTGAGCTGGCAAGATATCGCCATCAACACTGTCTACTCCAGCCTTAGCAAGAATAGACTTGCAACGAACGATTGTGTAAAGGATATATGGGCCTGTGTTACCCTCAGCAGATGTGAATCTGTCTATATCAAAGATGTAATCCTTTGAAGCCTGGTTTGAAAGGTCACCATATTTAACAGCAGAAAGAGCTACAACTGATGCTGTCTTTGCTGCCTGTTCATCATCCATTGTACCATTCTCTTTAATCTTCTCAAGCATCTTCTCTTCTACTTCCTGAAGAAGATACTCAAGTCTCATAACACCACCCTGACGTGTCTTGAATGGCTTGCCATCCTTGCCGTTCATTGTACCAAAACCTACGAAATAAAGGTTTTTATCTGCTGGGACAATACCTGTCTTCTTTGCGCAACGGAATACCTGTGTGAAGTAAAGCTCCTGACGCTTATCTACAACATAGATGATTGAATCTGGATTGTAGTCCTTCATACGCCATACCATTGTTGCAAGGTCTGTTGTATTGTAAAGAGATGCACCATCTGATTTAAGAATCATACATGGTGGAACTTCTTTTGTATCTGTTTCTTCTTTAACGTCTACTACTAAAGCGCCCTCTGAAATGTAAGCAAAGCCATCATCCTTCATCTTCTGAACCATATCAGGGATGTAAGGCTGAGCATCACTTTCGCCCTTCCAAAGGTCAAATGTAACATCAAGCTTTTCATAGTTTCTCTTAAGGTCTGTAACTGAAACATTAAGAATGTGAGAAAGAAGTGCCTGATATCCTCTTCTGCCATGCTGAAGCTCATATGTAGCTGTCATAGCAGCCTCTTTGTATGCTGGATCTTCCTTTGACTTTCCAGATGCACATGGATAAATCTCCTCAAGCTCTGAAATAGTGAAAGGTGCTTCTGTAGGATACTCTCCCTCGAAGCTTTCATCAAAATATACAAGCTCTGGCTTGCGAAGTTTTAATTCTGTGATGATAAGTCCCATCTGAAGACCCCAGTCTCCAAGATGAACGTCACCGTAAACTTCATCACCCATAAAACGAGCTGTACGCTTAATTGACTCACCAATGATCGCTGAACGAAGATGACCAACGTGAAGTGGCTTAGCAACGTTTGGTCCGCCGTAATCAATCATAACCTTCTTTGGTGTAGCTACCTTATCAACACCAAAACGCTCTGTATCTGATGCCATACCACTAACAAATGCAGCAATAAACTCATCAGAAAGGTTCATATTTATAAATCCTGGAGGACATGCCTCGCACTTAGAAAACATTGCATTATCAGCTAACTTTTCAACTACCTCGTTAGCGATTGCAATAGGAGCCTTTTTGTACTCCTTTGCTGCTGCCATTGCTCCATTACACTGAAACTGGCAAAGGTCAGGTCTGTTTGAAAGTGTTACCATTGCATATTTTTCATCGTAACCAGCTGCTTTAAAACCGGCGATGACGACTTCTTTTATTTGTCCAAGAATCTCTTTCATCTCGTCCTCCGTATATAATCTTAATCTTGCGGTGTTCAATTATACCACAAACTATTTATGCATACAATTGGGTGAAAAATTAGTCTGTACTGATAAATATTATCATAATCGAATTTTAGTTTGACAAAACTAATTTGTACATGATATAGTAGCACGCAGTTAGTTCTTGCTAACTTTTCTCAATTTACAACAGGAGGATTTTTTATTATGAGAAAAAAATTATTATCACTTATAGCAGCTGTTTCTGTATTTAGCACTGCTCTTGTAGGATGTGGCAGCACTGATACAGCTACAACTTCAGATACAAGTTCTGCTGACTCAGCAAACACTGAAGTAACTGGGGATGATTCAGCTTTCCCAATCACAATTGAGCATGCATTCGGTGAAACAACTATTGAATCAAAGCCAGAAAGAGTCGTTACACTTTCTTGGGCCAATCAGGATGCAATCTTAGCTCTCGGTGTCGTTCCAGTTGGTGTTTCTGCAGCAAACTATGGTCTTATGACAGACAACAAACTTCACCTTTGGACAGATGAGGCCTTTGCTGAATTAGGTGAAACAAATCCTAATGTATTTGACGATGAAACAGGCTGGGATTATGAAGCTATTGCAGCAGCTGAGCCAGACATTATCATTGCTTCTTACTCAGGCTTTACTGAGGAAGAATATAATCTCCTTTCAGAGATTGCCCCTGTAGTTCCTTACATCGAAACTGCATGGAAAACAAACTGGAGAGATCAAACTATTGTAAATGCAACAGCTATCGGCATGAAGGCTGAGGGTGAAAAGCTTGTTGAAGAAACAGATGCTTTAATTTCAGAAAAGCTTGAGCAGTATCCAGAGCTTGAAGGAAAAACAGCAGGCTTCTTCTGGATTTCACAGGATGATATGAGTACATTCTATGCTTATCTTCCAAATGATCCTAGAGCAGCATATCTTAACGACTTAGGCTTAGAAACACCTGAAAGTATCCTTTCTCTTGCCGAGACAAGTGAAGACTTTTCTGTAACTATCTCACGTGAGAACAGCGATCTATTGAACGATGTAGATATTATGATTGTTTATGGAGATGAAGGTCTTCTTGAGGCAATGCAGGCTGACGCTCTTATGAGTCAGATTCCAGCAGTAAAAAATGGTGCTGTAGTTTTACTTGATTCAAACAGTGCTCTTGCAGCAGCAACTACTCCATCAATTCTTTCTATACCATATGCAATCGACGATTATCTTTCATTATTAAGTGAGGCAGCAAATAATATTAATGAATAAAAATAAAGCTATATCAATAACTGTTTTAGGTATTGTAATCCTATTTATTGCGATAGCACTTTCTATAACCTACGGCACAAAGTCCGTAGGTTTATCCCATGTTTGGGATGCAGTTTTAGGACGCAATACCGATGTGTACGAAGTAAATATTGTTCAAACGCGAATTCCTAGAACTCTATTTGGAATAATTGCTGGAGCTTCTTTAAGCATTTCCGGAGTATTAATGCAGTCTATTACAAGAAATCCTATAGCAGACCCTAGTATTTTAGGCGTAAATGCAGGTGCGTCTTTATTTATAGTTGCAGGCATCGCATTTTTTAACATCCAGTCAAAGATTTCCTACATTGGACTTTCCTTTGCTGGTGCAATGCTTACAGCCCTAATAGTGTACAAGCTTGCATCTGTAGGCTATGGTGGACCAACCCCTATAAAGCTTGCAATCTCAGGCTCAGCAACAAGCATCGCATTATCTTCCATTATCAGCCTTATAGTTATGCCTGATTCCAGCGTAATGACTACATACAGATTTTGGCAAATTGGCAGTATCGGTGGAACTAATTACGATGACATCAAACTTATTCTTCCTATCACCATCCTTGCAATAATAGTAAGTTTATGCTTTTCCGGCAATTTAAATACTCTACTATTGTCCGAGGAAACGGCTATCGCCCTTGGTCTAAATGTTAATAGAACCCGTGCAATTGCCGCTATTTGTGGTGTTCTTTTATGTGCAACTACCACAGCATTGGCAGGTCCAATAAGCTTTATAGGTTTAATGGTTCCCCATTTTATCCGCATGATTGTAGGAAGTAATCATATTCCACTTATTATATGCAGTGGCATTTACGGTAGTTCTGTTCTCATCATTTCAGACGTGCTTGGAAGAATTCTTGGTCGTCCAGGAGAACTGGAATCTGGAATTATGACTGCATTAATCGGTGCACCCGTTTTCATATTTATTATCAGAAAGGCCAAGGTACAAAGTCTATGATAAAGCGACGAAGAAAATACATATTTATCCTTTGTATTCTATTTGCCATTACATTGGTACTAGCCTTTTGTAATCTATCCATTGGTGAAAAGAATTATTCTCTAGATCAGGTAATAAAAACTATCCTTGGACTCAGTGATGAAGGTTCATATATTATTGCAAAACTGAGATTACCTAGAACAATTACCGCAATACTTTGCGGAATTGCTTTTGGCGTTGCAGGCAATATATTCCAAACTCTATTAAACAATCCATTGGCAAGCCCAGATATCATCGGAGTTTCATCAGGTTCCACAGCCGCCGCAGTATACTGCATTCTTTTCCTTAATTTAAATAGAAATATCGTTTCTATCATTTCAGTATTTGCGGGAATATTGGTGGCCATATTGATTTACAGAATCTCTTATGTAGGAAGCTTTTCAACTAGCAGACTTGTTCTTGTTGGAATTGGATTTCAGGCCTTTTTTACAGCCATAGTTAATTGGATGGTAATGAAAGCTGCCGAATACGATGTACCAACAGCAATGAGATGGATGACAGGAAATCTCAACGGAATAGTAACGGACTCTCTTCCACTATTATTTATAGTAGTTGTAGTTTGCCTTCTATCAATAATAGCTCTTCGCCACGGCATGCAGTCACTGGCGTTAGGTGACCAGGTAGCAATTATCCTTGGAGTACGTATCAATTTAGTGCGCACAACATTAATAATCTGCTCTGTGCTATTAATTGCCTTTGCTACATCTATTTCTGGACCAATAGCATCAATTGCATTTTTATCAGGTCCCATCGCTGCAAAAATATGTGGCAGAAATCAATCCAACATCATCTCCTCTGGACTTGTGGGAGCAATACTTGTACTTGGGGGAGATTTCATAGGACAAAACCTGCTAAGCACACGATATCCCGTAGGTGTAATCACTGGCATTCTAGGTGCACCATATCTAATATATTTGCTTATTTCTCAGAATAAGAAAGGAAACATTTAATGGAACACAACACTTTAAAAGCCAACAAAATAAAGGTTGGATATGGAAATGGCAACATCCTCAACGATGTAAGCATCCATATTCCAGAAAACAAAATAAGCGTTATCCTCGGATCAAACGGAAGCGGAAAATCAACTCTTTTAAAGACTTTCTGCAGACTCTTAATACCAAACAGTGGAAGTGTCACATTAAACGATACCTCTCTTCTGGGCATAAAAACCAAAGATATAGCCAAAACCATCGGTCTTCTACCTCAGTCTCTTATAGCCCCTGAAGGCATTAAGGTTGCAGAACTTGTATCAAGAGGCCGCTATCCTCATCGCAAGTTCATGGCGCCACTTACTTGCCAGGACTACGAAGCAATCGACGAAGCCATGGCAGCAATGAAAATCACAGAGCTTGCAGACAGAACTGTAGATGAACTATCCGGTGGCCAACGCCAACGCGTATTTATCGCCCTTGCCCTAGCCCAGCAAACCGACATTCTATTTCTAGACGAACCTACCACATACCTAGACATCGCCTACCAAATAGAAATCCTGGACCTCCTAAAGGAGCTTAACCGCACAAAGAAAACCACCATCGTAATGGTTCTCCATGACATAAACCTATCCTCAAAATATGCCGACTACATTTTTGCAATGAAAAACGGAAAGCTTTTAGCCGAAGGCACCCCAAACGAAATCATCACCACCGATTCCGTCAAGCAAATATACGGCATCGACAGCGTAGTCATCGAAGACCCAATGTCCCTAAGCCCCTTCGTAATCCCAATAAGCGCCCACGACAACCTACAGAGGTCCTAGCTCGCCCCGCCCGCAGCACTGCCGCCCTCACTCTAGGGGTATCATTGGAGCAGATTTTTGGATTACCTTAATGTGTAAAGTCGCCCATATGTAGGTGTACTTACGAAGCTTTTACTATTCGAAGGTAATGTATGGGTGGGACGGACAAT
>NZ_FOHF01000011.1:0-67601 GCF_900111635.1 Pseudobutyrivibrio sp. C4 | reverse complement strand
TAAATGAATTTCAAGGATACATGTTTTATACAAAACTGTATTAATTCAAGGTTTGTTTCACTGTTCAGTTATCAATCTTCGTTTATTTGTTTTGCTCTGTGTGACTTGCTGTCCCTCAGTGCTCGATTATAATATCACCTGTATCATCACTTGTAAAGCCTTTTTTGAGGATTTTATTAAAGTAAATCTATTCACCCTAAAAGCACCCTTTTGTTTGAATTGCACTAATTGTTTGTACAATATTTGTAAATACCCCACAATACCAATTATAATCCCTTTACTTGCACCTCAACTTTACTTTACAGGCACGCAATGCTTATCGTTGATATCGCAAACCTTCTGTACTCTTCTTCTATACTTTTCTTCCATCAATGGTTCAGTATTAAGCCATGTCTTAACTACTTCCATTGCCATCAAACCACCAATGATTTTTGCACCAAGGCAAAGGATGTTTGAATCTGTATGCTGACGAGCTAATGTTGCACATAATGGATCCTGGCATACTGCTGCATAGCATCCGTTTATCTTGTTTGCAATAAGTGCACTACCATAACCTACACCATCGCAGAATATTCCTCTTTCGCATTCGCCCTTAGCTACTGCTAAAGCTGCTGGATAAACAAAGTCTGATAAGTCACAGCTATTATCATCGTATGTACCAAAATCTTCTACTTCATATCCCTGACTCAATAAGTAAGCCTTGATTTCCTCCTTCATTTGAGTTCCTGCATGATCATTTGCCATTGCAATCTTCATATTTATTTCCTCCTACTTTTATATACATAACAATAATCATCCTGTAGTAGATAACATGTCTACTTTAAATGATAAAAAGGTATTTACTTAATTGCAACATATTCTTATTTCCGTCACAGATTGTTCATTGGAATTGGCCGATATAATAGCATACAATTATTTGTAGGGAGAGCTATAGATTTTATTTGAATGAGGGGCTTATGTGGGATTATAGTTTCGCTATACCTAGCATCTTAATATTGGCGATATTACTAATCAATTACTTTATGCTGCAAAGGTTGCCTATCCGCGTCAACAAAAACTTTGTCAGCCTTTTATTAATTGAAACTGCAGTAATTACATCTGATATATTCTCCAGCTGGGCCTGTGAGAACTATCAAGATTTGCCCAAATTCGTAGTTGTTTCCAGCAACATGTTTTACTTTATTTTCTTCATCTTACGAGCATACGCATTCTTTGTGTTCACTTGTAGCATTCTTGAGTTGGAGCCAACAGAGAATCAATTTAGAACATTTTTATGCCGCTTACCTATGATTATTACAGAGGTAGTAACGCTGTCTTCCCCATTTACAAAAGCTGTATTTTTTATAGGAAGTACAGGTTATCAGCGTGGATCTTTATATAATATTATTGTTTTAAATTTCGCTATATATCTATTCTTCAGCATACAATCTACTGTAACTTTTAAAAGCAGGCTTAAAGCTAAGAGAGATTTTTTCGGTATTCTTTTCTATTTATTAATCCTCCTCGTTGGCTTAATATTTAGAATCATGTTCCCAAGATATCTAATGATGGATACTTTCTGCGTCATGACAATAATCTCTATTAATCTTCTTTTTATGAATCCAGAGTATTTTATAGAAAGAAGGACGCGTTTATTCAATAGCGAAGGACTACGAATCATTCTTCAAGATACAACTAGGCAAAAATATAACACTATATTTGCATTTGTGATTAGACATTATCAGGAAGCTATAGAAATCTATGGTGCAAAGCAGATGGATGTTGGTATCCGTCTCATCGGTTTATACCTAAGACGAATTCTCCCAAAAGAAAAGCTATTTTATTATCGATCAGGCAGATTTGTCATTATGACAAAATCTAACGTAGATGTTCCGGCTGTAATTAAAAAAATCGAAGAACGTTTCAAGTCCCCTTGGTTATCCGACAACGTTGAACTGTATTTGGAGGCAAGATTTGTTGAAGTAAGCCCTGACTATGAAATGTATGATTCAGATATCGTTATTAATACTTTAGTAAACGCCCTGAGCAAGGCCAACAATAGTACGGACAAGTCTCATATACTTGTGGGCCGAGAAATGTTTGATACAATACAAAACAATACCGCCATCAAGAGGGCCCTTGAAAAAGCAATCGAAAACAATAAAATTGAAGTATTTTTGCAGCCTATTATGGATGCCCAGACAAATACTTTGGTAGGTGCCGAAAGTCTATGTAGAATTAGAGATGATAAAGGCGAAATAATATCTCCTAACAAGTTTATTCCAATTGCGGAAAGCAATGGTCGAATAAATCAACTGGGCGAACAGGTTTTTGAGAAAACCTGTAAATTCATCAGCGAAAATGACATGAGTGCATTGGGATTAGAGTGGATTAATGTAAATCTATCTGCCGCACAATTTATGAAAAAGGATTTAGCATCAGATTTCAGTAAACTCATTGAGAGATATAATCTTCGTCCTTCAGACATTCATCTTGAAATAACCGAAGCGGCAATCGTTGATGATGATATTATGGATAATCAAATTCAAAGTCTTCGTCAAAAAGGATTCCTGTTTTCTCTCGATGATTATGGAACAGGCTATTCAAACATTAGTAGGCTTAAACATTCGCCATTTTCTAACGTAAAAATTGATATGAGTCTTGTATGGGACTACTGTGATAATCCAAATTTACTTTTACCTATGCTGATAGAAGCATTCAAAAAAACCGGATATAGCATTACTGCCGAAGGTATCGAAACAAAAGAAATAGAAGAAACAATGAAATCTATTGGATGCGATTATCTGCAAGGAATGTACTATTCGCCTCCAATTCCAATGGACGAATTTATAAAAAAATATACTAAAAGCTCTTAGCCAGCAAGACTAAGAGCTTTTCTTGTTATCAATATTAATAATTTAGATGCATTAAAAGGCCTTCGCAACCAGCCAATACATCCCTATAACAAACGTCAAACTTTCGAGTGTACCAAGGATCATCAATATCACGTGGTCTATCGGTAAAATCAAGAAGCCTGTATATTTTGTTGTCCCTGTCTTCACCAAATTCATAGCGTAGGTCACGCATATTTTCTGCATCCATTCCAATTATATAATCATAATCTCTGTACTCGTCTTTTCTAATATGACGAGCTCCATAGCCGCTACAATCTATGCCTTTTTCATTAAGCAGTTGTCTAACTGGTGGATATACTGGATTGCCTATTTCCTCGTATGTCATAGCTGCACAGTCGATATAGAAATCCTCTGCAATTCCGCGTTTGTCTACCATATCCTGCATTACATATTTGGCCATAGGCGAGCGACAAATTGAACCATGGCAAACAAAAAGTATTTTAGTCATTATTATCCTCCGCTAAGACTGTAAATCCAGAGTCGGCATAGAATCTATTACTTCTTGTAAAGGAGACCATGCCATAACATCAAAATCATCTTCTCCTATACTAGCATTTTCAGCCTCGTCCTCCAAGCCCTCGCCTTTGTTTCTATTAGTTTTTCTTGCCTCTTCTATTTCATCATTATTGCTAGGCAAACTAGCATATGCATCTGTCTTTTTGAATTCCCTTACTACTTCATCCAAGGCTGCAATTATAGCCGTTTTATATTCATCTTTATCTGAAATACTGTTGTAAGCAAAGAAAATAATGTCGTTAACCTCTTCTTTAGACTGGGCAGTCTTCAGCTGATGCTCCAGATTTTCAGCCATTCTTCTAATTCTGAGATATTGTAGATAGAGTTCTGGATTGTGCTCTTTTAAATATGACTCTTCCTTTTTAGTTAGCCTTTTCCCGCTTTTTATTTTTGCCTGTATTTTTTCCATCAGCTTAGGATCTTCCTTGCTATTTGAATCAGAGGCTTCCTCCTGTAATTTTCTAACCACATTCGTCAAATGAGCTGATACCGTTTGGCCATCTATACTATTATTTTGAAAACTCATGTTTCCTAAATCAAATGATATCTGCATAGTCTTCTCCTATACCTTACAAATGAAAAAGGTTCATGAATGATTGTTATTTCATCCATGAACCTTTTGATATCCTTAATATCGTTTAAAGCATCAAGCCACTCGAACTATAAGTTCCTGAGCTTAGCGCCATAGCCTTATTGACTATTGTGTCAATAGAATCAACTGTGCTGGCAATGTTTTTGTAATATGAAGAGGTACTACCAAGTAGAGCTTTGATATCCTCTGGATTTGCAGCTGCAAGCTTTTCCTGATCAATTACAAGCTTGTTATCGCTGCCCATCGTAATTCCGATATTGGCAAAGTCTTCTGCCTTCGCTTTATAAGCCTCCAAGAACTCTGATTGGAATGTGTTGTATAATGTGCCTCCACATGAGGTTAGATTTGTGATAGTACTGTTATAAGCAGTTACAAAATTAGTAACTCCCTTTAACAAGTCAGCATTATCATATTCTTTTCCTGACTCTGCCTCATATAAAGACTTATCATCAAGCTTTGAAAGAGCATCCAAAAGATTTGTAGCAGCCTTATCAACATTTTTGTATTTGCTGTTGGAGCTACTAGATGATAGTCCCATGGATTCCATCTTCTGCTGATATTTCAAATCATTGTTTGAGATGATTTGGTCGATAAGCGCATTTCCACTTTTTTTGCTATTTAACATTGAAAGCAGACCTTGACTACTCTGATAATACTCATAAGAATTATTAATCGTACTCATCAAAACCCTCCTTTTTCATTCTCCATGTTTTATATCGGACAGGTTTTGCCACAAATTAACAGGTTAAGTTTATTATTTTTATTCTTCTGTTTTAAGCTCGTCAAATTCAACTATTGCTTTAAACAAATCTCCATCAATCTCAAGAGTCAATGAGCCTCCCATTGATTCTGTTAAGCTCTTTGCTATGGAAAGACCTAAGCCATTTCCGTCTGTGAAACGAGACTTGTCGCCACGAACAAAACGCTCCATAAGCTCATCTGCTGAAATGTTTAACTCATTTTTTGATGTGTTTCTAAAGTTAAATCTGACTTTGCCGTCTACTCTCTTCAAATCAATATACGCTCTTGTATCCGGTTGCGCATATTTTACGATGTTAGACATAAGGTTATCAAAAACTCTCCAAAGATAGCGATTGTCCGCCATAAGGAAGATGTCATCTGCTGGAAAATCTGTTACTACTGTAATCTTGCCAGCTTCTAGTCTTTCACTAAATTCACCTATTGATTGATTTAAAAGAACAACAGCATTTATTTTTTCCATGGTAAACTTTATATTTCCTGTAGATGCTTTTGATGCTTCTATTAAATCTTCTATTAGCTTTTTCAGACGAGCTGACTGGCGGCTAAGGACACCTAAATATTCCTTTGCTTTATCATTATCAATCTTCTCTTTGTCAAGCAAATCCACATAGTTGATGATTGATGTAAGCGGAGTCTTAATGTCGTGAGAGACATTAGTTATAAGTTCAGTCTTCATTCTCTCGCTTTTGGTTCGTTCATCAAGAGCTACATTGATACCATCACCAATTTGATTCATAGCAACGGCATGCTCCTCTAAAAACAGTGGCATCCCCTTTAAATCAACCTTGGCTGATAAATCTCCTGCCGCAAGGGCTGTGGCTGTCTCCTTTATTTTGGCATAGCTATATAGCAATTTATGAAGTGCTATAGTAAAAGCTATTTTTTCAAGCACCCAGAAAGGCGCAATTCCTCTAGTATCGTACGACATCTTAATTACAAAATATTCAATTATCGTAATTACGATAAAGATAAACCAAATTCTTCTAGTCCATTTAATATTTTTACGAATCTTTATTGACTGCTGCTGAAGGATAGCAAGCCGCCCCTTCCCCCAGACGATAATTTTGTAGGCAAATGTATGCTTGAAGAATCGATGTAGCTTTACATTTACCGCTAAGTTTGTAGACCACATAAGACCTACTGCCATCATAGCTGCTGTAACTATTCCAAATATAAATATAGACATTCCAAGAGATAAATTGCTATCTCTCATTGTTTCTACAAGCCAATAGGATATTGCAAAAATAATATATTCCGTAATAATAGCGCACCAGAAAAATACATCAGTCCAAACCTTACCAATCCAATTAACGCTAATTACATCGGAATCTTTTTTATGACCAATTGCACTCATAAACAGAACATAACATAGGATTGAAAGTATAAATGAAAGGACCGCTGCTATCGGAAATACGTATTTTGTATCCTCGGCAAATCCGATGAACCATTTAGCCTGTGCATAAAAATCATTTACTCCATTAAATGTATCTTTAGGGAAGCATACAAAAACATAATTTTCTGTTTCAGGATTTAAAGTTGCAACCTCAACTGTAGAAGCAGTTTCTAAATATGCTTCATAATTTATTTCTGAAAGTGTGTTATGTATAGTAGAAAAGTCAGCAATATATTCACCCATTGGTGCTTCCTCTCCGTACCCGTCCACATAAATATTAATAGCAAAATCTTCTATACTATCTGTGATTGGAGAAAACTGGGTATCTTCAATATACAAACCATCTGTATTTTCTACAGGAGCATTAGGCAGAGCACGTTCTGCCGGCAAATAATCAACTTCATATTCTTCTGTTGTTTCTTCTTCTGTAGATTCATCCGAATCCTCATCTTCTATTGTATATGTTGTCTCATCACTATCTCCCTCTTCTAAAGGAGTATAATAATCTACCGCATCCGGTTTATTGGCTTCCCAAATTTTTCTGTAAATAATATTTGCAGATGAGTTCCAATAAGCATCTTCTTTTGACTCTTCATCAGCATATGTGACTGTACAAATGTCATAACATGACTCACTAAGCTTGTAAAACTCACCGTTACTATATACGTACATGTTCTGACTTATAGGATCATAACCAATACCATTGATATCATAAGTTTTCCATTCAGTAGTATTTACATCAATAATCTGATTGCCACCCCATATGTCCAGGAAATTATCACTAAGCACAAATTCTGTATCTGGATTAATACTGTAATCTCCTACATAAGCATTATCTGGAACAGTTGTGGTGAAATTTTTATATAAATACAAAGATTCATCATCAAGATCAATGTTTTCAGCATTTGTCCCCTTGATGATTCCATAATAACAATTCATTTCATCTAGCTTGTCTTTACTAAAGTCATCCTGATTATCAGAAAGAGCTAAAGTGGCATAACTTGTGCCTGCATATCGATAAACAAAATCTGAAAATGCATCTTTATCATTCGAATATAACTTCCAGCTTTGGAAGAATGCGCATATCACCAGTGATAAAACGCAAATAAATGCAAAAATAGTGCATCCCACTGCAAGAAGTATCTTACTTGCATTACTGTATAGTCGTTTCATAATCATCCTCCTGATGAGCTAGTCATCAATCTTATATCCGTGCCCCCAGACAGCCTTTAGGTATCTTGGATTGGCACTGTCATATTCTAATTTTTCCCTGAGATGGCGGATATGAACAGCCACAGTGCTTTCTGCGCCAAGCACTGTATCATTCCAAACCTTCTCATAAATGTCGCGTGGTGAGAGAACTTCCCCCTTATGTGTCATAAGTAGTTTTAATATGTCATATTCAAGCGGAGTGAGATTTACCAGATTGCCATCAAGTGTAACCTCTTTAGATTTATCATTTAGCTCGATGCCACCAATTTGAAGAATGCTGTCATTATCCGAAGCTTCAACGGTTGATGCGCCAAGTAGCGTGTATCTTCTAATCTGAGATTTAACCCTAGCCATCAGCTCTACTGGATTAAAAGGCTTTGTTACATAATCGTCAGCGCCTATTGTTAGCCCCATGACCTTATCAGCATCTTCGCTTTTGGCAGTAAGCATGATGATTGGCACATTTGAGAATGTTCTTATTTCAGCCATGGCCGCAATACCATCCATTACAGGCATCATCACATCCATTAGGATTAGCTTAATATCAGACTGTGCTTTAAGAATATCAACTGCCTCTTTTCCATTTGAAGCACTAATCACTTCAAAACCTTCACTTACAAGATAGATTTTTAACGCTGAAATGATATCTGGTTCATCATCACATATTAGAATTTTGTTCATTTTATCTCCCATATTGTTTGGACCTTTCGGTCTCCTATGATTAATCACAAATATATAATATTGTATATTATCTTAAGTTCCAATGGGGTAAATTATTAAGATTTGTTTAAGAAAAAGATTAAAATAAAAAACTAGGAGCCTTTACCTAAGACTCCTAGTTGAAAATCATATTATGGCACTTCTAAATACTAATACTACAACGACAAATCAACATGGGCCACTGTTCCTGCAGCTCCCGTGCTTTCTTTCAAATAGATGCCTGATTTTCTAAGAACTGCATCTGTCTGACCAGCCACATTCTTATATGAAAATTCAGTATCTATATTACCAAGGTAAATGGCTCCCACATCAGCCTGCTTCAGATTTAGAAGCTTTTCATTTCCCTCTGCATCCTTGGTCCAAACTTTAAGTTTGTTGAAGATAGAATCATTTTCGTCAATCCAGCCATTTTTGTCTTCATCATATTCTGACAAATCTCTGAAGCCATCGCCAGACTTTGTTCCAAATAATTCTGAACCATCGTTAATCTTGCCATCCTCATTTTTATCCAAAGCCAAGAAGCCACTTCCCTGTCCAACAAAAGAAATGTCATCTTCCTTTCCATCTGAATCAATATCAAACTTAAATTTTTGGTCAGCTATTGCTGTGGCATTTGTATCCATGTTTATTACAAGCGGGTCTGTAAGAATTCTTGTGTACGTCTCTTCTGATATGGAATCAATCTTTTGAGACAAGCTGCGGCCTAACATTACTTCCACATTAAAGTTTATGCTACGGCCATCGGAGGTTTGCACCGTTCCTGTGCTCTTAAATCCCGTATTTTCATACTCCAAATGAGAACCGGATGTTGCAGTAATGCGCTGCCATACCTGGGTAGTTGTACTACCTGCTGATGATAAATCAAGTGTGTTTTGCTTTGCTCCGTTTACACTAAACTTCACTCCATCCACTTCACATTTTGAAAATACATTGCGCTGCCAATCATTGAAGGCTCGCACTTGATCAGACAACTTTTTGTCGTTAGGGCTTGTTTTTCCATTGAGAAGATCAAGAATCTTCTTCACAAGACTAATCTGCAAATCTTCGAAATCCCACTGGGACATTTGAGCATTAGCCTCTCGAATCTGCTTATCATGCTCGGCCATTTGATTAATCATGCTTTGGAGATTCTTTTGTTGTCTTTCCTTTTCCTGTTCCTTTTCAGTTTTCTGATACTCTTCTAGTGATTCTTTTAATGATTTTTCCCCATCCTTTGATAACTCAACAATCGCACCAAGCGTATCCACATTCGCTCTCTGTTCAATTGTAACGGTTTCAATATGGGTGTAAGAATAAGAATTGTGTTGAGATGCCATGTTTACATGGCTGTTTTCAATCTTCATAGCGGACTCCTTTCCACAAATAAAGAAAATAAAAGTGCCAAACGCCGAAAACTGTTGCACATCCATGTGCCTAGTCTTCGTATTTTATATCGGATAAAAAACTGACAATTTATAGTTCCAATGCTAAAAAATGTGATAAAATATTTCTATAATGTATTAAAGGGGCTCACGTTATGGACAATAAGGTAATTTCAAAATCTGGAATCGATCCAAAAAAGCAATATTCTGAGTATCTAATTATTGCTTATCTGACTTACATGTCGCTGTACATCATTTTCAATTCAGCCATCGATTATTTTTATGAATCCGCTTCCATATACAGAATCGGAAACTATGTTGGACTGATACTGGCAGTCGGTACTTTAGTGCCGCTGGTAAGAAAAGTGCCTACAGACTTTCTGATTGAACCACTAAAAGTAAACAAAGCCAAAATATGGAATGCTATCACCAGAGGTTTCTTGGTTTGTGCCTTTTTCGGTGGATTAATGATTCTATTAAAATTTGCAATACTGCAGCTGAATCCAATTATGCTTAAGCGCTGCCAGCCATTCTTTTATCTTGATAGATTGACTCCAGGAAAAATCACAACCAACACAATGTTATATCCATTCACTGCATTTTGGCAGGAATATTGTATGAATGTCATGGGTTATGACGGAATGCGTACACTGTTAGTCGGTAACCATCGAAAGCATAAATCTGTTTCCGTTGTCGCTCTATTCTTTGGAGCCATGCATTACACCTATGGTTTCCCGATGATAGCGCTCACAATTCTATTCGTTTTATTTATGAATTATATTTATCGTCGTACTAAAAACTTATGGGTTTGCATGCTGGTTCATATTATTCTTGGTCAGTTGTTATTTACTTTACAGCTGCAAAAAATAACCTTTTCTTTTTAATTGAAAATATACAAGCATTTATCTATAATAGATTGTGTACAATTCATTTCATAAGGAGGATATTTTCATGAAAGAAGTTTGTCAGTTTTTAAAAGATGCTGGTATTTACTACCTTGCAACAGTAGAAGGTGACCAGCCAAGAGTTCGCCCATTCGGCACAATTGAAATTTTCGAAGATAAGCTTTACATCCAGACAGGAAAGTCTAAGGATGTTTCAAAGCAGATTCAGGCTAATCCAAAGGTTGAAATCTGTGCATTCAAAGATGGACAGTGGATTCGTATTTGCGGAGAGCTTGTAAGAGATGATCGTGTAGAAGCAAAGGCTCACATGCTTGATAACTATCCTGACTTAAAGGCTCAGTACTCTGCTGAAGATGACAATACTGAGGTTCTTTACTTCAAGAACGCAGTAGCTACTATCTCATCATTCACAGCAGCTCCAAAGACAATCAATTTCTAATATACTAAAAGGGAGGTACAAACCTCCCTTTTTACATGCTTTTCTTACATTCTGGACAGATATGCTTTCTGCCATCAGCAATATATAATTTCACATCATTAAAATTCAAGTAAACCTTCTTTTTGCATTTCGAGCAAACATACATATATAAAGCCATTACGCTTCTCCCTTTAATATGGTAACTTCTAGCATTCACCATAAAATAAACATTACGAGAAGTATAATCCCTTTTGCGTTATGTATCAAGATGTTTTTGTGAAATATTTATCGTTTTATAACTAATTTTGCAACCGTCTCTGTGTGCATGGTGTGACCGAATTGATCAACCACTGTATATTTCTCTAAATGATAGCCATGCTCCTCTAGGTGCTTGAGGTCGCGTGCTAGGGTGGCGCTGTCACAGCTCACATAAACGATGCGAGATGGCTGCATTTTTATCATGGTATCAAGAGCCACTACGTCGCAGCCTTTGCGAGGTGGGTCTACCATGATGACATCTGGATGGGACATCTTTTCATAAATCTCTGGAAGGACCACTTCTGCCTCACCGCAGTAGAACTCTGCATTATCGAGGCCATTTAGCTTTGCATTGGCCTTGGCATTTTCGATGGCCTGAGGTACTACCTCGATACCGATTACACGGCCTGCTCGCTTTGCCATAGAAAGCGAAATGGTCCCGATACCACAGTAAAGGTCCCACACATCCTCAACACCAGTAAGTGAAGCGTATTCTAAGGCCTTACTATAAAGTCTTTCCATCTGGTCATGATTTACCTGATAGAAAGAATTGGCACTGATATCAAAGGCAATAGTATCGCCATTTGTAAGCGTAATGGTATCCCTGATGGCTTCCTTGCCATAAAGCACCTTGGTTTCGTAACCCATGATAACGTTATCGCGACGGGTATTAACATTTAGAACAAGCGATGCAAGCCCAGGCTCAACTGCCTTCACATGAGCGACCAAGGAATCCACTTTAGGAAGTGACTCTCCGTTTACTACTACACATACCATAGTCTCACCTGTGGCCTTACCCTCGCGGACCAGGACGTGACGAATAAGGCCCTTACCAGTGACCTCGTCATATGGCTTGATGCTACATTCATTCATATAATTGATTACCGCATATACGATATTCATGCTCTTCTTAGAGCAGATTTTACAATCATCTGATGGAACAATTCTATGGCTTCTGGCTCCGTAAAAGCCTGCAATAATATTGCCATCTTTATCAAGGCCGATTGGAACCTGGGCCTTATTGCGATAGCGAAGTGGCTCGGTCATGCCGATAATAGGCTCACGTATAGAGTCCACAAATTCTCTATCATATCCGCCGATTTTGACAAGGTTGTTTGCTACAATATTATCCTTAATCTCAAGCTGCTTATCATAGGATACCTGCATAATCTGGCACCCACCGCACTGCTTTGCATTTGGGCAGGCAGGCTGCACTCGATACGGGCTGGCCTCCACAACTTCCTTAAGAGCAGCAAAACAATAGGTCTTTTTAACCTTTGTGATGATGACGTCACATACATCCCCAACCACGGCGTCCTTCACAAAAATGGTCACACCATCAGTGTGACCAATTCCTGCTCCCTCCAAGGACATATCTTCAATTGTAAGTCTTACAATATCATTCTTATTCATTAATTCTTTCCTGTTCTACGGATGTTGGAATCCAATAAACGATTGAATCCCTGCCATGTAAGGTTGTTTTCCTCAACATTTTCGAGAGCTTCAAAGATTGTTTCCATCTTGGCATCGATATTGTCAGCAAATGAAAGGGCGATAGCCTCTGCAATAGCTGGCTTCTTTGGTGAGCCAAACTCCAGCTCGCCATGATGAGAAAGAATACAGTGAATAAGCTCTTTACGCTTTACCTCTGGGAAATTTGGGATATCGTCGATAGCTCTGTCTACCATGCTGGCACCAACAAAGATGTGGCCAAGGAGCTGGCCTTCGTCAGTGTAGTCATTTCTAGGGAATTCTGAAAGCTCACGGACCTTTCCGATATCATGGAAAATAGCTGCTGTGATGAGCAAATCTCTATCTAAAAATGGATACTGATTGCTGAAGTAATCACAGTTTGTAGCAACTGAAAGAGTGTGCTCTAAAAGGCCCCCTGTGAAACCGTGATGAACAGATTTAGCAGCTGAGTGCCCCTTGAATGTCTCGATGAATTCTTTATCTTCAACAAAGTATTTGTTAAGTAATGCTTTCATATATGGTGACTTTACTGAGTTGATAAGCTTTATTAAAGCGCTCCACATTTCACCAATATCCTTCTTGCTAGAAGGGATATAATCAGATATTTCGAACTCGCCAGGATTAGCTTTGCGAAGTCTTTTAATATTAAACTGTAAAGCACCATTCCAGCTAGTGATATCGCCGGTAACTGTAATGAAATCAAGCTCATCATAATCGCTGATGCCCTCAGAATCTACATCCCAAATCTTGGCATCGATAGTGCCTGTCTTATCACACAGAGTAAGTGATTCGAATGCCTTTCCAGTCTTAGATACACCAAGTGTTTTCTTCTTACATAAGTATGTCTCTGTACCTCTGTCTCCCTCTTTGAGGGTGTTAATATATTTCATTTATTACTCCATTCTAAGGCAAATAATTGCCACAAAAGATGTATTTAATTATAAGTGATAGCCCATCGATAATCAATGCGAATGGGATGGTCGAAAATATAAATTATTTCTCTTTTTTTTATTCATTTTTGCACTTTTCGTATGATATTATTCTTTTAAGTATAAGGAGAAGAAAATATGGAACGAAACAGGCTTTTTACAAAGATTTCTGGGATTTTACACGGGGGTGATTACAATCCAGAACAATGGCTTGATAGACCAGATATTTTGGATAAAGATATTGCCTACATGCGAGATGCCCATATTAATACTGTCACTTTAGGTGTTTTCTCTTGGGCTGTACACGAACCCACTGAAGGAAACATCAATTTAGACTGGCTTGCAGCTATCATTGAGAAGCTATACAACAACAATATCTATACAGTACTTGCCACTCCATCGGGGGCGCGTCCAGCATGGCTTGATGAAAAATATCCATCTGCTATGCGATGTGATGAAATGGGTGTAAGAAATCATCATGGGCTTCGTCATAATCATTGTATGCAGTCCCCAGAATATAGGGAGAAGGTTCGCATCATTGATACTGCTCTTGCAAAGCGTTTTGCTGGAAATCCTGCCATTCTAATGTGGCATATTTCAAATGAGTTGGGTGGATATTGCTACTGTGATACTTGCCGCAAGAAATTTCAGGAATGGTTGGCAGATAGATACGATAATGACATTGAAAAATTAAATAAGGCTTGGTGGACCACATTCTGGTCTCATAAATTCAATAGCTTTGATCAAATTGATCCACCATATGCAAATGGTGAGAACTGCGTGCTTGGCCTCAATCTAGACTGGAAAAGATTTAACACCTGGTCGGCTACAGATTTCATGAAGTTTGAAATAGACACTTTAAGAGAAAACGGTGCGACAGAACCTACTACCACAAACTTTATGGAAATGTTTATGGATTATGACTACCACTATATGAGTCAGTTCATAGATGTAATCAGTTGGGACAACTATCCTGAACTTCACAACAACTGGCAATCCGACGCAGATACTATGCTTGAGCGAAGCTTCAATCATGCTTTGTTTAGAAGCATGAAACCAGGTCAGCCTTTTATGATGATGGAGTCCGCTCCTGGTGTAGTTAACTGGAGACCATATAACAAATATCGTCGTCCCGGGGTACATAAGCTTATTTCAATGCAGGCTGTTGCTACTGGTTCGGATACAGTTCAATACTTCCAGATTCGAAAGGGCAGAGGTTCTTCCGAACAATATCACGGTGCTGTTATAGATCATATTGGTACCAATGACACAAGAATTTTTAAGGAAGTAGCTTCACTTGGTGATGATTTAAATCACATATCAGAGATAACAGGATCTGTTTCAGACAATAAAGTAGCTATTCTTTTTGATTGGGACAACAGATGGGCCATAGATGATGCTTGGGCTCTTGCAAAGGATACAAAGAACTACGACAAGACCTGTATGGAAATCTACAATGAATTTATGAGCTTTGGAATTGAGCCAGACATTATATCTTCTGATATGGATTGGTCAAATTATAAAATTATTTGTGCACCAATGCTTTATCTTCTTCACGATGGAATTGGGGATAAGATAGCTGATTTCATCGGTGAAGGTGGACAATTCATGGCAACCTACTTTACCGGCTATGTGGATAAAAGTTGTTTGAACTGGCTTGGAGGATTTCCAGGTGATGGGCTTCACAATATTTTTGGCCTTCGCTCTGAGGAAATCGATACACTTTATCCAGAAGATGTTGTAAATATTAGAATAAGACATAAAACAGGATTTACATATCACTCTGCTGCAGTTCGTGATTACCAGGAATTACTTAGAGATGTAACTGCAGATGTTTTGGCAAGATATGACAACGACTATATGGCTGGAACTCCTGCCATTACAAGAAATCAATTTGAAAAGGGATATGCTTACTATGTAGCATGCCGTACTAATCAAGATGACATCGAATTCCTATATCGTGAAATGCTTGATAGAGCTGAAATTCCTTATAGCAAGCTTCCAGCAGGAATCGAAAAACACACTAGATTCGCTAATGATATTAGATATGACTTCTATCTTAACTGCACTGATAAACCAGTATGTATATCAAAGATAAATGGATTTGAACTGATTTCTTGTACATCAATTGATGGAAAACTACACCTAGACAAATATGGCGTAGCTGTAATAAAGAATTAAAAAATGGACTGGCCCATGTAGCCAGTCCTAATTTTTACATATTTCGATTAAATGACACTACTAACACATCATCAGTTTCTTTATCCTCTACAAAGAAATCTGTAATTTCAACTCTACGAAGCTGTCCATCGTCGCCTTCCTGAATAACTCTGATTTCTACCTTATCGGCGCCCTTTTCATGCTCCTTCAAAAGATTCTCTCTAGAAAATGTTTTCTTAAATAAATCTTTATCCATATCATGAATAGTAGAACAACCTGATTCGATTAGTTCATCGAAGGTGCCAGCAACGCTGCACTTAGTGGATGTGAAATTCTCACTAGTAAGCATGTAGTATGTGTTTTGTGTCAGATTACCCAATATTAAAAGTGGGTATTTCTTAAATACAGCCTGATTTAAAAGGCTATTTAAATGATCATCTGTTAATAATTCTTTTCTATTAGTCTCCATAATGCTCCCCTTTATTTCTCGACAACTTTATATAATATACTTCTATTGTTGAAAAATTGCAAGGATTAACATTATATAGTAAATCTTTTGAACTACTTAAACGTTACAATTGTGACACCTGCATCACCTTCGCCAAACTCTCCAAGATGGAATTCTGCTACGTTTTTACACTTGCGAAGATACTGCTGCACACCTGCTCTAAGCGCGCCTGTTCCTTTACCGTGAACAACACGTACGGATGTAAGATGACTGATATATGCATCATCAAGATATTTTTCAAGCTTCGCTATACCTTCATCTACTGTACAACCAAGAAGATTGATTTCCGGTGAAATAGATGCTGCTTTGTTGAAACCACCGTAAGTCATATTCTTGACTCTGGTTCCCTTCTTTGGAACGAATTTATCTTCCTCTTCGATAAGTACCAAATCTTTGATATTTACTGTAGATTTCATAATACCCATCTGAACAGTAACATCTCCCTTGGCATTAGGTGCGGTGCATACGTTACCTGTTAGATTCATAGACAATACCTTTACCTTATCTCCCACATGAAGATTTGTTGGTACATTATGATTCTCCTGAACCTCAACCTTTTCTTTTGCTTTGCTCTTTGATTTATTAATACCTTTACCAAGGGCTGCACGTTTTGCTTCCATTGCGGAAATGTTGCCGCCGCCCTTACCAAATTTATTAAAGTCACGAATAGTTTCGTCCGCAATATCCTTTGCTTCCTGAAGGATTGCTGCTGCATCCTCGTGAGCCTGACGAATAAGCTCTTCGCGCTGTGATTTAATTTTTTCTTCTTTTGCTGTGGCATTAGCAAGCTTTGCTTCTGCTTCCTTTAAGTCTGCAGCTGCCTTTGCCGCATCTTCCTCCACCTGGTGACGCTTCTGCTCTAAGTCAACCATCAAATCTTCGAATGATCTATCATCCTCTGAAAGACGGCCCTGGGCGTCATCTATTAAATCCTGAGGAATTCCAAGCTTTGATGAAATTGCAAAAGCGTTGGATTTTCCCGGCACACCAATTATCAAATGATATGTAGGGCTAAGTGTTTCAAGTGAGAATTCGCATGAAGCGTTCTCTACTCCTTCTGTCGAAAGAGCATAAACCTTAAGCTCACTGTAGTGAGTAGTTGCCATTGTGCGTACATCCAAGGTGTGTAATCTATCAAGAATAGACTGAGCTAATGCTGCACCTTCCTTTGGATCTGTACCAGCGCAAAGCTCATCAATAAGAATCAAGAACTGTGGAACCTTAGCTTCCTGATTAGTTCCATATATTACCTTTGAGTGATGCAAATCCTTTTGAGTCTTTGCAAGCATTTCCTCTGTCTCATGGGAATAGCTTCCACTGTTTATTGCCTCAAGAATGTGGACAATGTTTACCATATGAGATGAGAATGTTGATAAGGACTGTTCAATTGACTGCTCATCTCCAATGTCTGCGTATACATCATCAAAAACAGCAATCTGGCTTCTATCCTTTGCTGGAATGTGAAGACCAGCCTGTGCCATCAAAGTAAGAAGACCACATGTCTTTAGCAAAACTGTCTTACCACCTGTGTTTGGACCTGTAACAAGCAAGAGATTGTAATCTTCACCAAGCTTGATATCTGTAGCTACAACCTTTTTAGGGTCCAATAGTGGATGTCTTGCACCTCTAAGATTAATGATTCCATCCTCGTTAAATTCTGGATTGCTGGCGTTAAGCTCGATTGCATAACGACCCTTAGCAAGAATAAAATCGATTTCTGTAAGAAGCTCAAAGTTTCTGATAATACCTTCTGATGATTCCGCAATTCTGTTTGAGATATTTGCAAGAATGCGGGCAATTTCATCCTGTTCACGAACCTGCAACTCTCTCAACTCATTATTTAAATCAACAGCCTGCATTGGCTCAATAAAGAATGTAGAGCCTGTAGATGACTGGTCGTGTACCATTCCAGGAACTCTTGATTTAAAATCTGAGCGCACTGGTAAGCAGAATCTGCCGCCACGTACTGTAACAACTGGCTCCTGTAAATAGCCACGAGTAGTTGTATTGTTGAGAAGTGAATTCATAACTGACTTAATCTTGTCGTTTGTTCTTTTCATTCCCATACGAATGTCATACAAAGCTGTGCTGGCATCGTCGGCAATTGTCTCTTCATCAATAATACATCTTCTAATTTCATTTAAGATGGCCACCTCTGGTGAAAGGCCATTAAAATAAAATGTTAATGCATCTTCCTCTTCCATCTGCTTGCCATAGGTTGCAACTCTTTTTGTAACCTCAAGAACTGAAGCCACTGCAAGAATCTCTTCTATGGTAAGGCTTGAGCCAAGCTCCAATCTGGCAAGGGATGGACGCAAGTCTGTGGTGCCGCTAGCGCTAACATCTGAAAACTTTACAAGACGATTAAACGCGCACGCTGTCTCCTGTTGCATTATTTTGATTTCTTCTATATCATTTATTGGCAATAGCTCAAGGCATCGTTTCTTTCCCGCCTCACATGTTGCCAATTCTGCAAGTCTATTTATTATTTTGTCATATTCAAGTGTCTTTAATACTTTTAAATTCATTTAATCACTCCTGATTGGGTTAGGCTTCAAATAAGCTTTTCATATCCATTAAACTATCTAGTCGTGCATATAAAATCTTTTGCAGTTCTTCGTCTGGCTCAGATAAATCCGGAATCATTATTACATTACATCCCGCTCTATAGGCACTCATGCAACCGTTTGGAGAATCCTCAACTGCAAAAGTTTCTGCTGGATTCACCTGCAACTCTTTACATGCATAGGCGTATATATCTGGCGCAGGCTTCCCCTGCTCTACCATATCTGCGCATATAATAGCGTTGAAATAGTCAAAGAGACCGATTTTTTTAAGATATCTATGGGCACGCTCTTTATCATTTGCTGTCACAAGAGAAATAAAGATGTTATGCTCCTTAAGCCATGAAAGTGTTTCATGAACACCTGGCTTTAAAGGGATTCCTTCTTCTTTTAAAATATCCTCTACCAAAGCTTTGCGATAATCACGAATAGCCCAATAGTCTACATCTTCGCCATACCATTCCTTGAATTTTTCCAATACAAATGGTCTGCCTAAAGAACGAAGCTCAAGTGGCTTCTCAGGTGACATCTCATATCCAAAATGCTTAAGTGCCTCTGGCCATGCTGACTGATAGTATTTTTCTGTATCTGTAAGGGTTCCATCTAAATCAAATAGAACTGCCTTTATTTTTTTCTCCATACAAGAATCCTTCATCCTATAATCTTAACAAAAAGACTTTAACACTGCCTACCTGCAAAAGCAAGAATTACCGGGTTTAAAGCACATTAAAAGAGAGTTGCTTTGATTGCCAAAGTAACTCTCTTTTATAGTTAATCTTATCTGTTTTTAATATCGATGTATGACTTTACTACTTCGATTAATTTGTCATAATCCATAACTCCTGTATCCAAACAGAAATCGTAGTTTCTAGCATCATTCCAATCATGACCTGTGTAGTAACGATAGTAATCTGCGCGATGTTTATCGATGTCATGCATGCGCTTTATAAGCTCTTCGTCTGTTCCACTAACCTGTTTGTGGAGTCGCTCCAAGCAATCATCCTCTGATGCATAGAAGAAAAGCGATAATACATATGGTCGATCCTTTAAAATATAATCTGCGCATCTACCAACGAAAATACAACTGCTTGTGTTAGCTATTCGTTTGATAACATCCGCCGTCAGTTCGAAAAGATTGTCGTCGGAAGTAAATGCTGCATACTCAGGTGTCAATGGCATGCCTTTGTATTTGCCCTTTGCGGACATGAATATCTTTCTAACATGCTCATCAACCTGTCCGAACATCTCCTCGTTGATACCACTTTGATCTGAAGCCATACGAAGAATTTCTCTGTCGTATACAGGAATCCCCAATTCCTTTCCCAGCTTCTTTGCCAGAGTCAAGCCTCCTGAGCCATAGCTTCTGGCGATTGTGATAACTAGTTTTTTGTCATCCATGTGATGTACCCCCTACTCACCTAAATAAGCTTTCTTTATGGAGTTGTCATTTAGAAGAGTTGTTGCATCACCAGAAAGTACTATATTGCCTGTTTCAAGGACATAAGCCCTATCCGCAATAGCAAGAGCTTTTTTAGCATTCTGCTCTACTAAAAGTACTGTGGTGCCTGCCTTTGAGATAGATTCTATGATATTGAATATTTCTTCTACATAGATTGGTGAAAGTCCCATTGAAGGCTCATCCATCAAAACTATACGTGGCTGGCTCATCAAGGCGCGTCCCATAGCAAGCATCTGCTGCTCTCCGCCTGATAATGTTCCTGCCAGCTGATTTTGACGTTCCTTAAGCCTTGGGAAGCTCTCGTAAACTCGCTCAAATGCATCTGCAATCTCACTCTTGTTACTTCTAGTATATGCTCCCATTTTCAAGTTTTCAAGTACTGTTAATCCCGCAAAAACTCTACGTCCTTCAGGTACGTGAGCCATTCCCATGGACACGATTTTATGGCCTGGAACCTTAGTAATATCTGTGCCTTCCAACAGTACTTTTCCTGAGGTAGGAGTAAGCATTCCTGAAATTGTTTGTAGTGTTGTTGTCTTACCAGCGCCATTAGCTCCGATAAGGGCGATTACTTCTCCTTCATTTACTTCAAAACTAATGCCCTTGAGTGCTTGAATAACACCGTAATTAACAACTAAATCTTCAACCTTTAACATATGTAAACCTCTAGATTTTATTCTTAATTATTCTCCTAAATATGCCTTAATTACTTCTGGGTCGTTTAATACATCAGTTGTCTGCCCCTGTGAAAGCACACGACCAAAGTTTAAAACTGTAAGCTTCTCACAAATACCTGAAACAAGCTTCATATCATGCTCAATCAGGAGAATTGTTACGCCAAATTCTTTTCTAATCAGCGCGATTGTGTTCATCAAGTCCTTTGTCTCGTTTGGATTCATACCAGCTGCTGGCTCATCCAATAAAAGAAGCTTTGGATTTGTAGCAAGTGCTCTGGCTATTTCAAGCTCTCTTTGCTTTCCATAAGGAAGATTTGATGCTAGTACATCTGCTTCCTTATCAAGTCCAAACACCGACAAAATTTCAAGCGCCTTTTCATCCATTGCCTTTTCCACATTGAAATATTTAGGCAATCTGAAGATTCCAGTGGCCGTTCCATAGTCAAAGGAATTGTGTAATCCGATTTTTACATTATCAAGTACTGATTGATCTCCAAAAAGACGGATGTTTTGGAATGTTCTAGCTATACCAGCTTTATTGATTTCTGCCGTTTTCTTTCCTGTAATATCTTTTCCATCAAGGAAGATTTTGCCATCTGTTGGCTGGTAAATACCTGTAAGCATATTGAAAACTGTAGTCTTACCAGCACCATTAGGGCCAATCAATCCATAGAGCTCTCCCTGCTCAATTTTCAAATTGAATTCATCTACAGCTCTAAGTCCACCAAAGGAAATGCCAAGATTAGTAACTTCTAGTAAGCTCATTAGCGCACCTCCTTTGTCTTTTTAAACTTGCCAACAATTGCCGCTGTAGTAATACCGTGTTCCTCACGCCACTTAAGAATTGCTGGAGCCCAGTTAAATAACATAAGTACAATCAAGACAATTGAGTAAATAAGCATTCTGTATGTCGAAAGTCCTCTAAGCATTTCTGGCAACATTGTAAGTACAACTGCTGCAATTACAGAACCAGAGAAATTTCCGATTCCACCAAGGACTACGTATACAAGAATCATGATAGACATGTTGTAGCCGAAGTTGTTTGTTGTAGCTGTAAGGGAGTTGATATTGTGAGCATATAAAACTCCACCAACGCCTGCTATTGCTGCAGAAATAGTAAATGCAACAAGCTTATATTTTGTAACTGGAAGACCTACAGTCTCTGCTGCAATCTGATTGTCTCTGATTGCCTTTACTGCTCTACCAGTTCTTGAGTTTACAAAATTGTGTGTTACGATAAGCGCAATTATCAAAAGAAGTACTGCTATAGTAAATGTTGATTGTCTAGGTGTTCCTGTGATTCCCTGGGCACCATTTACAAGCATCTTTCCGGTAGGCTCCATACCAAGTGACATCTGATCCTTGATTGAAAAATGAAGTCCATTTGAATCAACACCTACATACAAAACATTGATTACGTTTTTGATAATCTCGCCAAATGCAAGTGTTACGATTGCAAGATAATCACCGCTTAATCGAAGTACTGGAATCGCAATCAAAAATCCAAATAACGCAGCCATCAGTGTTCCAATGACAAGAGCAAGGATGAAACGTGGTACATCTGGGATGGAATCCTGGAATAACTTTGAGAAAAACGCAGATGTGAATGCGCCGACGCACATAAATCCTGCATGTCCAAGTGAAAGCTCTCCCAAATATCCAACACAAAGGTTAAGTCCAACAGCCACCAAAGAATATGCACATACTGGAACTAATAAACCGCTCATTAAAGAGCTT
Source organism: Pseudobutyrivibrio sp. C4 (assembly GCF_900111635.1). Classification (NCBI taxonomy): domain Bacteria; kingdom Bacillati; phylum Bacillota; class Clostridia; order Lachnospirales; family Lachnospiraceae; genus Pseudobutyrivibrio; species Pseudobutyrivibrio sp. C4. The sequence continues at coordinate 45,063 of NZ_FOHF01000011.1, read as the reverse complement.
AGATTTCCTGTTCCATCCATTATTGACATTACAATATAAAGAACAACTATTACTGCTAAGGTTGTTATTAATTTCTGTGTAGATTTGTTTAGTTTCTTCATTTCTGTCACCTACACTTTCTCTTTAATCTGCTTGCCTAAAATACCAGTTGGCTTAACAAGCAATACGATGATTAATACTGCAAATACGATAGCATCTGCAAGCTGACTTGAAATATAAGCTCTAGCTAAGATTTCGATTATACCAAGTAATAATCCACCAACAAGTGCTCCTGGAATAGAACCAATACCACCAAATACAGCAGCTGTAAATGCCTTGATACCTGGCATTGAGCCTGTGTATGGAGTAAGTGATGGATATGATGAGCAAAGCAATGCACCTGCTATTGCTGCAAGTCCAGAGCCGATTGCAAATGTAAGAGAAATAGTTGCATTTACGTTAATTCCCATCAGCACTGCAGCTTCCTTATCCTCTGATACAGCTCTCATTGCCTGACCTGGCTTAGTGTTCTTTACAAACCACATCAATACAATCATGATAACAACGCAAGTGATGATTGTAACAATGGCATTTCCTGTAATCTTTAATGCACCATCTGCAAATGAAAGGCCTTCCCAATTAATAACAGATGTAAAAGATACTGGATTTGAGCCAAATATCATAAGTGCCATATTCTGCAAGAAGTAGCTGACACCGATAGCTGTAATCAAGACCGCTAGGTTTGTTGCCTTTCTAAGTGGTTTGTATGCTATCTTTTCTATTATCATTCCTAAGGCTGTGCAGCATACTATTGAAATAACAATAGAAACAACAGCAGGCATGCCGGAATTAGACATGCACATAAATACCACGTATGCACCAATCATGATTACATCTCCGTGGGCAAAATTAAGCATCTTTGCAATACCATATACCATGGTATAACCAAGTGCTATAAGGGCATAAACGCTACCAAGGCTTAACCCATTAACTAAATAAGTTAAAAAACCCATAATTACTACTCTCTTTCCCGTATAATTTAAACACGATGCGGCCTCCCCGCGGTAATGGGGAGGTTATCGCATCGTCATTGATGTACATTATTTAGATGAGGATGTAGCACACATTCGATGTGTACATCATTTAGATGAGGATGTAGCTAACAAGCTCTGATAATTCTTAAGCGAGAAATCTTCGAGCGAAGAATTCATCAGGCTTGTGAGCGTAACATCCGGATGTGGATTACTGTACAGATACGTATCCACCATCCTGGATGATGACAGCCTTTGGTGATTTAGAAACTTCACCAGCTGCATTCCATGTCATGCCTTCTCCTGTAAGTCCATCATAGTTTACTTCCTGGATTGCTGCGATAAGTGCTTCGCAGATTTCCTCATTTGAAGCCTCTGGAGTAAGATTTGCTGACTCAAGTGCTTCCTTAAGGATGTAGATTCCATCGTAAGCATCAGCTGCGAACTGGTTTGGTGTTCCACCGTACTGCTCTTCATACTTAGAAACGAATGACTGTGTTGCCTCATCCTCAGCATCAGCTGCGAATGGTGTAAGAAGATATACACCTTCTGCAAGGCTTACATCGAAATTTTCAACACCAAGTAATCCGTCGAATCCATCTACACCGAACATTGTTGGCTCATAGCCCATCTTGTTAGCCTGTGTAAGTACGATTGAGCCTTCTGTGTAATAGAATGGAAGGAAAAGAAGATCTGCTTCTGCATCCTTACATTTCTGAAGCTGTGTTGTAAAATCTGTCTTTGAATCAGATGTAAAAGCTTCTGTTGCTACGATTTCAAGTCCTACATTTGCTGCCTCTGTAGCGAAGTTCTGATATACACCTGTTGAATATGGATCTGAGCTATCATAGATAATACCAATTTTGCTTCCAAGACCATTTTCTGCAATGTAATCAGCTGAAACTGTACCCTGGTTAGGATCTGAGAAACAAATCTGGAATGTATTATCATGTCCCTCAGTAACACTTGTTGATGATGCAGATGGTGTAATCTGGAAGATTCTATCATTGTAAGTCTCTGCAGATACTGCTGCGCATGCGCCTGATGTTACAGTACCTTCAAGAATCTGCATTCCCCAATCCTTTAATGTGTTGTAAGCATTAACTGCCTTCTGAGGATCTGCCTCATCATCCTGGAAATTAAATGCTACCTGATATCCATTGATACCGCCTTCTGCATTAACTTCATCTACAGCAATCTGTATCGCATTCATAACACCCTGTCCGTACTGAGCAGCTCCTCCTGTAGTTGGTCCAATACCACCAATCTTCCAAGTAAGCTCTCCTGATGTGTCAACATTCTCAGACGAACCTGTTGATGCACTATTGTCCCCACATCCTGCAAACATTGTTGCTACCATTGCACCGCAAAGAGCAAGGCTTAACATTCTTTTCTTCATACTAATCCCTCCTATGACATGAAATAGGCTTTCCCCAAAAGCATATTCCACTTTCTTACTTCATCACTTTAAAGGCTAAAACCCCTCGTTGAAATTATATTAAACTTTGTAAATTAAATCGTCAATAAAAACTTTCACGCTTTAGTTCGGTGATGTGACTTTCAGGTAGTAATTCCTCGTCCAACAAAAGTGGTCCAAACGCCGTTCTTTTCAGCTCTAGCACCTGTTTTCCAACTGCAAAAAACATCCTTTTTACTTGATGAAATTTTCCTTCATGAATTGTTATATAACATGTATTTCCACCTTCATATTTGATGGTAGAAGGTGCTGTTAAGTCTCCTTCACCAATATGAACGCCATTTTCAAGTGCATTTATATCCTCAGATGTAAGAGGGCCATCCAAAGTAACAAAATACGTTTTATCTACATGTTTTTTTGGGGATAGTAATTCATGAGCCAAGGCTCCATCATTTGTGATAAGGAGCAAACCAGTAGTATCTTTATCTAATCTACCAACAGGAGCTAAGCCTTTTGGTGCATCAGGACACTTTCGGTAAAACAAATCCATTACTGTGGCTTCTTTTTTGTCCTCAGTGGCTGTAATCACTCCTTTTGGTTTATTCATCATATAGTAGTGGAACTGGGCATAAGCATAGTCTTTGCCACCATAAGAAATAGTTACACTATTTTCATCTACCTTTGTTTCAGGTTTATTTATTTTTTCTCCGTCAACTAAAATAAGGCCCTTCTTTAGAAGAGCCTTTACTTCAGACCTGGTTCCGATATTTAATTCAACCAGTAATTTATCTAATCGCATCAATATGAAATTACCTCATAGCCTGTTTCTGTTACAAGTACCTGATATTCCCACTGAGCAGAAGGCTTACCGTCTAAAGTAGAAACCTCCCAACCGTTGTTAGGATCAGTTTTAATCTTTTGTGTGCCCATGTTAATCATTGGCTCAATTGTAAACATGAATCCTGGAACTAATAGTAGTTCTGTGCCAGGAAGTGTATTGTATCCTACCCATGGATCCTCATGGAACTCAAGGCCTACACCGTGGCCACCGATTTCACGTACAACCTGGTATCCATTTGCATGAGCATGCTCGCAAATAGCAGCACCTACATCGCCAAGGAATCCCCATGGCTTAACCTGTGCCAAGCCTAAATCGCAGCATTCCTTTGTTACTTCAACCAGCTTTTTTGTCTCTGAATCTACATCGCCAATCATAAACATTCTTGATGAATCAGAGAAATAACCATCAAGAATTGTAGAACAGTCTACATTTACGATATCTCCACTTTTAAGAATAACATCCTTAGATGGATATCCATGACATACCTGATCATTTACAGATGTACATACACTATAAGGGAAGCCCTCGTAGTTAAGTGGTGCTGGAATACCTCCCATTTTAATTGTTGTATCGTGTACGATTCTATCGATTTCAGATGTTGGCATACCTTCGCAAATAGCCTCTGCAACAGCATCAAGACATGCCATATTAATAACTGCAGATTCTTTAATCTTTGCAACCTGCTCAGGTGTTTTGAGCATATCGTGTCTTGGTACCTTGTGGCCCTTAACTGCAAAGCTTTCGATTTTTCTATCCATTGCCTCATGGCACTGTTTGTACTTACGGCCACTGCCACACCAGCAAGGGTCGTTTCTGTTTAATTTAACCATTTCTATTGCCTTTCTTCGTTTATTCCTTTTTCTTGTCCTCATCAGTTAATCCATTAATATAATTAAGCTTACTGTGGGATAATGTAATATCACCAAGCACAAGTCTATCCCAAAGTTTGTCATTTGTTTTGACCTGGTGTTGCTCCATTATCTGCTGATAATAGTATCCATCATACTTGTAGGCAGCCTGACTAGGGCCAAGCTCCTCTGCCAAATAGTTCTGATATTTTTCAGCTATGGCTGCAAGTCTGATTTGTTCGTTGATAGTTTCTTCTGAACATGGAAGCTTTTCCCATTGAATATCAAGCAAGTCCTCCCAAAAATCTGTAATTCGATATTCCAGTTCCTGCTCTTCCTCGTCTGTAAGGGTATCCATGCCTTCTGCCACTGCCATCTGATAAAAAAGATGGTCATGCACAGCCATCCCCAGCACAACCTCCTTCGCTTCCAATTGGATAAAGGTATCGTTTGTGTGAAGATTCCAATAATCCTTGGTGTAATCAGGATTATAGATTCTAGCCTGCTCTTCTATCTTACCTTCTTCATAGAGGATGTAAAAAGCTAAATCTTGAAATGTGATTTCCTCTGAATCAACGGTAACCGCTGTATCCTCAAGGTGTTCCTGATAGTCAAGCTTTGCTCTGTTGTTTCCCATAGTAAGAAGTGCGTAGACCATTACAGCTACGCACAGAATTAACACTATAGGTTTTACGAGTTTATTGATTCTCATAGTACCCTTCGTATAGTAATTATTGAATGGCAATTAACTGATCGGTAATTAGTAATACCTGTAGCAGTACTTTGTGCTTCCACAATTGTACCTCCACCTTGGTATATTGCTACGTGTCCTGGGTAGCAAACTATATCACCGGGTTGCATATAATTATAACTAACTTCTTGACCCACACTCCTAAATGAACCAGAAGTCATTCGAGAACCATAAGTAACGCCAAAGTTGGCTAATACCTGCTGAACAAAACCTGAACAGTCACATCCATTTGTAAGGGAATTACCTCCCCATACATAGGCATTTCCAACGAATTGGTTTGCATATGAGACAACACTGGAACCGCTAATGCCGGTAGCGTAACCAGGATTCAAATCTCCATTAACATTGTAACTTGAACTAGCTGAAGTGTTGGCACCACCGGATGTGTTGCCATTTGCTGCCGCTGCAGCTGCTGCTCTTGCTGCTGCAAGTGCCGCTTCTCTTGCTGCTATTTCCTTTGCTTCCTTCAGCTCTTCATCCAAATCATCCATCTCACCCTGCTTTTCACTAATCATAGTTTCAAGGGCTGATTCCTGAGTTGCTAATTCTGATTTGGAAGCCTCCAAACCTGCCTTTTCCTCATCAAGGGCAGTTGCCAATTCCTCGATTTCGGCTTGTGTAGCTTCGAACTGCTCAAGCTTTTCTCTATCATAGTCGTAAACGCTGCTTGCGTATTCTAGTCTATTTAAAAACTGGCTTATGGAACCAGACTCAAGTAACATTTCAAAAACGCTAGGATCCTCAGTCTCATACATGTATTTGATTCTGAGCTTCATAGCTTCGTACTGCTCATCCCTTGCATCCTGCGCTTCCTGCAAGGCTGCTGCTGTTTCTTCTATTTCTGCTTCTGTATCTGAAATGGCTGTTTCTATTTCTGTAATCTGACTAACTAATTCGTATAAATCAGAATCCAATGTGTCGATTTCATCCTGTAAAGCATCCTGCTCCGCCTCGATTTCCGAAACAGAACGTACCGCTTTAGAAATAATTGAATCTGATGCAAGAAGACAGCCTATAAGGGCTACTCCCAAAACAGACTTAAATATTTTTTTGTATTTCATAAACACTATCTCCAAAAACCTGAGCCTTAGGCCCAATATCTAGTGCAAATTCTCATAATCTCTCTACATTATGATACAAGTTACAAGCCCAGTTTTCAATAATTTTACACAACTATTCAGATATCCTTCACAAAAAAACAAAAAAGAACCGCCGGAATAATCCGACGGTCCTACCAAATCCATATTTAGTTGTAACTAGCAAGCCAAGCTTAGCAAAGTTTCATGCGAATCTCTTTAGTAATAATATCTGTATAACTGAAAGAAAGTAACTGTGATGGGCTTGTTTCTGTGTCGTCAACTAAGATAGTGAATACACTAGGATAAGCCTCCTGTATAACACCCTGCTGGATGTCTACCTTATTACGTCCTCTGTCTAACTGAATTACAACTCTACTACCGCACTGCGATCTAACCGATTCACGTACTTTGTCAAAGTCCTCGCGTTCCATGATGTCCTCCCCCTTTTCTAGCATTTGAGTATTTAATGATATACTCTTATGTCGTTGGGGCCATTCTATCACTTTTTGTGAATTTTGTCAAAAAGTACGGCCGTTTTTTTGAATAATTATTATAAAAAACTCCTGAACCACTTACTATCATCACCATTTTATGCCAAATTAAATTTAGATATAACTGATAGTTTATTAATACCATTCACTTTTTGTGAGTAATTATTCATTTCCTCTACATTGATAATTAATATTAGCTATTCTATAATATAAATATTCGGAGAAAATATCTGAATAATACATCAAAATATGGAGGACTCTATGATTAGAACCATAATAACTGTAGCTTTCGTTGTTATATTCCTAATTTGCAGTATTCCAATCTGGCTAATTCTTCTTATCTTAAGTTTGTTCAATAAACCAGCCAAGGATAAAATTGCTTACAACATCGTAGCTTGGGCATTTGGCGTAGTTGCATTCTTAGCCGGAGTAAAATACGAAGTAAAAGGACTTGAGAATATACCAAAGGACAAAGCAGTACTTTTCATTGGTAACCATCAAAGCTTTTTCGATGTAGTACTTGGTTATCACCTTTGCCCAGCAGTCACTGGTTTCCTTTCAAAGAAAACTTTTGAAAAGGTACCACTTTTAAATGTTTGGATGTACATGAATTATTGCCTATTCCTTACAAGAACAGATCCTAGACAGGATTTAAAGCTTATTATAAAAGCTCAGGAATACATTAAATCTGGCATTTCAATGTTTGTTTTCCCTGAAGGTACTCGTTCAAAGACTGGCGAGATGGCTGAATTCCACGAAGCAAGCTTTAAGATTGCTACAAAAACTGGTTGTCCTATCGTACCAGTAGCTTTCACAAACACAAGAGAAGTTTTCGAGACACATCTTCCTCGTTTAAAGAAAACTCACGTTATCGTTACTTTCTGCCCTGCAATTGACACTACAGCACTTGAGGGCGACAACAAAAAGAAACCTGGCGCATACGTAAGAGGAATTCTTGAGGAACAATTAAAAAAGGACGCAACATTAATCTAAAACAAAAGGCACCTCATATGAGGTGCCTTTAATATTTATGCTAATCTTTCTTTTAACGCTTCAACTACTTTTGTAAAGTTCATAAAGTGTGATGCCTTTACTAAAATGGTATCTCCACCGCGGATGATAGGAAGTAAATCCTCAAGCATAACATCCACATCAGTATAATGATGAGCCATGCAAGAGCTATTCTTCTGAGATAATGATTTATTAATCTCTTCTGATAAATCTCCTACAGTGAATACATATCCAATGTGATTATCCTCAAGAGCCTGTCCAATTTCATAATGAAGCTCACGCTCATCCTGTCCAAGCTCTCCCATATCACCAAGGACTGCAATTGTTCTGCCTGTAGCCTTTCCAAGGACCTCGATAGAAGCCTTCATTGATACAGGGTTTGCATTGTAGCAATCATCGATGATATTGATATCACGAATAGTGATAATGTTATTTCTACCGGCAATTGTTTCAGCCTTTGATAAGCCTTTTGCAATCTCCTGAATTGTAAGACCAAGCTCTTTTCCAACAGCTGCTGCTGCAAGACCATTCATAACGTTATGGCTGCCTGGCAATGGAATTGTAACATCGATATGTTCATCATCCACATTGAGAGTAGCATCTGTTCCAGTAAAACCATTTGGCTTTACGTCAGTGGCATTGATTTGCTGACCGTTTAGACCATAGAAAATCTTTCTAAGCCCAAGTGTGTCGGCATTAATTAGCTTGTCATCATCACCATTAAGGATAACAAGACCATTCTTTGGCATGTGTTCAAATACCTCTGTCTTTGCCTGAAGAATACCGTCTCTAGACTTTAAAAACTCCAAATGACACTGGCCAATATTTGTCATAACAACAATGTCTGGCTTTGCAATATCGCCAAGACGATGCATTTCTCCAAAATCAGATATTCCCATTTCAACAACTGCGACCTGATGATTGTCTCTTATTCTGCAGATTGTAAGTGGAAGACCGATTTCGTTGTTGAAGTTACCCTCAGTCTTTAAAACAGAAAACTTTGTTTCAAGAACTGATGTAATCATTTCTTTTGTACTAGTCTTTCCTACACTACCAATAACACCAACTACTGGAATAGAAAGCTCCATTCTGTACGCTGTTGCAATTTGCTTAAGTGCAAGCTTTGTATCCTGAACCTGAATATATGGTCCGCTAGGATTATCAAGCTCTTTTTCTGACAATGAAGCTAACGCACCCTTTGAAAATGCATCCTCTATAAAATCATGTCCATCTACACGAGCACCAACCATAGGAATGAAAAGGAAATCCTTTTCAACCTTACGATTATCATTTACAGCTCCTGCTATTTCTTGATTTTTTGCTGCTTCACAACCTGGTACTAAAACCAATTTTCCATTTGTAACTTCGGCAATCCTTGCCAATGTCATGTTCTTCATAAATATCACTCTTACTTCTATATCTTAGTATTTCTTTAAAGACACCTTAATCAAATGCTCGCATAAATCTTCGAAATCCATTCCAATAACCTTTGCTTCCTGTGGAAGTAAGCTTGTTGGTGTCATTCCTGGAAGTGTGTTTGCCTCAAGACAGTATATGTTTTCGTTTTCATCCATCATAAAGTCCATACGTGCATATGTTGTAAGTCCAAGTGCCTTGAATGCCATCTCGGCGTATTTCTTCATGGCCTGAGTAGCTTTCTCGCTAATATCTGCTGGGCATGTCTCTACTGCAGAACCAGCTGCATATTTATTTTTGTAATCGTAGAATCCCTGCTTTGGTGCGATTTCGATAACAGGAAGTGCCTTGCCTTCCATAACACCATCAGAGAACTCACGTCCCTTAATGAACTGCTCAATTACAACTTCATCTTCCCATTCAAATGCTGCATCTAAAGCTGCATCTAAATCCTCTGACTTTTCTACGATTGTAACTCCTATGGAAGAACCACCGCAGTTTGGCTTAACGATGCAAGGGAATTTATCAAACTTGAATCCCTTTCTGTTTGCCTTTTTAAGAGATGTACCAACTGGTGTAGGAACTCCTGCTCTGTTGAAGAATTCCTTTGTCATCTGCTTATCCATAGCTATGGCACTTGAAATGTAATCATTTCCTGTGTATTTGATTCCATATAAATCGAAGGCAGCCTGAACCTTACCGCTTTCGCCATCTCCGCCATGAAGCGCCATAAATACAATATCAGCCTTCTGACAAATCTTTATAACGTTTGGTCCGAAAAAGCTTGGGCTCTGATCGGCTCTACTTTTGATAATAGCATCAATATCTGGTGCCTCTGATGGGATAGTTTCAACCTTAACTGAATTGTTGATGCTGTCCTCGAAAATATCTGTGATATCACACTCTGCATCAGAATATCCCATGAAAACATCAAGTACTAATGCTCTATGTCCTCTGGCTCTAAGTGCTTCTGCTACCATTGAACCAGATTTAAAAGATACGTCACGCTCAGAGCTAAGTCCGCCTGCTAAAACTACTATATCCATAATATATCCTCTTTAAAAATGTTTTTTCCGAACCACATTATACGTTTTTTCTTTCAATATATAAAGCCACTTTTTTATTTATCTACTTTATTGGTCTGTTATGGTGTAATACTTATTAAAATAATTTATCATAGCAGCCGCCGCTTCAAAGAAGTCATTTATAATTTTCTCGCCCTCAGTATTTCCCATTTCTTTAAACAATTCTTGTTGCAGACACATAACCTGGAAGAACACTCTTCCATCTATGTTTTTTATAGCTTTTGAAAAAATATATCCAATACACTTTTCAGCTTTCATATAGTCATGCTTCGCTATAAGCAGTTTAGCTAAACCAGCTGAAACAGAATTACATCTTTTTCTATAGTAATCAGTGTTGTCGTTAAAACCATTATTTAACAATAACTCATACAGTTCCTGTGCCTTTTCCAGATAACCTGTTTCAAGCAATGCATTAGCTTTCAGATAAATACCAAAATGTTCTAGTTTCGTAAAATGCTGGCCTGTCAGCATATCGGATTTCTCCGTCTCATGATTTGTAGGAAACAGTTCCTCTATTCGTTCAATAAACTCCTCCTTATCCATTCCACTTTTCAGCATATAAACCAAATCGCTAAGCAGCACATATTTCTGATGTTCCTCATTTTCATGATCCATATATTTCTTGAACTTCTCCAGCTTCTTCTCTATTGTCTTTTTCCCCTTAGAATTTAAGGCCAAAATCAGTTCCTCCTTAACTTTTTGGAATTCCAGGTTCTCATTCATTGTCAGTTCATGATAATCAACACCATTTACCTCGAACTCAACGCAAATTTTGTCAAAGGTCTTTACACTAGGACAAGTCTTTCCTGTTTCGATTCCAGAAAGGGTTGAAGGTGCACATTTCAGCTTCCACGCCATAGTCTCCTGGCTCCAACCATTAGACTTTCTGTAGCTGTGCATATTTCTTCCTAAATTCTTCAATACCATAAAAATAACCTCCTGATATATCTTTCTCACAAAGCGGAGATTATATAATCAGGAGGTTAAAATTCCTTGAAAATTTTATTATAAAATTGCGAATTTAGAACTCTGGTTCAATTAAACCGTAAGCTCCATTTTTTCTCTTATATACAACGTTGATTTCATCAGTATCTGCATTGCGGAACATGAAGAAGTCATGTCCTAGCATTTCCATTTCAAGGCATGCATCCTCAGCATACATTGGTTTCATATCAAATGTTTTCTTACGGATAATCTGGATTGTCTCTTCGTCTGAATCCTTCTCCTCGATGAAATCCTGTGCAAATATTGTTCTAGAATCTGATTGTTTCCTATCTATAATTTTATTTCTGTGTTTCTTTAACTGAGCTTCTAATGTGTTTGTAACTGCTTCGATTGAAGCGTACATATCTGAAGTAACTTCCTCTGCTCTAAGATAAGAGCCTTTCATTGGAATAGTAACTTCTATTTTCTGACGTCCTTTCTCTACGTCTAAAGTAACGATAGCTTCTGTGTCCTTATTGAAGTATTTGTCTAATTTCTTAAAACGCTCCTCCACTGCGTCCTTTAATCCCTGTGTTAACTCAATGTTCTTTCCAGTAATTGTTGTTTTCATGATGTCTACCACCTTTGCGACGTATTTGAAAAACTATAAAACAGATTAGTGACATTCACTAATTTTATATTTGCTAGGAAGTTTTTCATGTAAAAATTATACCAATAGTATTTCATTTTCTCAAGGCTTTTATCTGAAATCTTTCTTAAATAATTATTAATTGTGTATACAACAGTCTCTGGCGTATTGTGTTATACTAAGCACAGATATTACATTGGAAAGGCGTATATTTATGAAGAAAACTGCAATTATCACAGGTGCAAGCCGAGGAATCGGGAAAGCCATTGCTGTAGCCCTTGCTGCAGAAGGATATCATCTGGCATTGTTTTGTCATAACAATATAGAAATGCTGAATCAATTAGCTTCAGATTTAAAAAATGAATATAAAGTCGAGGTATACACTTATCAAGGTGATATTTCTGATAGTAGCTTTGTAATAGATTCTTGCAAGGATGCGCTCGCCAAACTAGGTCAGGTAGATGTGCTTGTTAACAATGCAGGTATCGCTCACATAGGTTTATTAACAGATATGTCTGTGGGCCAGTGGAACACAATGGTTAACACAAATCTTTCACCATTGTTTTACACAGCAAAAGCTGTGGTTCCTTCAATGGTTAATAAAAAGTCAGGAAATATTATCAACATCAGCTCAATGTGGGGCACCGTTGGAGCCAGCTGCGAAGTTGCTTATTCTGCTACAAAAGGTGGAGTCAATTCCTTTACAAAAGCTTTAGCAAAGGAGCTTGCTCCAAACAATATTTCCGTCAATGCCATCACCTGTGGTGTGGTGGATACAGATATGAACGGAATGCTATCAGCCGATGAAAAAGCTGAACTTGCTGAAGAAATTCCTATCGGCCGTTTCTGCCAGCCCGAAGAAATTGCTGAGACAGTTCTTAGCATAATAAAAGCCCCATCATACATGACAGGGCAAATTATTGGTGTGGACGGTGGCTATATTTAATTATTCCGCCAACAATATTTCGATTTTATCCCAATCCATTCTTCGAAGTTGCTTGTTTATTTCTGCAACCCGCTTTTGAGCCTGGATTGGGAGTTTATATTTATCCAATTCCTCTAAGATCATCTCAACAGCATCGTAATCCATCATTGGACTCACTTCTTTTAATGCTGCAAAAGCTTCCTTTAATTCCTCATCAGATATAGGCTTCTTGTTTGCTTTTTGCTGCTGTTTCCAGGACATGTATGGAAACAAACGTGTTTTATAGCTAACGTAAAGCTTTATAAAATCATCTAGATTGGCCTTTATATATCCTTTGTCATTGGCCTTTCCAGCCATTTCCAATCCAAGCGCCATCTCTGATAATTGCTTAGCTCCAATCATTCTGGCAGATGTTTTTAATGCATGTGCCTTGATTGTAAAATACTCGATATCACCATTTTGAAATGCATCAAGAAGCTCCGCCTGCTTCCCGTCTATATCGTAATAGAATGCCTCCAAAAACTTATCAAATTCTCTAACACTACCGCAGAACTTCAATCCACTTTCGATTGATAGTCCTTCTACTTCTGACAGCCCCTTTAATTCTGTCGGAAGACTCCCTTCTGTAATACTTCCCATTATTCTACCCCTATTTATCTATTATTGCTTTTATATAATCCTTAAACTTCCTTTCTTCCTCCTCCGGAAAACATATCGTTGCCCCTATTCCTGTAAGCCAACCGTACAATTGAGGTGAAACCGCAACTGATATACGAGCTCTAACCAAATCTTCTCCTTCTGCTCGAATATCAATATCCGCACCAAATTTATCCAGCACAACGCCAATCAATCTTTTATCAAATCTGATGGTTACCACTCTTTCATCACCTGCAAACATACTGATGTGTTGCTTTGCGTATTCGTGAGGATTAAGAGCACCGCGCTGTTTATCACCGCTTCTTTCCTCTTCAAGCATCTCGGCAGATATTATTTTATCTACGCGATAGTGCCTTATCTGCTGGCTATCATCATCGTATGCTACAAGATAGTAGTTTTCATCATTTCTAAGAAGAAATGCCGGGCTTACAACATAAATTTTGCCACCGTGCCTAGGCTTCATCTCCTTTGTGAGAGTCCAGTCCTGATATTTAAAAGACATTTTTTTATTATTATCAAGGCACTGGTAAATCACATCAATAGAATAGAAAATCTTTTCATTTCCTGTGGACCTTTTCTCTGGCACAACAACCTGACGAGTCAACTGAGTAGCTTCATCCATACTGGCCAGCGTGGTTATCTTTTCCACAAGTTCCTTTGTTTTCTTTTGCGATATGAACTTTGATGCACCTACCGCATCCACAAGTAGTTTGAGTTCCGCAAGCTCAAATACTCGTGAGCCTATGTAATAGCCTTTGTCCCCTTTTACCACATCAACACCGGCTTCCATAAGCGTAGCCATGTCTTTATAGACCGTTTTTCGCTCTGCCGAAATTCCTCTCGCCTCAAGACGTCTTGTCATTTCGATAGCGTTAATCTGGTGTTGCTCATCACTTTCATTCATGAGGATTTGGTATTCGTTTAGAATTTTATACTTCTGTCCTCCAACGTGTGGCATAACGTCTCCTTAACTATTTTTTATTAAAGTATTATGATATATTATATATTTGATTATAAAAGATTTATAGAATGTTTCAAAGGAATTATATGAGTAGAACAGATTTTTATAAAAAATGCAGATTAGATTATCCTACCTTTACTTATCAGGGATATTCGTACGATTTAAATGACGAAGGCATTAGCATGACCTTTGATTTTTCAATTGATGGATTATCAGAGTTTCATCCAACCTGGTTCATACCTCGCATCAACGCTGTAGATTCTATTGACGAATCACTTATTGATGATATGGTATTCTCCCTTGGTATGGTAGAGCTTATTAGCTATTGGAAAATAGCTTGCCCTCCTACCGTTATTATCAAAGATAGAAAGCTTACAGACCAGCAGATTAGCTGGTGGAAGAAGCTATATTTTAATGGGCTTGGTGAATTCTACTACACAAACGGAATTGATGAAGATTTTGACGCCTTCATGACAGTTAAATGTGAAAGCGACAAGACAACTCGACAGTTTGCCCCAGTAGATATACCTACAGCTTCTGCTAATAAAAAGCCAAAGGTTCTTATACCTGTAGGCGGCGGCAAGGACAGTGTTGTTTCTATTGAATTACTCAAAGAACATGCCGATATCAATTGCTATGTTATTAATTCACGAGGCGCCACTGACGCCACTGTTGAGGTTGCAAATCTCACAGACAAAACAATCTACGCAAAGCGTACTTTAGATAAAAACATGCTTGATTTAAACAAGCAGGGATTCTTAAACGGTCACACACCATTTTCTGCCTTAGTTGCTTTTTCTAGCATCATCGCAGGATACCTTAACGGATTAAGCTTTGTTGCTCTTTCAAATGAGGGAAGTGCCAATGAGTCCACAGTATTGAACAGCTATGTAAACCATCAGTATTCTAAGAGCTTCGAGTTTGAAGCTGATTTTAGAAGCTACGAAAAAAATTATATCGGTTCTGGTGTATTTTATTTCAGCTTCCTTCGTCCACTTTCAGAGCTTCAGATTGCCATGCTGTTTTCTCGTTTCAAAAAATACCATGGCATTTTCAAGAGCTGTAATGTAGGAAGTAAGCAGGATATCTGGTGCGGACATTGCCCTAAATGCTTATTTGTTTATATCATCCTTTCTCCTTATCTTTCAGTTGAGGAATTGGATGCAATATTTGGAAAGCGCTTATTTGAGGATGAAACCTTAATGGAAGATTTTGATAAGCTTTGCGGCATTCTTCCAGAAAAGCCATTTGAATGTGTCGGAAGTCGTGACGAGGTAAATGCATCTGTTACTGAAGCAATCAGCAAATACGCGGCTCGTCAAATGCCTCTTCCTGTACTACTTAAGCACTATCAGGATGAAGCTGTTGTTCCAGCTATTCCATTTGCAAAATATATAAAGCAATATTCAACAGAACATGCTTTAAATGAATACTTTGAAAAAATAATCAAGGACGCTCTTAATAATGAAAGAAACAATTAGAAATTTAATCAAAGACAAAAAAGTTTTAATTCTCGGATATGGACGAGAAGGACAATCAAGCTTTCGTATGATTAGCTCTGTAGGCGGATACCAGGTGCTTGATATTGCCGATGCAAACGCTGTTAGTTCCGATTTAACAGCAAGCCACAAGGTTATTACAGGTGCTAATTACCTTGACTGCCTTGATGAATATGATGTTGTTTTCAAAAGTCCAGGAATTGTTCTTCCTAAGGATATTAAGGAATACAACTGCCATATTACCTGCCAGGCCGACCTGTTCTTACAGGTTTATGGTGCTCAGACAATAGGAATTACAGGAACTAAGGGAAAATCCACAACATCTTCACTTTTATATCATATACTTAAGGAGTGCGGTAAGGATGTTCTCTTCGGAGGAAATATCGGATTACCAATTTTCGATATCACTGATCAGATTCATCCTCGTACCATTATCGTATTTGAGCTTTCTTGCCACCAGCTTGAATATGCTCACTATTCACCATCAAAGGCAATCCTTTTAAATCTTTATGAGGACCACCTGGATCATTACGGAACAGTCGAAAAATACTGGAATGCAAAGAAAAACATTTATAGAAATCAAGGTTATTGCGATTTCCTTTTCTGCAATCCAGAGTTTTTACCAGCTCCTGGTGAATGCAAAGCTACTGTTATCAAGGTTAAATCTGCCGATTTACCATTCAACTCATTTGACGAGATTGAAGGCGTAACACTCCGCGGTACACACAATCTTTTCAATACCGCCTTTGTTTACGATATCTGCAGAAGATATGACATTACCGATGATGAGTTCAAGAAGGCATTAGCTTCTTTCAAGACTTTGGCTCATCGTTTACAGTTCCTCGGTTCTTTAGATGGCGTTGATTACTACGATGATTCAATCTCTACAACAGTAGAATCTGCTATTAGTGCAATTAAAGCCATTCCAAATGCTGGCACAATTCTTCTCGGAGGAATGGACAGAGGTATCGACTACGATCCTTTGGTTGATTTCTTACAGACACGCAGCTTAGAGCATATTATTTTAATGTATGATAGCGGAAAAGTTATTTTAGAAAAGCTTAAAGCAGCTACAAACGATGAGTTCATGACTCATGTACACTACATAGAAGAACTTGCAGATGCTTGCACCTATGTTAAAGAAAACGCATCTAAGGGTACTGCTGTTATTCTTTCTCCAGCTTCGGCAAGCTATGGTCACTTCAAGAATTTTGAGCAGAGAGGCGATTTCTTTAAAGAACATATTGGACTATGAGGATAAAGTATGAGTAATACACGATATTCTTTTTTGAATGATGAAGGTCCTGCAGTAAAACACTGTTCTAAATGTGGTAGACGTATACCACTTAGCTCGCCTTATGACCAGTGCAAAGAATGCATGAAAAAAGAACTCTTTCCAAAGGTGAAAGAGTTCATTAATGAAAACTATGATGTCAACGAAATGATTGTTGCTCAAGAGTTTGGTATCGACCGAAGTATCATCCATGAGTGGGTCCGTGATGGTCACTTGGAATATAAAACACGTCCACAACTGTAGAATTTATATTCTACTGTCGTGGCATGTGAAATATACTGTTTGTCGTTCGTCGGCAATTTTATGAAGGAGTTTTAACGACTCCTTTATTTTTTTGTCATCAAGATTTGTAAATGGATCATCCAAAATAAGAATTGGCTTCTCATCTGGATAAAGCACGTCAACAAGAGCAAGTCTGGAACAAAGCGCTACCAAATCCTGGTATCCTTGAGATAGGTATTCCGCGCTTTTGGTGCTTCCCGAGTATGCCAGCTTTATATTTAAATCCATATCAAGCTCGAAGTCTTCAATGGCATAGCCTGACTTTGTAGCCTCTGGACCATTAATCAAGCTAAGATATTTATGAAGTCCATTTTGAAGTGGTTGCATATACTTTGACTGGAAGCTCTCCCTGGCTCTTTGAAGGAAATCCTCTGTCTTTGTAAGTAACTCTGCGTTCTTTTTGAACTCCTTTTCCTTTACCTCAAGACGTTCTATTTGCTCAGAAATATCGCTTAATCTTTCAACATCCTCAAGTGCCTGCGCAAGATTATCTTTCTCCTGCATAATCTGTCTATTGAGCTCCATAATCTGCTCATCCAAAATATTCTGCTTTTGTTGAAGATCATCCACTGACTGAACCTGCTCATTCACATCGTACATTTCCTCAAATTTGGCTATTTCTTCCTTGAGGTTGTCTACACGCTCTTTTATTGCAGTGTATGCACGTTTTTTAATGCTGATGCTTTGAATCTGTTCAAGGCGCTCAAGTGATTTATCAATCGGATATCTTGAAAGAATATTGTTGATATCCTCAGTCATGGTTTTGATAGAGCTTTCATGACTGTCTATCTCTTCTTGCTCCTCAAGATATTTTGCATACTTTTCAGCATCCTTTTTGAGCTGAGCAAGGAATTCGTACTCTCCACCCATTTCGTAGAGATTGATTCCATACCATGTGGCAAAAGGCTGAATCTTTGTGTATAGCTCCAGCTGCAAATCTGCAAGCTCATCAAGTGTACCTTCTGCTTCCTGATGTCTTGATTTTTCTTCTTCAAGAAGATGTCGGTACTGATCCAGCTTTCTACGAATTTCGTATACATTTTCCTGCATGGTATCAGCTCTGGTAAGAAGGAAGTGAGACAGAAATTCTGAGCACTCTTCCTGTAATTCTCTAAGCTCTAATGTGCTGAGTTCAAGAGCATCCTCTTCTTCCGATACACGCTCCTCGTATTCTGCAGCCTGTTTCATTTTATTCTTGTGGGTACGTCTTCCGCTGATTGAAAGAATAACCACATCCACAATGATGGCCACAAAGCTGACTATTTCTACAATTCTTCCAACTACATCTGTCAGATAGTTGCTAAACACAACACCTGTCATAATAAAGATAGCTAAGAAGATTGTACCGATAATATGCCAAACACTAACTGTATTTTTCTTGTTGAGCTTTTCATTTGCTTCCTGCTCTGCTCTAATGGTGATAAGTCTCTCGTTGCTTTGACTCACCCTTGCCTCAAGACCAGTAATCAAAGTAGTCTGGCGTTCTATATGAGAAAGCTGTTCGTCGGTAGGCTCCATTTTATCGAAGAAGAACTTAAGCTCTGTAAGCTGCTTGTTGGATTCCTCTGATAGTTTTGAGTGCTCTGCCTTAGCACGAAGCTCAGAAAGATTCGATGCCATTTTGTTCCACATAGCAAATTCAGTATCATCTGGAATTCGCTCTGTAAATGGCTTATCAAAAACTGGAGTCTCTCGGCTTCTATCCTCTGACAATCCTCTAAGGGCACGCTCGTGAACAGCCAAATCTCGCTCGGTCTGCTCAAGCATGATAATTTCATCATCGCTAGGAAGCCCTGATTTAAAGAATTCTTCCAGCTCAGATAGCTTTCCAAGCTCGCTATCAAGGTTTTCTTTATGAATCTTGTATGCGCCAAGCTCCTGCTCTTTTTTACTTTGAAGCTGGATTGTCTCAGCTAGCTTTACTTTCTCTGCATTGAGCTGATTAAGGTTGCCCTGCTTTTCTTCTACCAAGCAGCTCATAGCCTCAACGCTTTCCTCTATAGCTGGAAGTTTTTCGTATTCTTCCTTACATTTGTTTATTTCGTTTTTTACACCGTAAAGCTTGCCCGGGTTGATTTTACTATTTCTAGTGTATTCAACTCTTGCATCCTTTACGCTCTTTAAGGCTACATCAAAGTTGCTGATATCGTCTCTGGCAGCAGTGAGATTTCCCATTTTTGCATTGAGAGAATCTGTCATCCCTGTTCCTAAAGAAAGCTGTGGAATATACACGCTCTTCTCGAATGAATCTCTATCTACTCGAAACAGTTCTTCACCAATATCCTCAGTGTAGTCGTTTGATAAAAGCCCTGTCACATCATCGTAAAGAGCAAATGTGTCATCCTTATCTGTCTTGCCAAAGGTTCGCTCAATTCGGTATCTACGGTCCTTTGCAGTAAAGACGATATTTCCTCCACAAAGGCTACCATCCCATGGAAGATAATGGTTTCTTTCCAGAAGCTTTTTCTTGGTATTTGGAGAATATTCCAATCCATAAAACATGGCCTTGATGAACACTGAAAATGTGGTCTTTCCCCATCCATTTTCCTGAAGTATTGGATTGAAACCTTCATCAAAATCGTATTTAAATTCTGTAATCTTGCCAAAGTGGGCAATATAGCATGATACTAATTTCATTCAATATCCTCCCCCATAATGGCTCTAATTCCTAGTTCGATAATCTTGGCTTTCTCCTCTTCATCCATATCCTGTGCCTGAACAAGTCGAACGAATTCGCCCTTCAAGCTCTTGTCATATTTGAAGCTGTCGTAATCAACTAATGTCTTTGTTCTGTCATAGCATTTTACGAAGAAGTATTTATTCTCAAAGAGGCGAACGAAGCGCACAATATCAAGCTCATCATCCAGCTCACGCTCACCAGTAATAACAAACTTGATAAGGTCCTGATCATCCACATCGACCAACAGCTCTTTTGCCTTTGCCACAGTATCCTGCAATGACATATCAGCTGTAACCTCAACCTGAATCTCATGAAGTCTTCTAAGAGCAAAAGGAATAAACTCTGATGTGATTTGACCATCGTTTATCTCCATCAAAACAAAGCCCTTATCTCCGGTCTCATCGAAGCCACGGCCCTCCAGACATCCTGGATAACAATACACTCCTCTGTCATCCAACTGCTCATAAATGTATTTATGCACATGGCCAAGAGCAAGATAATCAATAAACTTGCCCTTCAAAGCAGTGGTATTGATAATCTCAGCACCATCCCTGCCATCATAATCAGACTGCTGCCCGTGCAACATAACGATATTAGTATTAGCAGAATCAAGCACCAAACGCTGAGCCATAGTTACAACGTTTGTAGAGTTAATCTCCATACCAGTAATCACAACATCATCAAGCTCATAACTGGTCCATCCATCATCTGTAAACATATGGAAATTAGAAGGTATCTCATCTATACCCTCTTCCATAAAGTCGCATCTATCATGGTTGCCCTTCAGATAATAAAACTCAATCTGAGGATTATTTACTATCTGCTCAACAACTCTTCTTTTAACTTCTTTTCTAATGTGGATTTTATCGAATAAATCTCCGGCAATAAGAATAGCACGCACCTGATTATCAAGAGCGTACTCTACCATACGTTCAAATGTCTCAATCAACTCTGAACGTCTAAGAAGCGCCTGGTCTTTATCAAGATTGCTTTCCATCTTGGAGTCTAAGTGCAGGTCTGCACAATGAATAATTCGCATACAATCTCCCTAACAATTTCTCCCTTATTCTTGCCTATAATTCTAGCACATCTCCCGCCCCCGTAACATCTTCTTTTTTCACCAAAAAGTAACGGCACCCACTATTCACTTTTTCATAGGGCCGGGCTCCCCCACCGTGGTACGGGCGCTGGCACTGCCCTGTGGAGACGATTTCGCGAATATTATAGTTTTTCTTAGCACAAAAGGAGCCCACACTGCTGGTGTCTTATTGCGGGATGAACTTTTTCTGAATCTGTATAAGCTAGGACGGACACTTTTAAACTATAAATATGGATTTTCAAAGCTATGGTACCTTGGGCTCATATTACATTCGTTAAGTAGAACTAAAAAAGAGATATTTGTATGTATGAGCACCGTGGCACATTCAACGTCCTGTTTCAAGTGACCACTGCTGCCGCCGTCCTAGCGGCAGCTGCTCATCCATATCAAATATCTCTTTTTGTTCTACTAAACTTATTCCAAAATCGCCCAAAGGTTACCATAGTTTTGAAAACCCATATATACGCCATGAACAGTGTGTCCGTCCACAGATATACAGATTCAGAAAATGTACAGACCTGCAAAAGACGACAGCTAACAAGTGCGGGCTCCTTGTGCTTTAGAAAAACATAATATTCATGCGATGTCTCCACAGGGCAGTGCCAGCGCCCGTACCACAGTGGGGGAGCCCGGCCATTTTACTAGTCTAAGTGGGTGCCGTTACTTTCGATGACTTTCTTGTACCAGAAGAAGGAGTCTTTGCGGCTGCGGGCCATGGTTCCGTTGCCTTCGTCGTCCATGTCTACGTAGATGAATCCATAGCGCTTGCGCATTTCACCTGTGCCGGCAGATACTACGTCGATGCAGCCCCAGGTTGTGTAGCCAATCAGGTCTACGCCGTTGTCGATGGCGTTTGACATTGCCTGGATGTGTGGACGATAGTAGTCAATTCGGTAGTCATCGTGGATGCTTCCGTCGGCTTCTACTGTATCGTAGGCACCAAGTCCGTTTTCTACAACCATGAGTGGGATCTGATATCTGTCGTAGATTGTTTCAAGGTAGTACTGTAAGCCTGTAGCGTCGGTAGCCCAGCCCCAGTCGCTGTACTGAAGGTACTCATTTTTTGCACCAGCTGAGAAGTTGCCGCCTACCTTTTCCTTTACCTCATGTGTAGTTACAAGCTGTGACATGTAGTAAGAGAATGTGTACATATCAACAGTGCCTCTCTTGAGGTCAGCCAAGTCTTCTTCTGTGATATCGAGATTTACATTGTGCTCTTTCCAAAGACGTTTTGCATATGTGCCGTATTCGCCTTTGCATTGAACATCTCCACAGTAGAATATATTTCTCTCCCATGCATGACGATTTGCAAGTATGTCGTTTGGGTCGCATGTTGCAGGATACCATGTGATACCACAAATCATGCAGCCGATTCTGTTTGTTGGATCGATGGCGTGTCCTATCTGAACTGCCTTTGCAGATGCAACAAACTGATAGTGTAAATGCTGATATGAATCCTGGAAGTCCTTGTCCGATGGGTTGCCCATCATATCAAGGAACTGGATTGTATTGTTGATTTCGTTGAATGTAAGCCAGTTGTGAACTAAGCCTTTGAATTCTGTGAAGCAGGTTGTTACATAGCGAACAAAAAGCTCGATTGTATCACGATTCTTCCAGTCACCTAAGTTTTGCTCTATATATAAAGGTGTATCAAAATGCCATAGTGTAACAAGTGGTTCAATTCCGTGTGTCTTTAACTCTGTAAAAAGATTTCTGTAGAATTCAACTCCTTCTTTGTTTGGCTCTTTCTCCAATCCGGTAGGATAAAGTCTTGACCATGAAATGGAAGTTCTAAACTGCTTAAATCCCATTTCTGCCATAAGTGCAACATCCTCTTTGTAGTGATGGTAGCCATCAACTGCGTTATGATTTGGATAGTGGTAATCCTCTAAAACTGCAAATTTTGCACCTTCTGGAATTTTACCAAATTGCATTACCTTTCCAGGATTGCCATCCTTGTCTATGTATGTGATATATCTAGGTGTGTTTACTGTACCGCCTGTTGTAACGTCTGTCTTTGCAGGGCCTCTTCCATCTACATCCCAGGCGCCTTCCCACTGGTTTGCTGCTACAGCACCGCCCCATAAAAAGTCCTTTGGAAATGACATATTTAAATCCTCCAAGTATTAATCCATATTTCTAATTGCTTCCCTAACTGGAAGTACCATTGCAGGGCTGACTGATAATTCGTCAAATCCCATTTCAACAAAAGTTTTTGTAAGTTCCAGGTCAGCACCTAGTTCTCCACAAATGCCAACCCAACAATCACTCTTATGCCCATTATCCACAATCATTTTCAACATCTTCAAAATTGCTGGATGATGTGGATTATAGAAGTTTTCCAAGCGCTGATTCTGTCTGTCAATGGCAAGTGTATACTGAGTTAAGTCATTGGTTCCTATAGAGAAGAAATCAACCTCTTTTCCAATTTCCTCACTCATCATTACAGCTGCTGGTGTTTCAATCATTACCCCCAGCTCTACATCCTTATACTGAATTCCATCTTCATCCAGTTCACGCTTTACCTCTGCTACTATTTCCTTTATTCGCTTAACTTCATCAACAGAGATAATCATTGGAAACATAATTGATATATTTCCATAGTAGCTTGCTCTGTACAAAGCTCTCAGCTGAGTTTTGAAAACATCTGGGCGTTCCAGACAAATTCTAATAGCTCTAAATCCAAGAGCAGGATTATCCTCATGTCCTAAATCAAAATAATCTACCTGCTTGTCCGCACCAATGTCTAGTGTTCGGATTATAACCTTTTTACCGGCCATTGTTTCTGCTACCTGACGATAGATTTTAAACTGCTCCTCCTCTGTAGGATAACTATCTGATTTCAAATAAATAAACTCACTTCTGAAAAGACCAATGCCTTCTGCGCCATTTACAAGAACAGAATTTAAATCACCGATACTACCAATGTTTGCATACAGATTTACTTTTCTGCCACTCTTAGTAACAGTGTCTTTATTCCTCAGCTCTTTAAGCAATTCCTTCTGACGTCTGTTCTGCTCGCGAACCTTTTCGTAGTTTTCTAATGTCTCCTTATCAGGTTCAACAATCATTAAGCCTTCAGTACCATCAACTATTGCTTCTTTTCCATATAAATCCTCAGATACTTCTGCTGCACCAACAAGAGCAGGTATTCCCATTGTTCTTGCAAGAATAGCTGTATGAGAATTTTCAGATCCAAGCTTTGTTACAAAAGCTAGAATTTTGTCCTTATCCATCTGAACAGTTTCACTTGGAGATAAATCCTCTGCAACAACAATTACAGGCTCATCAAAGTTTGTCTCACCTGATTGATTTCCAAGCAGAATTGAGATTACTCGCTCTGCAATATCTTTTACATCTGCAGCTCTTGCCTTGAAATAATCATCATCCATATTTGCAAACATATCCGCAAAGTTATCACCAGTCTGAGCTGTTGCATACTCCGCATTTACGTTTTGAGTTTTTATCATGTTCTCAATTGAATCGCTAAACTCGTCCTCAAGCATCATGATATGAACATTGAAAATTTCAGCTTCTTCCTCTGATGCAATCTTTTTTGTTTTCTCGTACAAAGCAGTAAGCTGGGAAATTGCCTCTTCCCTTGCATCCAAATATCTTTGCCACTCTGCATCTGTATCTGTGATTTTTGTTCTTGTTACTATATTTTCTTTTTTTGCGTAAAAATATATCTTTCCAATGGCAACACCATTGAAGACTTTCTTTCCAGTGAGTTTTTTCATAATCATTACTTCCTACAAATTGTTTTTGAAATATTCTTCAAGCTTAACCAAGGTGTCAGCCTCTGTCTCTCCCTCAACCTGTACAGTAACTTCCTCCCCTTGCTTTGCACCAAGTGACAATAATCCCATTAGCTTCTTTGCATCGGCGCTCTTTTCGCCTTTAACTATTGTGATTTTATCTGCATGGCTCTTTGCCTCTGTAACCAAAAGGCTAGCTGGTCTTGCATGAATTCCTACTTCATCTGTGATTGTATAATTGAAACTTACCATTTTCTCTTTCCCCTTTAATCTAAATCTTCGCCATCTGAGGCAATTACTTTTTTGTACCACTCAAAGCTGTCCTTCTTAGAACGCTCTAGTGTACCATTTCCTTCATCATCCATATCTACATACACGAAGCCATAGCGTTTTTTCATCTCGCCTGTACCTGCAGATACTAAATCAATGCATCCCCACATTGTGTAGCCCATCAAATCTACACCATCTAAATTGATTGCATCTGACATAGATTTAATGTTCTTTCTCAAGTAATCAATACGATAATCATCGTGAACACTTCCATCGGCTTCCTTAACATCACTCCAGCCTATACCATTTTCTACAATCCAAATTGGTTTGCGATAGCGATAATAAAGTGTATTGCATGCAAGTCTTAAACAAGCTGGATCAGTTGCCCATCCCCATGCATTTGTCTCCATGTATGGATTTTTAACTCCCATAAAGAAGTTGCCGCCTGAGCCTTCCACATCTTTATGAGTTGTGAGTGTGTGCCCACCATAGCATGAGAAGCTAAGGAAATCTGATGAATAGTTTTTGATTAACTCATAATCCTCTGGAGTATCATCTAATACTATTCCTTTTCTTTCATATTCCTTCAGTCTATACTCTGGATAAAATCCTCCAGTCTGTACATCAGAATAGAATAATGTGTGCTGTGACATTTCAAGCTGAAGAATCTGATCAGCTGGATCACATGTGTATGGATAAAGTGGTGCATATGCAAGCATCTGTCCCACCTTAATTTCTGGATCAATTTCATGAGCTGCTTTTACTGCAAGAGCACTGGCAACAAATTGATTGTGTGCACCCTGGGCTTTTGCCTGGTCAGAATTATCCATCATTCCGCCGCCCATGTATGGAGCCATGTCCATAATATTAATTTCATTAAATGTAAGGTAATATTTAACCTTTCCTTTATATCTTTCAAATACTGTTCTTGCGTATTTTTCAAAAAAGCCTATAAGCTTTCTATTTTTCCAGCCCCCGTAGTTGATAAGAAGCTGAAGTGGGGTTTCGTAATGTGAAAGTGTAACTAGTGGCTCGATACCATATTTTTTACACTCGTCGAAAACCTCATCATAAAACTTGAGACCTTCTTCATTTGCCTGGTCATCATCTCCATTTGGAAAGATTCGAGCCCAGTTCATAGAAAGACGAAATGTTTTAAACCCCATCTCCCCCATATATGCAATATCTTCCTTAAAATGATGGTAGAAATCTGTCGCAACGTGACTCGGATAATATGTGTTTTCTAGTACTGCTGGAACAGCTCCCTCTGGAAATGTCATATCACTTCCAAAACCCATTCCTGTGTAACCTGTCTCACCTGTCTTTTCATTTTTCCATGTAATTCTACGTGGAACAGTGTGACTTCCGGCTGTCATAACATCAGATGTATTAAGGCCCTTGCCCCCCTCAAGGTAGCCTCCTTCATACTGATTGGCTGCTGTAGCGCCTCCCCATAAAAAACCTTTTGGAAATTTACTCATGTCTCCTCCTAAAAAGAGAACTGCCATTGATATTTATTCAACGGCAGTTCAATAGCTTTACTGATTTTCTGCTGCCTTAGCTTCTGCTTCCTTAGCTGCAAGCTGGTTGTCATATACCTTGAAGAATGGATACCAAACAAGGCCAGCTGGGATAATCATAAGATAATCCCAAAGAGCATTCTGCCAACGGAATGTTCCAAGGAACTGTGCAAAGCCCATAGGCATCAATGCACCGATGTATACATGTGCTGGTCTTAAGAATCCAAACTTGTATGCAAAGTATGTAAGTACCATGATTACTAAGCAGTTTAAGATGTATGGAATGCAAAGGATTGGATTGTACATTACTGGCATACCGAATGTTACAGGCTCGTTGATACCGAACCATCCAGGAACAACACCAACCTTTGATACGGCACGAATCTGCTCTGACTTTGCTTTAAGTCCGAACAAGCAAAGTGGAAGAGTGTTACCAGTACCACCACAAATTGCGATGCAAGCAAAGAGTGCAACTGGATAGAATGTAAGAGCTGCTTGTGCCTCTGCTACTGTTCCGCCTGCTGCAATTACTGCCTCATAAGCAGCTGCATTCTCAGATGTTGCCATAATGATTGGAGCCATAAGAACTGAAATCATAAGCATTGTTCCGTGAATACCGAAGCACCACATAAAGCAAGCAAATGCGCAAAGTACAAAGATACCAGCTGTTGATGTAAGTGCTGCAAGAGGAGCTGAAAGAACAGCCATAAATCCTGATGCAAGGTTGTATGCTCCGCCTGTTGCAGAGATAACAATTGCTGAAATGCCAAGCCAAATTGTTGCGTTGAAGAATGATGGGATGATTGCTGCCATAGCGTTTACAAGTGATGGTGGGCAAACATCTGGCATCTTGATCTGTACGTGATTCTTCTGGCAGAAGTAATCAACATTTACACAGCAGAATGCAACTACAAATCCAAGGAACATTCCCTGTGAACCAAGATATGTAACTGAAAGATTTGCAATTGAAGAGCCCTGTGTAAGATCAAAGCAAGCTACCATTGCAAATACTGCTGATGCTTCAATTGTTGAAAGAAGTGGAGATTTAACACCTCTTGTTTTTGCATAATTGAATGCGATCATACCTGTAATCCAAAGAGCTACCAAACCCATTGTAAAATTATATGGCTGATAGAGTATTGTGTAGATTGTTGAATCCGATGATACCCCAAGCATCGACAATACTGCACATATAATCTGAAATACCGAACCAGTCATGATGAGTGACATTGAACCCATCATTGCTGCCTGTAAAGAGCTGAGGAATCTGTTCTGTCCCAATTTCTGCCCAAATTCCTGCAAGGCAATCATGCCCTTTGAGTTAAAAATACCTTCCATAAAATTTTTCTCCTTCTAGATATGTAAATAGTTTTATATTAAGAAGCCAGCATACCCTTTACTTGCTTCATAATATTTGGACAGTTAGCAACTGCATAATCAAGTGAGTTTACAACGTCTGCTGGAAGACCTGTATCTTTCTTGATATCCTCTAACTTATATCTAACCTGTGGTCCTACAAGAACGCATTCATAATCCTGGAATACATCCTTATATTCAGCCAAACCAACAGCGTCGATTGTAAGTTCCTCGCCCTGCTGCTCCCAATACTCTTTCATCTTCTTCATAAGAAGACCTGTTGACATTCCACCTGCACATACTAATAAGATTTTCATAGTTTTACCTCTCCTTTTCTTAAACCCTTAAGTTTTATTTTTCGTCCAGTCTTTTATAGAGCTGGATTATTTCCCTGATTAACTCTTCTGCTAACATGCTTGTCATGAAATGATCCTGAGCATGTACTAAAAGCACATCCATTTCAGGAGCATTGCCATTTGCCTGAGCTGTAAGTAAATCCATCTGACTCTGGTGTGCCCCAACACCAGCTTCCTTACATTTCTCTAACAGCTTATCAGCTTCCTCGTAATTCCCCTTCTTTGCTTCCTCAAGTGCTGCGAAAGCATACGAACGAGCATCACCTGCACTGGCAATTATTCCCATAGCAATCATCTCGCCATCGATAGGCTCTTGAACCTCTGCCATAGCTAATACCTCCTTGCTAGTTGTTATGTGACTACTTTACATTCTTTGTGCAATAGTGTCAATACGTCAATATTTTCGTTATATATTTTTAGTACATACTGCACAATCTTTCTTTTCTTAGTGTATAAATTCACATTTTAGACACAGTTTAATTTTCATACACTAGCCTCATCATACAGTTTGTGTATAGTTTTTTTGCCTTATTTTATTTGTGTATAAATTCTTCTGTACTTATTCCGTTTTTGTATAAATTCTGTCTAAAAAATCCGGATTTTAGTGACCTTGTTTGTATAAAATTACTGTGCTAATATGCCCCTATGAAGATATCAAGAACACTTACTATTACAACAGATGAGTTCTTTGACTACCTGGAAAACCAGCTACTGAAAATCGCTAACGATAATTTGGATGAGGAGCAGGAGGCCTATACCAATTCAGATATTCAGGAAGGTTTTTGCATTATTCAAAATCGTGATACCGATATCAATAAGGTCGAATTACTTATCAACAAGTACAAAAAAGGGGAATTTTACGAAGCGACTGCTTCTTCATTGACTGATTCATATAGGATGAGTTATCTGATTACTCCGAAAGACGATAATATCCTTGTAGATTACGAGCAAGTTAATTTAAACAATTTCCAAGCCGAAAGCAAAGGGTTCTTTGCCAAGCTCGGTGAAGCCTTATATCTCTCTCGCATGTCTAACTCTCTTTACGACGTTGAAAGAGCCGTATTGAAAGCTAGAGCAAACTAATTTTTCGCACTGAAAAAGAGTGGAAACCAATTACCGGTTCCACTCTTTTTTAGGTTTATCTTTCTTTTTTGAGAATGCGCATTAAGGTCGCCACCTCTTCATCGCTAATTATCACATGGAAGTTCTTTTCCAGCGCTTTTAGATAATTAGATATTACCTTATAGTCCGTAGGGTTATCTGCAAAATACTTTGAATTGTTTATTCCCTTGATTTTATAGTTTGGTGAGCTAAGAACATCCAGCATATAGACAATGTGAGCACACAATCCTACTCGCTCATCAGCATCCAAATCATAAGCCACAGCCAGCTTTTCAACTGTATCCGGTACGTATTTACGAAGCTTTTCAGCAGTAAGATATTTTGCTTCTCTGCCATAATTATCGATTACTTTTTCATAGCCCATATATTTTCTTTGAACTGTTTCAAACATCAACACATGGTCCAAATCTTCCTTGCTGCACTCAAACACATCTGCAATAGAAATAAATGGAATACCAAAAATCTCAGGATCAAATGTACCTACAAAGGCATGTATTCTGTAGCTTTTCTTGATTTCGATAACCTCTTTTATAAGCTTATCTTTATTTCCCATTGAAAGGGCAAATATCGGCATTTCAAGCTTTGAATATCTGCTGATGTAATTCTTTAGCTGCTCAGCCCCACCTTCAGATGTATGACATAAGGTTACAATTGCCATTGGACGTTTATATTCGTAGTACATATGATTCATGGATTTTCTGATTCCATGATATGCCTTATCAATATCATTTTCTTTTTTGCAATTTCGTGAGGCCACCACTCCGATGGTTGTAATCGGTATATTCATACCACGTATTTTTATATTACAACGCTCTGCTATGCTATCTAACATTACCTCCATGGAAGACGAGTCGTATATTACAACCACTCCACCACCTTGATTCACTTCTTTAATCCTCTGTTCCAAAGCTAGGTTAGTTGCAGAGGAATCTTCATTGACATCAAGTTCCAAGGCATATGCATTGTTTTCCTTTGTGGTTGTGTTGGCAACCTCCGCCAAACCAGAAGCCACCCCTTTTCCGTGCATAGCATAAAGCAATACCGGACTATCATCAGATTCCTTGGTATCTATCAGATACATTGTAAGGATAGCCACTTCCTCTATTGAAAACTTTAAGAAGAATCGCTCATACAAAACATGAGTAAAATCCAACATAGTGGCATATTCTTTAGGATAATGAGTGATAATTGCTCTAACCTGATCATCATCAATTCTCTTTGGACTGATTTTATCCTTTTTCAGAATGCTATTAATATGCAAGCAAAGACCGCAAAACATGCTATCAGACAGCTCTTTTCCATAGTCATGCTTGTATCTTTCAGCAAATAGACTGACATAGTTTATTACATTTGTATCAACAATCTGAGCCAGCTGGCCTATATTTATGTTTGAGCCTGAAATCAGATTTTTAGGCATATCAAAGCAAATATTATCCAGATATGAGCCAATAACCTTTTTGATTGCATCAGCTGATATTCCCTTGTCTATCATTCCCTGATACTGATTCTTTAACTGACCGTAAACTTCGGTGGCCTCTATTTCACCTTCATCGCTAGACTTATCTCCAAAAGAAAAATAGTTTGCAGTACCAATAATACTGTCTATCTGTGCACCAATAGCTCCAATTGGTCTGAAATTGGCCTGGACTTCTTCTGGTAAATCCTGTCCTGTTACATACATAGTCTTTCCTTCTTCATCCAAAAGCTTTATGTATGCATTAGCACAGGCACCTTTTATTCCATTTACCATCGTTTTTATTCCATGAGGGTATTCCACATTCATCAATATCCTCACGGCATCCACGTCTACCTTAATCTGGCATCCTGAGTTTTCAGCTTCCTTTTCAAAAAAGTTTTTAATAAGCTTAAAAATCTCCTTCATTGGTCTGTCATTAAGCCGTGGTAATGGTATAGAAACAGTATTTCTCCAGTCAACCTGCTCATCATCCCAGGATGTCATGGTGAATACAAATACAAGATTCTTTATATATTCCGTTCTTTTATCAACCGCACTGTCGATTCTTCCTGTTTCAAGGAAGCCTGATATTCGGCTATATTGTTCCGGTTCTAAAAGCTCAATATGGTCAATAAACAGCACTCCACCCATTGCTTGATAGAATGCTGATTTTTCTATTCCACTTTCATCTCCAAAAATCACATCATTTAATGCACTACGATTCTTTTTGAAATGTCTACAATTAACATAAATAAATGGACTGTTCTTGCCAAACTTTCCCATCATCAAACCGTAGTAATAAATATCATTGCAGAATGCAGTTGAGCCACTGCCTGCATCAGTAACCACCTGAATATTCAATGAGTCGGCTGGATACATCAAAGCTTTTTTTACATCGTCAACTGCCTTTTT
Source organism: Pseudobutyrivibrio sp. C4 (assembly GCF_900111635.1). Taxonomy (NCBI): domain Bacteria; kingdom Bacillati; phylum Bacillota; class Clostridia; order Lachnospirales; family Lachnospiraceae; genus Pseudobutyrivibrio; species Pseudobutyrivibrio sp. C4. Next base: position 13,394 of record NZ_FOHF01000011.1, on the reverse strand, counting down.
CAAGCTGCCATCAAATCCAACCAATTCCTCGAAAGGCTTTTTCTCAATGGATTCTTGTGTGCGTGATGCCACCTTGTATAAAACTGGCCTTGTTTTTGACTTTATTAGCAATCCTTCTGATGTAAGCTCATTTAAAAGTGTGCTTACATTTGTTCTTTGCATATTTAAAGCTTCTGCAACCTCATCAGTTTTCCAATTATTCTTCCCTGTAGCTATGGTTTCTTTCCAAAGATATTCATAGACAATGTCGCGATTTTTCTTCATACCCCACCTAGATTAATTTTAATTCCTTCATCCCATTATATATTCCGTCTTCAGTGATATTAGTTGTGACGAAATCCGCTATCGCCTTTAAATCATCTGAAGCATTTCCCATGGCAACCCCAATGCCAGCATATTCAATCATTTCAAAATCGTTTGGTCCATCGCCAAAAGCAACTGTGTCTTCTCTTGTGATACCTAAGTATTCAACAAGCTTTTCCATTCCCACAGCCTTTGTGATTCCACCAACTGCTATTTCACCAGAGGACTCGTTTTCATTTTTAAAGCTCATGGCAGTAATGTAGTAATCTTCCCCAAGCATCTCTTTTATCTGCCCAAGCGACAATCCAGCTTTGTAATAGCATATTTTCTCAGCATTTTCATACTTTCCTGCGTTATTTATTAAATTGTCATCAACATATTCATGCTCAAAAATTTTGGAAATATTCTCTGGAACTCTGTCCTTGAGACGTTCCTTGAAATTCTCATGCATCGCCTCAAAGCACTCAGATGTACCAACCACCTTGTCGGTGCATTGAAGCATGTAAATCATTTCTTGAGATTTCATAAAATCAAGAAGTTTAGATAGCTGTGCCTCCGTCATATGGTTTGCAAAAATTTCTTTTCCACCGTATGTAACATTCGCTCCAGCTGCAGATACGAATCCGTCGAATCCGAATTCTAATAGTCTTTCTTCAATTTGGCAGATGCTTCTGCCAGTACATAAAATAATCTTGTGGCCATTTGCCTTAGCCAATCTTAAAGCTTCTTTGGCGGATTCTGGAAATTCCCCGCCAAAATTGATGAGTGTACCATCAATATCAAAAAATATAACTTTCTTACTCATAATATCTAGACCTCGTCGTAATTAATTCGATTATTCCATAATTAAAATTATCTGTCTAGACTATTATTTTCTAAAATATGCATAAAAAAGTGAGGTCACCTATGATTACATAAATGGCCCCACCCCTTATCAAAATTTTGTATTATTCGGATTATTCCGCAGTCTCTGTATCTAATCTGAACTGGCTTACAACTCTTGTTAAATCCTGCGCAATGCCATTTTGCTTATCTGACATTCCGTTAATCTCAGTTACTGTCTCAGATAGTTCAGAAACAGAATCCATTACTTCGCCACTGTTTGCAGCTGTATTCTGAGTAGCCTCTGCAATATTTTGAATTGCAGATTTTACTTCGTTCATAATCTCCTGAATTGACTCTGTCATGTTCGACAGCTTCTCAGATGTTTCTTTAATTGATTCTGCATCCTGTCCATATCTTTCAGCAACACCTACAAAGTTTTTATAATCTGGTGTTACTGTATTTGAAACATAGTCAAGAAGGGATTTAGCGTTAGTAGCAAGGCCTTCAAAGGCATCCTGTATACCAGAAATAGTTTCCTGAATCTTTTCTACAGAATCTGTTGTCTGACCTGCAAGCTTTCCAATTTCAGTTGCAACAACTGCGAAGCCTTTTCCTTGCTCGCCTGCACGTGCTGCCTCGATTGATGCATTAAGAGAAAGCAATGTAATCTGATCTGCAATGTCTGCAATTACACTTGCCATCTCACCAATGTTTTCAACAACCTTAGACTGTGCAATACTGTCCTCCAGCTTAGTCTCGAAGCTAGACTGCAAGGTTTGAGATTTATCGAAGGCCTCCTGGCTGTTCTTACCGATTTCTGTAGCTCTCTTCTGAATATCAATAGCAAGATCCAAGCTACCTTTAGTCTCATCATTTAAGCTGTCTGTAGACATTGCAACCTGCTCAACAGATGCTGAAAGCTGCTGTGTTGCAGCTGAGGAATTCATCATATCCTCGTTTACAGCTGTCATAATATCTACTATCTTATCGAACTCAATCTTCAGCTCATTTGCAGAAGATTTAAGATTATTACTTGCCTCGTTAATATCCACTGAATAGTCTGAAATGCTTTGAATAACACCCTTGTTATTTCCGTACATATCATTCAATGACGTTGACATTACAGCAAGCTCATCCTTACCTTTTACAGAAAGCTTCTCAATTGTAAAATCGCCTTCCGCAAGCTCTGTAGCAAAGTTTTGAACCTTTCTGATTGTCTTTGCTACACCGCCGATACCGATAACAATAATTACTATTGCTACTACCAATGCCACAACGCATACGATTACTAAACGATTGATTAACAGGTATATTGGCTGTTTTAATTCATATGAATCAATGGAAACCATAAGCTTCCATCCTGTCAAATCAATAGTATCAAAGTATACTTTGTAATCAGTCTTTCCTGAAGTATATCCAGATGTTCCTTCATCTTCAGCAAGCACTGTACTCATCATGGAAACAACAGATGCATTTTCATCTTCTGTTAAATATGCTCCTGTTTGAACTTTTTCGTCGTCATATCCTGCAATAAGAAGACCATCTGCAGCTGTAAGGATACCTACACCTGTTTTTCCTACAGTTACATTACTGATAATTTCAGTGATTGCAGATAGTTCAATATCTACTGTAACGCAACCAATCTTTGTTCCATTTACAACAATTGGGGTAGAACATGAGGACATTACTGTTCCAGATGTTGGATCATAATATGGATCTGTTATTACAGGGCCATCGCTTGCCATTGCATTTGTATAGTATTCCTGAGCGAAATAATCATATGCGGAATTGCTATATTCCCATGTAGTAACCGATTTGTCACCATCCTTATATACATATGGACCATAGTATTGCTGTTCTGGGTCGTAGGCATATGGTTCGAACCACAATCCGGATCCTAACACGATATCGTTTGTTGCAATCATATCCTGAAGCATCTTCTCATATGCATCCCATGTTGTGAATGTATATGATGAAGCAACACTGATAGCGATTGAATCTGCCAGAGTTTCAACATCCTGTAAATATCCACTTACCTCAGAAATATTTGCACGTAGCTCTGCACTCATAGACTCTTGTGTTTTTGTATCTACAAGAGCATCACTTGATGTTGCCGACATAATAGTCAATACTATCTGAGCAATAACAAGTATTGGTAGAATCATTACCAGCATCTTGGTTCCGATTTTCTTAAAACTCATATTATCCCCTCCGTATTATCTGATAATTGTCTATATTTTAGTCCATAATTGTGTATAAATGTTGAAAATTCAACGTCATCAGGTGAACATTTTGTGCATAAAAAAGCGCCCCAAAGGGCGCTTGCTTTAAGATTCTGCTTGCTTTAAGAAAATATTCTCTATAGCATTTATAATCTTTGTTTGCATTGGAGGCTTCACAAAGTAGCCTGCTGGTTTCAAATCCAGTACTGCATCTACATGCTCCTTATCTGCAATTCCTGTAAGGAAAATTACTGGAACATTTTTGTAATCATCCTCTGCTCTAATCATTTCAAGAGTCTGCTTACCATCTACAACTGGCATTTCATAGTCAAGAATGATTAAGTCCGGTCTATCCTGTCCCATAGCTTTCATACACTGAGCCGCAGATGTTGCAAGAGTAACTCGATACTTATCCTGAAGCATATTTCTCATATTTCTAAGAAGTACTGGGTTGTCATCTACAACAATGATGTGACGCTTCTCAGTTTCTACTACAGCATTCAAAATAGCATCTGCATTCATGCTAAAAGCCTTGCAGATTTCTTTTATAATCTCTTCACGGCCTGGCTGCGGAATATGCTTGCACTGTCCTGAATAATAGTATGAAATAAACATTTGTTTCTTAAGCTCTCGCCCAAATGTTATGACAGGAAGCTGTTCATTGTATTCTCGAATCGCTTCAAAAATATCTTCCTGATGCATCTCGAAGTCATCAATGTCCATCAAAACTAAATCAGGAGCGTACAACTTCAACATGCTCTTAACTATTTTTGCACTACTAGTACATAACTGTGTATGAAAATGTTGTGCAAGGAATGAATTTACATCTGATGGAGATTCGTTACTGAAATCTCCCACTATAAGTATTTTACGCATTTTGTATTCTCCTTAACTAGCTTTGTAGCTCTTCAATATCTGCAAGTGCCTCATCTTCTTCTAGATTCATAATACGAAGATTTAATTGCTCTAGTTTAACTTGTTTATCATCGTCATAAGAATATGACATAATCTGTTTCATAATATTGTCGGCCTGCTCTGAGTCATGTGTCATAATTGACATCTTCAACATTTCAAGCAAAGCAAACAGTTCATCAATATCCTCCAGCTTAGGCTTTTCAACATCCGATGAAAGCACCTTCAGCCTTTCATGCATTATTTCCAACTCTTCAATAAGAATTGGTGTAATAGCTTTAATTCTATCGATATTATTGTCCTTAGCTGCAAACTCACAAGTCTTTGCAAGTCCGCCTAAGGCTGTAGCGCCAATTGTATTGGCCATGCTTTTAACTGCGTGAACTTTTATACGATAATCTTCAAGAGTGTTTCCACTGTCTATATCTTTATAATACCGAAGTATCTCATCCCTTTCAAACATTATCGAATCATAAAAATCCACCGCCGTCTGAAATACCATGTTTGTATCAGGGAAATGCAACAATGCATAATCCCAATCAATTCCTTCAATATCAGGAAGCTCAATTTTCTTAACACGATTCCTTCTTGCTTCATCTTTTGCATCAGGCTCATGATACTCCAGCAACGACTCTGGAAGAAAATCACGGATTGTTTTTTCAAGCTGTGCAGGCACCACCGGCTTTGAAAGGAAGCCATGGAAACCAAGTGTTAAATATCTTTCTTTTGCTCCTGCAATAGCATTTGCAGTAAGTGCTATTACTGGTGTGCCTAAGCACTTGTTGCCTTCAAGTTTCGCCATAGATTTGAAGGTTTCGACGCCATCCATACCAGGCATCATATGATCCAGGAAAATCATATCAAAATGCTGATTCTTGATAAGCTGCAAACAATCATATCCATTTTCAGCTTCAACAACTTTTACCTTGGAATCTCTAAGCAATGCAACGAACACCTTACGGTTCATAGCATTATCATCTACAACTAGGAAAGTAGCATTTGGTGCTTCAAAACTTGTGCTGTACTCATAATTTGAAGTAAGCTGCTTTAACTTCTGCTCAAAATCACCAATTGGCTCAGGATTTACTACCTCTTGGCTAATGGTAAATGAGAAAGTAGAGCCCTCGCCGTAGGTACTATCTACATTTAATGTGCTGCCCATCATCTTAAGAAGATTTTGAGTAATGGTCATTCCAAGGCCAGCACCTTCGATATTTCTATTTCTATTTACTTCCAATCGCTCAAAGGATTCAAACATCCTTTTGATATCCTCTGGCTTTATTCCTATACCTGTATCTTTTACAGAAAAGGTAAGCTCAACATATTCGCCAAAGCTCTTTTTACAGGTGGTGGTTATTTCAATGTAGCCTTCCTGGGTATACTTTACTGCATTTGTGATGATGTTTGTAAGAACCTGTTTGATTCGAATGTCATCACCTAACATATTGCAAGGAATATTGCTTGCAATGTTAAGCTTTAATTCCAGATTCTTTTCCTTTGCCCTTAGCACGATATTATTTAAAACATCATGCATAAGGCTCATGAAATCATATTCACCTTTAACGATGCCCATCTTACCTGACTCGATTTTGGTGATATCCAAAATATCATTTATTAATGAAAGCAGGTTTTGTGAAGCCGTCTTGATATCCAAAGCATATTCTTCAACAACCTTTTCTGAGGTTTCTCTCAAAATCATCTCGTCCATACCCATGATGGTATTGATTGGAGTTCTGATTTCATGAGACATATTTGCAAGGAAATTACTCTTTGCTTCTGTTGCTGTCTGAGCCTGTTTTTCAGCCTTCTTAGCCTGCAAGGTTTTTTCTAGCAAATCATCGTTATTGATAGCAGCTTGTCTATATAATTTTTCATAAATAGATCTCTGGAATTTAATAATTGAGCCGATTGCGAAGGCACTAATCATCATGGATTGTACCACGTCAAAAAATACGCTTCGCTTTGTCTGTAAGCTCACTACATATTCTGGATGATAATAAGAAATGACGTAGCAACCAATAATGATTGCCACATCAGTTAATAACATAAATAAGAAATCCATGCCGTCTAAAAGCATGAATATAAAAATAAGTCCCATGGAGAACCAGCAAACCATACCGCTGTTGATTCCTCCGGTAACAAAGAACATAACTGGAAACAGAGCTATTCCCACCACAAAACATACTGCGATAGTGCTGTTTTTCAGCCTATTCATATAGTTGGCCATATATATGCAGACTACATCTATTATCACAGAAACGAAAATAACTGCAGTCAAAATTCCTGACATACCGTTAATAATGTTGAATGGAATAGTGATAATTCCACCAATCAATCCAACAATAGTAATGATATTGAATAACACCAAATCTATAGGTAGGTCTGGACTAAAATACTTTTTCTGAAATGCCCTTAGTTTGTTCAAAACAACGTCCCCATTATCCCTTACAAAGTGTGTATTTTCACCGAAAATACCCTAAGATAAATATAAAGGAATAAATAAAATTGTACAATACCGGGGCCAAGAATAATTCGTGAAAAAACTGTGAAAACATCACATCTATCAACTATATATTCTCAATTTGCCAATCAATGGTGCTTAATCCCTTAGATTTCAAAAATTCATTAGTTTGTGAAAAGTGCTTGCATCCAAAGAATCCTCTGTATGCAGAAAGAGGTGATGGGTGTGGCGCTTTAAGTATTAAATGGTTTGGATTATTAAGCTTTGCACACTTTTTTGCAGCTGGTGAGCCCCATAGTAAAAATACTATTGGACGGTCCTGCTGATTTAAAATGTCGATAACCGCATCGGTGAATTTTTCCCAACCGATACCTGCATGGCTTGCAGCCTGATGTGCACGAACTGTAAGTACATTGTTAAGCATAAGAACACCCTGACGTGCCCATTTTTCCAAATATCCATTGTTTGGAATATAACATCCCAAATCATCGTTCAACTCTTTATATATATTCACAAGTGAAGGTGGAGTTTTTACTCCAGGCTTTACCGAAAAGCAAAGGCCATGGGCTTGACCAGGCTCGTGATATGGATCCTGACCAATAATAACTACCTTTACTTCTGATAATGGTGTGAAATCGAAAGCGTTAAAAATATCATCTGCCGGTGGATACACAGGATGCTCGTGATATTCCTTCTTCACTGTTTCATATAAGTCTTTATAATATGGCTTTTTAAACTCTGGTGTGAGAGGCTCAAGCCAATCATTAGTAATTGCTGACATTATTCTTCCCTTCTATAAGTCATATATTTCTTGCCTTTTATTATATCTTATCCTTGTTTTCATTAAAACCGTTCTGACTATCAAATTAATAGGTTAGTCTTAAAATAATCACAACATCATGTTAATATGCTTACAAAATATAATTTTAAACTATTAATTTGGAGGTCATATGTTTCAAAAAACCTATTATTTTCAAAGCATAGATGAACTCGATGATATATTAGGTACAATCTCAAATTCGGAAGCATACAACTCTGCTTCTGGTATTTTGATGCAATTATATAACTCAAAGACTGACGTGGATGAACAGGCTATGATTAATAAAATTACAAACCAATGTCCTAAGGCATGTCTTACTGGTATGACTGCTGCAAATATTGCTACGGAAGAATACGATATAAGCAGCTTTCCGCTACAGCTATCTGTTACATATTTTAAAGAAACACAGCTTGTTCAATTTGAATTCGATATGGAAAACACAACAGCTTTCGTGGCTGGCCGCGTTATGAGCAAAGCATTAGAAGATTTAGAGAATGTAAAATGTCTTCAAATACTTTATTACGCAAACAGTATTTCAATAAACAACTTTGTCCATGAGTTTAACCATCACCATATACCTACATTCGGAGCGAAGGCCGGAAGAAACATTCGAGTGTTAAATCCTGCTCATATATATGGCAAAGGTGTATACTCTACCGGATTTATTGTTGTTGCCTTTGTAAGTACTTCATTAAAAATATATATGGACAACAATCTCGGTTGGCAACCTATCGGTTTGGAAATGGCTATCACCAAAACATCCGGTAATAGCACTGTCGTTGAAGTGGATAAAAAACCTGCGGTTGATATATTTTCTAAATATTTGAAAGTTTCGCCCAATAACCACTTTGTTCAGAATGTTTGCGAATTTCCTCTGATAATCGAGCGAAATAATTTCAAAATTGCAAGAGTTCCTTCTGGATATTTGCAAGATGGCAGCATTTCCTTCACGTCAGATGTGCAAAAAGGAGACCATTTTAGATTATCTTATGCAAATCCTGATAATCTCTTTGCTCTCACTGCTCAATCCGTAAATGATGTACACAATTTTGAACCAGAAGCGCTTTTCATCTTTGAATGTGGCAATCGAGTTAAGTTTTTGAAGGATAAATATTTAGAAGAAATCAAACAGTACTCCCACTATTATCCTGAATTATCAGTAACTACCGGCTATGCCGAGCTATTCTATACTGATGATGGATTTGGTGGAGACTTAAATAGTGCTTTAGTAGCAGTAGGCTTAAAAGAATCTGACAATTCTACAGACTGTATAATTCCATGTAGAGAGTATATTGTGGAAGAATCTGACTCTCAGGATACAAATGTTGATCAAGAAATTCCATTTTTAGAACGTATCTTAACTTTCCTAGAAAGCACTTCAAAGGAATTGGATGTTCTAAATCGAGAGTTAGGTAAAGTAGCTTATACTGATCAGTTAACAAAAATTTATAATCGTTGGGAATTGGAAAGAAAAATAGATGAAGCTCTCGAGCTCACCAATCAAGGCTCATCTTATGGTCTTTTCTTCATTGACATCGACCACTTTAAGCATGTTAACGATACTTACGGACACGATGTTGGTGATGCAGTGCTCCTATCAGTTGTAAATATTATTAAGGAAAGCCTAAAGGAAGGCCATATATTTGGCAGATGGGGTGGTGAAGAATTTGTTTATATTATCCCAGATGTAGATGAAAAGACTGCAGTAGAATTTGCCGAATCTATACGAAAGAAAATCGATGAAATATGCTTTGTGACTGTAAAACATATAACAATTAGCTTAGGTGTCACTTTGGCAAAACCAAATGACACCCTTGCATCATTTGTAAAAAGAGCGGATGACGCAGTATATGAAGCCAAGGAAAATGGCCGAAACCAGGTCAAAATCCATTTGGATTAATATTATTGCAATATCCAATCATCAAGAGGTAACCAGAAGCCCAAATCCTTAAGCTCCTGCTCAATAATATCAAGTGTCTCCTCATTATCTGCACTAATGATGTGATAATGATATCCACTTGTAGCAGAGCTTAGGGATTTTGATTTTCCTGAAGCTATCGCCTCCATAAATTCCTTTGCCTGACGTCTTGAGCTAACATTAAGCGGTGCTTCTAAACGATTGTAAAAACGGTGGTTAATAATGATATTTTCTGCACAACCACCATTATCAACTATTGCAAAAAGCTCATCTAATATCTGATCATCATTGTGATGACTCTTTATAATTCTTTTGCATTTATTTTCAGATGCTAATACATATCCTCTGTTTGTTGAAGTAATTTCTATGCCATTAGCTCTAATTAATGCAATATCTGTGACCACAACCTGACGACTAACATCAAGTTCATTTGCCAGTGCTGTGCCCGATACAGGCTTATCCGATTTTCGAATTATCTCTATAAGTCTTTTTCTTCTTGCCTGTCCGTCCATAGTTCCTCCCTTTATGCAGATTAAACTGCATGTAAGTTTTTCATCGAAATATCAAGAATTGGAGCTGAATGAGTTAATGCTCCACTTGAAACATAATCAACTCCGCTGTCTATTATATTTTTTATGTTCTCTTTTGTCACGTTTCCAGAGCATTCTGTTTTAGCGCGGCCATTAATTATCGCAACTGCCTCTTTCATAGTTGCCACGTCCATATTATCAAGCATGATAATATCAGCACCTGCTTCCACTGCTTCCTTAACCTGCTCAAGAGTTTCTGTTTCGATTTCAATCTTTCTAACGAATGGTGCATATTCCTTAGCCATCTGAACAGCCTTTGTAATAGACCCTGCTGCTCCTATGTGATTGTCCTTTAAAAGAATGCCATCAGAAAGATTGTATCTGTGGTTTTGTCCACCGCCACACTTTACTGCATACTTCTCAAAAATACGCATGTTAGGTGTAGTCTTTCTTGTATCAAGAAGAACGGTCTTGCTGCCCTCTAAAAGCTTAACAACTTGATTCGTGTATGTTGCAATTCCACTCATACGCTGAAGGTAGTTAAGTGCCACACGCTCTCCCGAAAGAAGAACACGAATGTCTCCCTTTACCTTTGCCATAAGCTGCCCCTTTGTGACCTTATCGCCGTCCTTAACATACTTTTCCACAATTGTATCTTCATCAAGTATCTTGAATACACGCTCGTATACGTCCATTCCACAAATTACACCATCCTGCTTGCAGATAAGCTCCACCTCACCTGCCTGTGGACCTGGCATAACAGAGTTTGTAGTAACATCCTCGCTTGAAATATCCTCGCGCAATGCCATTTTGATAAGCTCGTCTGCATTGAGCTTCATTGTAATATTGTTCATTTATATAGCCTCCTTTTCGGCTCTCATGTCTGCTTCTTTTTTGATTTCACCAACCACCATTGCATGATAGTTTTCCATAATGCTTGGAAGATCCTCATAACCATCCATGTTTACAAGGTTATCAAAATCCTCCGCTGATTTATAGTCATTTCTTGCTGCAATATCCAGTGCGGCACGCTTTGCAAATACAAGGCTTTCAAGCAATGAATTGCTAGCAAGACGATTTCTTCCATGTACTCCATTACAGCTGGTTTCGCCAACTGCGTACAGCTGCTCCATTGTGGTTTTGCTGTCTTTATCTACATAAATGCCGCCCATGAAATAGTGCTGTGCAGGCACCACTGGAACCCAATCAGTAAGCGGATTATATCCAGCCTCCTTGCACTTGTTGTAGATATTTGGAAAATGATTCAATATTTCGTCCTTTGGAATTGGTGAAAAATCGAGCCATACATGCTCAGTTCCCTGCTCCTTCATCTTGTCAAAGATTGCATGACTAACCACATCTCTTGGCTGTAATTCATCTGTAAATCTTTCACCGTTCTTATCTCTGAGGACTGCTCCCTCTCCACGAACAGACTCAGAAATCAAGAAGCTTCGTCCACCCTGCTTTGTAAACAGAGTTGTAGGATGAATCTGTACATAATCACAGTTCTCCAGCTTAACATTGTGATACATAGCAAGTGCCAGAGCATCGCCAGAGATATGCCTGAAGTTTGTTGAATGAGGATAAACACCGCCTAAGCCTCCGCAGGCTAGTACTGTTACGTCCGCTTCAACTGCAGTTGTTTTACCATCCATATCTGCAACAACAATTCCATAGCATACATTCTCATGACAAACCCAATCAACCATAGTTGTATGAGCCATCAAAGTGATATTATCTCGCTCCTGCACTCTCGCCAAAAGCTTACTGGTAATCTCGCGTCCTGTTATATCTGCGTGAAACAGAATACGATTGTTGGAGTGAGCCCCCTCTTTTGTGAAGAGGAACTCACCATCCTTTTTATCAAATTCTACCCCATAGTTAACCAAATCATTGATTATACTCTGAGAGCTCTTTATCATGATTTCTACCGACTCACGGCGATTTTCATAATGCCCTGCTCTCATAGTATCCTCAAAATATGCCTCATAGTCTGCTTCATCTCTAAGCATACAAATGCCACCCTGTGCCAAAAAGCTATCACATCCATCCAAGGCATCCTTTGAGATACATAATATTTTTTTATCCTGTGGTAGGCTCAGTGCACAAAACAAACCTGCAACACCTGTACCTACGATTACTACATCATATTTCTTTTCCATGATTCATACTCTTTCCCGCAAACTACTTTGCCAACTCCAGCATTCGCTTAAGTGGAATAAGTGATTTTTCCCTCTTTTCATCACTTACTTCAACAACCCCAGTTCTATCTCTCAAACAATCCCTTACCTTCTCCAAAGTAACCTTCTTCATGTTTGGACAAATCTGAACAGAGCCTGCTGAATAAAATGTCTTCTCCGGATTATTCTTCTTGAGCTGATAAAGCACTCCAAGCTCCGTAGATATGATGAATTCTTTTTTATCAGATGCAGTAGCATAATCAATTATTCCTGAAGTGCTTCCAATATAGTCCGCATACTCCAAAACATCCAATGTACACTCAGGATGAATCAGAACCTCCGCATCCGGATGAGCCTCCTTCGCCCTCTTTACTGAATCCACAGTAACAGCCTTATGCACATGGCAATAACCATCGTTAAAGATGAAATTCTTCTCCGGAACCTTACTAGCAATATACCTTCCCAGATTCTCATCAGGAATAAAATAAATATTCTTATTAGGCAATGACTTTACGATCTTCATAGCATTTGAAGAAGTAACGCACACATCTGAATGCATCTTCAATTCCGCTGTAGAATTGATATAGCAAACAACTGCCACATCATCATACTCAGCCCTTACCTGATTAATCCTTTCCACCTCTGCCATATGCGCCATAGGGCAATCCGCTTTCTCATCAGGCATCAACACCGTCTTCTCAGGATTCAGAATCTTAGCCGATTCCCCCATAAACTTAACACCTGCAAAAACAATGGTGCTCTCCTTCAAATCCACAGCTACCTTTGCCAAATAGTAACTGTCCCCCACATAATCCGCTATCTCCTGCACATCATCATTAACATAATAATGGGCCAAAATAACAGCGTTCTTTTCCTTCTTTAACTCCTTAATCTCTTCTGCCAGAGTAGACATAACAATTCTCCTTTTACATGCCAATCTCAGTTGACAGCAAGTATACCACATGTATAGTCTACTGACAAGACACTTGTCAAAACACCGTCACGCCCTCCAGCCCTCTAACCTATCAAGGCCGCCATGCCCTCCCAGCCTCTAACGTATAAGGGCCACCCTACCCCGGCCCCCGGCACACCCGCCTGCTACCACCTGCAAGTATCATTGGAGCAGATTTTCGGATTACCTTAATGTGTAAAGTCGCCCATATGTAGGTGTACTTACGAAGCTTTTACTATTCGAAGGTAATGTATGGGTGGGACGGACAATG
>NZ_FOHF01000012.1:0-57567 GCF_900111635.1 Pseudobutyrivibrio sp. C4 | reverse complement strand
AATATGCCGACTACATTTTTGCAATGAAAAACGGAAAGCTTTTAGCCGAAGGCACCCCAAACGAAATCATCACCACCGATTCCGTCAAGCAAATATACGGCATCGACAGCGTAGTCATCGAAGACCCAATGTCCCTAAGCCCCTTCGTAATCCCAATAAGCGCCCACGACAACCTACAGAGGTCCTAGCTCGCCCCGCCCGCAGCACTGCCGCCCTCACTCTAGGGGTATCATTGGAGCAGATTTTTGGATTACCTTAATGTGTAAAGTCGCCCATATGTAGGTGTACTTACGAAGCTTTTACTATTCGAAGGTAATGTATGGGTGGGACGGACAATTGTAATATACGTAATCATCTAGTCTTAACTAGTCTTTGTATTATTACTTTTGCTACTACATTCACTAAGTAAAACTTAAAAAGAGATATTTGTATGTATTGGCACCGTGGCACATTCAACGTCCTGTTTCAAGTGACCACTGCTGCCGCCGTCCTAGCGGCAGCTGCCAATCCATATCAAATATCTCTTTTTGTTTTACTAACTTCATTCCAAAGCAAAGAGTAATAAATACAAAGCTAGTTTAAGACTGATGATTACTTAGTGTAGTGTTTGTCCGTCTCCCCCCATACCTTACCGATAGAATTGTAAAACTTTGTAAGAACACCTACTAATAAATATGGGCGACTACACATTTAGATAATCCAAAATCTGTGACGTACCCCCTAGAGTGAGGGCGGCAGCGCTGCGGGCGGGGCGGGCCAGGGCCGGGACAAATCTAGAGGGGCAGACCCTACACATAAACTATAAAAATGTGTAAATAGTAGGTTTGTGGGGCGTGATATGTGGTATTATAGTGGAGGTTGCGAAATTATATTTGTTGGGAAAGGACTTATACTATGTTGGAAATTGGGATGAAGAATACCGCTGAGACGGTTGTTACAATTGATAATACTGCAAAGGCTTTTACTAGTGGGGCTCTTGAGGTGTTTGCAACGCCTGCAATGATCGCTCTTATGGAGGAGACTTGCTGGAAAATGGTTCAGCCAGAGCTTGAGGAAGGCCTGGGTACTGTAGGCACAAAGGTAGATGTTAGCCATATGGCTCCTTCAGCTATTGGAAAAACTATTATTTGTGAGGCTACTCTTATTGAGATTGACGGCCGTAAGCTTTCTTTTGAGGTTGTATGTTCGGATGAAAGCGGTGTTGTTGGAATGGGTACTCATGAGAGATTTATCATCAATAACGAAAAGTTCCTTGCAAAGGCAAATAAGTAATAAAAACGGCTAGCCAAATGGCTAGCCGTTAGTTTTATTCTTCGTCTGCATTTAAAGCAGCATCAATGATTGACATTAATTCCATGGCACTGCGAAAGCTAAGCTTTTCATCCCGGTCAGCCCATGTGACCTGGCCCTGCCATGTGTCGTTTTCGCATTTATTAACATGTACTACAAATGTACCTTCTTTTTTATCTGCCATAATAAGCACCTCCCACTGATATACTCTATGATAGCATATTGCCTGCCTAATGCCTATTCAAAATCTAATTCTATTGGACAATGATCTGAGCCCATAACGTCTGTATGTATCTTGGCGTCCTTCATTCTGTCTTTTATATCCTCTGATACTATGAAATAGTCTATGCGCCAACCTGCATTCTTCTCTCTTGCATGGAATCGGTATGACCACCATGAATAGATTTCTGCCTGGTCTGGATAAAAGTGTCTGAAGCTGTCTACAAATCCAGAATCCAATAGCTCTGTCATCTTGCCACGCTCCTCGTCAGTGAAGCCTGCATTACGACGATTTGTCTTAGGATTCTTGATATCGATTTCCTCATGGGCAACATTTAAATCGCCACAAAGGATTACGCCCTTTTTCTTGTTAAGCTCGCACATGTAAGCTCTGAAATCGTCTTCCCATGTCATTCTGTAATCCAGACGCTTAAGCTCATTCTGAGAATTTGGTGTGTAGCATGTGATAAAGTAATAGTCCTCGAACTCGAGAGTAATAACTCTTCCTTCGTGGTCATGCTCTTCTATTCCTATACCGTAGCTTACAGAAATAGGCTCTTTCTTTGTAAAAATAGCTGTGCCTGAATAGCCTTTCTTTTCTGCATAATTCCAGTAGACGTGATATCCTTCCTTTTCGGAATCAAACTGTCCCTCAGAAAGCTTGATTTCCTGAAGGCAAAAGATATCTGCATCCACCTCATCAAAGTATTCCCAAAAGCCTTTTCCTACCACTGCTCTAAGGCCGTTTACATTCCATGAAATAAATTTGCTCATATAACCTCCGGGTCAAATTAGTTAGTTCTTAATGCATCAATAGGATTAAGATTTGCAGCCTGATGACTTGGTAAAATACCAAATACAATACCGATTACCATTGAAAATATCACCGCAATAAAAGCGGCTGGCCATGATATTGCAACAGGTGTGCCACTCATAATTGAAATGATTTGAGCAAGTCCAATACCACTGGCAACTCCAAGCACACCACCCATAGAAGTAAGTACGGCAGCTTCTGTAAGGAACTGTCCCATGATTTTTCCTTTTCTTGCTCCAATGGCTTTCTTCAGACCTATCTCTGCAGTACGCTCTGTAACTGATACTAGCATAATGTTCATTACACCGATACCACCAACTAAAAGAGAGATTGCTGCAATCCAAATAAGCATTGAATTTGTTGATGATGAAAGCTGCTGAAGCTGCTGTGCCTGCTCCAGCAAATCCTTTGATTGATACTTGATCGTGTCATCAGTTGGACTGATGTATGAATTCATAATATCTGCAGTCTTCTTTCCTGCAGCTGTCATATCATCAGTAGAATTAGCTCTAACTAAAACATTTTCTGGCTCGTCATATTTGTAGCTTATAGGCCAGGTTGAAAGTGGGATATAAACTGTTCCAGATTCATCCTGCATGTATGTTTCATAGTCAGAGATTGAGTTGATTGTAGGCTCAAAGTTTGAACGTGATGCAACAACTCCGATTACCACATATGAATCTCCCTGAATCTCAAGGATTTTTCCAATAGGCTCATCATTGTGAAGAAGATCTTCCACAACGCCATCATCAATTACACAAACCTTTTTATAATCTTTTAACTCATCTACTGTGAAAAGTCTACCTTCTTTAACTGTAAGGTTGGCTGTTGAAAAATAATCTGTTTCAACGCCTTTTACGTATCCACCATTCATTGAATTGTTCAAGTAATAAACTCCATCATAAATCTGTCTGTTGGCATATTTACTTGCAGATTTGACCTCATCCAAATCTCTGATTTCAGATAAAGCATCATCGCTTACCTGAGGAACTCCAAATGGTGCCTCGCTATAGCTTAAATCAAGTGGCCAATCATTTTGATAAAGCTGAATATCAACAGTGTTGGAGCCAGAGCCAATAAGATTTTCTTTAATCTGTTGGTTGGTTCCTTCGATAGTAGATACTATGGCGATAATAGCCGCAATACCAATAATGATACCCAGCATTGTCAAAAAGGATCTAAGCTTATGTGTCCATATGCCTCTAAAGGCCAATCGTAAATTTTCTAACATAAGTCCTCCCTTAATACGCAAAAGAATCCACTATTTTGCAATTCATACCTTCCACTGCTCCATTTCCATATGGGAATGCAAGGTAATCATCCATAGTGACACCGCTTTTAATCTCAATCATTGAACCCCAAAGGCTTTTTCCAACCTTTACATAAACTTTTTCAAGCTTATTGTCAGAGCCCATTTTCATAACATAATTACCGCTGGCATCCTTACGAACAAAATATGTAGAAATATAAAGTCCGGTATCTTCCTGTCCAGCCGGAGTAATTGTAATATCTACCCCAGAGCCAATTTCAATACCACTGCTTCTATCGAAACTAGCCTTAAATTCATAGTTACTGCTGTTTGTGTTTCCATCTCCAGAATAGAAATTGTTGTTATCTGTATTTGGAGTATCACTGATATAAGTAATAACAGCATCTGCTGTAAGTCCAGTATCCCAGGAAGAAATAGTAACTGTATCTCCAACATTAACACTATCAAGATAGAACTCTCCAATACTGCCTGAAATATAGTACTCATCAGTAGCGGTAACTATCATGAATGGTTGAGTGTTATTGTAATTGTCCTTGTTCTGAACCTTGGAAACTGTACCTGAAACCTTTGCCAGAATCTCACCATTGTCATTGGTGTTCTTCATAACCTCAAGCTCATTTTCCTTCTTTCTAAGATCAAGATCATGTTTCTTGAGGGTGTTGGAAACCTCTTCTATTTTATCTTTAAGCTGAGTAGGTGTATAACCTTCTGGAGCATTGTATCGTTCTACAACATTTCCTTCTCCATCAACACCTTCGTGGCCAATCATCTCTCCTGTTTCTGCATTGTAGTAGAAGGTACCTACAGTAACTTCTGTTGTTTCATAATTATCGTAACATTCGAAAAGAGAATGGTCCGCATTTACGATAGCATTAATCTTGTCTGTATCATCAGTTTCATCCAGGGAATTCCCCTTTTCATCATAATAGAGAGTAGATGTAAGATTTCCAGACTGATCATAGTATTCCTCGTAAACAAGATGGTCTTCCTTGTATTCACCAAAGGTAGAGCCCAGCTTTAATCTATACTCTTTACTAACAAGAAGCTCCCTTGTTCTGGTATCTGGTGAGCTTGAAATGTATTCAGGAATAGGTGTTGTATTCTGCAGTCTTTCAAGAGTAACTGTATCAGCAACGTAAGCTTGTCTAGCTTTTTCTACTTCAAGCTCTTTGCCTTTAATATCCTGTGTTTCTTTCTTGACTGTCATCAGCACATCGCCTTCGTTAACATGGTCGCCAGGCTGAACATTAACAGATAATATCTCTGTTCCTGATGAAAGGTAAGTGGTCTGAGACTTATCTGAGGTTACATCTCCGTAACTATTTATTGAATCACCCCAGTATCCATCCATGGCATACATGCTTACGGCAACAACCTCAGCAGTCTTTTTGCTTTGGCTGTATCTGTATCCTCCATACAAACCGCCACCAGCCAAGGCCACAATAATAACTATTATGAGGATAGGTTTAATTATCTTTTTCATTCCTTATCCTCCTCTAATCCATGGTAAAGCTTGCCGTCGACAATTCTGTATGTCTTTTTCGCATGGCTGGCAATATTGGCATCGTGAGTAATCATTATAATGGTTGTGCCTTCTTCATTGAGCTTTTCAAAAAGGTCCATGATAGCGGCGCCAGACTTTTGATCAAGGGCACCTGTAGGCTCATCCGCCAAAAGAACCTTTGGATTATTAACAATGGCTCTAGCTATAGCAACTCTTTGCTTCTGACCTCCGGAAAGCTGGTCAGGACGGAATTTTACTCTATCCGCAAGGCCAACCCTTGTAAGAGCTTCAATCGCTCTTCTTTCTCTTTCTTTTTTAGGAACTCCTGCATATGAAAGAGGAAGGGCTACATTTTCAATTGCATTCTCCTCGTTCATAAGATAGAAGCTTTGGAAAACGAAACCAATAGAGTGAAGTCTTAAATCAGACATCTGCCTATCTTTAAGCTTTAGAACATCCTTATCTTCAAAATAATAGACACCAGATGTAGGTTTATCCAGGCAACCAATAACATTCATCAAAGTACTCTTTCCAGAACCTGATGGCCCCATGATTGCCACGTATTCACCTTCGTTTACAGTAAGTGACACATCGTTCAAAGCTGGAACCGAGGTTTCTGTGCCAGATTCACCGTAAACCTTGTAAATGTTTTCAAGTTTTACAATCATTCTTATTCTCCCTCGTATTCGCTAACAGTCTTCATTCCCTCAGAGTAATCCTCCATTGGGAAAGCGATTAATGTGTCATTATCAATACCAGAAACAGAATATACCATCTGCTCCTCATAATAATCTCCAAGCTCGATAGGAACCTTTGTTAAACGTCCTTTATTGTCTGCCCATACAAATGGATTGCCCTCTTCATCATAGGCAATATAGTAATCATATAAATATGTGCCATCTGTAAAGTCCATCTCTGGTGCATCTGTCTGTCCAAGTTCGATGTATAGATGCTGTCCCATCATTAGACCTTCACTATCCTCAAGTGTGATATAAAAAGGATATTTTGTGGAACTAGAATCAGAAGAACCACCACCATAATATGACGAATCATTGTTTTCCTGCTTTGATTCAGTATCAATCTTGGTAATTGTTCCTTTCCATGTCTGACTGCTGTCCACACGAGAACGAAGTGTTACAGGCTCATCCACATTGATTGCCCATACGTTTTGCTCATTGATTTGTCCCTTAACTCTCATCTCCTTAGATGCAAGAATTGTGATAAAAGAACCATCTGTTGTGTATGGGTTTGTATCATCTGCAATCTTTGTGATTGTGCCATCAACTGTAGAAGTTACAGTAGAATTTGCTATTTTATTGTTGTTAGCTTCAATCTTTGCATTTACCATCTCGATATTATTCTGAGCAATGGCAATGTCTGTATTTAATGAATTAATCTGATTGGTAAGCTCTTCCTTTTTAGTTTTATCCTCATCTGTGTTGCCCTTGATTTTATCAAGCTCTGCCTGAGTCTTGGTAATATCGTTGTTGTAATCAGCAATACTAAGGTTGTAGCCTTCAATTTCAAAGCCATACTGAGTATTCTCTGATACCAGAGAATCAGTTTTATACGAAAAAAGAGGTGTTCCAACTGTAACAGTGTCGCCCTCAGATACAAAAAGCTGATCTAACTCTCTGTCAGAACTTTTTGTGATACCTGTAGACTCCTGACCTTCCACAACGCCCATAAAGACATTAGTAGAATATCCACTGTTAGTTCCCATGATATCAGACAAAGACATAACGTATACCTCCGCTGAATCATCAGAACCAGTTGCACCTCCTGATATAATTCCTGATTTCCACACGAAAATTCCTGCAGCCGCAATTATCGCTGCAAGCACAATAGCTATAACCTTTTTTTTCATATCATTCGTCCTTTCGATGAACATTAACTGTTCTATTTCCCTTAATACAGTTATAGCATTAATATAGGGCCATTGCAAGCAAATACAACGGCCCTAATATAATATATTCTTGATTTAATTTTTATCTGCAAAGCAGTGTTTCTCGGGTTGATACGCATTTATCAGCAATACATACAATCCATGCTGCTCTACTTTTGGGAACCTTGGTGATATTAAGTGGCCACATATGGCTTTCAATAACATCTTGAGTCCTTTTTCCTATCCCAAAGTCGTTAATGGCATTTTCTTTTGCAGTGTTTGAATGAGAAAAACCGTGAAGTCCATGTCCATCATCAGTAACATGCCAATCATATAAATAATAGTCGTGTAAAAAAGCTCCTATTGTAAGAACTCTATCATCTGCTCCTATATGAAGTCTTTTATTAATCCAAAAACTAAGTCTAGTGACACTTTCCACATGATCAAAAGTTGTTATTCTCCCATGTTGAATGTAGTTCTTCATTTTTTGAACTCTCAAGTCACTTCTAATTGGCGCCAAGATACTATTTAATCTTGCCTCTTCATCTGGTCTAAGTCTCATAAAAACCTCCGAGATAACCATATTCATTACAAATCGCAGTTGAAATAGTACCAAAGAATTATGTCCAGGCTGTGAATGTAATATGTAGAATATGATAATTCTATCTGAATTTGTAGAAGGAGTCTGTACGTCGTCCATCGTTAAACGAACCTTCTATCAAGATAGAACCTGCATGGTTTACCTCGGCAATCCCCACCTTTCCTGTATTCTCCTCTAAATATGAAATATAGAAAACATAAACATCTTCTTTAAAGAAATAATCGTATCTTTCTTCATCAGTAAGATTATCTTCTATTTCCAAACAACAGTCTCCAGGATTAAGCAAAAACCTTCCCACATAATCTGCATCCTCTCTGGAATATGTAACCGTGTATCCCTCCTCCTCAGGAAAATCCAGTAGCAGCTGAGCATAAGCATCATCTGCGGACTCCACAGGGACCACTTGATTTGAAGAAACCCTAGCTTCTTCAGTTGGATTATAGTCTGGAATAGAGAGCCATAATCCCAATATCCAAATCTGAATAAATAAAATCAAGGTTAAACAAAATACCAAAATACCTTGTACATAACGTTTTACTCTTCCAAGACTAATCCTGTCATGAACTTTTTCTTTAATTTCTTCTTTTGTTTTATCTTGTTTGCTAATAGACTTTATTTTATCTATTAGCTTCTTAAAATCCGGAATTCTAAGTTTTTTATTATTTTCTTTATTCTTGATTTTATTTTTAGCATAATCGCTTTCACCTATTGTTGAAAGACAATGCTGGCATATTACTTTATTATCAGCATGCTGTCCGCAAATAACACAATTCTCATCTACGGCTTGGCCAGCTGCTATATCAAATATTCTTGTTTTGAATCTCTTACCAAAAACAGAGCCTAGAATTTGTCTTTCATTTTCTAGCCTCAGTATACCTTCAACAACCTCCATACGACTGAAATCGTATTTAGAAGTAAGTCGAACCATATATAGTAGCTCTTGTCGTAACTTATCGTCTGCCATATAATTCGTCCCTATCGCTATCTATCTAACTTTTCGTCCATGCCTTTAAAGCATAGATACGCTAAAAGCTTATTATCTCTCTCTAAAATTTTACCAGCGTACAATATGCCATTGTTTTCAGCTTCAGCTCTATTTACACGAGCCTTTACTGCCAAGCTAAAATCTGAATTATGAGCATTATCAGCAAAGTTAACCTCTACAATGTCACCTATTGTGACTCTATTAGCATTACCAATAAAGGAAACTCCACTGTCGCTAATATCCAAAACTGAGATGGAGAAACGTCGACCATCTTCCATAAGAGCAGAGCCTGGCTTTTTCACATGCACTCTAACATCCTCTCTTCGTTCACTGGATGCTGCGATTTTACCAAAAGCCTTGGCATCTACGGCATAGTAATCCACACCTCTGAATTTAATAACGTTAACAGCTACATTTTTCCACACAACTCTACCGCCAGTGTGTGGATCTATGCAATGAAGTGAGAATGTCATGCTCTGTGGAGATCCATTTGTAAAATCCACAACCTGTCCGTTATACACGTATGGCTTAACCAATGCTCCTGTTTCAGCATTGGTACCAACCACCTCTGTCTTCAATTCAAATGATGAGCCACCAATAAGTACTTCTAGTGTGACCTCCTGTCCTGCCCTTAGCTGCTCAATAATCATAATTCGTCTCCCTTAACCACTTATAAAACTATTCTACATAATTAATCGGAGTTTTTGTATAAAAAATTCATACATTTTGAAAATTAAACAGTCTTTTTTGCTGCCGCTTCAACAACATGCTTTACAAGTATGCTTGTTGTAACACCTCCAACACCACCTGGCACTGGAGTAATAGCATCTACAATTGGTTCAGCTTCGTCAAACTTAACATCGCCGCAAAGCTTGCCTTTTTCATCATTCCAGCTAATACCAACATCAATTACAGTCTGGCCTTCTCTCAAATATTCCTTTCCAATGCTTTCCATCTGACCAGAAGCCACCACTACAATATCTGCATCCTTTGTAATAGAAGGAATATCAACTGTTCTTGTATGGCAAATTGTAACAGTTGCGTTTTCGTGCATAAGCATCATTGCAACTGGTCTACCAATAACAAGTGAGCGACCTATGACAGCAACCTTCTTGCCAGAAAGTGCAATATCATAATGCTTTAAGATTTCCATGGCTGCCTCAGCTGTACATGGTGCAAAACCAAGATTTGTGTTTGTAAATACACCGGCAAGAGATAAATCAGTGCATCCATCCACATCCTTTTCAGCCTTCAGCATATTTCTGGCTTTTTCACCATCGATATGCTTTGGAAGTGGTCTAAACATAAGAATTCCATGAACAGAGTCATCCTCGTTTAACTCAGTAAGCTTCTCAAAAAAGGCTTCTTCAGAAACATCCTCCGGAAGTGCCTCCACTCTAACTGTCACACCAACCTGCTGACAGCGTTTGATTGCGCCTCTTTCATAAGAAAGATCATCTGCTCTCTCCCCTACTCTAAGGATAGCAAGTGTAGGATTAACTTCCTTTTCTTTGAGCGCCTCTACCTGATTAGCCATTTTTATATTTAATGCATCAACTACTTCTTTACCTTTTAATAACTTTGCCATGATACCTCCAGTTTATAATCTTTCCATAACGCTTTTGTATATTTCATCAGCTTTGCTTACATACTCATCTACTAATGCTTCCACTTTAGAATCTAAATCTGAAGCATACTCTCTATCCTTCATAGATTTAGTATTTATCTTTACATTAACAGCTGCCCCTTTGATTGCTCCCTGAAGCATTGCAACACCTGTGGCCGCATCACTAATCATAAGCACTGAGCCTTTATCTGCAAATTCTCTTTGTAAATCCACTGCTTCACAGGCAAGCTGAAGAATCTGAAATGGAACCTGTGCAGCATCTTTCAAGCACTTTTCCATTATTTCGTCTCTGGTAGGATCTTCCTTTGGAATAGAGTAAGCCTTAGAAAGTGGTTCAAAGGCTATAGCATCATCATCGATGCATTTTAAGAGTTTAACTCTAATGTCCTGAGCTTTTTCCATTAAATCCTTTATTTCTGGCTCCACATCTGCGTATTTCTTTTTCCCAACAGTGAATTCGCCAACCATATCTCCAAGAGCGATTCCAATGCTTGCAACCATAGCGCTTGCACCGCCACCTCCTGGTACGGATGTCTTTGAAGCAAGCTTCTCTGTGAATTCCTGTAATGTTGAATTAGTTAAACTCATAGTATTCTCCTTTTATATAATGCAAAAAAGACCTTGGTAATCCAAGGTCTAATCAGTAATAAAGTCAAAAATAGTCATTTGGTCAGAATCAGCTACTAAATTGTCGTAGTTCTCCTGCTCCTCTGGTGTTAATTCTCTGTGATATACGTATGTCTCTTGCTTGATAACACCATCCATATCAAAATACATCTGTCTGTATTTTAGATTATCATTTTCTAACATTACTCTAGCCCAATCAATTATCCTAAATTATTCATGACTATTCTATCATACTTCTAAGCCGAACTCACTAGGTAAAAATCGTGGACATACATTATCTGAAGTAACAATAACAGATGCTGCTAAAGTAGATCCGATTTCACAAGCCTCTTCGATTGTTTTGCCATATGTAAGACCGATTGTTACACCGGCGAAGAATGAATCTCCTGCACCTGTAGTATCCTTTACATCTACCTTTCTAGCAGGTACAAATCCTGTATTTCCATCAATGTCTGCGTAAACAGCTCCCTGACCACCAAGAGTTACAATCATCTTTTTGATCTGCGCACCCTGGATTTTCTTTGCAAGGATTTCTTCCATCTCCTGAGGTGTTTTCTCTGAATAATCATCCATGAAAAGGATGCCCGCTTCCTGCTGATTGCATACAAAGCATTCTACATTCTTTAAGAAATCTCTGCGTTCAACAGCAATACTCATGTTTGATACAGCTGCATAAACCTTAAGGTTATATTTCTCTGCATATTTGAATACTCTTTTGATTGAATCCTTTTCCATATCAATCTCAAGAGCAATACTATCTGCATCTTTGAAGATTTCGTCTCCTTCTTCATCAAGAATATCATTGATTACAGAAAGATCAGGACGTTTTGAAATAGATGCAACTACGTCTCCGTGATTATCAAAAACTGCAAGCCACTTTCCCATTCCATCAGGAGTACGGCGAACAAATCTTGTATCGACCTTGTGATTATTAAGCTTCTCAAGTACGCCTGTACCAATACCGCTTTCATCTACAAGGCTAACAAATGTAGGACGAAGCTCAACATTTGCAATGTCCTCTACTACATTACGGCTAACACCACCGTGAACTTCCTCTACAGTACCAACATTTCTACCTGCTGGAATATAGCTTGCTGTAGAGTGACCTTTAATATCAATAAAAACTGCTCCTAGTACTACAATTCCCATTATTAATTACTCCTTTTTAAACAATGTATAAATACTATCACATGCTTTTAGAATTTTAAACAATAATTTACTACCAATGTGTTGTCCTTTATAATATACCTAAATTGTTACATAACTATGATACGAGGTATACCATGATTAAAGTAGACTTAATTACAGGATTCTTGGGTAGCGGCAAAACTACCTTTCTTAAAAAATATGCAAATTACTTCATTTCCCAGGGCAAACGAATTGGAATACTAGAAAACGATTACGGCGCTGTTAATGTTGATATGCTTCTTCTAAATGATTTGCGTGGAGACAATTGTGAGCTTGAAATGGTAGCCGGTGGATGTGACGCTGATTGTCATAAACGCCGTTTCAAAACAAAGCTTATTGCCATGGCTATGAGCGGTTATGACAGAGTCATCATTGAGCCATCTGGTATTTTTGATGTGGATGAGTTTTTTGATGTTCTTAGAGATGAGCCCCTTGATAGATGGTATGAAATCGGTACAGTTCTAACTATCGTTGATGCAAGACTTGAGGATAATCTTTCTGATGATTCCGATTTCTTCTTAGCCAGCCAGATAGCAAACGCCGGCCGCATAATTCTTAGTAGAACTCAGCTTACTGATTTAGATCATATCGCAAATACGAAGGCCCACTTAAAAGCTGCAGCAGAAAAGGCCAACTTAAATATAAATGTAGATTCTCTTGTCCTCGATAAAAACTGGGATGATTTTGATGATGGGGATTTTGAAATGATTTCAAATAGTAGCTATGCTACAAGATCTTACATAAAAAAATTAACCACTGATGACAGTGGTTATAAAACAGTTTATTTTCTTGAGCTTCCATTAAAAAAAGAATATCTAAAAGAAAGAATCGATACTCTTATGTCCGACTCTTCTTTTGGTGAAATCCTACGTGCAAAAGGCTTCTTTAATGAAGACGGCACTTGGTATCAGTTCAACGCCACTAAAAATGAATTTGAACTAACACCAATGTCCGTAGGTCAGCAGGTCTTCATTGTCATTGGTGAAAACCTTAATGAAAGTAAAATCCGTGAATTCATGGAAGCAAATAATTAAGCTTCTGTAATCTTGCCTGCAATTGCTGTAGCTGCAGCTGTTGCAGGGCTGGCAAGATATATCTGAACCTTGCTAGTTCCCATTCTTCCAAGGAAATTTCTATTGTTTGTGGCAACCACCACTTCGTTATCTGAAAGAATTCCTCCACCTCTTCCACAGCACAAACCACAACCTGGAGTAGTTATAATTGCGCCAGCGTCAGAAAGAATTTCAAGGGTGCCATCAGCTAAGGCCTCTCTATAAATCTTGCGGCTAGCAGGAGTGACAATCATTTTCACAAATGGTGCAACATGCTTTCCCTTTAAAATTGTAGCTGCCGTTCTAAGATCTTCTAATCTGCCATTTGTACATGAGCCAAGGAATACCTGATCCACCTTTGTCCCCTTAAGCTCAGAAACCGGATGAATGTTATCCACCAAAGATGGACAAGCCAAAACAGGAACCATATCCTCTGCTCTATATCTGAGTATTCTTGAATACTTAGCATCATTATCTGGCTTCAGTGCCTTGATACTATCGTCATATTGTATTTTGCAGTAATCACATGTCTTGTCATCTGGAACAAACAAACCGCATTTTGCCCCAGCTTCCACCGCCATATTAGACATAGTCATTCGGCTGGCTACACTCATAGCCTCTACTGTGCTTCCAGTAAATTCAATAGCCTGATATGTAGCTCCAGAGGCAGTCAAATCACCAATAATTCTAAGAATGATATCCTTTGATGTAACATTTCCAGGTAGCGTACCATCAATTTCTATTTTGATTGTCTCAGGAACTTTTATCCAAAGCTGACCTGTTCCAAGTATGCCTGCCATCTCCGTATATCCGATACCTGTTGAGAAGGCGCCAACGCAACCATATGTAACTGTATGGCTGTCTGTTCCAAAAGCAATATCACCAGGCTTTACGTATCCAGCCTCTGTCATAAGCTGATGACATATTCCATCTGTTCTGTGGACATTTTTGATGCCATATTTCTTTGCAAATTCATCACCTTCTCTGAAATGACGAGTGTCATCTACCTGAGTAGCAGGAAGGAAATGATCATATATAAGAACAACGCTGTCAGGATTTTTAACTTTTGAAAAGCCCATCTCCTCAAACTTCTGTACAGCAAAAGGAACCATGATGTCATCTATCATGCACCAGTCAACATCTACAGTGACAATGTCTCCCGGTTTTACATCATGCCCTACTTTATTTCCAATTATTTTCTCTACTAATGTCTTTCCCATTTTTCCACCATTAATCCAATCCATTACGCTTTCTCATAGCTTTTACCAAGCCGCCTGCTTCGAGTATTTCCAGAAGATTATCTGGAAGTGAGGCTATTTCGTAGGATTTACCATTTACAACGATTTCCTTGCCTGGTGTAACCTCAGCAATATCTCCTTCTTTAACCTCATCATACAAATCCTGATTTTCAATTAATAGCAGGCCATTGTTAATGGCATTTCTGAAAAAAATTCTGGCGTAAGATTTTGCAACAACACAGGATACTCCAAGAGCCTTTACAACCTCTGGAGCCTGTTCTCTTGAAGAACCGCAGCCAAAATTGTTGCCAGCTACAATCATATCTCCTGGCTGAATCTGTGATGCCAAATCAGGCCTAAGTGGACTAAAGGCGTAAGGCTTCATTTCCTCCACCGTCTTAAACGCCAAATACTCTGTAGGTAAGATTATATCTGTATCTATGTCATCCCCAAGGACCCAAATTTTCGCAGTAAATTTATCACTCATAAATTTTCTCCAATCTAGTCTATGCACATAATCTTACATTAACAATCATTAACTCTCTTCCTTCGACTACATGTCTCATACAGAGAGCAAATAGATTGTTAATTAGATTATGATCTATAGTTTATCTGCAGTAGTTATAAATCCTTCTACCGCGGATGCAGTTACAGTTGCCGCTGATGCAAGATATACAAATGAATCCTTGTGGCCAGCACGTCCTTTGAAGTTACGAGTGCCTGTAGAAATAAGTGTTTCACCTTCACCGATGACACCCTGGCATGCGCCCCAGCATACTGAACAATTAGGATTCATAACCATTGCTCCAGCTGCCATAAAAATATCAAGAAGCCCTTCCTTTAGTGCCTGCTTATATACTTCTCGACTGGCAGGTACCACTAAAAATCTAACTCCCTCTGCAACATGCTTTCCTTTGATTACTTCTGCACCAACTCTTAAATCCTCGATACGTCCGTTGTTGCAGCTACCAAGAAATGCCTCGTTAATCTTTGTACCTTCACATTCAGATGCTGGTACAACGCTATCTACAAAATGAGGCTTTGCAACTATTGGCTGAATCTCAGATAAATCAATATCAAAAACTTTCGCAAACACTGCATCTTCATCTGATGAGAACAGTGCTTTGGGCTCACGTCCATGGGCCTTTAAATACTCCATTGCAACATCATCAACCTCCATAAGAGCAGTCTTTGCACCTGCCTCAACACACAGATTGCAGATTGAAATTCTGTCAGCAATTGAAAGATCATGCAATCCCTCTCCTGCAAATTCCATTGCTTTATAGTTGGCTCCATTAGCAGAGATTCTACCAATGATGGTAAGAATTAAATCCCTTGCGTATACCCCCTTATTAAGCTTTCCATGAAGATTAAAGCGAATTGTCTCTGGAACCAATAACCATGAAGTTCCAGTAACCATAGCATACAGATAATCTGTGCAACCAACGCCCGTACCAAAAGCGCCTAACGCTCCATATGCACAAGTGTGAGAATCAGCACCAAAAATCAACTCTCCTGGACGTACGTGCTTTTCCATCATAACCTGATGGCACACTCCTTCTCCCTCATAAAAAGTAATTCCATGCTCTCTGGCAAAGTCTCTCATCTTTTTATGACTTGCTGCTGTTTTAGGGCTATCAGCAGGAATATTGTGATCAATAACCCACACAAGCTTATCCACATCCGCAATACGTGGATGCTTAAGGTTGTTATACATGTCTATTGTCAGATGAGTAGTTCCATCATTACTCATCAATCTATCAAGTGTAACTGTCTCAATATCGCCAGCCTTACAGCTCTCCTTGCCAGCTGCTGCGGCGATAATCTTTTCTGCCATTGTCATTCCCATATCTAATCCTCCTTATCCAAAGATGCTATAAGACCACCTTGATCCAAAATTTCCTGCATCTTTTCAGGTAGCTTAGTACAAGAATATTCTTTTCCATTTGCTTTGATGATGCCAGCATTCAAATCCAGTTCCATTTCATCTCCGTCTTTTACTACATCATAAAGCTCTTTACTGACAATAACCGGCATGCCAATGTTTATAGAGTTTCTATAAAAAATACGAGCGAATGATTTAGCTATAACAGCTTTCACACCTAGTGCTTTTAGTACGCTTGGCGCCTGCTCTCTTGATGAACCACAACCAAAGTTTTCATCAGCCACAACAAAATCACCAGGCTTAACCTGAGATGCAAAATCGCCATTTAGGGACTCAAATGTATGCACTTTCATTTCGTCTATTGTGGGAAAAAGTAGATACTGTGAAGCGATAATCTGATCTGTATCTACATCTTTGTGAAATCTAAATACCTTGCCCATATTTCCTCCTTTTACATGTTGTCACATTTTCTAGTTAATCTATTCTACCTTAATTCTTTAGCGATTTAAAGAGGTAAAAACTTTAAAAAATCATAAGATTGTTTTATTATATGTAAATATGATTTTTGATAGGAGTTAATAAATGAATTTAGTTTTAGTTGGACGAATCTTTTCAATTTTGGCTTGTATCCTTATGGTGTTAATCGGATACCTTAAGCACAAAAAAACAATCCTATGGGCACAGAACCTACAGTTTGTTCTTTTTTCTATATCCTACGCTTGCCTTGGTGGTATTGCAGCAGTTGTAGGAAACATGGTTAGCTTGCTTAGAAACCTTATCTGTCTTAAATGGAATCTTTCTGTTCCACTTCAGATTTTTTTCATTGGCTTTCAGGGAGTATTCACCTTCATAACTACTCAAAACAGATGGATTGATTGGCTTCCTTTTGCCGCAGCTACTATGATTACACTTTCACTTAGATCTAAAAAGGATTTAATGATAAAGCTTGGATGCATCGGCAGTATTCTTTGTTTTGGAACTTATGATTTCTTCCTTAAGAACTGGGTTGTATTTGCATTCGATGTTTTCTCACTTATCACAAGTTTAATTGGTGTATATAGAATTCTATTTGATAAAGAAAAAGAGGCCTTTTAAAAGGCCTCTTTCTTATTCTTCAACTTTTCTTGAAAAACCTATCATCAATACATCTTCCTTGTGTGGATGTTTCATAAGATGAATTATAGTTCTAAACTTTTGTGGAACACCTGCTACATTGTGCTCTACAACAACCTCTACCCTTGTTTTTCCTTTATTATAAGCTTTTAAAAGAGCAGGTCGTGTGAGATTTTCCTCATAGACTTTATATGACTCTCCTACACATATTGCTAATGCATTGTGAGTCATATCGTCAATAACACCTGCTGTAGGCGCATCAAAGAAAATCTCTGGGTTCTGGTACATCATATAATAGCTATTCTTATACAGATTTCCGAACATTATCATGTCATATTCTGTCTTCATAGCTCTTAAAAGCAGGCTGTGAGTACTGAATGTTCCCTGCTTCTTAAGGAAATCATCATCATCAACCATAGGAGCATTGTCTATCATTGCAAGAACCAGGAAATCCTCTTTTTTGAGTGGTCTAGAGAATAAATACCCCTGAACTCTATCACAATCCATATTCTGCAAAAACTTAAGCTGCTCCATGGTCTCTACGCCTTCAGCTATAGTCTTTAAGCTAAGACGTCTTGCAAAGAAAAATACAGTTTCAAGGGTACCACGTCCCCTTTCATCCTGACAATTATCTTCCAAGAATGCTTTATCAACTTTCAAAAAACTAACTGGCATATTCTTTACAAACTGTAAGGATGTAAAGCCTGCACCGAAATCATCTATAGCGATTTTAACACCGGTGTCTGCGATGTTTGTAGCCCACTCCTCTATGGATTTTAAATCCTCAACAGCAAGAGCAGATTCTGTAATCTCGACCTCAAACATCTCTGGCTTTACTTTATATGTTGTAAGAATGGCCTGTAACTTGCGATAGAAATCTTTTTCTTTTACATGCCATCTAGAAAAATTGACAGCAATTGGAACTGCCTTATCTCCCATTTCATGGATAGTTCGACAGGCTTCCTCTGCCATATACCAATCTAAGATATTTATATCATCTGTCTTTTCAAGTCTCGGTATGAATTTGTCTGGGCTAATTATTTCGCCATTAGGCTTCACCCATCTAACAAGTGCTTCTGCACTAACAATTCTACCAGTACTGGCATCATACTGTGGCTGATAATACGCTTTGATTTCTCGATTTTCAATAGCATTTACTACTTTATCTAAGAAAGAAGTACTCATATAATCCTCAATTACTACATCCTAAGCATTAACTCACGATCAATAACTTCCCCATTTCGATAATAAACACGAGGAACACGCTTGCTAACTGCACAAGTTAATTCGTAAGGAATAGTACCTGCACAAGCAGCTAAGTCATCAATACTGTTCTTCTCCCCAAATATTTCAACTTCACTTCCTACATCTACAGTAGGCATATCTGTAATATCAATCATACACATGTCCATGCAAATTTTACCCCTAAGCTTTGCAGGACCTTCCTTTGTGTAAAGTGAACATTTATTAGAAAGACTTCTAAGAAATCCATCTGCATAACCATATGGCAAAACACCAATACGAGTTGGCTTGTCTGTAACAAACATTCCGCCGTAGCTGACAGCAGTTCCTTCTGGATAAATCTTGATTGTGCTGACAGTTGTCTTCATGGTCATGGCTGGACGAAGTCCCATCTGATGAGCGAACTCACCATAACCATATAATAACAGGCCTGGACGCACCATGTCTAGATAAGTTTCTGGGAAACGAGCAACTGCTCCTGTGTTTGCGCAATGTCTAATTTTAAACTTGTGATTAAGCTGCTCTTCAACTGCAGAAATGACTCTGGTGAATAACTCAAACTGATGCTTTGTATAATCATCATTGGCCTGACCAAACTCATCTGCCTCAGCAAAATGAGTAAAGATTCCTTCTGCCTCAAGACCTGGCATCTGGCATGCTTCTACAATGCCGCTGACACCAGTATCAAAATAGCCATTGTCGCAAAGGTATCCTAAACGAGACATTCCTGTATCCACTTTGATATGAACTTTTAAAACGCCTCCGGCCTTTACTGCTTCTGCACTATACTCATCTGCTTTTGCCTTGCAAGTGATGGCCTGTGTGATTCCATATTCAATAAGACGTGGAACCTGCTCCTTTGGAGTATGCCCCAAAATAAGAATAGGCATCTTGATGCCGTTTACTCGTAATTCTAAAGCTTCATCTGCACTGCTGACAGCAAGATAATCAGCTCCTAATTCCTCAAGGAGCTGACTAACTTGAATACTTCCGTGTCCATATGCATCGGCTTTTACTACGCCAAGAAACTTGACATCACTGCCTATCTTTTCACGAATCTTTTTGTAATTATATGCGATGGCGTCGAGATTTACCTCGGCCCATGTACGTCTAAGTGTTGATTCCATAATCGTATTGCTCCATTATCATTTAATGTTCAATACTATTATAGTCATTTATCTTAAAAACTAAAGTACTTTTGACAAGAAGTCCTGTAATCTCTGAGACTTTGGAGAATCGAAAATTTCTGCTGGAGTTCCCTCTTCTTTGATTCCCATTTCGTCGAAGAAAAGTACTCTATCTGCTACTTCTCTTGCAAATCCCATTTCGTGTGTAACAACTACCATTGTCATACCATCATCAGCAAGCTCTTTCATAAGATTGAGGACCTCACCAACCATCTCTGGATCTAGTGCAGATGTAGGCTCATCAAATAAAATAACCTCTGGATTCATAGCAAGTGTACGGGCAATTGCAATACGCTGCTTTTGTCCACCTGAAAGGCTGTCAGGATATGCTGTCGCTTTATCTGCAAGACCAACTCTTTCAAGAAGCTCTGCTGCTTTCTTGTTTGCCTCTTCCTCGCTCATAAGTCCAAGCTTTACTGGAGCAAGTGTAAGATTCTTTTGAATTGTAAGATGAGGGAAAAGGTTGAAGTGCTGGAACACCATACCCACACGACGTCTTACATCATTTATATCTACTCCCTTTGCAGTGATATCCTCGCCATCAAGATAAATCTTTCCGTCTGTAAGATTCTCAAGCTGATTTAATGTACGAATGAATGTAGATTTACCACAGCCTGATGGTCCGATGATAGCAATAACCTCACCCTTTTCAATCTGCATATTTACATTTTTAAGAACTTCATTCTTTCCAAATGATTTTGATAAGTTTTCTACTTTAATTAATACTTCACTCATGCTATCTCTCCTTAATCAGCCTTTCTTTCTGTTTTGCGTAAGCTCTTTTCCCATTTACCAACAAGCACTGTAAGCAACTCTACGATAATAAGGTAAACGAATGCTACAGCAACAAGTGGAATGAAAGCTTCGTATGTCTGGCTTCGAATGATATCTCCACCACGAGTTAAATCTGTAAGACCGATGTATCCACAAATTGATGTCTCTTTGATAAGCATGATGAACTCGTTTGCCAAAGCTGGAAGTACATTCTTGATAGCCTGTGGAAGGATGATAGCGGTCATTGTCTGCTTGTGCGAAAGACCAAGGCTTCGTCCTGCTTCCATCTGACCATTGTCGATGGACATGATACCACCACGCATAATCTCTGCTACATAAGCACCTGAGTTAATAGCAAATGCAATAATTGCAACAAGTACCTTTGAAACATTAACTGACTTAAATACAACATAGTAAATAATCAAAAGCTGTACCATCATTGGTGTTCCACGAATGATAGTAAGATATACTTTACAAATTCCGTTAAGAATTACATGTGCTCCTGTTTTATCATATGAGACACGGATAATCGCTACAAAGAAACCTATAAGCACACCGATGATAACCGCACATAGAGCAATCACAAGTGTATTTCTAAGACCTGTTAAAAGATACTGATATCTTCCATCCTTTACAAAGTTTGCATAAAGCTTCTCTGTAAATGTCTGTCCGTCAGCTGCTGCATTAGCATCCTTAACAATCATAACCTGCTTTGATGTGATATATGATGTAGAGAAATTAATTGATTTCGCACGCTCTTCTGTCATTGTCATGCCTGCAATACCAACATCAGCCTTATGAGAGCTAACTGCGTTGATAATAGAATCGAACTCCATGTCCTCGATTTCAATGTTCATACCAAGCTTATCACCAATGGCATGCATAATATCCATATCGATACCTACAACTTCACCACTCTCATAGTATTCGTATGGCTTAAAAGTAGCATTAGTTGCAACTACGATTGTTCCATTGTCATATGTAACTCCCTCAGGTGACTCATATGGGAACTTACCTTTTGTATCATCTCCAATGTAGTTAGAAATGATTGCATCCAATGTGCCCTCTTCCTGAAGCTCAGCAATAGCGCCATTAACCTGCTCTAAAAGCTCGTCATTATCCTTAGCAATACAGATTGCATATTCTTCCAAAGCGAATGGCTCATCCAAAATAACTAGTGAACCTTCGTTTTCAACACTTGCAATTGCAGGCTGCTCATCAGCAATAACGCAATCAATCTTTCCCTGCTTTAAAGCCTGAACCGCATCAGTAATTTTATTGTAACGCTCAACTTCTGTTCCAGCCTCGTCTCCTTCGTAATCACTGGCATAAATATCACCAGTTGTTCCAAGTTGAACACCAATTTTTGAGCCTTCTAAATCATCGATAGATGAAATAGTTTTTGTGTTGTCAGCACTTCCACAGCCAATGAAAAGTGCGGCAAGCATACATGCAAGAATTGTAGCTTTCTTTTTCATATAATCCGTCTCTCTTTCGTATAATTATTCTTTAATAATGTATTTTTATACTAAAACATAATACCACATAATTATAAAAAATAAAGGGGAAATTAAATAAATATATAAAAAAATAGCCTCGATATTCATCGAAGCTATTAATAATATGCATGACTTCTTGCTGACAGAAAAATGAAATTGTCAGCAAGAATCCTGCTTTGCAGGACAAGAAAATAGATGAATCTATTTTCTTGGTATTTACGATTTCTGTTTTTCTGATGAAAAACAAAAATCTATAATATTCATTTTATTCGTATCTTAATGCATCAATCGGATTCATGTTTGCTGCATGCTTTGCTGGTGAATATCCAAAGAATACGCCTATGGCCATAGAGAATCCTACCGACATGTATATACTTGCAATTGAAACCTCAGGTGTATAACCCATAAAGTGAGCAGCTATATTTCCAAGTAATAGTCCTACCACTATTCCAATCAAGCCACCTATCAGACAAATAATAATAGCTTCGCTTATAAACTGAAGCATTATCATTCGATCAGGGGCACCTAAAGCTTTTCTTGTACCGATTTCTTTGGTTCGCTCAGTGATTGAAACTGTCATAATATTCATTACACCAATACCACCTACAATAAGGGCAATTGCCGCTATCATAGAGATAGCCAGTGTCATCTGATTCATAGTCTTTGTATTTTCCTGAATCATAGTTTGATTACTATATGCATCCACATAAAACTTATCACCTAATGTGTTTGCCATAACATCTGTCAAATATGTTTTAATCTCTGTAGACAAAGCTACCGGATCCTGTCCTTCTGCTGCAACCACAGTAGCATCAAAGATTGTTTCGTCATGAGAATAATTCCATGCAGTCTTAAGTGGAATATATACATTGGTGCTGATATTTTTATTGCTACCACGCATCATACTGCCTGACTGCTGATACTCATACACTCCTATTACTGTAATATTCATGTATTCATCATTAATATTGACTTCGAACTCTTTTCCAAGCACATCATCCAATGAATAATTAGCTCCAAAAAGCTGCTCTGCAAATTTGTCTGCCACAATAGCAGTATTCTTTCCCTGTTCATATGCAAACTCGTTAAATAGATTGCCGCCTTTAAGCTTTATGTTATTAGCTTTAAAATAACCAGCACTGACTCCTGTAATATCTACATTGGCCTTGTTTGCATCCTTGATGACTGTCCCCGAGCCTGCACTAGCCTCAACAGAGATTGCACTTATCTTACCCTTATACTGATTGGCAAGTTTATGAAGTGTTTCCGGAGTGATTTTCATAGTTTGATAATCTGCCTCTGAAAGCTCCTGGTTATAATCAATTGGATTAACATATATGGTAATGTTTTGAACGCCATAGCTTTCCAGCTGCTTTTGTACGCCCTTTGTCATCGAATTGCCCACTGTCATAATAGCAATAACTGCTGCAACACCAATGATGATACCAAGCATTGTAAGAAAAGCTCTCATTTTGTTAGCTTTTATACTAAGCAAAGCAAGCTTACAGTTTTCTTTAATCATATCTATTCCTTTCAAGCCACTTAGGCCATCTTTTTCTCAGCAATAATATTTCCGTCGCTAATAGTTACAATTCTCGGAGTCTCTGCTGCAAGTTCATTTGAATGAGTAATGAGCACAATAGTCTTTCCCTGTTTTTCATGAAGCTCGTGGAATATATCCATTACCAGTCTACCTGTTCCCGAATCGAGGGCACCTGTTGGCTCATCTGCCAGAATAATATCAGGGTCATTCGCCATAGCTCTTGCTATAGCTACACGCTGCTTCTGTCCACCTGATAGCTCGTCAGGAGTATGGTGCATACGCTCTTCCATTCCTACCATTTTCAAAAGCTCAATGGCTCTTTTTCTGCGTTGCTTTTCTGGAACACCTGCATAAAGCATTGGCATCTCCACATTTGCAATAGCATCTGTTCTAGCTATTAGATTATATGTCTGAAAAACAAATCCTATATGCTTGTTTCTAAGGGCAGATAAGGCCTTGTTTGGAGCCTTTGAAATATCAATCCCGTCAAGAATATATTCTCCCGAAGTCTGTCTATCCAAAATACCTAGAATATTCATCAGAGTACTTTTACCAGAACCTGATTGGCCAACAATGGAAACGAACTCTCCTTTGTGAATATCCAAATCTATTCCATGCAAAATCTCCAGCTCATTTGGAGTTCCAATATAATAGCTTTTTCTTATATTTTTTGCAGATAATAAAATATCATTACTCAAAATATATTCCTCCATCAGTTCCCATTGACTCTAATGTTGCATCGGCGCTGTTTTCATCCATATCAGACTCAACTATCATTTCACCTTCCTTAAGGTCGCCACCTGTAATCTCTGTATAGAAGTCATCTGAAATTCCTGTTGTCACTGTAACGTTCTTTGTGCTTCCGTCTTTTGTCTGAATCACCACATACTTGCTTCCATCATCTGAAGTCTTAATATCTGATGATGGCACAGCAATTGCATTTTCGGAAGATGCAGTAATAAATGTCATTTTGGCTGTCATACCAAGTCTCAGGTTTTCATTGGAATCATCTATCTGTACGTCTACTCTGTATGTAGCTCTGCTCTTTGATACAGAAGCTGTAGTAGATGTGGCGTCTGTAGTTTTAGTGCTGTTCTTTGTTGCTGTAGGTGAAACAAATACAACTGTACCGTTTAATACCTCATCTCCTGTAGCATCTGTTTTTATCTGTACCTTCTGGCCCGCCTGGATGCTTGGAATCTGTGCCTCATCAATATCAGCTGTTGCCTTTAAGCTTGTAACATTATCAATTACAACTGCATCTGTTCCACTGTATGTCTGGCCCTTTACTATATTTACATTAGTAACTGTTCCATCCTGTGATGCATATACTGTTGCCTTTGAAAGCTCTTCTTGGGATTTTTCAATCTCCTGCTTTGCAGATAAAGTATTTGACTGGGCACTAAGCTCATTGGATTTAGCAGCCTGTGCCTGTGTATATACATTTGAGTTAGCAGACTCTGTTGTGTTATTTAAGCTAGACTGCGCAGATTCTACAGAACGATTTGCAGAGTTTACAGAATCTGATGCAGACTGAACTGACTGTCTTGCCGACTCTGTAGCTGACACTGCACTATCATATGCACTCTTTTTACTATCATAATCACTTTGAGCTGTAGCAAGCTCTGTCTTAGCTGTCTCAAGATCTGTCTTTGCCTGAGTAAGCTGATTATTTAATTCTGTAGGATCTTCTGCACTGGCAATCTGAGTCTCTAAATCAGTAATCTTTGCATTTAAATCATCAACTTTCTTCTGTGCAGCTGCAAGTGTAGCACTGGCTGAATCCTTAGCTCTCTCTGCTTCATTTTCACTGTTGCTTGCAGTTGTAAGATTATTATCTGCGTTCTTTTTATTTCTGTTTGCAGTGTTCTGGTCCTGCTGCGCAGATTCAAGATTTCTATTTGAATCATTAATCTGAGTTGCTCCATTTCGTTGAGCATCAGTTAATGCTTGATTTGCATTCTGCTGAGCAATTTCATTCTGCTGATTCTGAATATTGAGAGCCTGCTGCTGATATGAAAGTGTCTGCTCCATAGTGGTCATATCAAGCTTGTAAAGAGGATCACCTTTTTTTACTACATCTCCTACCTTTACATATACTTCCTCTACGGGATAAGAACTTGTTGTAGTTGCAAACTGTCCACTTTCCTCTGCAGAAATAATTGTTCCTGTTGCACTAAGTGTCTTTTCAATATTCTGCTTTGTCACCTCAATTGTAATTGGTTCGCTGTCAGCTTCATTTCCCTTAGCCTTTACATATTTAA
This sequence comes from Pseudobutyrivibrio sp. C4, assembly GCF_900111635.1. Taxonomy (NCBI): domain Bacteria; kingdom Bacillati; phylum Bacillota; class Clostridia; order Lachnospirales; family Lachnospiraceae; genus Pseudobutyrivibrio; species Pseudobutyrivibrio sp. C4. Next base: position 31,760 of record NZ_FOHF01000012.1, on the reverse strand, counting down.
ATCCAGCTACTCCTGCAACAGATGAAATAACAAGAGCTGCAATTATCATGCAAGTTACAACCTTTTTATTAAGTATCTCTTTAAGTTTCATTTTTTCCCTCCATGTGATTTCTATCAACAGATGCTATTGTGCCATTTGATTCTTAAGAAATATCTTAAGTAAATCTAAAGAAATCTAAAGAAATTTCTTTTTACTATTTATTCACAGCTTTTGTGTTACTATACAAACAGATAAAGCTATCTTTTTTATAGGAGTGAATATGGGAAATCAAAAGATACTGGTTGTTGATGACAACGAGGAAATAAGAAATATTCTACATATATTATTAGAAAGTGAAGGCTATCAGATTCTTGAAGCTTGCGATGGAGAAACTGCACTTTCTATGGTGGACGACTCTATCGATTTAATCATCCTTGATATTATGATGCCAGGCATTTCTGGTCTGGATGTGTGCAAGAAAATTCGAGAAACATATCAAATGCCAATACTCTTTCTTACAGCAAAGGGAACTGACTCTGATAAGTCTCTTGGCCTTCTTATAGGGGCCGATGATTATCTGTCAAAGCCTTTTTCACATAGTGAGCTTACTGCCCGTGTAAAATCCATGCTCCGTCGCTACTATGTATATCAGGGCAAAAAGGAAGCTATCTCAGACAACTACTACACTTATAACATTTTTAAAGTGGCAAAGGACAGAAATGAAGTCTTTGTTATCAGCCCGGATGGACAGGAAACATCTATTGATTTATCTGAGTTGGAATATCAGATTTTCAAGCTTTTAATAGAAAGCCCGGGGCGTGTTTTCCCAGCCCAGCTTATATACGAAACTATATGGAATGAGCCATACTTCTACAGTTCAAATGCTACTATCATGGTTCACATCAGAAATCTTCGAACCAAAATCGAGGATGATCCATCAAATCCTGTTCATCTTCTTACAGTATGGGGAAAGGGATATAAACTACAATGAAAAAATTAAAGAAGGTCTTTTCTAAATCCTTATATCTTGAACTATGGCTATCCATAGTTGTTTCCTTGGTGATTGGTGGAATAACATTCTTTTTACTACAGCAGGTCAACGACCTAATTTATTATTCAAAATGGGCAGATGAGGTCTATATACCATCTCGATTGGATTCATCAGTAGAAGATTTTCAGGAATATATTGATGAAAACCATGTATCTAGCGAAGATAAAACATTGATTTTTAAATGGTCGCAATCCCACCCTCTTATGTACTTTTATTTAGAGCGTGATGGTGTGATCATTTACAATTTCTATGTGGACTACTCTTATGACTCGGCCTCTGAAATTTCGGAAGCTGATGCTGAGCTAATAGAGGAATCATATGAATATAATCCTTATGTATACGACTATACAATTACGCTGATTGACGGCGAATGTCAGATGCATGTATTTGAAGACTTCAAATATGATTTGTACTCAAAAATTCAGCTTGCAAACATCGTAGTAAGTGCATTAATAATAATTATTATGATCACTATACTGGTACGTAAGAAAATCAAATATATTAATGAGGTTACTTCTGGTATTGAAATCCTTGCCGGTGGCGATTTAAGCTATCGTATTCCCGTTAAAGGAAACGATGAGATATCAAATGTTGCAGACAACATTAATTCAATGAGTATAGCTGTTGCAAACCAAATAGAAAATGAAAAGAAAGCAATACAGGCTAACAACAGCCTTGTCACAGCACTATCTCACGACTTGCGGACTCCTCTCACCACACAGATGGGCTATTTGGAAATATTAAAAGAACACCATTATCATTCAGAAGAAGAAATGGATAAGTATGTAAATACCGCATTGGATACTTGCTTTCAGATTAAAGAAATGTCAGATAGGCTTTTCGAGTACTTCCTTGCATTTGATCCTCATCCTGAGCGTTCAAAGGAAACACTTACCTGCTATGATGGAATTGATTTCCTGATGCAGATAATAAGTGAATTATCACTACCACTAATAGAACAAGGCTTCAGCTTTGAATACGGTGAGCCACCAGAGCCCTTTAAGATTAACGTAAATACGGATGATATCTTAAGAGTATTTAACAACGTATTTACGAACATAGACAAATATGCAGACGAAACCAAGCCTGTACATGTGGGACTGAAATGTGACAATGAGTTTGCTACACTATCAATCTCTAATAAAATTCGTTCAGTTCCAAGAAAAAATGAAAGTGCCAAAATCGGTCTTATCAGTATCAATAGCCTAATGAAAAGACAAGGTGGCTCTAGCGTAACTAAAACCACCTTGGATACCTTCACTATTGAATTGAAATTTCCTATTTACCAGCACGCCTAGTTCTTTTGATAGAGGTCCTTTTCTTAGGGCCTCTTCTTTTTGGAGAATGTGCTTTTCTAAAGGCTGCAATCTCAGCCAACAGCTTTTCATAATCTCTTTCAAATAAGAGCTCACTAATCTCATGACTAACATCTGCAGGGTCGACCTTGGTTTCAGGAATCACCGGTTCCACCCCCGCTTCCTTTGCAGCTCTTTTTATACGAGCCACCTCAGCTTTTGCAATTGGAGCTTTCGACCACTCTATAATCTTTTTGCGAACAGCCGGTTTACTCAACGCCTTGTATTCTGGCATTCCCAGTCTTTGTAAAAGGATTCCTAATTCAGGCCTCCATAGCAATTCCAGCTTTCTATTAAGCTTTACCTTTTTATTGTATTCAGGCTTTCTCAAAAAATAGAAATCAGGCTTTTCATCCACTTCATCAACTGTGATGATTCCCCAATAATCTGGAACATGCTCTTCCACATGCATTGCATGACTTGAGCCAACTACCACTATGTTGTAATCGAAGTATTTATCATAGTCTTTTATCTGACCGTCAAGCCTTGTATAGGTGTCCGCATCAGATTTTATTTCTATTCCTATAAGAGCATCGGTAATTATCATAATCACATCTGCCCTTGATTTTCCCATCATCTTTTCCTCGATGATTCGTGTTTTACCGTAGGATTCCTCTAAAAACTCGAATAGTGGCTCCCTTATATCTTTATCTTTTAACATTAAAGTGCCTCAATCTGTTCTAGTATTTGGGAGGCATCTGCATTAAACTCAGTGATTTCTTTGCCAAATGAGGAATCATAGTATTTACCAAACAGCTCATCATATTCATCCTGACTGGCCAATTCCTCTCCATTTATCTCCCAATAAGAAATTATCGCATTTCCGTTTTCATCAAAGCTATCCTCTGCCCATGGATCAAGTGGCCCCTGAGTACCATAAGCAATATTAATCCAATAACCATCCTTGATTGCCACCACACTGTTGTATGTATTGGCATCCACATGCTCTGTAGCTAATAACACATTGTCGCCTTCCACATATGAAACAGAATCAATCTGTCCACTCAGTAGGTTTACTGTAGAGCCAGTAAATGTGGCTATTACTATATCTGAATCATCAACCTTGTAGATAAGCTCTGGAACATCATCAGAATCTACATAAATCAGCGAAAAACTAACGCTATCCTCGCTACTCAAATCCTCTACTAAAGCCTTATAGCCTTCTTTCCAGGATGCAAACTCACTTACTTCAGATGCTCCTGCAGCTATATAGTTAGCCCCTACTCTATCATCAAGCTCAAAAGCTGCATTGTATTCATCGGAGTAATTGTATCCCTCTACTACCTCTATAGTTGGAAGATTTTCAGATTCTCCACTTGCAGAATCATCTTTATTTTCAGTTGCTTCACTTTCAGATTTACTCTCCTCAAGGGCATCAGCCAACTCTTCTGGCTCAACCTCTCCCGAAACATTATCTTTTCCACAGGCAATCATGCTGGCCACAATTGTAAGGCACAACGTAAATACGAAAAGTCTTTTTTTCATCTCTCAACCTCTATAATTTTTGTCTTTTTATAAATAACTCTATCTCTATCTACAAGAGATAATGTAACCTCAATTTGAATACTATTATACTCTATGTATAAGAATATTATAAGGGGATTCGATTCTCGCCTGCCGGCTCGGTCGGCTCGCAACCATGTGGTCCACCGGACCACGCTCGCCCCTCGACATCGCGGGAACCCCGCGGTTTGATTGAGTTGAATCCACATCGAGCTGAATAAAAATAAAAGCTAGACCATTTGGTCTAGCTTTTATTTTTAGTAGCGAGAGGGGGATTCGAACCCTCGACACCGCGGGTATGAACCGCGTGCTCTAGCCAACTGAGCTATCTCGCCATATTGTGAAACGAATATTTAGTTTAAATAAATGGGACCTACAGGGCTCGAACCTGTGACCCTCTGCTTGTAAGGCAGATGCTCTCCCAGCTGAGCTAAGATCCCAGAGCTATTAGCGTTTACCGCTTCAAGCGACTTCATAAAGATAACAAAACAAGCCCCCAATGTCAACATAATTATTAATTTTCGCAATATTTTTACTATTTAGAGGAATTACCTGAAATATGTACATCCATAAAATAAAAAAAGCAGACCTAAAAGTCTGCTTTTGTTTTAGAAATATGACATTGTACCTTCCAAATCAATATGCTTTGCCTGAAGGTCCTTTAATTCGAAAACGATTCCCTCACAGTATTTTTCATCATTAATTCTTGTGCGGCGGCCAATCATTCTGAAATGTGCTACTGGGAAGGATGTTTCGTAGCTCCAAGAGTAATCTGGATTTCCACCCTTTTCTCCCTTGCAAAGGCCCTTCCAAAATGCCTTGATTGTATTTGGGCTTTCATAGTCCACATACATCATCTCGCTTTCTTCAGAGAGATCATCACCCTCTTCGTATGTAGCACCCTCAAACTGGATAACAGTATTTAAACTGCCATAGCCAATAACAAGGCCATTCACTCTTGCCTCTTCAATAAGAGATTCCTCTACATCTGAAAGACCATAGTGACATCCCTGAAGCTTCTCAGCTAATTCTTCTTTTGTCATAGTCAAACTCCCTCACTTTGATTTTCACATATCACTAATAATACATTACTAGATTTTAGTTAAAAAATCTATGCCCATTTCTCCATAATATTTTGAACCAACTTTACACATTCTGCTGCATCAGCCGAATATCCATCTGCACTAATCTCATCCTTGAAGGATTCGTTTATACATGCTCCGCCAATAATAATCTTAGCTCTACAGCCCTTTTCCTTAGCGAGCTTAACCACATCATCCATTCGCATCATTGTGGTGGTCATAAGGGCAGACAGACCAATTATATCTGCATCAACCTCTACTGCCTTATCAATGATTGTGGCTGCTGGTACATCCTTGCCTAAATCAATTACGTTGAAGCCATAGTTTTTAAGCATAAGTGCAACCAAATTCTTTCCAATATCGTGAATATCACCCTCTACTGTGGCAATAACAACCGTCGCCTTTGCTTCAGTAGAATCGCTGGCAAGAAGTGGTTCTATATGCTTCATTCCCACTTCCATCGCATTTGCTCCCGCTATTAGCTGTGGCAAGAAATACTTTTTTTTATCATATAAATCACCTACTACGTTTATTCCCTTAATAAGGTGATTTTCGATGATTTCCTGTGGCTCCATTCCAGCATCTAAAAGTTTTTGTATCTCAGAAACTATCTGGTCCTTTTTTCCTTTTATAACACACTCAGCCACTGGACTTTCTGAAGATGTTGTGCTGGTTTCAGGCTTTGCCCCAGCTGCACTACCATTAGTGGCTCCTCCCGCTGTCATTGATAACACTGGCAGTGATGCATATTTTTCCAACGCCCCAGGCTTGTTCATAAGTGTATCTGCTGCTGCAGCCTGATACATAAGCATATCCTGGCTTGGATTTGCAATAGCCATAGTAAGGCCTTTGCTGACAGCTATGGTAAGATATGTGGCGTTTACAAACTGTCTATTAGGCATTCCAAATGATATGTTGGACAAACCGCATACTGTAGGAAGTCCCAACTCATTCTTGCAGTATTCTATGGTTTCAAAGCACTGTAATCCTGCTGTACCTTCAGCACCAACTGTCTGTACCAGCACGTCTACCACTGCTGCATCCCTATCTAGTCCAATAGCTTCTGCTGCATTAAGAACAGTGGCAATATGCTCTTTCTTTTCTTCCATATCCTTTGGAAGTCCCGCTCCCGACAATGGAAGTGTGATAAACATAGCTCCATATTTCTTTGCAAGCTTAAGCATAGGCTCCATCTTTTCTTTTTCAGCAGATATAGAGTTAATGAGAGCACGTCCTGGATATATGCGAAGCGCAGCCTCCATAACATCCACATGGCTAGTATCCAAACATAACGGTAAATCAACTGCTGATGTTACCTCATAAATACTATCAAGCATCATCTGCTTCTCATCGATGCCATTCATACCCATATTTACGTCGAGAATGTTGGCGCCCTTTTCTTCCTGCTCTCTTGCAAAATCCACAACCATGGATAGAGAGCCTGAAAGTAGGCTAGCCTGGAATTTCTTTTTGCCTGTAGGATTGATTCTTTCACCGATTACCATAAATGGTCCGTCTAAATCAATCCAGGTATTCATTCGCTCAGAAGTAACAACCCTCATAGGCTTCTTTTCAATCTGATGCTGTTTTTTATCCTTCAAACGAGAAACCAGAGCTGATATGTGTTCCGGTGTAGAACCGCAACATCCACCAAAGAGCCATGCTCCTGCTTCATAAAGCTTTTCGCAAGCATCTGCAAAAACATCAGGGCTCATCTTGTAAACAGTCTTACCATCCTCAAGCTCAGGCAAGCCAGCGTTTGGCTTTACAATAATAGGGATGTTTGCAACTGCCGCCATCTGCTGAACAAGCTCTAGCATAGCATCAGGGCCAGTGCTGCAATTCATTCCCACACAATCTACACCCATTGACTGAAGAACAATCATGGCTGTATCTGGTGATGTTCCGTACAGTGTCTTTCCATCTGGATTAAAGGTAAGTGAAACAATGATTGGTAAGTCACATGATTCCTTGATAGCAAGAACTGCTGCACGACACTCCTGAAGGCTCATCATAGTTTCAACTACGAAAAGATCTACACCTTCCTGAAGAATAGCCTCCACCTGCTCCTTATAGCAGTCTACTAAATCCTCAAACATAAGGTCTCCAAGAGGATAAAGCTGCTTACCTGTCATAGAAATATCTGCTGCAACAAGGCCTTTATCCCCTGCAACCTGCCTTGAGAGGCGGACAAGCTGTCTATTCATCTCCACAAGCTTGTCCTCTAACCCATATTCTGCTAGCTTGATTCTAGAGGCTGTGAAAGTAGGTGCCAACACAATATCTGAACCTGCATCAAAATAAGCCTTTTGCAATTCCTGAATAGCCCAAGGATTATCAATAATCCATTTTTCTGGACATACTCCTGCAGGCATTCCCCTTTTTTGAAGCTCAGTACCTGTAGCCCCATCAATAAATACAATTCTCTTTTCAAGTAACTCTCTAAAATCCGCTCTAGTCATTATTTCTCCTCTTAAAAACCCGCTTAACTCTAGTCTCTTAAAATTGTTCCACCACCAAGTACTACATCGCCATCATAGAAAACAGCTGCCTGTCCTGGTGTGATTGCTCGCTGTGGCTCATCAAAAACAACCTTTGCTGAAGTTGCATCAATACGCTCAACTGTGCATGGCTGCTCAGTCATACGATAGCGAACCTTGGCCTTGCATTTAAATGTAGGTCTGTCGTCTGTTGGATCAATCCAGTTGATGTTCTTAACAATAGTGGTTGTTGTAAATAAATCTTCGTTTTTACCAAGGATTACTCGATTGTTCTTTACATCAAGAGCTGTTACATAAAGAGGATGTTCTGCCGAAATACCAAGCCCCTTACGCTGTCCTATTGTGTATCCAACAATACCCTTGTGTGTACCCATAACATTGCCATCCTGGTCCACAAAATCACCTGGTGCATATTCCTTACCTGTAAATCTCTTCAAGGCTGAAACATAATCGCCATCTGGTACAAAGCAAATATCCTGACTGTCAGGCTTGTTTGCATTTATGAAGTCGTGGCTTTCAGCGATTTTTCTAACCTCATCCTTAGAAATCTCACCTAATGGGAATTCAGTGTGTGCTAATTCATTTTGAGTCATTGCATATAATACATAGCTCTGATCCTTGTTTGAATCCAGTCCCTTAAGAAGCTGATAACCATTATCAGTCTTTCTTATTCTTGCATAGTGTCCTGTAACTATTTTCTCACAGCCAAGAATCTCAGCCCTTCTATAAAGCTCATCAAACTTCATATGCTTGTTACATTCAATACAAGGATTAGGTGTCATACCATTTTCATAGCAATAGATAAAATCATCTATTACAGTTTCTCTGAATTTATCCTGAAAATTGAAGGTATGATGTGGCATACCTAATCTACGTGCTACGGATTTTGCATCCTCCACATCATCAAGGGAACAGCAAGTATGTGAGCCACACACCCCTATATCCTCATTGGCATACAGCTTCATTGTACAACCAATGCATTCATATCCTTTTTCCTTCATCATTAAAGCAGCGACACTACTATCTACTCCGCCACTCATTGCTATAAGTGCTTTCATTTTTCCTCCAAAACTATTCGTCTTTAATATTTCCTCGACTTATATTGTCGCTAATAATTGCATCAACCACTTCAAAAAGCTTTTTCGAACCTAAAGCTGTCTTGTCCTGTCTGCCATGTACCTGTGTAGCAGTGACTCCATGCTTGCGCCAATCTTCTCCACCATTGCTATTATTAAGCATTAGTGGCTGTACATTATCCATTGCTCGAGCAAACTTGGCCTCTGCTGTTTCATAGGCTTCGAATTCTTCAAAAAGAGACATTAATTCCTTTGCCTGATCTTCTGGAAGCATTCCGAATATACGATTCTTAGCAGCTTCCTCTCTGGCTGCTTGTGTCTTTTTATTTTCCTCATCATAGGCATAGGTATCACCTGCATCAATCTCCACAATATCGTGAATCAAGCACATCAGCATTACTTTGCCTATATCAACTGGTTCATTTGAATATTCTCTAAGAAGATACGCCATAATGGCCATATGCCAGGCGTGCTCAGCATCATTTTCATTTCTGCCATGGCCCGACAAATGAGTTTGTCTAAATATGTTCTTTTCTTTATCTATTTCTAATGCAAAATCTAATTGTTTTTTAAGTCTATCGTCCATTTTAATATATCTCCTATCAATTTAGTAGATAAATCTATTATGGGATAGAATAAAATAAAACTCTAGTCTTTTCAACATAAAATCATTTCAAAAAATACCACAATTTTCACAAAGTAGGCACAAATATTAAATAGAATAAATAATAATCCTTATACAATGTTATTTCTATAGGTAAGATATGGGTAACGATTTATATTCACTACTAAAACAAACAGCAAATCTATCTTCTCTTCCATGCACAATCATGTCTGTAGAGAAAAAATCTGATGGCACCTGTGGTGATATTCGTTTTTACGCCATAAACGATATCTTCAAAAGAAGCTACTACGACATGTTTATGGAGCAGGAAGGTAATAATAAAGTTGCCTTTGAAAATTTTGACGAGGTAATTGAAGGACAATTGTATACTGCTCATCTTCCAAAGGAACCAAAATTCGAAGACATATGCTTTAGAGCTGCCTGGGGAAATGAGCATATTCATACATATGTAGATACTACTAAAATCTATGGCTACTGGACTGAGGACATTTTGTTTCCTGTGAACTGTGCGCACGGAGAAAATGTTGCTTATTGCCAGTTCATGTACACTCTTAATAAGGAAATGGATACTGGAAAATTCAGTGCTGTATCACCTGATATTTCCAGCTTTGTAATTAAAGCTTGCCTGGAAATGAGAAATGAAAATGCATTCTCAACAAGCATGGACATAATTACAAAGGACTTGAGAGAATATGTGGATTCAGAGTCTGCTTGTATTCTGACTGTAGATTACGACCAAAAGAATTTTGAAATCATAAGCGAATCTGTAAGAGACAACGCTTACTGTATCAAGGAAATCTTTTCCCATTTTCCATTTGATATAGTTGGTTGTTGGCAAACTCTTCTTTCAGAAACCAACAATATAATTATTCAAAACGAGCAAGATATGAACCTCTACGAAGCGAAAGCTCCTGCCTGGCTAAAAACATATAAAGATGCAGGCGGTCAGGCTCTTTGCCTTATGCCATTTATTCATCATGGAAATATAATAGGCTATCTTTATATATCAAATTTTGACACTTCAGAAATGACTAGAATCAAAGAAACTTTGGAGCTCATTTCATTTTTCCTGACAGCTGAAGTTGCCAATCACATGATTCTAGAAAAGCTGGAATATCTCAGCAACGTAGATGTGCTTACAGGCGTTTTAAACAGAAACTGCATGAACGTTAATGTGGATGAGCTTTCCCTTAAGCTGAAGCTGGATCCCAAACCATTTGCAGTGGCCTTCTGTGATCTAAATGGTTTAAAAACAATAAACGACCATGGCGGACACAATTCAGGGGATGAATTATTAAAGGATGCTGCCAAGGTGCTTAAGGAAGTTTTTATAGGTGATCAAATATATCGAGCAGGCGGTGACGAATTCGCCATCATATCCCTTAATAGCACAGAAGGGGAATTTTTAGAAAAGCTTGCCCTATTACGACAAAAGGCCTGTGATCCTGATTGGTTAAATTTTGCTATAGGACATTATTACGATGCAAATAGCGGAAATCTTCGACTGGCAATGAGATATGCAGATGAAAACATGTACGAGGATAAAAATGCCTTTTACGAAGCCTATCCTGATAAACGTAGATAATATACGAAAGGTGACATACTATGAATACAAACAGAATTGTGAATGAAAACTTTTATGATGAATACCAGTACTTTGATTCCGTGTTGGCAAAGCGTTTTAAAATCGAGGAAAACGGTGTGGTCAGATATATAAAAGAAATGAAAAATGCCGTAATCGATGTACGAGATGTTTTACCAGAGTGGGATCCTACAATCGCCCGCTTACAGAAAATGAAAGTTCGCTACGACAGTCTCGATAATGCCGAAAGCAGTTTTGATGACTTCCAAGGAAAAGATGAGGATGTGGTTTGGATTAAGGTATTCCTTACCAAGCTAGAATCCCATGCAGATCCTCTTTCAAAATACAGCAAACTGGAATTTACCTATAAAAAACGTAAAAAAAGCTTTTTCCAAAAACTAAAAGCACTATTTAGCTAAAATAAAAACCAATCCCCATTGCAGGGATTGGTTTTATTATTATCTTCATTAAATTGTAAATGAATCTTTAATATCTCTAAGCTCGTTAGAGTTTTCTTCTGTCTCACCTACAACCTTTACAACACCGTCAGAAAGCATTGCAACATCAGTTGCTTTTTCTGCCACTGTTGTTACCGCTTCTGCCGCCTCACCTACAGTCTTAGAAATCTCATCAACTGAAATAGAAATTGCTGTGGTAGACTCCTGAAGTTCTCCAATCTTTTCTGATATATCGCCTAATACATCTGAGAAATTCTCTGCATCAAGCTTGTAGTTATCTGCCATTTTAAGGAAGCTATCATAATCGTTTGCAACATCTTTTTCTATATATCCAAGTGTTCTTGTAAGACACTCATTCATTAAGTCTACAGAATTCTGAACCTCAGATACGATTTCCATAATACCAGCAACTGTATCGCTAGACTGAGTTGCAAGTCCACCGATTTCTGTAGCTACAACTGCAAAGCCTTTTCCTGCCTCGCCTGCACGAGCTGCTTCAATTGATGCATTTAAAGCAAGCAGATTTGTCTGGCTGGCAATATCCTGAATTGCCGCTGCAAGAGAATTAACCTTCTCAACAGCTTTTGACTTTTCAAGTGCTTCCTGTCCCTGTGCATTAATCTCTTCGTACATTCTTTCAGTCTTTTCCTTGGCTGCAACAGTTTCATCATAGACTGCACTTGCTTTCTTTCTGGTCTCTTTTGCATTGTCTGCACCGACCCTAACTTCATCAGCAATAGCATCAGCATTCTCTTTGATTGCAACTGTTCTTTCGCTGATTACGTCCGTGGTAGCACTTGTTTCCTGCATACTAGCTGCAAGCTCCTCAGATGTGGCTGAATTGTCTGCATTAGCAGAATCGATTTCAGCGGTAATATCCTTAAGTCTAAGAGCATGTCCTTCCAAATCAACAGAAGTATGGGCAATACGCTCAACTATATTTCGAAGGCTCTCTTCCATCTCTCCTACAGCTCTAGCCATAGTTCCAGTTTCATCCTTCTTATGCTCAATAACTTCCAACTCACCACTTGAAGAGAAATCAAGCTTTGAAACACTACCAATAATATTTGTAATAATCTTGATTGGTCCAGTTATGCCTTTGGCAGCAACAATACCTATAATAAGCACAACCACACCAACTATACATGATAAGAGAATTCCAAGATTTCTAATCTGGTTAATCTCTGCCATAATCTCTGACTCATTTGCCACGCAAACTGTCACCCAGCCAGCAGACTCTATTACCTGATATGAACTATATTTAGCAACGCCATTTTCATCTACGTAATGAATAATACCGCTTGGAACATATGAACCGGTTGGTATTTGTGCCAGTATATTTTTCACATCCTCATTAAATACCTCTGTTCCGATTTTATCTTCCTTCTTGTGATACAAGAAAATGCCATCCTGATCTACAACATAAATAGAGCTAGAATCTATACCATTTAAGCCTCTACCTTCAAAAATAGGCTTAAGCACTTCATAATCTACTCCTTCAAGTCCCTTCGCTGCAATTTCCTGCTCTACAATTTCCGAGCATAGAGTGGACAAATCCTGCATATTGTTTTCGTTGACTTTCTGGATAGTAGCCTTTGCTCTTGGAATGATATAAGCAATGTTGAGTACGAAAAACGCAACAACACTTATAACTATCAGTGCAAGTATCTTCACATATATAGAATGAAGATTGAATCCTTTCTTTTTAGACTTTTCCATATAATACTCCTTTCAGTATATATAGTTATTTTCCAAATTATTTTTATGTTGCGAACAATACTATTATATATGGATACTGTATATATTTTGTGTTTTTTCTATAAAAAATGAGACATTCTTCCAAGAATGTCTCATTTTAATATCATTATTTATGATTTTACTGTATTTCTACCTCAACTTTATCAACTCCACCACAATCTGTTGGCCATAGTAGTAAGGATTTTATTTCAGAAATATCAATAACTCTATCAAAGCAACTTGCACATACTGCATATTCCTCAGTATCATCTGTAAATCCGCTAGAGCCTCCGTTTCCAACATAAGGAAGTCTAGTACCATCTTTCATAACAAAACCTGTAAATTCAGGTATTCCGGTGCCGTCCTCACTAGCCTCTACCTTTCCATTAACCTTATAGTTCACTGTTATTGATACAGGTGATATATCTATAGTTGTGATTGTAAAATTGCTTTCAGGTACATCTTTATTTACTGTTATTGTCTGGGCGTTGCTAGTGGTTGGAAGCTGTAATTCAAAGCTCCAATTACCTTTTACTTGCGCCTCATACTCGGCTTTACCAGGATATATTCCAAGTGAAGAAAATTCCACATGTAGGGTATTTCCTGGTATTGTATTTAATCCATCTACCGCCTGAATTTGGATTACGTATTCCAAATCTCCATTCTCATCCAAGTAATGACCAATAAATCCATCCTGCTCAAGTGGCGATCCATCCTCATAAACACCCATGCCATTATCATCAATTATAATTCCATCATAGAAGTAGCTGCTTCCACTTACCCATGAAGACTCTGAATCTTTCTCATCACCTAAATAATAATCTACATCTACCCCTGGCTCTTCTTTATCAGAAATGCTAAATCCCGAAACTTTAAATGATACATATGCAAATTTATCATCGGCAACTACTGTGTCGGGAGCTATAGTGATTCCCTGATCTGTCACTTGATATGAAGAATAATCAGCAAGCTCAGGATATACGATAGCCTGTCCCTGTTCAGTTAAAGTCTGCTGCTGCACATCAGAAGATTTTAGGGCACCACTCATTCCTCTTCCCCAGAAATGATGTATGGCTGCTGCAGCTGTGGCTGTTGCTAGAAGAGCAAAACAAATACATGCAACAAATGATAATCTCTTATGAAATTTTACAACCTTTTTTCCCTCTGAATATCTATATGCTTTTGCTAATACTGTATCGTCGATTCCAACCATACTTAAATACAAATCTCTACTTCTCATGATGCTAAATATCCCTCCCTTACTAATGTGCTCTGTAGCTTTCCTCTTAATCTACTAAGAGTCACTGATACGTTGTTCTGAGTCATTCCAAACTTTTTAGAAATTGTACTGATATCCTCTGTGTAAAAATATCTACATGAGAAAATATAAGCTTCCCTGTCTGGTAGATTATTTACAAAATCTCTGATAATACGCGAAAGCTCTGCCCCAAGAATTGAGCCTTCAACATCACTTGAATCTGGTATACATTCCTCAAGCTCATCAAGTACTTCCGCTATTTCTCCACCGCCTCTTTTTTTCGCTGTCATATTCTCGTATTTATTAAATGCAATGTTACGAGTAATCTTCCCTAAAAAGATTCTCAAAATCTGAGGTCTTGTTGGCGGAATTCTTTTCCATGCCTTCATATATGTATCATCTAAAGCTTCTTCCACATCCTCTGGACACTTTAAAATATTTCCTGCTATAGATGCCAGATAATTGCCATACTTAACATCTGTCTCTTCAATTGCACGTTCATTACGATCGAAATATAACTCTATTATCTCCTCGTCTCTCATATTTGCTCCCTTCGAATTGTTATTTGTAGGCCTTACATCTATATAGACAGGAATTAGATTTGTATCTTACAAAAAATAATAAAAAAAAATTACTCAACCTATTTTACTATAGGTTGAGTAATTATGACTCATTTTTTATTCAAAGGTAATTACTTCTTCTAAAGCTTTTACAAACTTTTCTAAGCCAAGCTTATCGTCCTCTGAAAATCTATTAAGTTTTGGACTATCAATATCAAGCACGCCCACCACTTTGCCATCCTTATGAATAGGAACAACAATCTCTGAATTAGAAGCGCAGTCGCATGCAATATGTCCTGGAAACTCATGTACATTTGGTACCACCAAAGTCTCATCATTACCTGCTGCAGTGCCGCACACACCTTTGCCAAGTGCTATTCTGATACATGCAACCTTTCCCTGGAAAGGTCCAAGTAAAAGTGAGCCTTTGTTCATCAAATAAAATCCTGCCCAGTTTAACTCCTCCATAGCATCATATATAAGTGCTGATGCATTTGAAAGAACAGGGATAAAGTTTGGCTCATCCTCTGCAAGTGATTTAATCTGGTCTGCTAGTAAATTATAATCTGTCATTTGTCCTCCTACATTACGCAGCTTCTGCCATCTCTGCCTTCCATGTTGTCATCCTTTACATATCTGGCATTGAATTCCATGTTAATCTCTCGAAGCTCCTTTTTTCCTTCTATGTAATCCTCGTACATCTCAGCAAGGCCTGCCATGCATCCATCACAGTTTGCTTCGATATTTCCAAGAGATTCCTTTACAATTTGCTCTCTTTCTTCTTTTGTAGTGTCTTTAATTAAATATGACATAGCGTATCTCCATTAGAATAAATTTAAATTTTGCACAATTATACATCATAAACATAAAAAGAGCCAGAAGCTTTAACTTCTGGCTCAAAGATTTTTACAAGAACTTTACTGCAGTTCCATAGGCAAGCACCTCTGCTGCTCCCTGCATAACAGATGACGAAGCATATCTCACTCCTACAATAGCATCTGCCCCAAGCTGCTCAGCCTCATCTACCATTCTCTTTGTAGCAATCTGTCTGGCTTCAACAAGCATATCTGTATAGCCTTTAATCTCACCACCAACAAGTGTCTTCATACCAGCCATGAAATCCTTACCAAAGTTTTTAGACTGTACGATAGTTCCCTTTACTACACCGATTACCTCAAACTCCTGTCCTGGAATTGTTTCAATACTTACGAGCTTCATTTATTTCTCCTCCTTCTATTTCCTTTAATCTTTCTTTTAAAGCAAGAAGTGTTCCCACAATCATTGCTATAAATAGCACAAACATAATAAGCACAAAGCCAATTGGCGTCTCAGGGTCGGCAATCTCAGCCCATCCAATAAATCCTAGCATAGCAACAAAAAATATAATGCATACTGTTGCAGCTATAATTGGGCCTCTCTTTGACTTCTTAATATCAATTTTATTAACATCCATAAACTTAACGCCCCCTTTCTCAAGTCTCCTCATATCCTCGAGATAAGAATCAGCCTGCAGATTATCAAACTGAACATTGGCTTCTATGATTTCTTTACACATCTCTTTCATGATATCCAGCTCTTTCTGACGATGCGTAAAAAGAGATATGTGGCTATCCAAACAATCTGTCATAGATACCTGTCCTGTTTCCAATTTACGAATATCCTCTATCGGAACATCTAAGCTTCTAAGCAGCTTTATCTTATTTAAAAGCTCCACATCCTTTAGGGAATACTCTCTATATCCATTATCCCTGTTTCGCTCTGGACTAATCAGTCCCTGGTCTTCATAAAAGCGAATATTCTTTTTTGTAATTCCAACTAGTTCTTCTACTTGATTAATCTTCATGCTGTCTCCAAAAACTCTTCTATTAGCCTGTTAATTTCGTCGGGCTTATCCGTATTTGCGTTATGCCCTGCACCTTCGATCCAATGCAAAGGCAATCCGGTGCGAGCATGCCAAGCTCTATTGTACCTTTTAGTAGAGCCTGCCATATCCTTTGTGCCACATATAAGCATGGCAGGGCAAGCAATCTCATAAGGAAGCTCTTCTTCCACAGCCTCTACCAAAATCCTATAGCCACCGCCTGCAAGACGTGAATATCTTTCCTGGTCACCATCATAGGTCATCATAAACTCCTTCATTAAGGCACGTCCATATTCAGAGGTTGCCACCCCATTTGTTCCCTGCCGTAAAAGAGTTTTCCATGGATAATAGCGATACACCGGAGTCATTCTATGAAGTAACCACAATTCAATTCCTGTATAATACTGCTTTTGCAATGGGGCGGAATCAATCGATACAAACCCGACCGCTTTATTAGGAAAAAGCTGCATAAACATCTGTCCCAAATATCCACCCATGGATTGTCCAATAATAACAGGCTTATCGAAACCATTTTCCACAAGGATTTCATTTAACCAAGTAGCCTTATCTGCCAAGGAAAAATCCATATCAAATGGATATGAAGTAGCATGAGCTGGTGCATCCCATACAAACACAGGATACTTCCCTTCAAAACACTCAATCTGCATATCAAATAATCTGTGATCTGCAGTTAACCCAGGTAAAAACACTAGCTGTTTATCCTGACACTCACCATTAGTATTTATCCAATAATGAATATTCCCACATCTGGTACTATAAACCTTTTCGACCATAAATTATTCTCCCAATTCAATTGTCTGCTCAGCAGAAAATTTCTTATAAACAAATACTGCAATAATAGAAACTATTACAATCAATATAATTTCCACTACTATAATCGGTGCATATCCTGCCACCAAAACAGTTACAAAATCTGCAAAGGCATGTAATGCAATTGATAAGAAAAGTAGCTGAATCTTTCCATCTTTGACTGCCCTATAAACAATATAGGAAAGTGACAGATGTAATGTAATGGCAACAACTCTCTCTACTCCAGCCATGTAAAAATCCACTGGGCTAGTAGTCCATAAAACTGTAAGCTGATCAATAGTCTGCTGTTTGATATCGCTATCAAATAACTCCAATGACTTCTCCATTAATCCAGTATTAATCATATATGCGCTAATCAGATTTGATACAGTAGTCAGTCCTACTATAATCATAGCCTCAATTCCACCGTGACCAACACCGTACATAAATGCATTTTCTTTATTAAGGAATCGCTTCATAAACAATTTCATTGATATGAAACGACCAACCTCTTCAAAGATTCCAGCTGCAAGTCCACCATAGATGGCTTTTATAAGAATATTTCCAGTTAAAGCTTCACCAAACTGATTAATCATTCCTATATGCAGCAGCTGTTCAAGCACAAGAGCAAATACTACAAATGTAGCAGCTCCTATCCAAAAGCTAATCATTTTTGCTTTTAGCTTGTTCATTGCATATAGCAATAATCCTATTGGCAAACCAAATGAAATTAATAGTGTAAAACACATCCCTATAATAGATGCTAAAGATACTGTTTCCATGTCATCCCTCCCGAGTTAATATTGAGACTTGGCCTTGTCTATGCTTGAAATATAAACCTTCCACAAGGTAGAAGGTCAACACTTTTTTTAAAATTTCCAAATAATCTACAGATATTTAAAATTATAGCATAGTAATATATGTAAATATATAAAAAAGCTACTCTTCTGCAAAATACAGAAAAGTAGCTTCTAAGTTTAATTATATAGTTGCGACATCTACCAGTGTATATTCTGTAGTTGCGCTTTCAAGTGATGTAGCAAGTGCTACTGCAGTATCGATTGCTGTGATACAGTTAACACCAGTCTCGATAGAATTTCGGCGAATGAGGAATCCGTCTCTTGTCTTATCTCCGTGTCCCTGTGTAGGTGTATCGATAACAAGGTCTATCTTGTGACCGAGGATAAGGTCCATTACGTTTGGAGATTCCTGTGAAATCTTGTTTACCTGAAGTGCATCTACTCCTCCATCCTGCAGATACTTTGCAGTTGAGCGTGTAGCGTAGATCTTGTATCCAAGCTTCTCAAATCTCTTTGCAACCTCAAGAGCCTCTGGCTTATCAGCATCCTTTACAGTAATAATCATCTGCTTATGCTTTGGAAGAACCACACCGGCCCCAAGGAATGCTTTGTATAAAGCTTCCTCAAATGTCTTTGCAATACCAAGGCACTCACCAGTTGACTTCATTTCTGGTCCAAGGCTTATCTCAGCTCCACGTAGCTTCTCGAATGAGAACACTGGCATCTTGATTGCAATGTAGTCAGCTTCAGGCTGGAGGCCTGGCTTGTATCCCATTTCTGTGATCTTGTGACCAAGAATTGCCTTTGCAGCAAGGTCTACGATTGGAATACCTGTTACCTTGCTGATGTATGGAACTGTACGTGAGCTTCGTGGGTTTACCTCGATTACATAAACCTCTCCGTCCATGGCGATAAACTGGATATTAATCATTCCAAGTACGTGAAGAGCCTTTGCAAGTCGCTCTGTATAGTCTACAATCTTGTCCTTAATATCCTGGCTGATTGTGTGAGCAGGATATACTGAGATACTATCACCTGAGTGTATACCAGTACGCTCAATATGCTCCATGATACCAGGGATTAAGATATTTTCACCGTCACAGATGGCATCAACCTCAATTTCCTTTCCCTGTAAGTACTTATCTACAAGGATTGGGTGATCCTGAGCAATCTGATTGATGATATCCATGAATTTCTCAATCTCATCATCATTAAAGGCAATCTGCATTCCCTGTCCACCAAGTACATAAGATGGGCGAACAAGTACTGGATAACCAAGTCTGTTTGCAACTTCCTTTGCTTCCTCAGCAGTAAATACTGTGCCGCCGGCAGCACGTGGAATCTGTGTCTGCTCAAGAATTTCATCAAAGAGCTCTCTATCCTCTGCTGCATCTACGTCCTCTGCCTTTGTTCCAAGGATTGGCACGCCGATTTTCATAAGATGCTCTGTAAGCTTGATAGCTGTCTGACCACCGAACTGTACGATAGCACCGTCTGGCTTCTCAAGATTTACGATTGACTCTACATCCTCATTTGTAAGAGGCTCGAAGTAAAGCTTATCTGCTATATCAAAGTCAGTTGAAACTGTCTCTGGGTTGTTATTTACGATGACTGTCTCCCAGCCTTCCTTTGCAAACGCCCATGTAGCATGAACTGAACAGTAGTCAAACTCAACACCCTGACCGATTCTGATAGGACCAGAACCAAGTACAAGTACCTTCTTTCTGTCCTTTGTCTCTACAGCTTCGTTTTCACTTCCATAAACACTGTAGTAGTAAGGTGTCATGGCATCGAACTCTGCTGCACATGTATCAACCATCTTGTAAGCAGCTACAATGCCGTTGTCATAACGCATCTGACGAACCTCGTCCTCAGTCATCTTGCCATTCAAGTGGGCAATTACGCTATCTGGGAACTCAATTCTCTTTGCTTCTTTAAGGAGTTCAACTGTAAGCTCTTCCTGCTGAAGTCTAAGCTCCATTTCAACAAGAATCTTAATCTTATCAATGAACCACATATCAATCTTTGTGATATTGTGAATGGTCTCGTAAGATGCTCCACGTCTGAGAGCTTCCGCGATGCAGTAAATTCTTCTATCGTCAACAACCTTAAGTGCTTCATTAAGTTCCTCATCTGTCATGTCGCAGAAATCGTAGCTAAGAAGTGAATCTACATGCTGCTCTAGTGAGCGGATTGCCTTCATAAGGGCACCCTCAAAGTTGTTGCATATAGACATTACTTCGCCAGTAGCCTTCATCTGTGTAGTAAGCTTACGCTGAGCTGTGATGAACTTATCAAATGGAAGTCTTGGAATCTTTACTACGCAGTAATCAAGCATTGGCTCAAATGATGCATAAGTCTTCTTTGTGATTGCATTTGGGATTTCATCAAGTGTATAACCAAGAGCAATCTTTGCTGCTACCTTTGCAATAGGGTATCCTGTTGCCTTTGATGCAAGTGCTGATGAACGAGATACACGTGGATTTACCTCGATTACACAGTACTCAAAGCTTTCTGGATGAAGCGCATACTGTACGTTACATCCACCTGTAATTCCAAGCTCATCTATAATACGAAGTGCAGATGTACGAAGCATCTGATATTCCTTGTCGCCAAGTGTCTGTGAAGGAGCAACTACGATTGAGTCACCTGTATGTACACCAACAGGATCGATGTTTTCCATGTTACATACTGTGATGCAGTTGCCGTTGGCATCACGCATTACCTCGTACTCGATTTCCTTCCATCCAGCGATACATCTTTCTACAAGAACTTCATGGACACGGGAAAGACGAAGACCGTTTGTAAGAATTTCTACAAGCTCCTGCTGATTGTTTGCAATACCACCGCCTGAACCACCAAGTGTATAAGCAGGTCTAAGTACTACTGGATAGCCGATTGTGTTAGTAAACTTGATACCATCCTCAACTGTGTTTACAACAAGTGATGCTGCAACAGGCTCACCAAGCTTTTCCATTGTGTCCTTGAATGCCTGTCTATCCTCAGCTCTAAAGATTGTCTCAGCTGTGGTACCGATAAGCTTAACTCCCTGCTCTTCTAAGAAACCTGACTCTGCAAGCTCCATACCAAGGTTAAGTCCAGCCTGTCCACCAAGTGTTGGAAGAAGTGAATCTGGCTTTTCCTTAATAATAATCTGCTTTAAAACGTCTACTGTAAGAGGCTCAATATAAACCTGATCTGCTATCTCTTTGTCTGTCATGATTGTGGCAGGGTTAGAGTTTACAAGGCAAACCTCAATTCCCTCTTCCTTAAGTGAACGACATGCCTGTGTTCCAGCATAATCGAACTCTGCCGCCTGTCCAATAACGATAGGACCTGAGCCAATCACCATTACTTTCTTAATGTCACTTCTCTTTGGCATTACTGCTCTCCTCCCATCATCTTAATAAATCTATCAAATAAATATCCGCTGTCCTGTGGTCCTGGGCATGCCTCAGGATGGAACTGAACAGTGAAAATGTTCTTTCCTGTATACTTAAGTCCCTCATTTGTTCCATCGTTTACATTCACAAATGCAGGTACCGCAATTTTCTCATCAAGTCCATCTGTATCAACTACATAACCGTGGTTTTGTGATGAAATGTATACTTTGCCAGTCTCCAAATCCTTTACAGGATGGTTGCCACCTCTGTGTCCGTACTTAAGCTTGTGAGTATCTAGACCAGTTGCAAGTGCCATAAGCTGATGTCCAAGGCAAATTGCAAAAATTGGTACATTGCTATCATAAAGCTTTTTAACCTCATCAATGATAGGTCCACAATCCTTTGGATCACCAGGTCCGTTTGAAAGCATAATACCGTCTGGCTCTGCTGCAAGGATTTCCTTTGCAGGAGTGTGAGCAGGATAAATAGTAACCTCACATCCTCTATCATTAAGAGACTTTGCAATATTTCTCTTTGCACCAAAATCTAATAGTGCCACCTTTTTTCCGTTTCCTGGTAGAACTGTCTTCTCCTGGCAAGTAACCTTTGAAACTACATCCCCAGTTCTATAAGCCTGAAGCTTTGGCTTGATTTCTTCGAAATTAAAATGCTCATTTGTAGTAATCATTCCGTTCATTGTTCCGCGGTCACGTAAGATTTTTGTAAGAGCACGTGTGTCGATACCTGAAATACCTGTGATATTGTGCTTAACCAAGAAATCCTGAATTGTGCCCTTGCAGCGGAAGTTTGATGGAATTCTACTAAGCTCTCTAACAATAAATCCATCAGGCCATGGTCTGCCACTTTCCATATCATCTGTAATACCATAATTACCAATAAGTGGATATGTCATGCATACGGCCTGGCCTGCATAAGAAGGATCTGTCAGAACTTCCAAATATCCAGTCATAGAAGTATTGAAAACAATCTCACTAACGACCTCTCTGGTAGATCCTATGCTTGTGCCTTCAAATACTGTGCCATCTTCCAAAATCAAAAATGCTTTCATCTTTCCTCTTTTCTACCCTTTTTATAGTCCGCTTTCCAAATAGTTCTATTATTTTTTCAATATCGTTATCACTATATTCATTGAAAAAATAAGAACTATTTTGTAAAGCTCATTTAAATTTTTATAAAAATCCAAGGTATAGAAGATACCTTGGATTTACGATTATTTTAGCGGAAGTAATCCACACCAGATTCGAAAATCTTCATGTCCTGATTACCATAAATGTTAAGTGCTACGCCACTACCTCTACGCTCTGCATGAGCCATCTTACCAAATACTCTACCATCTGGACTTGTAATACCTTCGATTGCATAGTAGCTTCCGTTGATATTCCATTCCTCATCCATTGTAGGGTTACCATTTTCATCTACGTACTGAGTAGCAACCTGTCCGTTTTCAAAGAGCTTCTTAATCCACTCTTCTGAAGCAACGAAACGTCCCTCACCGTGAGATGCTGGTGAACAATAAGTCTCTCCAAGCTGTGCACCTGCAAGCCAAGGTGACTTGTTGCTGACTACCTTTGTATAGGCAATCTTAGAAATATGACGTCCTATTGTGTTGTATGTAAGAGTTGGTGAATCTGCTGACTGTGTATGGATTTCACCGTAAGGTACAAGACCAAGCTTGATAAGAGCCTGGAATCCATTACAGATACCTAACATCAAACCATCTCTATTTTCTAAAAGATTTGTTATAGCTTCCTTCATCTTTGCATTTCTAAATGCAGTTGCGAAGAATTTAGCTGAACCCTCCGGCTCATCACCAGCTGAGAATCCACCAGGGAACATAACAATCTGAGACTGAGCAATTGCTCTTGTAAACTCATCTACTGATTCTCTGATGTCCTCGGCATTCTGATTCTTGAATACCTTTACATTTGTGATTGCGCCTGCCTTTTCAAAGGCACGAGCTGAATCGTATTCGCAGTTTGTTCCTGGGAATACTGGAATAAATACTCTTGGCTTTGCAATCTTGTTTTTACTGATGTAGAAATTCTTTGCCTTGTAAAGCTCTGTATTTACAAGAGATGTATCTTCATGACTGCGTGTCTTGAATACCTTTTCAAGTGTTCCTGTCCATGCTCCAAGAGCCTCGTCCATAGAAATCTTTACATCCTTGTATGTGAATGTTGCATCATCTGTAACTTCACCAACTTCGTAGCCACAATCAGAGAGGCCTCTCTTTTCAAGCTCCTGAATGATAGCAAGTGCGCCATCCTCTGAAACTTCAACTACGATATCTCCTATTACACATCCGAATAATAATCCGTTCTGGCATTCATCAACCAGCTTTACACCAAGCTTGTTACCAAAGGCCATCTTAGAAACAGCTGGTACTAATCCGTATGCATCAAGAGCATATGCTGCCTTGATGTTTCCAAGCTCTACCATCTGTCTGATTACTTCATAAACAACCTTTGCCTGACTGTAATTTGGCTGGTCATAATTGTCACGAAGAATTCTAAGTAAGAAGAGCTTATCTCCTGCTTCCTTTAACTCTGGAGTAACAATCTCCTGTTGTTTTGCCACATCAACTGCAAATGATACAAGTGTTGGAGGAACATCGATTTCATTGAATGTTCCTGACATAGAGTCCTTACCGCCTATAGAAGGAAGACCGAACTCCATCTGAGCCTTGTATGCACCAAGAAGTGCTGCAAATGGCTGGCTCCATCTCTTTGGATCTTCGCTCATTCTGCGGAAGTATTCCTGGAATGTGAATCTGATTTTCTTGTAATCACCACCAGTAGCTACGATACGTGAGATTGACTCAAGTACAGCTAACTGTGAACCATGGTAAGGTGACCAAGAGCTTACATATGGATTAAAGCCATAAGCCATCATTGTAACAGCATCTGTATTTCCATCTGCAACAGGAACCTTAGCAACCATTGACTGAGTTTCTGTAAGCTGATATCTACCACCGAAAGGCATAAGTGTTGAGCCAGCTCCAATTGAGCCATCAAACATCTCAACAAGTCCCTTCTGTGAGCAAACATTAAGATCAGCAAGTGTATCAAGCCAAGCAGCCTTTAAATCATTATTCTCAATGTCCTTTGCTACCTTTTCGATACCAATTCTATCGATGTATTTATCATTGCTATCAGGAAGTTCTACATATACATCTGTCTCCTGATGAGCACCATTCGTATCAAGGAATGCTCTTGAAAGGTTAACAATTTCCTTACCTCTCCAGTTGAGAACAAGTCTAGGCTCCTCAGTAACAACTGCAACCTCAATTGCTTCAAGGTTTTCCTCTGCAGCATACTGCAAGAACTTATTAACATCAGCTGGTGATACAACTACAGCCATTCTCTCCTGTGATTCTGAAATAGCAAGTTCTGTTCCATCAAGACCTGCATACTTCTTTGGGACCTTGTCAAGATCAACTGTAAGTCCTGGAGCAAGCTCGCCGATTGCTACTGATACACCGCCGGCACCAAAGTCGTTACACTTTTTGATAATATATGAAACTTCTTCTCTTCTGAAAAGTCTCTGAATCTTTCTTTCTGTAGGTGGGTTACCCTTTTGAACCTCAGCACCACATACTGCAGTAGATTCTGTATTGTGAGCCTTTGAAGAACCTGTAGCACCACCGATTCCATCACGTCCTGTACGTCCACCAAGAAGAATGATTTTATCTCCTGGATCTGAATTCAATCTCTGAACTGCGCGTCTTGGAGCAGCACCCATAACAGCACCAATCTCCATACGCTTTGCAACATAATCTGGATGATATATTTCCTTTACATATCCTGTAGCAAGACCAATCTGGTTACCATATGAGCTGTATCCATGAGCAGCTTCACGAACAAGCTTCTTCTGTGGAAGCTTTCCTTCGATTGTATCCTTTACTGAAACTGTTGGATCAGCAGCACCTGTAACACGCATTGCCTGATATACATAAGTACGTCCTGAAAGTGGATCTCTAATTGCACCGCCAAGACATGTTGCAGCACCACCAAATGGTTCGATTTCTGTAGGATGGTTATGTGTCTCATTCTTAAAGTTAATAAGCCACTCTTCATCTGTTCCATCTACATTAATAGGTACAACGATTGAGCATGCATTAATCTCATCAGATTCTTCCTGATCATCAAGCTTGCCATCTGCTTTAAGACGCTTCATAGCAAGAAGTGCCAAATCCATTAAGCATACAAACTTATCATCTCTATCCTTATAAAGAATCTTGAAGTTATCAAGATAATCATCAAAAGTTGCCTGAATAGGAGCTTTGTAATAACCATCTTCGATAGTAACGTTCTTTAACTCTGTAGAGAATGTTGTATGTCTACAATGATCAGACCAATATGTATCTAATACCCTGATTTCTGTAACAGTAGGGTCTCTGTGTTCTTCATTGGAAAAATAGTTCTGAATGTGAAGGAAATCCTTAAATGTCATAGCAAGATTTAAGGAATCAT
Source organism: Pseudobutyrivibrio sp. C4 (assembly GCF_900111635.1). NCBI lineage: Bacteria > Bacillati > Bacillota > Clostridia > Lachnospirales > Lachnospiraceae > Pseudobutyrivibrio > Pseudobutyrivibrio sp. C4. The sequence continues at coordinate 5,645 of NZ_FOHF01000012.1, read as the reverse complement.
ATAAATTACGTAAATCATTTTCAGCCATAGAAATGAATCCGTCAAAAGTCTTGACGTCGGCTGGCTCATCGAAATTATTAGATAGAGACTCTGGCTTTTCAAGTGAAGTCTCTCTAGAATCAACTGGATTAATACAATGTGATTTTATAGCATTAAATTCATCGTCAGAAATGCTACCCTCAATAACATAGGTAGTTGCTGTATGAATAGTAGGATTCTCATCCTCATTTAGAAGTTTAAGACACTGCTCCGCAGAATCAGCTCTCTGGTCAAACTGACCTGGTAAAAACTCAACAGAAAAAACTCTGCCATTGTAATCAAATGTTTCTTCATAAACATCATCAACAGGTGGCTCCGAAAATACCGTCTTTACCGCTTTTTTAAAGACCTCATCAGAAACATCCTGAATGTCGTACCGAATCAGAACCCTGACTCCTGTAACACCCTTGATGCCTAAGTAACTTCCTATTTCGGAATACAGTGACTTAGCAGATACTGCAAACTGTGGTTTTTTCTCAACGTAAACTCTTCTTACCTTGCCCACTTTACACCTCCGTGATATTTATTTTGTATCGCAGGGTGTACAAAACCTCGCACACCCCACAGTTGTAGATAGTATATCACAATTTGTTCACATGTCCTAATACTTTTTCAGTCTATTTTTTTAATTAAATTTGTTACTTTTTAACGAAAGTTTTATTCCTTATCTTTCCAGAATCCTTTAACCTGCTCTTCCACACTTTCTACAGATGCGAATGTAGCATCATTCCATTCTCGTGGAAATGTTTTTCTATAGCTTCCAAACCTAAAGCGTTCATCAAGCAACGCAATAACTCCCACATCGTCTTTGGTTCTGATAAGACGTCCTGCCGCCTGGATTACTTTATTCATACCAGGATACAAATAGGCATACTCAAATCCATTTTTGCCATTCTCATCAAAAAAATCAGACATAAGCTTTCGCTCGTTGCCCACCTGTGGAAGCCCTGCCCCAAGTATTATAGAACCAATAAGCTTTCCGCCAACTAAATCTATACCTTCTGAAAAAATCCCTCCAAGAGTACAAAACGCTACCATTGATTTGTCTCTTTTCTTTTCAAATTCCAGCAGAAAGTCTTCTCGTTCTTGTTCTGTCATATTTTGCTGTTGAACTATTACGTCAACATCACCCATTATGTCACTATATTTGCTTTGTATATCCTCCAAAAACTTGTAAGAAGGACCAAAAACCATATAGTTTCCCTGCTTCGCTTTTACGATAGTATTGATGTAAGTTGCAAATTTCAGATACTCATCATCACCTCGTCTTGTGTATTTGCTGGTCACATCTGTACCTAGCATCAAAAGACGGTTCTTTTGATCAAAAACCGAATCCACATATATGGCATACACATCTTTATCATTACAAAGCAAATCCTTGTAATAATCGATAGGAAGTAATGTCGCGCTAAAGTATACTGTTGCCCTGGCCATTCTGAGCCTGTCCTGCAATTGTGCCGATGGATCAATACAATATAAATGAAGATTGAAGTTTTTACCCTCATCGAAATCACAGTATATACGATAGTGATCACTATCCTGTTGATACGCCAAGGCCGTAAAGTTTCTCAATCTGAAATAGAAATCTAATACTTCATCCTGATATATTCCAAATTTGATTTCTTTTTTAAATAGTTGTTCCAATATCATTTGAAGATTGTCACAAGCATTTAAAAGCATATCAACATCATCCAGCACTGTTATATCGTGATCACACTCACGCTTGTATTCAAGCATAATCCTATTGCATTTTTCCAATGCATTAACTAATTTCTTGCTGACAGGTTTAGCATACCTTTTTATAGAAAGAATTTCTTCCTTGATGAGAGTTTCAGAGTACATCTCTCTTGCTCTATCAACCATGTTGTGAGCTTCATCAATAAGAAAAATGTGCTCACCACCTTTGCCTTCAGCAAAAAATCTCTTCAAATATACATTTGGATCAAACACGTAGTTGTAATCACAGATAATGCCTTCACACCACGTACTAACATCTAGTGCCAGTTCAAATGGACAAACTACGTATTCTTCGGCATAGCCAAGAATAACATCTCTTGTTATTACCGTTTCCTTAGTAATTACTTCATATATAACGTCGTTAATTCTATCAAAATGTCCCCTGGCATAAGGACAATAATCCGGATTACAATCAGTCTCATCACAAAGGCACATTTTCTCCTTTGCTGTCAACATGATTGTTTTGCCTTCATATCCCTTTTCCACTAAAAGACTATATGCATCCCTAGCTGCGATTGCAGTAGCCGTTTTAGCTGTAAGATAAAAAACACGCTCTGCAAGATTTTGTCCAAGGGCCATTACTGCAGGATAAACGTTAGCGATAGTCTTTCCTGTGCCTGTAGGAGCCTGCATAAACAAAATTTTTCTTCTATATATACTTCTGTATACATCACTAACAAGTTTCTTTTGTCCATCTCTGTATTCATAAGGGAATTCCAAACCTTGGACAGATTCTAGAAGCTCCATCTTATGATAATATTGAAAATCAGACCATTTCTTAAATATTCCAACAATGGTCAAAAACCACTCTTCTATTTCTTCATAAGTATAGACATGATTAAAATACTTAACCTCTTCTGTCTCCAAGCTAACATAAGTCATCTGCACTTCGATTGTCTCAAGATTATATTCAGAAGCAACCATATATGCATAACATTTAGCTTGAGCTTCATGAACAAGTACAGGCTTTTCAAATGTCATTACATCCATATACATTCCTTTTATTTCATCAACTGTGGCTGTAACAACATTTCCAGATTCGTCTCTATCTAAAACAAGACCGTCGGCTCTCCCTTCCAGTCCAAGAATATAGTCTTCATATTCAATCTGGAATTTAAGTGGAACTTCAGCACTATAAAATGGACCCATAGAACTTTGAATTTTTCTATGGATCCTACTTCCTGCTTGCATCGCCTCAAAAGGATCTACAGACCCTTTTCTGTCATCGATATCTCCTTCTCTAAGAAGAAACTCGACTAAGTTGCGAACCGAAATATTTATTTGTGCTTTTTCTCCCTCTGGAGCTATTAATCTCGATACTTTCATAAATAAAAAACCCTGTGATAATCACAGGGTTATTATACCTTATTCTATTCTATGCAACAACGAACTTCTTAACAGCGTTTTTAAAAGATGGTTCGATGTGATCTGCAACATAGACATCCATGTCTCTCTTGATACCCATTGCAAGTACTCCAAGAAGGGACTTACCATCGATATAAACTACTCCGCTATGAAGGTCGACATCGCCGCCACACTTAGCAGCTGCTGTAACAAACTCTTCTGCATCCTGTGTGTTCTCAAGTCTAATTTTAAACTTCATAAACTAAATCAACTCCTATAAAAACCAAAATCCATTTACTACAATACGTCTTCCGTAACGTACTTGATATTTTATAACATCATTTATAAATACTGTCAATGCAATTTTTGTCACACACTTATCAATTCGTGCAGTAACTTTTTGATTTTTATAAAAAATTGCTATGTGAAGATTATCTGAACACTTTTTTAAATTTTAGTTTCCATAAAAAGCCTTATTATCGGTGTTTGTGCGATATTTTTACAAGCAAGTTTCCATGTTGACAAATTATATTGATTTAGTGTCCAAATTATTAAATTTTTGTAAATTTGTATTTAAATGAGTACAAAGTCACTAAATAAACATATTGCCATACCATTTCAAGGCTTCCACGTATGCATCGTACACATCATGCATCTCAATATCATGAAGAACCATTAATCTGGAAACTTCCTGCCAATCACCAGCTTCATAGCTAAGTAAGAATTCAAGCTGAGGTGAAAAGATGCCATCATCTTCTACTAAAGCCTTCTTTATCTCATTACTAACGCCAACTTGCTCTAATGCCTTTTCCATAGGCATATCTAGTATCAAATTAAGTAGAGAAAACAGTCCCATTAGGAAAAGCTCATCTTTTCTCATAGCATAATCGAATACAGGTGCCAGATTTTCTGCAAATCTTGCTCTAACTAATGATAGTCGTGTAATCTCATTTGGCTTACCAGCTGCTAAACCATTAAATAATGTTGTATTTAGCCAACGTCTAATCTCGCGTTGTCCTAAAAGTGCTGTAGCTTGAGCAATGGATCTAATATTAGAATTTACTGTAAGCTTATTAGCAATTTTCAATAACTCAATAGAAAGAGCTGGATCTTGTCCAATAACATTCGATACATCGCTAAGATTAAAATCTGGCTGATTAATAACTGTCATCAACTTCATGTAATTAATCTTAATAGGCGAAACCTCTGTATCTTGTTCATTAATTGGAACTCTAAAGAAAGTACCTTCGAAAATTTTGAATAGACCAGATTCTTTAGCAGCATCAAATTCTTCCTTGCTATGAAGATTCTCTGCGCAAAAGTCCATATCAGGAATAACTTTTCTAAACTCCTTAGCCTGAGCAACAACATCTCCAGCTTCGCTATTAATAAGGAATAGATCAAAATCGTTTAGCATAAACTTAAAGTCATCAATGTTAGCAAGAGGCAAATCCTTCATAGCCAACTTGAAACCTTTACTTTTCAAATCAAGTAAACGTTTATTATATGATTCTTCTGGCTTAATAGTCTGATCAACCAGTAAAACTATTCTTCCATCAAAGCCAGTCAACTGTTGTTCTATATTAGAAAATAATGAAATATTATTAATAGGAATAATTATGCTGCAGTTAGCAACAAGATCATCCTCCGAAACACTATCAAAAACTTCAATTCCTACGATAGCGCCAGCACCATCATATTTTCCTGCGCCTAGTAAATGGGGATGTTGATATAAGTTCTCCTTCTGCGCATATAAGCAATATGATGCAACTGACATATCTTCGTAAAACAGTGGTACCAATGTAGCAAGCATAATCCCTTCTCCTTTGCACGTAATATAGTAAAAACCCTTAAGAAAATTATAAATTGAATTTTCTGACTATTTTAGTTTATTATATCATTTTGTTTTTACACATTCAATTAATTAAGTAGTGTATTTATCACTGTTTTATATACGAAAAAAGCCCTGGAAGTATATCTTCCAAGGCTTTTAGTAACAGGGGATGAGAGAATCGAACTCCCACCAAAGGTTTTGGAGACCCCTATCATACCATTTGACCAATCCCCTAAATCGTAAGCGAAAAACCCAAAATTGATTTGAGTCCCTCACCCACGCGACTAGTAAATATTAACACAATATCTAGTCGCTTTCAATAGAAAAATCACAAAATTTTCACATTATTTTTTCTATCTTAGGCAAACAAAAAGTTCTTGCATTTAGCAAGAACTTTAGTGGAGACGGAGAGATTCGAACTCTTGACCCCCTGCTTGCAAGGCAGGTGCTCTCCCAACTGAGCTACGCCCCCAAATAGTGGTTTCTCTACGAAAAAAGCAAGCTCTTGCTTGCTACTTCTCTTATAGCAACCTCAAAACTTCACACAGTAAAACTTAGTGTCCGAAAATTCGCTACACATCTTCCTTTTAGAATAAACCTTCGATCTATTAGTATTCATCAGCTGAATGCGTTACCGCACTTACACCTTGAACCTATCTACCTTATCGTCTATAAGGGATCTTATTTCCTT